>NZ_JAJPWP010000008.1:0-502599 GCF_046549035.1 Amycolatopsis sp. lyj-90
CCCCCCCCCCCCCCCACCACCCCGACCCCCCACCCGCCGCCACCCTTCCCGCCCGCCCATCCACCCACCCACCTCACGAAAGGCGCTCTCCACCTAGTTCTCCCGCATTCCGTTCCTTGATCGCCGCCGCTCATCGAAAGGATCGCTACAGCCATGTCCTTAAAACGACGGCTCGGCGTGCTCGTCACGTCGATGGTCACCGCTCTGACAGGCTTCGCGCTGCCGATGCCCACCGCATCGGCGCACGAAGCGGCGACGGTGCTCGTGTTCTCCAAGACCGCGGGCTTCCGGCACGATTCGATCCCCGACGGGGTCAAGGCGATCAAGGAACTGGGTGCGCAGAACCACTTCGGAGTGGAAGCCACCGAGGACGCGGCGGCCTTCACCGACGCGAACCTCAAGCGCTTCAACGCGGTGGTCTGGCTTTCCACCACCGGTGACGTGCTGAACGCGGACCAGCAGGCCGCGTTCGAACGGTACGTGAAGGGAGGCGGCGGGTACGTGGGCGTGCACGCCGCCTCCGACACCGAATACGACTGGCCCTGGTACGGACAGCTGGTCGGGGCGTACTTCAAGTCCCACCCGCAGATCCAGCAGGCGAACGTCAAGGTCGAGGACCACTCCCATGTGTCCACTGTGGACCTCCCGGAGACCTGGCCGCGGACCGACGAGTGGTACAACTACCGCCAGAATCCGCGCAGCAATGTCCATGTGCTGGCGAGCCTCGACGAGAAGAGCTACCAGCCCGGTGACGGCGCGATGGGCGACCACCCGATCGCCTGGTGCCACGAGAACTCCGGCGGCCGTTCCTGGTACACCGGCGGCGGGCACACCAAGGAGTCCTACCGCGAACCGGCGTTCCGCAAGCACCTGGCGGGCGGGATCAAGTACGCCACCAAGCTGAGCGAAGCGGGCTGCGCCAAGACCCAGGAAGACCCGGTCGACGCGGACTTCGACCAGATCACCCTGGCCAAGGGCGAGGAGAAGACCGGCGAGCCGATCGCGCTCTCCGTCCTGCCCAACCGCGACGTCCTGCACACCTCGCGTGACGGCCGTGTCTGGTACACCAGCTCCGCCGCGACGACCAAACTGGCCGCGACGATCCCTGTCTACAACCACGACGAGGACGGCCTGCAGGGTGTCGCGATCGATCCGGACTTCGCCAAGAACCGCTGGGTCTACCTGTACTACGCACCCAAGCTGACCACCCCGGCCGGTGACGCGCCGCAGAACGGCACCCCGGCCGACTTCGCCCCGTTCAAGGGCTACAACCAGCTTTCGCGGTTCAAGCTCACCACCGACAACAACCTGGACCTCGCCAGCGAGCAGAAGATCCTGCAGGTCCCGGCCGAACGCGGCATCTGCTGCCACGCCGGCGGCGAGATCGACTTCGACGCGCAGGGCAACCTGTATCTGTCCACAGGGGACGATTCCAACCCGTTCTCCTCCGACGGGTTCACCCCGATCGACGAGCGCGCCGACCGTAACCCGGTCTACGACGCGCAGCGCACCTCCGGCAACACCAACGACCTGCGCGGCAAGGTGCTGCGGATCAAGGTCGACGCCAAGGGCAAGTACACCGTCCCCAAGGGCAACCTGTTCCCCAAGGGCAAGGCCAAGACCAAGCCCGAGATCTACGCGATGGGCTTCCGTAACCCGTTCCGGTTCGCCGTCGATCGTAAGACCGGCTGGCTCCACCTCGCCGACTACGGCCCCGACGCCGGTGCGGCCGACCCCAAGCGTGGTCCCGGTGGCACGGTCGAGTTCAACCTGATCAAGAAGCCCGGCAACTTCGGCTGGCCGTACTGCGTCGGGGACAACCAGCCGTTCATCGACTACGACTTCGCCACCAAGCAGTCCGGCGCCGCCTTCGACTGCGCCAAGCCGAAGAACACCAGCCCGCGCAACACCGGGCTCACCGACTTGCCGCCGGTCGAGAAGGTCTGGATCCCCTACGACGGCGGCTCGGTGCCCGAGTTCGGCACGGGTCCGGAATCCCCGATGGGCGGCCCGGTCTACCAGTACGACGCGAAGAACCCGTCGCAGACGAAGTTCCCGGAGTACTTCAACGGCAAGACCTTCGCCTACGAGTGGGAACGCAGCTGGATCAAGGAGATCACCGTCGGACCGAACGGTGAACGCGGTGCCATCAAGCCGTTCTTCGACTCGATGGACCTGGTCCGCCCGATGAACATCGAGTTCGGGCCGGACGGCGCGATGTACGTCCTCGACTACGGCACCGGCTACTTCGGCGGCTCCAAGGAATCCGCCGTCTACCGGGTCGACTACACCAAGGGACGCCGGACGCCGGTGGCCCAGGTGACCGCGGACAAGACGTCCGGGCAGGCGCCGCTGACCGTCGAGTTCGACCCGGCCGGGACGAACGACCCCGACGGCGGCGCGCTCACCTACGCCTGGGACTTCGACGGGAACGGCACGACCGATTCCACCGAAGCCGGACCGGTTTCCCACACCTACACCGCGAACGGCCAGTACACGGCGAAGCTTTCGGTCACCGACCCCACCGGGCTGACCGGAGCGGCGAGCACGGTGGTCACCGTCGGCAACACCGCGCCGGTGGTCACGCTGAAGACCCCGGTCAACGGCAGCGTGTTCAGCTTCGGGGACACGGTCCCGTTCAAGGTCGAGGTGACCGACGCCGAAGACAACCCGATCGACTGCTCGAAGGTGACCGTCGAATACATCCTCGGCCACGAGGGGCACGGGCATCCACTGAGCCGCGCGACCGGTTGTGAGGGCACCATCGCCACGCCCGCCGACGAAGGCCACGGTGCGGACGCCAACGTCTTCGGCGTCATCAACGCCAGCTACACCGACAACGGTGCCAACGGCGTCCCCGCACTCACCGGCGAGGCGGAGTCCTTGCTGCAGCCCAAGCTGAAGCAGGCGGAGTTCTACACCCAGTCCAGCGGGATCGAGGTCGTCGGGCACGACGGCGCCAGTGGCGGCAAGCGGGTCGGCCACATCGAAGCCGGTGACTGGATCAAGTTCGACCCGGTGAACCTCGTGGATGTCCGCGGCATCGGCTACCGGGTCTCTTCCGGTGGGGCGGGCGGCACGATCGAGGTCCGCTCGGGTGCGGTGGACGGGCCGCTGGTCCAGACGGTCACCGTCGCCAACACCGGCGGCTGGGACACCTATGCCGACATCCCGGCCTCCGCGATCACCGACCCCGGCGGCACCGGCTCCTTGTTCCTCGTGTTCAAGGGCGGTTCCGGCGGTCTGTTCGACGTGGACGCGATTAATTTCGAGGAGAACTGATGAGCCGTCCGATCACCCTGTTCACCGGCCAGTGGGCGGATCTCCCGTTCACCGAGGTGTGCAGGCTTGCCGGCGAGTGGGGCTACGACGGCCTCGAGATCGCGTGTTCCGGCGACCATTTCGAGGTCGACCGCGCACTGTCCGAAGAGGACTACGTGCCCGGGCGTCTCAAGCTGCTCGCCGAGCACGGCCTCAAGGTGTGGGCCATTTCCAACCACCTCGTCGGCCAGGCCATCTGTGACGATCCGATCGACGAACGCCACCAGGCCATCATTCCGTCCCGGGTGTGGGGCGACGGTGAACCGGAAGGCGTCCGGCAGCGGGCGGCGAAGGAAATGGCCGACACCGCCCGCGCGGCCGCGAAACTCGGGGTGGACACGGTGATCGGCTTCACCGGTTCCAAGACCTGGAAGTACGTCGCGATGTTCCCGCCGGTCTCGCAGGCGGTCATCGACGAGGGCTACACCGACTTCGCGGACCGGTGGAACCCGATCCTCGACGTCTTCGACGAGGTGGGGGTGCGGTTCGCGCACGAGGTCCACCCGTCGGAGATCGCTTACGACTACTGGACGACGAAACGTGCGCTCGAAGCTGTCGGCAACCGTCCGGCATTCGGGCTCAATTGGGATCCTTCGCATTTCATCTGGCAGGACCTCGACCCGGTCGGCTTCATCCTCGATTTCGCCGACCGGATCTACCACGTGGACTGCAAGGACACCAGGAAACGGTTCGACGGACGGAACGGACGGCTCGGCTCGCATCTCCCCTGGGGAGACCCCCGACGCGGCTGGGACTTCGTTTCGACCGGGCACGGCGACGTGCCTTGGGAGGACTGTTTCCGCGCACTGAATTCGATCGGCTACGCCGGTCCGATCTCGGTGGAGTGGGAAGACGCCGGCATGGACCGGCTCCGGGGCGCGGCGGAGGCCGTGACCTTTCTGCGGGGGCTCCTGTTCGACAAGCCGTCGGCGGCCTTCGACGCGGCTTTCAGCAACCAGAAGTGAGGGCGGTTTCATGTGCGGTGAAGAAGCTGAGCGGTTCCACTCCCGGCGGTCGCTCCTGCGGGGTGCCGCGACGGCGGCGGCCGCGGTCGGTGCGGCGGTAGCCCTGCCGGGAATCGCGAACGCGGCCACGTCCGCGGAAGCGGAGACCCAGGGCCACGGACACGGTCACGGGCACGGCCGGGTCCCGGTGGACAAGATCAGCATCCAGCTCTACTCCCTGCGCACCGCGCTGCAGGCCGATCTGCCGGGAACCCTGTCCGCGCTGGCGGACATCGGCTACCGGAAGGTCGAACTGGCGGGCACCTACGGCCGCACGGCCGAGGAGTTCCGCGGCCTGCTCGACAAGAACCGCATCCGCGCGACGTCGACGCACATCGGCATCGACGGGGATCTCGACAAGACCATCGCCGACGCGAAGGTCCTCGGGAACACCCGTGCCAATGTGCCGTTCGCGGCCTTCGACACCCTCGACGGCTGGAAGCAGTTCGCCGGACGGCTCGACACGGCGGCACGGAAGTTCCGCCAGGCCGGGATCCCGCTCGGGTACCACAACCACGCCCACGAGTTCGCGCCCATCGACGGCGTGCGCCCGTACGACGTGCTCACCAGGAACACCAACCGGCGTTACGTGCACCTGGAGATCGACCTGTTCTGGGCGGTGGAAGGCGGGGTCGACCCGGTTTCGCTTTATCGCCAGCACTTCCCGCGCGTGGTCCAGTACCACGTCAAGGACCGGACCGCGGACGGCCGGATGGTCGACCCCGGCAAGGGTGTCATCGACTTCCCGCGGATCTTCCGGAACACCCGCGCCAACCTGCACGAGTACATCGTCGAGCACGACAACCCCACGGATCCCCTGAGCACCGCCCAGACCGGATTCACCTATCTCCGTAACGTCCGCTTCTAGCTGGGGAATCCACAATGGACAAGAGTAAACGCGGGCTGTCCCGCAGATCGATGCTCGCGGGCACCGCGGCCGGGGTCATCGCCCCGGTCGTGGTGTCGGCCAGCGCCGGTTCGTCACCCGCCGCGGCGGCCGGGATGACCCGCAACATCACCGTGTACGCCGACTACGTTCCCGGTTCGACCCGGGTCGGTTACGGGCTCGAGCCCGGCAAGCCGACCATCCCCGGGCCGCTCCTGGAGTGCTACGAGGGCGACACGCTGGTGATCGAGCTGGTCAACAACACCGACCAGCGGCTTTCGATCCACCCGCACGGCGTCAACTACGACACCAAGTCGGACGGCTCGCCGTTCAACGATTCCTTCAACAAGCCGTACGAGACCAAGACCTACACCTGGAAGACGCGGACGGCTTACCAGGCGGCCAACGGTTTCTGGATGCCCGGCAGCGCGGGGTACTGGCACTACCACGACCACGCGTTCGGCGGGGACCACGGCACCATCGGCCTGATGAAGGGCCTCTACGGCGGCCTGATCGTGCGCAAACGCGGGGATCTGCTGCCCAGCAAGCAGTTCACCGTCGTGTTCACCGAAATGTGGATCAACCACCAGGTCGCCCCGAACACCCCGATCTTCGAGGCGAACCTCGGTGAACGCGTCGAGTTCATCTGCATCGGGCACGGCAACCTGATGCACACCTTCCACCTGCACGCGCACCGCTGGGCGGACACCCGCACCGGCATGCTCACCAGCGCGACCGACAACGCCCCGATCCTCGACAACAAGACCCTGGACCCCGGCAACTCCTTCGGGTTCCAGGTGATCGCCGGTGACGGCGTCGGGCCGGGCGCGTGGATGTACCACTGCCACGTCCAGCAGCACTCGGACGACGGCATGTCCGGGGTGTTCCTGGTCCGCAACGCCGACGGCGGGATGCCCGCGGGCGCCCAGGCGGCGATCGACCGCTTCAAGGGACATCAGCACGGCACCACCTCCACCCCGGACGCCACCGGCGCCTCGGCCCATTCCCACCACTAGCCTCGAAAGGAGCGAGAACTTGAGACGAGTCTTTTCGCAACGTCGGCTCCGCAGACGGTCTTTGGCCGCACTGGCGGTCGGCGCCGTCGTCACTTCCGGGCTTCCGCTGGCCATCGCACCGGTGACCGCCGAAGCCGCGACGAACGTCCCGGTGAACGTCCTGGTCTTCCACGGCACCGCCGCGGACCAGAAGGACCCCGTCCTGCGTGCCACGGACGCGATCTCCAGTCTGGGGCAGGCGAACGGGATCTCCGTCGCGTCCTCTTCGGACCCCGCGGTGTTCACCCCGGCGAACCTCGCGAAGTACCGCGGTGTGGTCTTCCTTTCCGCGCAGGGCATCACGCTCAACCGCGACCAGGAAACCTCGCTGCAGAACTACATGAAGGCGGGCGGTGGTTTCCTCGGGCTGTCGGACGCCGCGCGTGCCCAGGACGGTTCGCAGTGGTTCTCCGGGCTGATCGGGGCGCGCCCGGTGGGTGCGCGTCCCACGCCGGAGGCCGTCGCCTCGGTCACCGCGAGTGCGGAGAACGCGCCCAACGAGGGCAAGGACAAGCTGGCCGACAACAACGAGAACACCAAGTGGCTGGCCTTCACGAACACCGCGTGGATCGCCTACAAGCTGGCCGCGCCGGTCGCGGTGAGCAGCTACGCGCTCGTCTCGGCGAACGACTTCGCCGGCCGTGACCCGAAGAGCTGGACCCTGCAGGGTTCCAACGACGGGAGCACGTGGACCGATCTGGACACCCGCGCCAACGAGGTGTTCGCCGACCGGTTCCAGAGCCGCACCTTCACCTTCGCCAACACGACGGCGTACGCGAACTACCGGCTGAACATCACCGCCAACGCCGGTGAGTCGGCCACCCAGCTGGCCGACTTCAAACTGTTCAAGGACCAGTCGACCACCCCGCCGCCACCGGAGGCCGCTCCGGCGGAGGCCACGGTCGACGTCCTCGACAAGGCGAACCCCACCACGGCGGGGCTGCCGCAGAAGTGGGTCCGCACGGACCGGTGGCTCAACTGGGAGGTCAACCCGGTCGGCACCGTCCACACCGTCGCGCAGGTCGAAGAGTCGACCTACAAGCCGGGTGTCGGTGCGAACGGCGCCTTCCACCCGATCTCGTGGTGCCGTGACTACGACGGCGGCCGCTCCTTCTACAGCGGGATGGGCCGGACCGAGGCGAGCTACGGCGAAGCCCAGTTCCGCACCCACATCCTCGGCGCGCTGAAGTGGACCACCGGCATGGTGCGCGGGGACTGCAAGGCGGGCATCGCGGCCAACTACAAGGTCGAACGCCTGACCGCGAAGAACCAGCCGGGCCAGATGGACCAGATCGGCGAACCGCACGGGCTCACCATCGCCCCCAACGGCCGGGTCTTCTACATCGGCCGCGCGGCCTGCGCCGGCAACTCGGTGCCCACGCCAAACGAGTGGACCAACCCCGAGATCGGTGCCGGCTGCGGCACGATCCATCAGTGGGACCCGGTCACCAAGAAGCCGAAGCTGCTCACCACGCTCAAGGTGATGGGCAACCGCGGCAGCGGCGACGAAATGGTCAAGAACGAGGAAGGTCTCCTCGGGCTCGAGCTGGACCCGAAGTTCAGCGAGAACGGCTTCATGTACGCCTACTGGATGCCGCACGCGTCGATCGACATCGACAAGCGGATCGGCAAGCGCACGGTCTCGCGGTTCACCTACGACCTGACCAAGCAGACGCTGGACCAGGCGACCCGCAAGGACCTGCTGTCCTGGGACGTCCAGATCCACAGCTGCTGCCACGCCGGTGGCGGCATGGCCTTCGACAAGGACGGGAACCTCTACGTCGGTTCCGGTGACAGCAACTCGTCGCAGGGCTCCAACGGGTACTCCGGCAACAACTGGACCCAGGACTACAAGGGCGTCTCGTTCCAGGACGCGCGCCGCACCGCCGGCAACACCAACGACCTCAACGGGAAGATCCTGCGGATCCACCCCGAGGCCGACGGCACGTACACCAACCCGGCGGGCAACCTGTTCCCCGAGGCCAACGATCCCGGGAACAAGACCAGGCCCGAGATCTACGTGATGGGCGTGCGGAACATCTCGCGTCTGCAGGTCGACAAGAAGACCAACTGGCTGACCGCCGCGTGGGTCGGTCCGGACGCGTCCACGCCGAGTCCGGAACTCGGCCCGGCCAAGTACGAGACCGCCACGATCATCACCGAGGCGGGCAACCACGGCTGGCCGTACTGCATGGGCAACAAGCAGCCCTACCGTGACCGCAGCAGCACCGACGCCGCGGTCCTCACCGGCTGGTACGACTGCGACAACCCGGTCAACACCTCGCCGCGCAACACCGGCCTGGTGAACCTGCCGCCGGTCAAGAAGAACATGATCTGGTACTCGCCGGACGGCGGCGGGCCGGTGTTCCCCAACCGTCCCAACAGCTCCGTCCCGTCGTACAACGCGGCCGAGGCCACCTACACGCAGCCCTACCTCAAGGGCGGCGGCCAGGCGGTCATGACCGGGCCGACGTACCACCGCGATCTGGTCAACACCACCAGCGGTGTCGCGTGGCCGTCGTACTGGAACGACAAGTGGTTCATCGGCGACCAGAGCAACGGGCAGAACCGGATCGCGGTCACCGTCGACCCGAACGGCGTGCCCAAGCAGGATCCGCCGGTGTTCGCCGAGACCGTGCGGCAGATCATCCCGACCGGTGGCGGCGACACGAAGCTGCAGAGCTGGATGGACGCCGAGTTCGGTCCGGACGGCGCGCTGTACGCGCTCGACTACGGCAGCGGTTTCTTCACCCTGCAGGACAACCAGAAGCTGGTGAAGATCAGCTACACCGGCGGCGAGGCCACCCCGTCCGCCGCGGCGATGTCGACCATGGTGCAGAACAAGCCGCTCACCGCGGCCTTCACCGGGTCGAAGTCCGGCGGCGTCTCCTACAAGTGGGAGTTCGGCGACGGCACCATCTCGACGCAGGCCGATCCGCGGCACACCTACCCGCGCACCGGGCTCTACACCGCGAAGCTGACCGTGACCTACGCGGACGGCGAGACGGTGACCACGCGGAACTCGGTGAGCATCGGTTGTTTCGTGGCGGATCCCAGTGCCACGGTGACCATCGGTGACACCGACACCGGGGTGAGCAACCGGAACGCGGGCGGCGGATGCTCGGTCGACGACCTGATCGACGACGAGAGCACGTGGACCTCCCACGCCGGTTTCGTCAACCACGTCAACCAGGCCGTGGGCCGGCTGGACGATCTCGGGGTGCTGAACTCGGCCGAGGCGGACAAGATCAACGCCGCGGCCGCCGCGTCGCCCATCGGCAACAAGGGCGTCACCGGCTACGACGCGATCTACGACGGCACGACGGAGTCGTTCCGCAACTGGTCGCAGGCACCGTCCGGGCAGTTCGCCATCCAGCCGGACGGGTCGCTGCGACCGTCGGGCGGGCTGGGGATGCTGTGGTACTCGGCGCGGCAGTTCGGCAACTTCTCGGTGAAGCTGCAGTTCAAGGACATCGCGCCGAGCGGCAGCGCCAACAGCGGGGTGTTCGTCCGGTTCCCGGATCCGCGCACACCGCTGGAGCAGCGTCCGCCGGGCAGCTGCGGCACGGTGGGGTCGGCGAAGACCTCGCAGGCCTGGGTCGCGATCTACTGCGGACACGAGGTCCAGCTGTACGACGGGGCCACCGGTGAACCGCAGAAGACCGGGTCGATCTACAACTTCGACCCGCGGCCGCTGGACCAGGCGGGCGTGAAGCCGAAGGGGACCTGGAACGAGTACGAGGTCAAGGTCGTCGGCCAGAAGTACACGATCAGCCGCAACGGTGTCGTGATCAACGAGTTCGAGAACGCGCCGGGGATCCAGTCGTCGCGGGCGGGCGATCCGTCCACCGACTTCCGGCAGTTCGTCAGCGGGTTCATCGGCCTGCAGAACCACGGTGACAACGACCTGATGGAGTTCCGCAACATCCGGGTGCGGCAGCTGTAGCGCGAAAGCCGGCCGGGCGCGACCTCCCTCGCGCCCGGCCGGTCTCCCTGTACGGAAGGTTTCCCTGCGATGTCCCCAAGAATCCTCGTCGCGGCCCTGCTGGCCGCGGCGCTCGCGATAGCGGGCCTGGTGTTACCGGGCTCTTCCGCACCCGCCTCCGCCGCCCCCGTCCAGACCCTGGAATGGACCGCGGGCGACAGCACCGACCACTACCTCAGCGCGCCCACGACCGCGGTCGCGGGCGAGACCACGATCCTGTTCAAGAACACCGAAGCCCTCGGCTCGACGATGTCGCACACGCTGACGTTCGACACGTCGACGCCGGGCTACAACCACGACGTCACCCTCAACATCGTCGCCAACCCCTACGACGAGCAGAACGGCGAGCACGAAGCGACCGTGACGCTGACGCCGGGCAAGTACCGGTTCTATTGCACGATCCAGGGGCACAGCAAGATGGTCGGTGAGTTCGTCGTCACCGACGGCGGCGGCAACCCCGACACGACCCCGCCGACGGTGACCGCCAACGTCACCGGCACCAAGGACACCGCCGGGAACTACGTCGGTTCCGCGACGGTGAACCTGGCCGCCACCGACAGCCAGTCCGGGGTGGACAAGGTCGAGTACCAGCTCGACGGCGGCGCCTGGACCGCGTACTCCGCGCCCGTGGTGGTCAACGCCGTGGGTTCGCACATGGTCCACTACAAGGCGACGGACAAGGCCGGGAACGTTTCCCCGGAAGGGATGTCGTCGTTCAGCGTCGTCGCAGGCCAGCCCGGTGACAAGACGCCGCCGACGGTGACCTCCGAGGTGACCGGGACCAAGGACGGCGCGGGGAACTACCTCGACACCGCGACCGTGAAGGTGACCGCCACCGACGCCGACTCCGGCGTCGACAAGGTCGAGTACAAAGTGGACGATGGCGCGTGGACCGCGTACACCGCTCCGGTCGCGGTCACCGCGCCGGGGATGCACATGGTCCACTACCGCGCTTCGGACAAGGCGGGCAACGTCTCGCCGGAGGGCATGGCGCACTTCACGATCGTCAGCGGTGACACGACCGCGCCGACCGTGACGTCGGAAGTGACCGGGACCAAGGACGCCGCCGGGAACTACGTCGGCAAGGCGACCGTGACGCTCACGGCCACCGACGCCGGTTCGGGCGTCGGCAAGGTCGAGTACAAATTGGACGGTGGCCCGTGGCTGACGTACTCGGCGCCGCTCGCGCTGACCGTCGTCGGCGCGCACACGGTGAACTACAAGGCGACCGACAAGGCGGGCAACGTCTCGGCCGAAGGCACGGCGACGTTCACCATCGTCGAAGGCGACGACAGCACCGCGCCGGTCGTTTCGGCGGTGGTGAGCGGTGATCTGGACGGAAGCTGGTCGTACATCGAGGACGCGACCATCAACCTGACCGCGACGGACACCGGGTCCGGCGTGGACAAGATCGAGTACCAGTTGGACGGCGGTGCCTGGACGGTCTACACCGCGCCGGTCAAGGTGACCGCGCTCGGCACGCACACGCTGACCTACAAGGCGTCGGACAAGGCGGGCAACGTCTCGGCGGAACAGAGCGGCGCGTTCAGCATCGTCGCCGCGCCGCCGGGCCCGGACGCCTGCCCGGACTCCGACGTCCGGGACACCGTGATCCTCGGCTCGGCGGACAGCCAGGTCGAGAACCGCGACACCGGCAACGGCTGCACGATCAACGACGTGATTGACGACGAGTCCGACTACTCGTCGAACGACCAGTTCGTGACCTACGTGCGGGCGGTGACGCAGGAACTCCTCGACGGCGAGGCCATCTCGTCCGACGAGCGGAACCTGATCGTCACGGCGGCGATCGACTCCGGCATCGGCGGCTCGACCGCCGAACCGCAGAAGCGGCCGGAGACGAAGAACCCCGGGATGAAGAAGGTCGTGAAGACGCCGATCAGGGACGTCTGAGCCTCCTTACGACTCACAAGGTCGTCGGTTACCTTTCTCGCGTCGCGTTCGTCATGGACATGACGGATTCGGCGCGAGAAAGGTATCGACATGACCGGCGAAGCCCTGGCCAGCGCGTTCGAGGAGCAGCGCGGACGCCTGGTGGCGGTGGCCCACCGCATGCTCGGCTCGCGCGCGGACGCCGAAGACGCCGTCCAGGAGGCGTGGCTGCGGCTGGCCCGTCAGGACGCCGACACGATCGACAACCTTTCCGGCTGGCTGACCACCGTCGTCGGCCGCGTCTGCATCGACGTCCTGCGGTCCCGCCAGGCCAGGCCCGAGGACTCGTACGACGACGAACCGCCCGAACCGCTGGTGCTCGAAGACTCGCCGGAGGAAGACGCGCTGCTGGCCGAATCGGTCGGGCTGGCGCTGCTCGTGGTGCTCGACACCCTCGGCCCGGCCGAGCGGCTGGCGTTCGTGCTGCACGACCTGTTCGCGGTCCCGTTCGCCGAGGTCGGCGAGATCCTCGGCAAATCCACGGCCGCGGCCAAGATGCTCGCCAGCCGTGCCCGCCGGAAGGTGCAGGGACAGCGCCCGGCCGACGAACCGCAGCAGCGGGCCGTGGTCGACGCGTTCCTCGCGGCCGCGCGAGAAGGGGATTTCGAAGGCCTGCTCCGGGTGCTCGACCCCGACGTGACGTGGCGCTCGGAGACCGCGCGCGGCGTGGTCGTCCGTCTGGGCGCGGCCGAAGTGGCCACGCAGGCCCGGCGCGGCGCCCGTGCCGCGGTGACCGTGCGTCCCGCGCTGGTCAACGGCAAGACCGGGCTCGTGTCGTGGAGCAAGAGCGGCAGGCTCCTCGGGGCGCTGGCCTGCACCATCACCGACGGCCGGATCGTGGCGATCGACTCGGTGAGTGATCCGGATCGCCTCGCGGCCATGGGTGTTACCTCTCGGGAGCCGTTCTCGTCCAAGTAAACGAGAACACGGACGAGAAGGAGAAACCCATGCAGGCACGACTCGAACTCTTCAAGACCGCTCTCGCGCCGAAGCTGGTGAAGCACCTCGTCTCGGCGGCGAAGGTCATCGAAGCCACGGAACTTCCTTTGGCGACAAGGGAACTGGTGAACATCCGGGCCAGCCAGATCAACGGCTGCTCGGGCTGTCTCGACATGCACACCAAGGACGCCGCGCACGCGGGGGAGACGTCGACCCGGCTGAACCTGGTCGCGGCGTGGCGGGAGGCGACGGTCTTCACCGAGGCCGAGCGCGCCGCGCTGGAGCTCACCGAGCAGGGCTGCCGCCTCGCCGACGGCAGCGGCGTCACCGACGAGGCCTGGGATGCCGCAGCCAAGCACTACGACGACGAGCAGCTTCTCGCGCTGGTGACGCAGATCGCGCTCATCAACGCCTTCAACCGGCTGAACGTCATCACCCGGCAGCCGGCCGGGAACTACCAGGTCGGCCAGCTCGCGCACTGAACACAGGAAGGCCCCCTTCGGAGCGAAGGGGGCCTTCCTGTACTTACGAAGTCAGGACTTCTGCTTCGACCGTCCGAGGATGCGACGGCGGCCGTGGCCGTTCGTGCGTTCCTCGTGCAGTTCCTTCAGCGACAGCATCATCGCGTCTTCCTGCTTCATCAGCGGGTCGTTGCGCAGGTCCTTCCAGACCGACGCGCACAGCCCGACCATCACGAAGACGAACGGCACCGCGATCAGGATGGTGAGATTCTGCAGACCGGTCAGCGCCTTGTCCCCGCCGACCAGCAGCATCACCGCCGCGACGGCGCCCATCAGCACGCCCCAGAAGATGACGACACCCTTCTTGGGATGCACGCTTCCGCGCTGGGACAAGGTGCCCATCACCACCGACGCCGCGTCCGCACCGGAGACGAAGAAGATGGACACCAGGATCATCACCAGGATCGCGATCGGGATGAACCACGGCAGGGTCTCGAGCAGTTCGAACGTCGCCGACTGGGCACTGCCCGCGCCCGCGATGTCCGTGCCCGCACGCTGCCTGCTGATCGCCGCGCCGCCGAAGATCGCGAACCAGATCAGGCTCACGATGCTCGGGATCGCGATGACGCCGAAGATGAACTGCCGGATGGTGCGGCCGCGGGAGATCCGCGCGATGAACATGCCGACGAAGGGCGTCCACGAGATCCACCACGCCCAGTAGAAGACCGTCCAGCCGCCGAGCCAGGTCTGCATCTCCTCGCCACCGGTCATCCCGGTGCGGCCGGACATCTCCGCCAGCTCGCGGAAGTAGTCGCCGATCGCGCCCGGCACGATGTTGAGGATCAGCACGGTCGGCCCGACCACCAGCACGAACACCGCGAGCACCGCGGCGAGCACCATGTTGATGTTGGACAGCCACTGGATTCCCTTGGCCACCCCGGACACCGCCGACGCGATGAACGCGATGGTGAGGATCGCGATGATCGCGACCAGGAGGCCCTTGCCGGGGTCGTCGATCCAGCCGACGGCGCCCATGCCGCCACCGACCTGGAGCGCACCGAGACCGAGGGAGGCAGCAGAACCGAACAGGGTGGCGAAGATCGCCATGATGTCGATCGCCTTGCCCAGCGGGCCTTCGGTGCGCCGCTTGCCGATCAGCGGCGCGAACACCGAACTGATCAACTGGGTGCGGCCCTTGCGGAAGGTGCTGTAGGCGATCGCGAGACCGACGACGGCGTAAATCGCCCACGGGTGCACGGTCCAGTGGAACAACGTCGTCGCCATCGCGGTGTGGACGGCTTCATCGGAGTTCGGGGCCGCCGTACCCGGTGGCGGGCTCGCGAGGTGGGAAACCGGCTCGTACACCCCGAAGAACATCAGGCCGATACCCATACCGGCGCTGAACATCATCGCGATCCACGAAGAGGTCCGGAACTCGGGCAGTTCCTTGTCCGCGCCCAGCGGGATGCGGCCGTAGCGGCTTATCGCCAGACAGACCGCGAAGACCACGAAACCGCTCGCGGTGAGGACGAAAGCCCAGCCGCCGTAAGGAATTACGGCGTCGTTGAGGAGGGTCGACGCGACATTCGCGAGGCTCTCCGGCGCGAGAACGCCCCAGACGATGATCGCGAGGGCGAGGGCCGCCGCCACACCGAAAACGGTCCGGTCGGTTTCGGCGGGTCGTTCGGAGGCGAGGGGGACGTGTTCGTCGGGGGTATGCCCCGGACCTGTCGTATCCGGTGCGTGGGCGAGGTCTGTCGCGGTTTCCGCGACGGCCCCTTCTTCCGCTTGTTTACCGTCCTGCGAACTCATGTTCAGCCACGCGCCGATGACGGCGCGTTTCTCCTTCCGCCCGAGTTAACCCGTTTGCACCACTGCACCCTAACCAGAAAACTGGTAACCGGCAGAAAATACGGGCGAAGAGGTTTAAACCCGTGATTGTGGGCCTGACCTCGGCGGATATCGGCTTCGTTCGCGCCTTTCGACGGGGGACGTGTCGCTCATGACACCGGGCCCCACCGTCGGCGGTCTCAGACGGTGGCGCCACCCCTCCAGAACGGGCGGCCGAGCGGGTCGCCCCCGGACGCGGTCGGGCGGCCTTGCCGTTCGTGGTTGCGCTCCAGGAGGTAGGTGACGAGGGCGATCAGGGCGAGGGTGACGATGATTGCGGTCATGGCAGTAAGTTTGCGCCACCCGACATCCTGCCAAAAGTGGCAGTCCTGTCGTTGTGCGTCAAAATCCTGCCAGCTATGCTCCCGGGCATGTTGAAGAGCGTCGCCGTGGTGCTGCTGGACGATTTCGCCGTCTTCGAGTTCGGTGTCGTCTGCGAGGTGTTCGGCTACGACCGCACCGACGACGGGGTGCCCTTGCTCGACTTCCGCGTGTGCGGGGAGCGGCCGGGAGAGCCGCTCAGCCTCGGGCACGGCGTGAAGATGACCCCGGAGCTCGGCCTCGAAGCGACGGAGGACGCGGATCTCGTCGTCGTCCCCGCCTGCGACGTGCGCGATGAGTACCCGCCGGCGGTGCTCGAAGCCCTCCGTGCTGCTTCGGCACGAGGAGCCACGCTGCTTTCCGTCTGCACCGGCGCGTTCGTGCTGGGCGCCGCGGGCCTGCTCGACGAGCGTCGGTGCACGAACCACTGGCGGCACAGCGCCGGGTTCCGGAAGCGCTTCCCCCGGGCGCAACTGGATCCGGACGTCCTCTTCGTCGACGACGGCGACATCATCACCAGCGCGGGGACGGCCGCCGGCATCGACGCCTGCCTGCACCTGGTCCGGCGCGAACTCGGGTCCGCCGCGGCCACCGCGATCGCCCGGCGCATGGTGGTGGCGCCGCAGCGCGAGGGCGGGCAGCGTCAGTTCGTCGAGGTGCCGATCCCGGAGTGCACCAGCGACAGCCTGCAGCCGGTGCTCACCTGGATGCTCGACACCATCGACCGGGAGCACCCCGTCGTCGATCTCGCCCGCCGCGCGCAGATGTCCGAGCGCACCTTCGCCCGCAAGTTCGTCGCCGAGACGGGGACCACGCCGCACCGATGGCTTTCGACGCAACGGGTACTGCACGCGAGGTCCCTGCTGGAGGAGACGACGATGAGTGTCGACGAGGTCGCGCGCCGGTGCGGTTTCGGCTCGGGAGCCCTGCTGCGCCACCATTTCCACAAGGTCGTGGGCGTCTCGCCGCAGGACTACCGCCGGACCTTCGCGCCCAGTCCACAAAGGACGAGCGTCAGAGCGTGAACACGGTGACGTATTCCGCGTCCCGCACGACGTAGCCAAACCGGGCGCGGAGTTCGCGCACGACCGCGCGCATGTGCTCGGCACCGTAGACCACGCCGATCGTTCCCGGCTCGTGATGCCGCTGCTCGTGCAGCCCGGCGAGCGCGTCCACGAGGAGCTTGTCGCGGCTGACGCTGATCAGGTCGTCGAACTCGGGCATGGCCTCGGCGGATTCGACCCAGGAATCGTCTTCGTCGTCGACGGTCAGGAACCGCGCCAGCATCCCGCGGGTGCCGAAGCCGCGCAGGAACACCCCCAGCGCGGGGGCGAGGACGGACATCATCAACCGGTCGCCGAGGGGGACGCGGCGCCAGCCCTCGGTGAACCCCGGTCCGTCCAGGTCCGGGCGGACCGTCGGCACGATGAAGGTGCCGGCCTTCAAGTCCTGCACCACCAGCCCGAGGCGTTTGTTCCGGGCGGCGAGCCGGTAGCTCGCTGTCAGCCGGGACACCGGCTTCGCGTCGCCGACCCCCTCGGCCACCACCACGTCGCACTCGTTCGCCTGTCGCCGCACGGTGTCGAAATAGGCCTGCGTCCCGATGTGCACCATGGGGAACAGCCGGAAATCGAGCGCCGATCCCTTGGCCCGCAGTGTCAGCACCACGGCACGGACGCCCAGTTCGTTCGCGACGATGATCTCCATGGCCCGCTCCTCCCCGTTCAGGGAGAACGCGCGGCGGGGGCGGAAGGTTGCCGTGGGTCAGACGGGACGTCGCCGCACGGCCTCGGAGATGTCGTAGGTCAGCATGGCGGCGCCTTCGGTGAATCCGTTGATGAGGATCTTCCGGCCGTCCGCGAGCTTGACGAGGCAACCGACATCGCCGCCGAGAGTCTTGGCGAGGATGTTGCTCTTGGTGTGGTCGACGACCACCTCGATCGTGTCCCACGGCACGACGGTGGTCGACCGGCGCCAGGTGTGCACGAATCCCCGCTCGTACAGTGTGAAGGTCTCGCCCTGTTTGCCGACGGCCTGCCAGCAGAGCCAGCCGCCCATCAGCATCAGCCCCAGCCCGCAGCCGATGACGAGACCGAGGAACACCTCCCCGCCGAAGACCCCGGACTCCTGTGCCATCAGGAACAGGACGATTCCGAAGAGGGCGATCGGGGCGCCGATCGCCATCGCGGCCAGCCCCCGGAGCGCACGGCTGCGGGAGTTCGTCTCGAAGCGTTCGACGTAGGCACCCAGTTCGGTCACCGAAAGGACGCTAACGACGGGCGTGGGGACCGGTCCCCTTGTCCTTCGAGGGCTTGTTGAAGAAGCCGAGGGACTGAGCCAAGGCCGCTCCGCCCGCCAGCACGCCGATCGGCAGGGTCTTGACCCAGAAGGCGCTCGCGTCGAGAGAGACCAGCAGCGCGATCAATCCGCCCGCCAGCGCGACCAGTACGAGCATTCCCAGCGCGACGCGGGGCTTCGAGACCATCTGTCCTCCAAAGTGAGTTCGGAAGAGCAAGCCTCGCGATGGCTCCGATGCGCAACGAGGTCAATTTTGCCGCGTTCGGTTCTCCGGAACGTCGCAGAGCACGACATGCAGCATTCCGCTGGGTACACCGCTGTTCGGGTAGTTGACGAATGTGGGGCCTAGGCCGACTTCCGCGCAGTAATGCCTCCCCGATGCTTCGTCGATCCGGGTCGGGCCGTTCTCGGCGACGTCACGCACGTTGTCGCTTTCGACCTCGAAGGCGTGGCGGCTGCCGACGAGGAAAAGGGTGTCCGCGGCGATGTCCGGGCGAAGCTGGTTCGGGTCGCCGCGGTACCCCAGGCGCTCTTCGCGGCCGAAGACCGGAAAGGCGTCCGGCGGCAGCTTCACCGTGTGAGGTACTCCGGCGCCGAGCCGGGCACGCACACTTTTCCACCGCGACAACGGAAACTGAAGACTGTGGTGCAGCAGGACCAGGTCAAGGGCGGGGCTGCCGCAGTCCTGTTCGCAGGCCGTCCGGCTCGCGCGGTAGGGGAGGTGGACCAGGCTGCGTGGCGAACGCGCCGCCAGCCACCACGCGGCGGCCAGCTCGCGCGCGGCCACCTCGTCCACGTCCAGCTCCGCGCCGAGCCAGCTTTCGCTCAGCGAGCCGTGCGAGATCGGGCGTGCCGGGCGGATGACGCGGTACTCGTCCTTGCCGAGGCGGACCTGACTGATCAGCGTGCGCCATCGGTACCCGTCCAGTTTCACGGTGCTTCATCCCTCCTCTCCGGCAACGGAACTGTAGGGATCGCGCGGTGCCGTGACCACCGAGTTTGCGGGCCGATCGGAACCGGGCGTACGATCAGGGCAGTCGTACAGGACGAACGCCCTAGGAGGCGATGGTGGCAGGCTCCCCGGCCGCGGAACGTGGCCGACTCGCGCGACGGCGACTGCTCGAAGCCGCGGTCACGCTGGTGCCCGAACTCGGCTGGTCCGCGGTCAGCACCCGGATCCTGGCCGAGCGCGCCGGGGTCACCCCGAGCGTCGTGCACTACCACTTCCCTTCGCTGCAGGCCTTGCTGATCGAGGCGGTGCTGGGCGCGATGGGCGAGGTCGCCGTCGCTTTCGAACCGGCGCTGGAAACCGCCGGGACACCCGAAGACGCGGTGGACGCGTTGTTCGCGTCGGTCGGCGAATACACCGGCACCGATCCGATGTCGTTGCTGTTCGCGGAGGCATACCTGGCCGCGACCCGTGACGACACCTTGCGCCAAGGCATCCGGGAGATCCTCGCCGGTCTGCGCGCCAGGTTCGGCGGCTGGCTGACGGAGCACGGAGTGGCCGACGCCGAGGACACGGCTGCGGTGCTCTTCGCCACGGTGGACGGGCTTCTGCTGCACCGCGCGCTCGAACCTGAGTCCGGCGGCGGTGCCACCTCGGCCGTCCTGCGCCGGCTGGTCCGCTGAATCGAAAGGGAGGGATTCCATGAAGGTGGCGATCTGCGGTGCCGGGATCACCGGGCTGGCGCTGGCGCACCGGCTCGCGGCGCGGGATGTCGAAGTCGTGGTGCTCGAACGTGCCGCGGGACCGCGGGAACAGGGCTACATGATCGACTTCTTCGGCCCGGGTTTCGACGCGGTCGAGGAAATGGGCCTGCTGCCCGAGGTCGAGGACGTGGCGTACCGAGTGGACGAAGCGAGTTTGCTGGACGAGCGCGGCCGCCGCCGGGCGGCGATCGACTACGTCCGCTTCGGCAAGTCGCTGCGGGGCAGGCTGTGCAGCATCATGCGGCCCGATCTGGAGCGGTTGCTGCGCACGGCACTGCCGTCCACAGTGGACGTCCGGTTCGGTTCCGGGGTCACGGGAGTCGAGGATCTCGGTGACCGCGTACGCGTGACGTCGACGGACGGCGAAGTGCTCGACGCCGATCTGCTGGTCGGGGCCGACGGAATCCATTCGACCGTCCGGCGGCTGGTTTTCGGTGCCGAAGACCGCTTCCTGCGATACCTCGGGTTCCACACGGCCGCGTTCGTCTTTGAAGACGAAGAGATCCGCGAGCGGGTGGGGGAGCGGTTCTGCCTCACCGACACCATCGGCATGCAGATGGGCTTCTACGGTCTCCGCGACGGCAAGCTCGCCGCGTTCGCCGTGCACCGCACCTCGGATCCAGTCCTGCCGCACGACGCGCGAAAGACCCTCCGCGCGACCTACGGTTCCCTCGGCTGGGCCGTGCCGAAAGCGCTCGACCTGTGCCCGCCCGCCGAAGAGGTGTACTACGACCAGGTCGCGCAGATCGAGATGCCGTCGTGGAGCCGCGGCCGGGTCGTTCTCGTCGGCGACGCCTGCTACGCTGTCTCACTCCTCGCCGGACAGGGCGCTTCCCTGGGAATCGCGGGCGCGTTCGTCCTGGCCGAACAACTCACGCAAGCACACTCGATCGAGGACGCCTTCGCGAAGTACGAAGAGCTGGTGCGTCCGGTGGTGACCGAGAAGCAGCAAGTCGCCCGCCGCGGAGCGCGCTGGTTCCTGCCCGCGAACCGGTTCCTTCTCCAGGCACGCCGGGTCTTCCTGCGCGCGGCAAGGCTGCCCGGCCTCGAACGCACGCTCGCGACCGCCGTCACGGGCAAGTCGACGGCGCTGGTGACGAACCTGAAGCAGGGGACCGAGATCCGGAGCCGGTGAGCCGGGTCCCGCGTGGCAGAGGAGCTCAGGTCGGCCTATGCCCTGAGGTGCATGGTGTTGCGCCTCGGTTGGCCGGTGGGGTCGAGGTAGGCGGGTGCGGTGAATTCGGGGAGGCCGTCTTGGGCTATGACGACCTTCCATTCACTGTGATGGATGAGCCGGTGGTGCTTCGTGCACAACAGAACCGCATATTCATGTAGTACACATTCACGCGACAATTCCGCTCAGCGAGTGCGGAGAGGGCCGCCTCGTGAGTGGTAGGGACGGTTAGGGCCAAGGGTGTCTTAGGTACCTACTGGATTTTGCGTGCGAGTGTTCGCAGGTTCGCGACACCCGGACTGGCTGGCGCATCCCCCACGAGACTCGACCTGTCACGTCACCGCCGCTCTGGCGCGGCCCGAGTACATGAAGGCCCCCTTCCTTGCGCCTAGGTACAGGAAGGGGGCCTTCATGTACTCGGGAAGGTGTGAAGCTGAGTCGAGGGCAGGGGTCCTTCACGGACCTGCGACCAACCCAGCCAGCAGGTATCTAAGGCCCCTTTGGCTCGAACCGTCCTTACCACTCACGAGACAACCTAAAGCGCCCCTAAGCCCTGAAACACAAAGTGCCCCACTGAAAGCCCGCCCCGATCGCCGACACCACGAAAGCGTCGCCCGGCCGCACCGAGTCCTCCGAGAAACCCTTGTGCAGCACGGTGAACACGCCCGCCGAGCCGGTGTTGCCGAGCCGGTCGACGGTGATCGGCGCGCGGTCGCGCGGCACGCCGAGTTTGTCCATCGCCGCCTGCACGATGTTCAGGTTGGCCTGGTGGAGGAAGAAGTGGGTCACTTCGTCCACCGTCAGCCCGGCCCGGGCGGTGGCGTTCAGGACGCTGTCCGGCAGGCATCGGGTGGCGGTGTCCCAGACGGTCCTGCCGTTCATTTTGAGGTAGTGCCGCCTGTCCGCGAACGTCGTCGCCCCGGCGGGCTGCCGCGAGCCGCCTGCCGGGATCTCGACGTCGTAGGACAGTTCGGCGCCGAAGTCCCAGCCGAGCAGTCCGGCGCCGGGCGCCGTCGCCCTGGTCAGTACGGCGGCACCGGCGGCGTCACCGAAGAAGACCCGGGTGGTGCGGTCCTCCGGATCGGTCACGCGGGACGCGCTGTCGGCCGCGATCACCAGGACCCGTTCCGCCGCACCGGTTCGCACCAGCAGGGAGCCGAGGAACAACGCTTGGACGCCGTTCGCGCAGGCCGCCTGCGTGATGTCGAAGGTGAGCGCCCGGAACGCGCCGAGAGCCTCTTTGACGATCAGGGCCGTCGACGGCAGCGGCTGGTCGTAGGTGTAGGTCGCGACGATGATCGCGTCGACGTCCCGCACGGCGCATCCCGCGGCCGCGAGCGCGGGATGCGCGGCGGCCACGCACATGTCCGAGGTGGCGAGATCCGGGGCCAGCCAACGGCGTTCCCGGATCCCGGTGCGGTTCACGATCCACTCGTCGGAGGTGTCGAGGGTTTCGGCGAGCCGCCGGTTGGTGACGACGTCCGGTGGCAGGTGGACGCCGGTGCCGGCGATCCGCACGGGAAGCGCGGTCACGTGACGGTGCTCCGTTCCGGGCTCAGCTGGCGGTCGAGGTCGGTGTAGAACCGGCCGGACGCGCACGGCAGGCCGAGCAGGATGCGCCGCGCGGCCTCGCCGCAGAGCGCGCCGCCCAGCGCGACCCCGGAGGCCAGTTGGGGCCAGCTGCTCAGTGTGCGGCCGAGTTCACCGAAGGAGGCGGCCAGTTCCGGGCTGATCCTTTCGGCGTCGACCATGGCGAGGATCAGGTCGACCTTCTCCTGGTGGCCCAGCTCGGCGACGTCCACGGATTTGATGTCGCCGAGCAGGCCGTGCAGCAGTGGCCGGTCCGGCTCGAGGTCGAAGCGTTCGACGTCGAGCATGCCGCGGTCGTTGCAGTCCATGACGACCGGGATGCGCAGGTCACGAGCGTATTCGCGGGCGGCGATCTTGACCCACGGGGTGTCGCACTCCTCGATCAGGAGGTCGATCCCGCCGGTGAAGAACGCCTCGATGTTGTCCTCGGTCAGGCCGCCCCGGTGGATCTCGATGTCGAGGTACGGGTCGATCTCGAACATCTGGCGCGCGGACAGGACCGCTTTGTTGACACCGAGTTCGTGCACGCCCGCGCGCAGCCGGTTCAGGTTCGAGAGACTGAAGTCGTCGAAGTCCGCCAGCGCGTAGGCGCCGCCGATGCCTTCGAGCGCGAACGTGAGCGCCGCGCTGTTGCCGACCGAGAGACCGATGATCCCGATGCGCTTGCCGAGCAGGCGGCGCTGTTCGGGCCGGTCGACCTTGCCGCGGTTGCGATCCGTGCGCACGAGCCGGAATTCGTCACGCGGCAGGACGTGCACGAGCCGCCGCGACCACGGGTACCAGGCCCATGTGCCGTACTCCCAGTGCGCCAGCCCGGCGAGCTGTTCCCGTTTGCGGTCCTCGATCGCGGCCGTGTCCCGGCACCACGGTTCGCGGCTGCGGATCAGCTCGGCGAGCTGCTCGTCGATGGTGTCGTGGATTTCGCGGACGTCACCGGAGGCCAGCAACGCCGTCAGGGCGGCGAAATCCGCCGGATCGCGGGGTGCGAGCAGGGTCGGACGCCACACGTCGCGATCGGGTCCGGAGGCCTCGGCGAGCGCGGCGGGCGCGGGCCTGCCCGAAGGCGACCCGGTTGTGAGCACGGCCGGTGTGGAAGCGGCGATCCGAGGGAATGCGTCCCGTAGCCGGGTGACGAGTTCGTGGTGGCGTCCGGCTCCTTCGGCGACGCGATGGAACATGATCACGACGTCTTCGGTGTACTGCTCGACATAGCGGCGAGTGCCCGGCATGGCGCGGAAACCGAACTGCTCGTGGAAGCGGTCCTGGCCGTCCTTCGTGCCCGAAGTGCCGATCATCGCGTGGGCGCCGAGGTGGTGCGCGGCGCCGATCGCGAGCGCGTTGAGGTACTGCCCGAGCCCGAGTTTCCGGGACCGGTGCTCGACGACGAGCCGACTGTGCTCGAAGACGTGACCGGGCTCGATGCCTTGTGCGGCAAGCAATTCCTCGTACCGTCCGGTGCCGAGGTAAGCCCGCGACTGGAAGCTTCCGCCGGTGGCCGGGGTGGAGAGCCGGATGTAGCCGAGCGGCGGGCCGTCCGGATGCTGCCGCGCGATGAAATGCCAGGCCCCGAAGTCGAGATCCTGGTCGTCGGTGTGCGAACCGTCCGCCCGGCGAAAGGCCGGACGGCGGCCGCGGTCGAACAGGATCCGTGCGCGGAGTTCGCGTACGGAGTCGAGCAGACAGGTGTCGTCCCCGAGGAACGCGGTCACGTTCCACGGGCGAGTGAGCTCCGTCAAGTGATGCCTTTTCTGAGGAAATTGCCGGAATTCGGCGAGATAATCGTGGGAAATATTCGGAAACGCTACGGAAACCGAACTAGCACGGACTGTAGCAGCGCGACGACGGAGCGTTCCGAACGCACGTCACGGCACCGCACACGCACGAGCGGGTGCGGCAATCGTTTACCGTCGGAGACTGCGACACTCCGTCACGATGAAGGGGTCGAATTCGGTGATCCGGACGCGATTCCTACCCGATGGGGTGGCGCACCGTTTCGCAGTGAAAGCACGCCCGTCGGGTCCTGGTGATCGACGTCACAGCAGGTGGGTGATGTTCAGCCGGTACCAGGCGTCGTCGGTGACGAGGTGCAGGACCGGGCCGCGGCCGATCATGCGATACCGCTGGGGGAGCGGCTCGCCACCGGGAAGCGCGATCCGGTGTTCGCCGATGATCCGGACTCGGCCGTCCTCCAGCCGTGTCATGACGAGCCTGTCCCGCTCGGGCGAGTAGCCGCCGCAGAAGGCGACGTGCCCACCGGAGACGGCGAGCGCCCGGGCACCGCTGATCTCGTTGTCCCACACCGTGACCACGCCGTTCTCGACGCGCGCCAGGGGGAACTCGCCGTAGTAGCAGAGCCAGGCGGTTTCCTCGTCGACGTTGAGCGCGTAGCAGTCGTCGATGCTGTCCCAGGCCTCGCCTTCGTAGGGGAACCACCAGTCGGGGGAGAGGTCCGGGGTGTACCGGACCAGGCCCGCGTCGCCGAGTGGCGTGGGGCCATCGTCGATGGTGCCCCAGCCGAAATTGCCCATGACGCCTTCGTCGAAGTAACCGACCCAGATGTTCCCTGCCCGGCTCGGCATGACGTGTTCGATGCCGTCGCCGAAAGTGCTCCTGGCGACGATGGTCCCGTCGGGCTCATAGAGGACGGCGTTGCGGTCCGCGCCTTCCGGCCGCCATTCCGCACGGGCGCCGACGATCAGGATCCGCCCGCCCGGCATCGCGTGGGCGCTCGGGTTCGCCACCGCGAGTTCGGCGATCTCGGCCACCAGACGGGTGTCCGGCGCATGACGGGTCACTCGCGCCGGGACGGGTCGCGAGGGCCTGGTGGTCGGGAAGATCGCGCCGCCGGGGCCGGTGACGCGTCCCGCGACGGCGTCCACGTCGGCCTTGGCGGCCCACAGCGCGATCAGCTCGCCGTCGAAATCGACCGAAGCCGACAGCAGAGCGTCGCCGGGGACGGCCGGGACCAGCCGGGCACGCCGCACGAGCTTCAGCGTCTTGCCGGACTTCTTCCCCTTGCGCCACCAGTTCACGACGATCATCACAACAGCCGCCGTCGGCGCGTGCCAACCGAATTCGGCCGGCCCGCGATCACCAGGTGGGATGGGCGGACACGCCGCCGTCCACGATCAGGTTGTGTCCCGTGATCCACGCCGCGAGTGGCGAGGCGAGGAACAGGCAGGCGTTCGCGACGTCCTCGGGGGTGCCCAGCCTGCCCAGCGGCGCGGCCTGCTCCCAGCGGCGGACGCCCTCCGGCCAGGCGTCGCCGAGTCCGGCCCGGTCGACGAGGCCGGGGGAGACGGCGTTGACGCGGAGGCCCCGGGGCCCGTATTCGAGCGCGGCGGCGCGAGCGTGCATGACCAGCGCGGCCTTCGCGCTGCTGTAGTGCGCGTGCCCCGGCGCGGGCCGGTCCGCCTCGATCGAGGCGATGTGGACGACGCTGCCGCCGCTCATCACGTCGGCGGCGGCCTGCGTGCACGAGAACGCGCTGGTGAGGTTCGCGTCGAGGACGGCGCGCCAGCTTTCCGCCGACATCCCCGGCAGCGGCTCGACCGGCTGCACTCCGGCGTTGTTGACCAGGGTGTCCAGCCGTCCGGTCCAGGCCGCCGCGGCTTCGACCAGCCGGTGGCATTCGCCGTCGTCGGTGAGGTCGGCGGTGAACGCGGCCGCGGTGCCCCCGGCCGCCTCGACGCGTTCGACGAGGGCGAGCGCCGAGGCCTCGCCGCGGTGGTAGTGCACGGCGACGGCGCTGCCCGCCTCGGCGAAGCGCAGGGCGATGCCCTGTCCGATGCCGCCGCTGGCCCCGGTGACGAGGGTCGTGGTGCCGGTCAGGTCGAGCATCGAAGTCCTTTCCGCAGCGCGAGTACAGCCGAAACGGCCAGAAAGACCAAGCCTGCGAGGACGTAGCAATTTCCCAGCCATTGCTGGGCCGTCGTCCACGTCTGGCCAGGCCGGTCGAAGGCGGGGAAGTACCGGAACGGCGCCGCGACGAAGATCGTCGCGACGACCCCGGTGATGGCGAGCCAGGTCAGCGCCAGCCGGTGATTCCGGCGGTGGAGCACCACACAAGCCGCGGTGGTGAACAGCGCCGGGGCGATCCACACCCAGTGGTGCGACCACGACGTCGGCGAGATGAGCAGGGCGAACGTCGCGTTCAGCAGCAGCGCGGGCACCACGGCCGAGCGGTACATCGTGAGCGTCACCAGCACGAGCAGGACGCCGGTCGCGATGAGCCACCACGGCTTGGCGGAGTCGGCCCCGAGCCGCGCCAGCACGGCCTGCAGGGTCTGGTTGGTGTGGAACGAGGTGCCGCTGATCCCGGACGCGCCGGCGAATCCGCCGAACCAGAAGCGCGCGGAGGCTTCCGGGGCGACCGCGAACGCGACGGCCGAGGCCGCCACGAACGTCCCCATGGCGGTCAACGCGCCGCGGAAGTCCTTGCGTACCAGGAAGAACAGCAGGAACGCCATCGGTGTCAGCTTGATGGCGGCGGCGAGGCCGACGCCGATGCCGCGGTAGCGGCCCCGTGCCAGCAGACAGTCTGCAGCGACGACCCCCATCAGCAGCAGGTTGATCTGACCGAAGCCGAGCGTCTGGCGGACCGGTTCGAGGAAGAGGGCCGGCGTGATCGCCAGCGACGCGACGAGCAGTGCCTTCCGCCGGTCTCCGGACGGCCACAGGCTGCGGGTGATCGCGTAGAAGGTGATCCCCAGCGCGGCCAGGCTGAGTGCGAAGAGCAGCAGTACCGCGCCGGTCCACGGCACCGCGGCCAGTGGGGTGAGCACCAGTGCGGCGAACGGTGGATAGATGAACAGCAGCGGGATGCCCGCCTCGGAGAGCGGCAAGGCGCCGTAGAGGTCCCCGCCGCTCCACAGGGTGTCGACGCCGAAGCGGTAGATCTCGAGGTCGCTGTGCGAATCGCCCGCCGTCGCCCAGGCCACGGCACACGCCAGCACGAGGGCGGCGAGCGCGCCGAGCGACCACCGGGCCCGCCCGCGCGACGTGGCTGGAGACATCGCTTGGTGACCCTTCGGACGTGCGTCGACGGTCCGACTGTACCGGGCGGTCATATGCGACTTCCGTTGGCAGTCACCGGACACATATTGGTCTAGACTTTTTATTCCCCAGTGTGGTGAAAGGGACCGGTCCATGCGCGGAACGACGGTGTTGCCCAGGACGCCCTGCCTGAAACCGAAGGCGGGGGAATTGCCACTGCATCGGCTGGAGGTCCGCGCGCCGGACGCCCTGCCGTTCACGGTCGGCACCTTCGACACGATCGGGCCGATGTCGCGGGCGGCTTTCCCGCATCGGCACACATTCTATGAAATCGTCCACGTCACCGGCGGGACCGGTGACCACGTCGTCGATTTCACGCGCTGGGAATTGGGGCCGCCACAACTCGCGGTCATAACACCGGGGCAGGTACATCATTGGGATGCCCGCGATCTCAGTGGATTCGTCGTGTTGTTCACCGACGACTTCCTGCTCGAACATCCGGCGGACCGCGAAACCCTGCGAAGGCTGAGCCAGCAGCCGTGGCGGCTCGACGAACGCGCGGCCGAGGAGACGGCACGGCTGGTCGCCGAACTGGACGAGGAGTTCCGTTGTGGCGGACAGGGTACCGATTCGGTGCTGCGGGCCCTGATGCACGTGCTGATCGTCCGGGCGGGACGGCTGCCGGGACTGGCGGATCCGCGCCCGCCCGCCAGGTCACAGGCGGTGGGAACGGAATTCACCAGGCTGCTCGGCAGGCCCGATCTCGGACTCTGGTCGGTGGGCGCGCTCGCGGAACGGATCGGGGTCACGCCGGGATATCTGACGGACGCGGTGAAAACAGCGACCGGCCGGACGGCGGCGCAATTGATGCGTGAGGCGAGGACCCGCGAGGCGAAACGGTTCCTGCTCGGCACGGATCTCACCGTGCGTCAGGTCGCCAGCCGGGTCGGATTCGCGGATCCCGCCTATTTCTGCCGGTTCTTCCGGCGGGAAACGGGGTTGAGCCCCGGTGATTATCGCCGGACCGGAGACGCCGCCCCCGAGATTCACCACGACTGACCAACCCAGTCCATCGTCCCGAGCTGATCTTCTCCATACCGTCGAGGGTGATTCCCGAAGCCCCGACGAGGAGCAGGTATGGACGAAGAGAACAAGCTCAGCCGAAAGACTGTGCTGAAGGCCGCGCTCATCGCGGGTGTCGCGGCCCCGGTCGCGCTGATCGGTGGCCCCGCCCTCGCACGCACCACCGTCGCGAGCGGCCAGGTACCCGAGCTGACCCCGTACTGTGACGACGGCGACGACCCGACCATCCCGCAGACCGAAGGCCCCTATTTCAAGCCGAACTCCCCGCAGCGCACCTCGCTGGTCACGGGGAGCACGCCGGGCACGAGGCTCACCGTCTCGGGCTTCGTCTTCGGTCTCGGCTGCTTGCCGATCGCGCGGGCCCTGCTGGACTTCTGGCAGGCCGACGTCAACGGCAACTACGACAACGTGGGATACACCTTCCGCGGTCACCAGTTCACGAACGACCAGGGCGCGTTCTCGCTGAGCACGATCGTGCCCGGTCTGTACCCCGGCCGTACACGGCACATCCACGTCAAGGTGCAGGCGCCCGGCAGGCCGATCCTGACCACGCAGCTCTACTTCCCCAACGAGCCGCGCAACAACACCGACACGATCTTCGATCCCCGGCTGCTGATGACAGTGCGCGACCAGCCGCCCGGCAAGCATGCCTCGTTCGACTTCGTGCTGAACGTGCCGCAGACGCCGACGTCGACCTCCCGGCCGCCCACGTCGAACACGACGACCTCGAACCCGCCCACCACCTCGACCTCCAACCCGCCAGGCGGGACGACCTGGGCGCCGGGAACCGGCTATTCCGCGGGCACCCGGGTCACCTACAGCGGTCGCGGTTACGTGTGCTTGCAGGGGCACACGGCCCAGCCTGGCTGGGAGCCGCCGTCCACGCCCGCGTTGTGGCGCGCGGAGTGACGAGCAGCCGCTGCGGAGGGAGATAAACGCGGGTGGATTCCCGCCGCCGGGACCCACACCCCGGCGGCGGGGTCCACCCGCCTTGCGCGGGGTGGGGTTTTCCCCCGGTCGAAGTCGGAGCTCTGCTACAGCGCGCCACCGCCGATGCGCGGGCGATGATCGCCTACGACATCGAGCGAAGGGGCGAAAGACATGGCAGACACGAAGAAGCGCTGGGGCAGACGCGGAGTGCTGGCGGCCGCGGTGGTGATGACGGGGGCGGTGCTCGCCCCCCTGGCGAGCCCGGCTCTCGCTAGTGAGGCGGAGACGGCCACGTCCTGGCGGGATCCGGTGCGGTCGCTGGAACGGGCGGCGCATCCGCTGCGCTCGACCGAACCCGGCCGGAACACCGCCGATCTGCGGGCGCTGGGCGTGATGATCGGCGGCGCGAAGGTGGTCGGCCTCGGCGAGGCCACCCACGGCTCGCACGAGTTCTTCACCATGAAGGAGCGGGTCTTCCGTCATCTGGTGGAGGAGAAGGGGTTCCGGGCCTTCGCGCTGGAGCTGAGCTGGTCCGCCGGCCTCGAGATCGACGAGTACGTCCAGACCGGCAGGGGCGACGCCCGGGAGATCGCCAAGCGGACGCTGACCGGTTCCCCTTGGGACCGCGAAGAGTTCGTGAGCCTGATCCGGTGGATGCGCGACTACAACCGCGCCCACCCCGGCCGCACCGTGCACTTCGTCGGCGACGACCTCGGTGCGCCGTCGGTGAACGACGCGTTCTTCGCCAAGATCACCGACTATGTGCGCCAGCATCACCCGAAGGCGCTGCCCCGGCTCAACGAGCTCTACACGGGACTGCGCCCGATCGACGACGCCTTCGTCTACCTCCGCAAACCCCTCGACGAGCGGCAACGGCTCGCCACCAAGGCGGAACAGGCCTTCGAGCTGGTCAAGAGCCTGACGGGCGCGGACGCCTACGGCTGGACCGAGCAGCACGCCCGGTTCGTCGCGCAGACCGCCCGGTTCCTCGCCGTCGACCTCACGGACCCGAAGTCGCTGCCCACCGCGCAGATCCTGCGTGACAAGGCGATGGCGCAGAACGTCGCCTGGTGGCAGAAGCGGACCGGGCACAAGATCCTGCTGTCGGCGCACAACGGCCACGTCTCGTACGTCACCGACAACCCGGGGCTGTACCCGAAGACCCAGGGCGCCTTCCTGCGCGAAACGCTGGGCCGGGACTACCTGCCGATCGGCTTCAGCTTCGACCGCGGCTCCTTCCTGTCCAAGGACACGGCGGTCGGGGGCGACTGGAAGCGGTTCTCCGTGCCCGCCGCGCCGTCCGGCTCGAACGAGAACGCCCTCGACCAGGTCCGGTTCGACGACTTCTACCTCGACGTCCGCACCGCGCCGCCCGCCGCCCGTGCCTGGCTGGACACCGCCCGGCCCACCCGCACGATCGGCACGCAGTTCCCCGTCGACCCCGCGGCCATCTCGCTCGGACGCTCTTACGACGTCGTCATCCACCTGCACGACGTGCGCCAGGCCGATCTGAGAAAGTAGTGACGCCGCGCCCGTTTAGAGGTTTTTAACCCGGTTTGCCTGGCGTGCCGCGGCGGATCTCGGTAGTAGTCGAAGTGTTCGCTTTCGCGGCACCCCAGTTTCCAGTAAACCAGCGGAGGAAATCCCTGATGTTCAAACGGATGCTCAGCGCCTTCGGGGTCGGCGGCCCGTCCGTCGACACCGTGCTCGACTCACCGCACGCCGTTCCCGGCGAGGTGATCACCGGCCAGGTCCGCATCCAGGGCGGTTCGAGCGACGCCCAGATCGAAGAGATCCTGCTTTCGCTGGTGACCAGGGTCGAGGTCGAGCACGGCGACCACGAGCGCGCCGGGACCGCGGAGTTCCTGCGGGTCAGCGCGGGCCGGAAGGTGAAGGTGACGGCGGGGCAGCTGACCACCGTGCCGTTCCAGATCGCCCTGCCGTGGGAGACGCCGGTCAGCGCGGTCGGCGGTCGTGAGCTGCCGGGCATGGTCGTCGGCGTGCGGACCGAGCTCGTCATCGCCGGCGCGCCGGACAAGGGCGACCTCGACCCGCTGCTGGTCGGGCCGCTGGAGTCGCAGGACCGGGTGCTGGAGGCGTTCGGCGAGCTGGGCTTCTCCTTCCGCAGCGCCGACGTCGAGGCCGGGCGCCTGCACGGCGTCCGGCAGGAACTCGGGTTCTTCCAGGAGATCGAGTTCTTCCCGCCGTCGCGCTACGCGGGCCGCGTCAGCCAGGTGGAGCTGACCTTCGTCGCGAGCCCGAGCGAGCTGGTGGTGATCCTGGAGGCCGACAAACGCGGCGGCATGTTCCGCTCCGGCGGTGACACCTTCGGCCGCTTCCACGTCTCGCACGAGGAAGCCCTGCGCACCGACTGGGCCGCGGCGATCGACGGCTGGCTGGCCAAGGTCGCCGAGTCCGGCGGCGGGCACGCCATGTTCGGCGGTCACCAGGGCCACCACGGCCACGACCACGATTACGATTACGACCACCACGGCGGGCACGGCAGGCGTGGCATGGGCATGGGCGGCGTGGTCGCCGGTGCCGCGGCCGGTGTGGTCGGCGGCATGATCCTCGGCGAGGTCATGGAAGACGTCTTCGACGGCGGCGACGAGGGCTTCGAAGAGTGATCCGGTCCCTGGGCACGCCGGTTCCGGTGTGCCCAGGGCTCACTTCGCGGTCAAGGGCGCCAAGGCGGCGTCGATCGCGTCGGTGAGCCGGCGCGGATCCGCCTCCGCCCTGGCCACCACGTGCAATCCCTGCATGACGACGAGCAGAAGGCGTGCCTGCGCCCCGCAGTCGAGATCGGCGCGGACCTCTCCGGATCGCTGAGCGGCTTCGAGTCCTTGCGCGATACCGGTTTCCAAGGCCTCGAATCCACTGTGGACCACTTTCCCGGCCGCTTCGTCGCCAGGTAGCAGTTCGGCCGCGGTGTTGCCCAGCAGGCACCCGCGTCCCGGGCTTTCCCGCGCCGCTTCCAAGACGCTGAGCAGAAGCTCGCGAAGGTGGGCGAGAACGGGACCTTCGGCGAGTGCGGCCGCCTGATCCCCGGCTCCGCCCGCGTAACGCTCCAGTGCCCGGAGGAAAAGCGTGTGCTTGTCGCCATAGGCGGCGTACAGGCTTCCCGGCAGGACGCCGAGTTCCTCCTTGAGATCCCGCAGTGACGTCGCCGCGTACCCCCGCCGCCAGAAGACGTCGAGCGCTCCTCCGATCACTTCGTCCCCGTCGAAGGACCGTGGCCTTCCCGTGCGTGGCATGTCGCCATCCTACGACTTCTTGACAGGTCGTTCAAGAAGTGTACGTTGACTTCTTGTTCAAGCGTTCAAGAAATCGGGAGTTCTCATGGGGCGTCTCTTCCTGCACGTCAACGTGTCGCTCGACGGCTACATCGCCGACGCCGCGGGTGACATCGACTGGCACTTCGCCGACGACGAGTTCCAGCGGCATATCGACGAGCTGCTGGAGTCGCTCGACGGCATGGTCTTCGGCCGCAAGGCCTACGAGGAACTCGCCGCCTATTGGCCGACCGCGGGCGACGAGGTCTCGGCGACCCAGCGGCGCCGGATGCACGAGCTGCCGAAGTACGTCCTGTCGCGCACGCTGCGGACCACCACCTGGCACAACTCCCACCTGCTCGAAGACGCCTCGGCCCTCGCCGATCTCGAGGGCGACGTCGCGCTGTTCGCCGGGGGAGGGGCCGCGACGTCCGCCGCCCGGCTCGGGCTGCTCGACGAAGTGCGGCTCGTGGTGAACCCGGTGCTCCTCGGCGGCGGGACACGCCTGTTCGACGGCGAGTATTCGAAGAAAACGCTCGAGCTCGTCGACGAACGCCGATTCGCCTCGGGTGCGCTGCTGCTCACCTATGCCGTCGCGCGGGACGATCGGTAAGGGGGTGGCCCGGGCAGCGGGTGCCCGGACCACCGCGAACGGGTCGATCAGGTGTACCAGGTGGGTTCCGGCAGTTCGTTCAACAGCGCGTACGCACCGACCTCGCGGCGTTTGTAGGCCACCGGGTCGTGGAGCGAGTGCGTGCGCAGGTTCCGCCAGAACCGGTCGAGGCCGAATTTCGTGGCGCTCGCCCGGGCGCCGGTCAGCTCGAAGATCTTCGTGCCGATTTCGAGTCCGGTGTCGATCACGCGCTGCTTGGCGGCGGCGATGAGGACCGCGACCTCACCGCGCGCCTCGGGCGTGAGGTCTTCGCGCGGAGCGTGCAGTACGGCCGAGATCGCCGCGCCCGCCTTGTCCACCAGTGCCTCGGCGGCCCAGAGTTTCGACTGGAGATCGCCGTAACCGTCGAGGATGTACCACTCCTCACCGGAAGACGCCTTGTTGTCGCCGCCGTACGGCCACGCGCGGGTGTGCTCGCGGGTGTACGCCAGCGCGGTTTCCAGCGCTCCTTGGGCGATGCCGAGGTAGAAGTTGGTGAACACCAGCTGGATCGCCGGGACGTTGAGCGTGTTGTAGGTCAGCGGGTGGAACTTCTTGTCGACGTAGCCCGCCGCGCTCGCCCACGGGACCCGCACGCCGGTGATGGTCACGCTGCCCGACTCCGTGAGCCGTTGGCCGATGTTGTCCCAGTCGTCGTGGAAGACGATACCGTCCTGTGCGGACGGAACGATGGCGAAGATGTGGTCGTCGGTGCCTTCGAGGACGCCTTCCAGCACGGTCAGATCGGAGACCTTGCTGCCGGTGGAGAACGACTTGTGTCCGTTGTAGACGATCTCGTCGCCGTCCTCGGTGATCTTCAGGTCGGAATCGCGCGGGTTGACCGCGCCGCCGAAGACGAAATTGTTCCGCGTATACAGTTCTTCGACCGCGGTGACCTGTTCGTCGGTCGCCACCAGCCGTGCGGCCCAGGCCCAAAGATAGTGATAACCGAGCAGTTGCCCGATCGAGCCGTCGCCACGCGCGACCTCGCGGGTCACGCGATAGGCGGTCTCCCAGCTCTGGCCGCCACCGCCGTGCTCGACCGGGCCGAGCAGCGTCACCAGCCCGGAATCCTTGAGCAACTGGACTTCCGCATGGGGAGTTCCGTTTTCGCGGTCGCGCTCGGCCGCGTCCACCGCGAGCCGGTCGGCGACCTCCTTCGCGGCGGCCAGCCATTCGGTGGTGGACCGGACCCGGTTCTCGGTCGTGGTCATGGATGAATTCCGTTCTGTGCGAGGGCGAACGGGAATTCCGGGCAGGGCGGAGCGCCCGGAATTCCCGGGTGATTCTCAGAGTGAACGCGGAAACTGCTTCAGGCCGGACAGAGAGTGCCTTCCATGCGTCCGAGTAGAGCAGTGGCGCTACGGGGTGTCAACGAACGTCCGCGCTCTGAGACCGGGGTAATCTCCGGGCGTGCCGGATCACGTTGACCACATTCTCAGCCAGTGGGCGGAAGCCCGTCCCGACCTGGACGTCTCCCCGATGGCCGTGATCGGGCGGCTGTCCAGGTTGACCCGGGTGCTGGACGGCGAACTGCGCAAGACGTTCGCGCGGCACGACCTCGACCGGTCCTCGTTCGACGTGCTGGCCACCTTGCGCCGCGGCGGCACGCTGACCCCGGCCGACCTGATGCGCTCGGCGATGATCACCTCCGGCGCGGTCACCCAGCGGCTCGACCGCCTCGAGGAACGCGGCCTCGTGGTCCGCGCGCCCGACGAGACGAACGGCCGCCGCGTCCTGGTGGATCTCACCGCCGAGGGTCGCGAACTCATCGACCGGGCACTGCCCGATCACGTCGACACGGAGCATCGGCTCCTGAGCGCGGTCAGCCCTGAGGAGCGAGACCAGCTGGCCGTCCTGCTGCGAAACCTGTTGCAGTCACTGGGAGACGTCGCCCTGGAGGACTGACCCTCGCGACCGTTTGACTTAGCGCTAAGCATCGAATAGCTTAGCGCTAAGAGGTTCGCGGGGTCGTCCCGTGTGCCGCCGATCTTCCTGGGGATGAAGCACCCCGCGGCCGGAATCGCCGGTCCCGCAGGGGTTTCTTCGTCATGCTCGTGAATCGAGAGAGAAAATGGTCACCCGAACCGAAAGTGCGCATTCGACCCTGAAGGGCTGGGCCGGGGTCGCCGCGATCACCGCCAGCCTGTTCGTCTTCCTCACCACCGAACTGATGCCCGTCGGCCTGCTCACGCCGGTGAGTTCCAGCCTGGGCATCTCGGTGGGCGTCGCCGGCCTGATGGTCACGCTCTACGGCGTCTCGGCCGGGCTCGGCGTGCCGTTCATCGTCGCGTGGACGCGGCGGATCAACCGGCGCGTCCTGCTCTCCACCTTGCTCGCGATCCTGGCCGTCGGCAACCTGATCACCGCGCTCGCGCCGAGTTATCCGCTGGTACTGGCGACACGGCTCGTCATGGGCTTCGCCAACGGGGCGTTCTGGGCCATCGGCGTCGGCATGGCGATGCGGATCGTCCCGGACCGCCACGCGAACCGGGCGGCGGCGGTGGTGATGTCCGGTATCTCGATCGCCACGGTGCTGGGCATGCCGCTGGGCACCATCCTGGAAAGCCTCACCAGCTGGCAGACCACGTTCCTGATCTGGAGCGGGCTCAGTGTCCTGGTGTTCCTCGCCGTCGTCGTCCTGATCCCGTCGCTGCCGTCGGCGAACGCGGTTTCGGTACGGGAGGTCTTCGGCCTGCCGCGGGTGAACGTGCGCCTGCGCTCGGTCCTGATCACCGTGGTGCTGTTCGTCCTCGGGCATTTCGGCGTCTACACCTTCATCCGTCCCTTCCTGGAAGGCACTTCCTCGGCGTCGCCCACCTTCATCACGGTGTGCCTGATCGTCTTCGGCGCCGGGGGAGCGGCGGGGAACTTCGTCGCCGGGTATTTCGTGGCGAGGAACGTGTTCGCGAGCTTCACGGTCGGTGCCGTCTCGCTCGTGGTGTCGCTGGTGTTGCTGCTCACCATCGGCAACGGACCGGTCGGGGTGATGATCGCGCTGGCGCTCTGGGGTTTGTCCTACGGTGTCGTGCAATTGAGCCAGCTCACCATGACGCGGAATTCCGCGCCCGACACGTTCGAGGCCGCGATGTCGCTCAACACCTTGGCGTACAACACTTCCATCGCCCTCGGCGCGTTGTTCGCCGGACTGCTGGCGGACAACGCCGGTATCACCAGTGTGGTGTGGTTCGGCGTGGTGCTGACCGCGGCGTCACTGCTCTTCACGGTCGGCACCCGCCGGGTCGGGAGCTAGGTGGTAAGGAGGGTTGGAACCCGCATTGCCACTCATGAGAGCCCGCCCTGACGCAGCAATCATCGACGGATCCGCGACGCCGACTGTGTGGATTTTGGGACGTTGGATGTCCCTATTTCCACACACCCCTCACCCACGGCGAAGGGCCCGCCTGGAGCCCTGACTGTCCTAAAGGGACGCTTTTCGCGATGCGGGCGTCCGATTCAGGCGCTTTGCATACGTCACGACCACCCTGGCCCACTCGCGAACAAGACGCATTCGCCCTTCTCCTTACTGTGAAACACGTCTGGCGCCGTCACCGGTCAGAACCAGTGCAGGCAGTGCGGGGAACGTTCGGCGCGGAACAACGCGTCGGCGAGTGCGCCCACTTCCGCGTGGCGCGCCCGGACGCGCCCGGCACGGATGAGCTTGCTCGGGGCGGTGCCGCCGAGGTAGAGCGAACCGAGATCGCTCGCGTCCAGGGACAGGTCGGGTTCCCGGTCCGTCGGGACGCAGGTGGCTTCGCCGTCCCGGACGGTCAGCAGGTAGCGGCCGTGTTCGCCGAGCGCCGGGTCGTCGACGTCGAGGACGAGCTCGCCGTCGGCGAACCAGCCGCGTGCGGTGAGCGCGCGGGGGATGTCCAGCAATCGCACCCAGAGCCAGTCGGTGTCGTCGCCGACCTCCCCGGCACGGAAGTCCTCGAGCTGCCAGCGCAGCGGGTGATCGGGCGGGCAGTGCTTGAACACGACCTGGGTGACCAGGTCGTGTTCGAGCAAGAACCGGGCCAAGGCCGTGGAGACCTCGTCGTCGGCGGCGATGGTTTCGTCGACCGTGAAGGTGCCGCGCTCGCTCCGCCAATAGCTGGCGTACCCGTCCGGGACACCTTCGGCGTCACGGTGGACGGCGACGTAGCGCGGTGTCGCGGAGACCGGGGGCTGCCCCGCCCCGGCGGCCCACAAGCGGTGCGGTCGCGACAGCGCGCCGGGGCGGGTGCGGCGGTACCGGTCGTAGACCTCTTCCAGGATCTCGCCGCAGTCGGCACGACGCAGCACCTCGATCGCGCCGGGCACCGTACCGCCCGCGGCGAAGGCGGCCTGACGGTGCGGCACCGTCAGCCGGTGGGTGTAGGTCGCCGGTCCGTAGCCGAACCTGCGGTAGATCAGGGCCTCCGAGGCCAGCAGGACGGAGAGGATTTCGCCCCGCGCCCGGAAATCGGCGAGCTGATGCCGCATCATCGCCGTGAGCACACCCCGGCGCCGGTGCGTGGGCAGGACGCCGACGGCGGTCACCCCGGCGGCCGGGACGACGGCCTGACCGGGGAGGGTGAGCTCGAACGAGTACGCGGCGGCCGTGCCGACGGGCCGCCCGTCCTCCGTCTCGGCGAGTATGCCGCGGTCCAGTTCGAGCGCGGACCAGATCTTGCCCCAGTTTTCCGGGAACTCCGCGAAAATGGCGAACATGGTGGCGAGGAAGGCGTCGCGGTCCTCGTCGGTGGTGGCGCGGATCTTCATCGGCACAGTGCATCGCCGCCCCGTGGCCGGGTCAAGCGATTTGCAGCGCCCGGCGCAGGGCGTCGCCCAGTTCGGTGATCTGGCGGCGCGACACCTCGGCGGACAGGATCGCCTGCGACCCGTGGAAGGTGCCGGGCCATTGGTGCAGTTCGACCGAGACCCCGGCCTGCAGCAGGCGGACCGCGTAGTCGATGTCCTCGTCGCGGTTGGGGCAGAGCTCCGCGGTGGCCACGTAGGCGGGCGGCAGGCCGGAGAGGTCGGTGGCCCGCGCGGGGGCGGCGTAATACGAAGGGGCGGGCCGTCCCGCGAGGTAGTAGTGCCACATCGCGGTGACCCTGGCGCGGTTCACCCAAGGCGTGTCGGTGAAGGTCCGCGCCGACCAGGTCTCCTGCCGGTCGTCGAGCCCCGGCTGGTTGAGCAGCTGGAACCGGATCCGCGGCCCGTGTTCGTCACGGGCCCGCAAGGCCGTGGCCGCCGCGAGACCGCCGCCCGCGCTGTGCCCGCCGATCGCGATCCGGTCCGGGGTGACGCCGAGGTCCGCCGCGTTCTCCGCCGCCCACTCGAGGACGGTGTAGGCGTCGTCGAGCGCGGCGGGGAAAGGGTTCTCGGGAGCCAGGCGATAGTTCACCGAGATCACCACCGCCCCGGAAGCTTCGGCGAGCCGCGCGGCCCACGGGTGTTCGGTGTCCAGATTGCCCATGACCCACCCGCCGCCGTGCAGCCAGACCACGGCGCCTTGCGCCTCGTGTGGGCGATAGACGCGGATCGCGACGTCCGGCTCGCCGGGCACCGTCCGGTCCTCGACCGTCATCGCGGAGGTGTCCGGCCGCGGCACCGACGTGGCCAGCTTGGCGAAAGTCTCGCGTTCGGCGATCGGGTCGTCCAGGGTCGACACGGGGAACAGGGCGATGAAGGCTTCCAGTTCGGGATCCATGACGACGATCCTGCCGGTCGCCCGGTCCGGGGGTCGCCCGCCAAGCGTCGCGCGTAAGCGCTCCGGCACGCGACGATCGCCGCGTACGCTCGCGAACATGGAGGCACTCGCCGCGCGGCTGTCGCATCTGGATCCCGACGTCGAAGGCGTGATCCGGGTCGTGATGTTCTACGACACGCTGATGCGGCGGCGGGTCGACCTCCCCGCGCTTGCCCGCGCCACGGCGGGGCTCGCGGAATGCGCGGCGGGCATCCGGCTCCACGGCACGGGGCGCACGATCCGCATGGCGCCCGACGGCCGCGAACCCGCCACCCCGCTCGCGTCCGCGTCCACCACGACGGCGATCACCCTCGACGAGGAAGAGATCGGCTCGGCGTGGCTGGAGCGCGACGGGGAGCCCGGCGCCCTCGACGAAGCCGTGCTGGACCGGCTCGCGATCGCCGTGGCGACGGTCGTCGAACGGTACGGACCGGCGCGCACCACGATGGCCGATCCGGCACTGGTGGAACTCGTGATCAGCGCCGCCGGCGACGACGCCGCCAGGAACCGGGCACTGCGCTTGCTGGGTTTCCCTGCCGAGACGCCGATCAGGGTGGTCGCCGTCCGCTCGGGGATCCCGCTGGAGAAGATCGGCGGCCTGATCTGCCCGGCCCGGCCGGTCAAGGCGGCGCCGCTCACGGACGTGGGCGTCATCCTGGCCACCACGGTGGATCCGGCCCGGATCCCGGAAGGCGTGCGGGCCGGGATCGGCGCCACCGAGTGCCCGCACCGGTCGTGGCAGGACGCCAAGACCGCGCTTCGGTTCACGACCGCCCGGCAGCCGGTGATCCACCACGACGATCTCGGAGCGCTGGCGCTGCTCGCGCGGATCCCGGCGGAGGACACCCGGGCCAACGCCGACGTCGTCGCGATCACCGCCCTGTCGTCGGATCCGGAGGACCTGCGGACGCTGGACGCCTACTGCGCCACCGGTTCCGTGCGCCAGGCCGCCGACTCGCTGCACCTGCACCACAGCAGCGTCGCGCGACGGCTCACGCAGATCGGGAAGAGCCTCGGCATCGCACTGCACGAACCCGCCGGCCTGACCCGGGCCAGGCTCGCCCTCACCGCTTGGCGACTGCTCGACGAGTGAACGCATACCTAATGATCTTCGCCGGATACTCAAAAATCACCGGCGGCCGTCATAGTAATAAATAGGTAGCCCACGCGAACTTTCGTCGGTTTCCGGCTTCCCTTGGCACGACACAGAATCAGCGCGTTGGTCCCCACGGACGCGGCCGGTATCCGGCCGCAGAAATGAGTCGGAACATGCGACTGCGCTCCCTCGCCCTGCTCGCCGGCACCGCCTTCGTGGCGCTGCTCGGCTCGATTGCCCCCGCCGCGACCGCCGCCGAGCCCTCCGGCGCGCAGCCGATGATCATCGGCGGCCAGTACGCGCAGAGCGGCCCGTGGGCGGCCCGGCTGTTCGTGAACGGCCAGCAGAACTGCAGCGCGACGATCATCGCGCCGCAGTACATCCTCACCGCGAAGCACTGCGTCGCCAGCAGTGGCAGCTACACCTTCCGGATCGGCAGCCTCGACCAGCAGAGCGGCGGCACCATGGCCACCGCGGCGAGCATCACCCGCCACTCGGGCGCGGACCTCGCCATCGTCCGGCTGACCAGCTCGGTCAACGCCACCTACGCGCCGCTGGGCACCACGAGCAACGTCGCGGTCGGCCAGAACGTCCAGGTCTACGGCTGGGGCGCGACCAGCCAGTGCGGTTCCGAGATCAACTGCCAGTCCCGGTACCTGAAGGTCGCCACCGTCCGGGTCAACTCGGTCAACTGCAGTGACTACAACGGCGGTGTCGCGGTGTGCGCGAACCGCGTCGACGGCATCACCGCCGGCGGTGACTCGGGCGGCCCGATGTTCTCCGGCGGCCGCCAGGTCGGTGTCGCCTCGACCAGTGACCGGTCGAACAACACCGCCTACACCAACATCACGCGCTACCGCAGCTGGATCCAGCAGGTCGCCGGCGTCTGACCCCCGGTGAAAGCGAAGCCCTCCCCGGCGCGGTCGGGGAGGGCTTCGTGTTCGGTGGGCAAATCACCGGCACGGAAACGGGAGAACATATTTGTCAATTGACACTCAACCCCGGGCCGATTGACGCGATAATGTGGCGTTCGGCGCCGACGGGTCGGTGCCGTGGACCTTGGGAGGGGGCCAGTGGCGCAACCGACGCAGGCTCTCGACCGCACGATCGTCGTGGTGGACGTCGAGGGCTTCACCTCCCCGGAACGGAACCCCCTCGATCGGCTCGCCGTGCGCCGGGGCATGTACGAGGTGCTGCGGATCGCTTTCGCCGAAAGCGACGTCGACTTCGATTCCTGCGTGAGCGAGGACCGCGGCGACGGCGCGCTGATCCTGTTGCCGCCCGGCACGACCAAAAGCCTTGTCGCCGACCGCCTGCCGGATCGGATCGCGGTCGCCCTCCGTCGGCACAACCACACGCGGACCCCGCAGGCGCAGATCCGGCTGCGGGTCAGTCTCAACTCCGGTGAGGTGCTGAACGACGGGAACGGGTGGGTCGGCGACGCGGTCGACACCGCCTTCCGGATCTTGGACGCGCAGCCCGCGAAAGAGGCGTTCGCGGAATCCGACCGGATGATCGCGTTCATCTCGTCGCAGCGCTTCTTCGTCGATGTCATCGCGCAGGACCCTGGCCTGTTGCCCGAGTTGTACAGTCCGATACCGGTTTCGGTGAAGACATTCACCGGAATGGCTTATTTACGGTTACACGGCGAACTCACCGTGGCCGCCACGAAACCGGCGTCTTTCGCGGCCGAGGCCACCGAAGACCTGTTCCTGGCCGACCTGAACAACGCGGTTCTGGAGTTGATCCCCCGCAAGGACCTGGCGACCCTGCATCGACGGCTGACCCGGATGGAAGTCCCTCGCCTGCCGGTCATGGTGGCCAGGGCGCTCGGGCCCGCCGTGGCGCTGCCGCCGCTGGACGGCGTCACCGACGCGTGGGACGCCTTTCACCTGCTCACCGATTTCAACGCCGGCCCGGACGGGATCCCGCCCGCGGTGACGTTTCTGGCCCTGCTCGCGGAAAACGTGGAAGGCGAGCCGGGCGCCGTCCTCGGGAACTGGATCGCCGACCATGCCCGAGCACTGCGGATCGGCCCGGCCATCGCGCATCAGCGGCAGAACAGGCCGCCGATTCCCGAGCGCCCCCATCTTTACCTGGTGATCATGATCGAACCGATTTCCGCCGACCCCACACGCTGCACTCTCGCGTTCTGGCGTCAAGATGACCCGGAAGTGTGGCCGCCCGCGCTCGGTGGAGTGCGGGAAATCGGGATAGACGAGGTCGAGTACAGGGTCGATGACGTCATCCTGGAGACTGAGGGAGTCTGGTCCGGTCAGAGCGTCTCCGCGTCCGTGGAATTCCTGCTGCCGAGGACGTTGATCAATTTGCCGGTGCAGCGGTGGGCCAAGGAACATGGGACGGGCCAGCCCCAGCCGTTGCGGTACGGGTATCGGCTGGGAATTCGGTCTTTGGAGAGGATGCGGGCGAGGCATTGGCATCGCGCATGGAACGTTCGCTGGGACTCGATGGTGAAGGATCCCACCGCCGACCGGCTGCACTATTCCGGTTGCGAGGAGTTCGAGGGGCACCCGATCGACGCGATACTGAGCGACGATCACTGGGTCGGGCTGGTTTTGACGAAACCGCCGTCGCTGCAGCCGGAACCGGGGGCCGTACCGGACGAACTGACGGCCGCCCTCCGCAGTGGATTGCCGGTGGTGCTGTGGCATCCGGACGCCGAGCCGGAGACCCTGCGCGAGTTGCTCGACTGGGTATTGGCCGCGGACGACGGTTTTATCAAACTTCCGGATCGCCGCAAACTGGCGAATTCCGGTATGGCCGTACCGTTCAAGAATTCTCTGGCTCACGATCTGGTGGTAATGTGGGACGACCCGAAACGCGTAATCGTTCTAGACCAGCCGTTGATCCCGAGTCGACAGTAAGGGGATGCCGCGGATGAGCGCGAACGATCAAGACGCGACCGTGAACGGGCGGACGTCCCGGCCCGATGCACCCGATTGGTGGATTTACCGGGGGACCGGCAGGCCGATCCACGACATCGATCTCGCGCAGTTGCTGCCCGCGCCGCCGCCGTGGCGTTCCTATCGCGGGGATCCGCCGCCGGAGAACGAGGTGCCGCCGCCGGACGACGGGGAGGTGGAGCGCCGTCTCGGTACCGCGTTCACGCTTTCCGAGCAGGACACCGACGCGGGCGAGCTGAACATGGTGAACGCCGCCCTTTATCTGCGGCGGCCGTTGCTGGTCACCGGGAATCCGGGGACCGGGAAGTCCAGTCTCGCCTACCGGATCGCCAGGGAACTCGGCCTCGGCCGGGTGCTGCGCTGGGCGATCACCAGTCATACCGCGCTGAGTTCCGGGCTGTACGGCTACGACGCGATCGGCCGGGTCCAGGCCGCGGCGACCAGTCAGGCCCAGCTCGGTGGCGAGGCCGAAGAACCCCCGATCGGTGATTTCGTCCGGCTCGGCCCGCTGGGGACCGCGTTCCTGCCCGGCCGGTTGCCGCGGGTGCTGCTGATCGACGAGCTGGACAAATCCGAGGCGGATCTGCCCAATGATCTGCTGTCGATCTTCGAAGACGGTGAATTCTCGATCGAGGAACTGGCCCGGGTACGCAACCGGCATCCCGAAGTCACCGTGCACACCGCCGACCCGCAGCGCACCGCCGTCGTCCGTGACGGCCGGATCGCCTGCCACGCCTTCCCGATCATCATCATGAGCAGCAACGGAGAGCGGGAGTTCCCGCCCGCGTTCCTGCGACGGTGCCTGCAGTTGCGGATCGAGAACCCCGATCACGACCAGCTCGCGGCGATCGTCGCCAGCCATCTGGTCGCGGAGAACGGCGAACACCGGGACAGGCTCATCCGCGAGTTCGCCGAACGGAGCAAGGCGGAAGGTGGTCTGCCCACCGACAGACTGCTCGACGCCGTCTATCTCGCGACGTCGGGCGCGTACCAGCCGGATCAGGAGGCGTGGCCGCGGCTGGTGGACGCTCTCTGGCAACGACTGACGGTGCGGTGACATGGGCAGGCCGGGCGGTGTGTCCGACTCGCGCTCCGTCCCGGTGACGGAGCAGCGGAGGCCGGGCACTCCCCAGGGAGTCAAACGGTTCGAGTTCAAGGACCTGGACTGGACCGATGTCGCGGACATCGTGTGGCTGGCCGCCGCCATCACGCCTCGGCGCGCGAGCGGCGAGGCCACTCCCGACGAGGAGCCGAAGCCGGCGTCCGATCAGGTGCGGATCCGCAACGCGCCCTCGGAACGCGGGGAGATCCCTCCGCCTCCCGAGCCGCAGCCGGCCCAGATTCCCGGTGCCACTCCGTCGAGTGATGGTGATGGCCGGGTCGTCGAGATCGACGCCGTCCCCGGTGAACTGCCCGAACCGGCGGTGGAGGGCTCGGGACCGGGCGGAGCGGTACTCCTGGAATCACTGGAGTACTTCCGCGTGCTGAGAAGGCTGAAACGGGAGACACCCTCGCTGCGACACAACAATGTGGTCCTGGACGAAGTGGCGACCGCCGTCCGGGCCGCGGAGACCGGACGGTGGTGGCCTGTCACCCGGTCGAGAAATGAGCGCTGGCTGGATCTGACGCTCGTTCTCGACAACGGTCCGTCGATGGCCCTGTGGCGGCCACGGGTGTCCGCGTTTGTCGAATTGCTCCGTCAAGTGGGTGCTTTCCGCACCATTCAGGTCCGGCTGTTGGAAACCGCGAAGGACGACGATCAGGAAGATCTCGTTCTTCGAGGTGGCACGGCGGGAGCGCCGGCGCGGGACCCGAACGAAATTCTGGATTCGTCGGGACGGCGCGCGGTACTGCTGGTGACCGACGGGGTCGGGGACGCGTGGCAGAAGAAGGACGCGCTCTATCCGATACTGGCGCGCTGGGGCCGGACGATGCCGGTGAGCATCGTGCATCTGCTTCCTCAATGGCTCTGGGGACGCTGTGGCATGAGCCCGCAGAAGGCCCGGCTGAGAGTCCCGAACGCGTTGGCCCCCAACGGTCGCTGGACTTGCGACCTCGCGGACGCGTGGCTCGAGCCCGAGTCGGAAATCCCTCGGGACACCGTGCCGGTGCCGGTACTCGAACTGCGGCCGAGGGCACTCGGATGGTGGGCCGGACTGATGACCGGCGAAAACGCCGCCGGGGTCGAAGGAACGGTAGTGCTCACCACTGAACGGATTTCTCACTCCGATTCCGGTGACCGGCCGGTAACTTTGTCACCCGCCGAAAGAGTGCATAGATTTCGCAGCGTTGCGTCGCCGCCGGCGCTACGCTTGGCTCAGTTGCTCGCGGCGGTACCGGTCCGTCTCGACGTGGCGAAGCTGGTGGGACAACGGTTCGTGCCGGAAGCAGGACTGGAGCACCTCCTGGAGCTTTTGCTTTCAGGCATCCTGTACGCTCCCGGCCTTAGGGAAGGGAAGACCACTTGGGACACGGGTGGTCTTTTCGCATTTCCCGAGGCAGTCCGGGAAATGTTGCTCAGTGGCGCGCGGAGGTCGGAAACGGCCAATGTCGTTCGAGTGGCGGCCACTCACCTAGGTCGAAGGATTCCGCTGCTCGGTCACCTCCGAGACGCACTTGCCGATCCCCACAACACGCCGGATCCGGTGCTCACTCATGAGTCCTCGTCTGACGTCGAACTGGAAAGTGTGCTGATGCGCGCGCTGTCCGGGCCTTATTTGTCCCGGGCGGACCGGTTGCGGAACGTCGTTCAAGGGCAGAGCCCTATCCTGCCCGCCCTTGAACCGAGACCGAGTAAGACATCCAAGACTGTGAGCCCCCAGATGCCTGAGACGGCCGAACGTCCGCCTGCCTCGACTGCCGTGACCCAGGGACGTTCGTCTTATCTCGGTGACCCCGAAGCGAACGAGCCGACGACGAGGATCGTCCATCCCGCGGCGTCGGAAACATCCCGGCACTTCCCGGAACGCCAACCCGATGACCCGCCTTTGGTGTTCGGGAACGTCCCGCCGCGCAACCCGAACTTCACCGGTCGTGACGAGCTGCTCGACCAGCTCACCAAGCGGTTGAGCAGCGGTACCACCGCAGTGCTCCCGTCGGCGCTGCATGGTCTCGGCGGTATCGGCAAGACGCAGATGGCCACCGAGTACATCTATCGGCATCTGCAGGATTACGACCTCGTCTGGTGGATCGACGCCGCGCACACCACCCAGATCCGCGCGGGCCTCACCGAACTGGCGGGCCTGCTCGGCCTTCCCGGCGCGTCGGAGGCCACTGTCGCGGTCCCCGCGGTGATCGAGGCGCTCCGGACCGGGCGGCCGTTCCGCCGCTGGCTGCTGATCTTCGACGCCGCGGAGACCCCTGAGTCCGTGCTGCCGTACTTCCCGCGCAACGGTCCCGGTGAAATCCTGATCACCTCGCGCAACTCTGATTGGGCCGGTATCGCGCGCCCGCTGGAACTCGCGGTGTTCAAGCGTGAGGAAAGTGTCGAGCTGCTCGGCCGTCGCGGCCCGGAGATCGAGCCGGCCGATGCCGACGAGCTCGCCGAGAAGCTGGGCGATCTGCCGCTGGCCGTCGAGCAGGCGGCGGCCTGGCGTGCGGTGACCGGGATGCCGGTGCAGGAGTACCTGCGCCTGTTCGACGAGTCCGTGGAGGAAATCCTCGACACCGCCACGGCGCCCGACTACGAGGTTTCCGTCGCGGCGGCGTGGAACGTGTCGTTCGAGGAGCTGAAGACCCGCAACCCGGCGGCGCACCAGATCCTGCACATTTGTGCCTTCTTTTCGCCTGAACCGATTTCGCGTGATCTGCTCACCGGAGTCAGCCGGGTTTCGATTTCCCCCGAGCTCGACGCGGCGCTGCGCGATCCGATCAAGCTGGCCCGCGCCATCCGCGACATCAACCGGTACGGCCTCGCGAAGATCGACCACGGCAACAACACCCTCCAGCTGCACCGTCTGGTCCAGCTGGTCCTGCGCAACCGGGTGATGGCCCGTCAGGTGCACGCGAGGATGCAGCACGGCGCCCACCAGCTGCTCGCCGCGCTGGACCCGAACGACCCCGAGTCCAGCAGGCATTGGTCGCGTTATCGTGAATTGCTGCCGCACGTCTACGCGGCGAACGTGCTGGACTGCGACGACAGCTGGCCGCGTCAGCTCCACATCAACCTGATGCGCTACCTGTTCGAATACGGTGACCACGAAGAAGCCACCCGGCTCGGCCTCGAAGCACGGAAGCGATTCACCGACACCCTCGGCCCCACCCATCCGCAAACCCTCGAAGTTTCGTCAAGACTGGGTCTTTATCTGTGGGCGGTTGGCCGGTACGCCGAAGCCTCGGAACTCAACCAACGCACTCTCGCCCTGCGCCTCCAGGTGTCCGGCGAAGAGAACGAGGAGACCTTCGCCCTCCAGCGAAACATCACGATCGACCTCCGGGCCCAGGGCGACTTCGCGGCGGCGACCAAACTCAGCGAAGAGATCTACCACAAGGCCAAGCGCATGTTCGGGGAAGACGACCCGGAGACGCTCAACGCCGCGTACCAGCACGCGATCAGCCTTCGGCTCAGCGGCGCCTACCGTGCGGCGGAGGAACTGGACCGGGAGACCTTGCGCCGTCGGATCGAGGTCCTCGGTCGCGACCACGTCCGTACTTTCGGCGTCAACAGTTCACTGATCGTGGACCTGCGCGAGGCGGGGGAGTACGGCCAGGCCAGGGTCCAGCAGGAAAGGCTCACGGAGAACTTCCGTGCCCGCTTCGGTGACGACCAATTGGACGCGACAGGCAACGCGTTCCTGCTTTCGGTGGCCAGGCGCAAGGATGGCGACCATCCGGGCGCGCTCGCTCTGTCCACGGAAAACCTCAGGAAGTTCCGGCTGGTCTACGGTGATGACCACGCCAACACCATGGCGTGCGCTCTCGCCCATGCAATCGATCTCCGCCACTCGGGTGACCTGGCGGCGGCGAGGAAGCTCGGCGAGGAAACCTTCGAGCGCTACCGCGGTGGTCTCGGCGAACATCATCCGCATACCCTCGCGGCCAACGCCGACCTCGCGGTGACGTTACGGCACCAAGGTGACCCCGCGGCGGCTCGAGTCCTCGACGAGCGCGCTCTCGAGCATTTCCGCGCCACCATCGGCCCGGATCATCCGTACGCCGTCATCGCCACTATCAACCTGGCGAGTGATCTATCGGCGTTGGGTGAGTTCGACAGGGCGGTCGAACTGGGACGGGACGCGGTCGAGCGCGGCAAACAGGTGCTCGGGGAGGACCACCCCACCGTTCTCGTGGCGTCCTACAACCTCGGGCTGGATCTGACCGCTCTCGGCCGGGACGAGGAGGCAGCGCCGTTCCGCGACCCGATTCTGGTGAAGTACCGCCAGATCCTCGGCGAAGCCCACCCGGGAACGCAGGCAGCGGTCCGCGGCGTCCGCGGTGACTGCGACATCGACCCGATGCTGATGTGACTCAGTCCGGTACGAGTTGCCCGATCCACGAGGCGAGCTGTTCCACGGTCGGTGGCCGCGGAACAGCTCGCAAGGGTCGATGCACCGCCCGGACGAGTTCGGGACAGTGCAGCAACGCCCGGGCGGCAGGATGGGGGCCTCGCGCGGAGAGTGCGAGACCCAGTCCGACCAGTGAGGCGGGCCGGTCCGGATCCCTGGCGAGTTCCTCCCGGTAGCCGTTGATGGCTTCGAGGAAATCGCCTGCGGCATAAGCGAAATCAGCGGTGGTGGCGCCGGGGACCGCCGGTGGTCGCCCGTCCGGTGTCAGCGGTGAATCGCTGACGGTCAGCCGGATCAGGTCCGTCCGGGCGTGGGACCAGCCGCCGTCCGGAACCGGCGTCGGGGGAAGGTCGGTCGTGTCGAGGGTGGCCGGCGGGCGCGGCCGTCCGCCCAGCCAGGCGGCCGCCAGTCCGCTGACCATCGACGGATCCGGGCGAAGATGACGGGCGCGCCAGCCCGCGAGGTGATCCCGGCAGGCAGCCATGGCCAGTGTGTTCGCCTCCGCCGGGACGGGTTCGTCCCGCCAGGGGCCGAGACGTTCCGCGATATCGTCGAGGAAGCGGCGCCCGGCGGTGGTCAAGGTCGAGTCCACCCGCAGGACTTGCAGGGTTCGCCACGTCTGACGGCGCCAGAACGCGAATTCGAAGCCGGAGCGCCTGGGACTCTGCCCGGCCTGGTGCAGTGCGCGCCAAAAGGCCGTCACCCCGAAGAAAGCGTAGACCCCTTGCAGGGCCCCGCTCAGTGGCCGGGGGTCATCCCGCCAAGCCACGTAGATCCGCTCCCGCGGATCCGGCTCGTACAATTCGACGAGGTGCAACAGACCGCCCAGCACGATGTGCTGGAACTCGTGGATCAAGGTCTCGGCGAGAGACGCTCCGTCGGAGGGCAGGCCCACCACCGCACTGCCGAACGCCTCCCCGGTCGACGCGCTCGGATTCCGGAAGAGCACCTGGGGTTTCGGTACCAGCGAGGCCAAGCCCACCGGCATGATGCGGGCCAGGCCGGGCAGATGGGCGGCGATCAGGCGGCAGGCCTCGTCGATCAGCCGCTGCCAGTCCGCCAGATCCTTGCCCGGCAGCCTTTCGGGTGGGACAGGCTCGTAAAGTCCGCGATAGGGATCGAGGTCGTCCAGCCACAGCGAGAAGCGGTGTGCGCCGACCTGGCTCCGCACCCGCCGGATTCCCCACCAGCCGTGGGCGTCGGAGTCGTGCGCGCTCGGCAAGCGGACCGTGGTTCCGGCGCTCGAAACGGAGTACCGGCCGTTCGCGCCTCGCACGATGGCCGAAGAGAACGGTTCAGTACCGGAGAATCTGGCCATCCCGAGCGAAGGCAGCATGGCGTTTCCGTGCCAGACCGGGATGGTGGTCTCGAAGTCCAGCTCCGCCCGGATCGCCGCGGCCGCCGCGATCGCGTGCGCGTGGCCCAAATGCATCCACAAAGGACCCACGCCGTCGATTCCGTTGCGCAGCAGCCGAGTCGTGTAGCCCGCCCAGCTCCCGGTGTACGGATTGGTGAGCATCCGGTTCACCGCCCGGGGTGCCCGTGCTTCGGCACGTGCGAGGAGTTCCCACGCGAAATCCAGCGATGGCAACGGGCCTGAATGATCGGGGGTTTTCGTCGCCTCGGTCAGCAGCACGTGGATCAGTAGTTTGCGACGACTGCGCTCGGCCCGTCGCAGACGGCGGGCCATGTCCTCGTCGCCGTCAAGGCGCGCGAGTGCGTCGAAGTCACGCCACGACAAGCGATGGAACGCGGGGCGAGCTTCGGCCGGTGGCGACATCAGTCGATGCGCTCACCGGTCCCCGCGGATCCGCTTCTATAGCGTGCGCGGACATGTGTGGTGCGTTCGACGACTTGGTGCGCCGAATGACGGAAGGCCTCACTGTCCAGCTCTCGTAACGCGGTGAATGAGACCGCGTCGAGATCGATCAACGCCGATTCGATGTCCGGTTCCGTGCTTGCCGAGAAAGAACTCATCGTGCCGATTCCCTCCACCCCGTGAAACGGTTGCGAGAGTTGAACCTTGACAAGGATAGCCGAGATTTCGGGTTCGATCAGGCATCTTCCGTCGGTGGTGGCCGTCCGGCGGCCAATTCTCGGAGTGCGCGAGGCCGGGTGATGGTGACGCGCTGGCGCGCGGTGCGCACCACGCCCAGCTTCCGGAGTTCTTCGAGGCCCCGGATCAGGGTGCTGCGGGAGACGCGGGCGAACCCCGCCAGTTCCCCTTGGTTGAAGCGGAGATCGACCTGTTTCCCGTCCGACCAGTCGAGGGCGTGCTGCAGGGCCAGTTCCAGGAGGACCGCGGCGAGGCGCTGGGGGAAATCCGGCCCGCCGGACTCGAGACGCAGCCGATCGGATTGTTGCAGCCGGATCGCCGCGGTACGGAAGATCTCCTCGGCGATGCGAGGCCGGTCGCGCAGCACGCCGAGGAGTTTCTCCCGCGACACGACCAGGGTGTGCACCTCGTCGATCGCCGACATGGTGGCGGAACGGGGGAGTCCGCTGATCGGCGCCAGTTCGCCCACGATTTCCGCGGGCCCGCGAGCGGCGAGCGGGGCGTCTTCGCCGCGATAGTTGGTGGCGCTGATCTTCACCCAGCCGCGCAGGACGACGAACATGCTCGTGGGCGGACTGCCCTGGAGGGCGAGGATCTGGCCGGGCTGCCATACCTTCACATGCCCCGCGCCGCGGAGGGCGGACTGCTCGGCGGAGGTCAGCCGTCTCCAGATCCCGTACTCGGCCGCAGCGGAACCTGTCATCCCGGCGCTGCCGGATTCGCGGAAACCGGATCGGCGTTGTGTTCCATTTGACGCATCGCACACTCCCCCGACTCGCCAGCATGGTCTGTGGGCAGAACGACCCGGAAGTTTCGAACCGCAACCGGTAATTGTGCCAGGCAAGAGGTGACTTCACCAGGCCTCGGGCCGGCGACGGGGGAGGATGTCATGCGCAGTGCCGAAAGTGTCATGGGACGGCCGAAGGATCATCGCCACGAGCCTGCCGAGGAGAACCCGCGGACGCCCAAGGCGTTCGGGCGAAGACCGGCCTTCTTCGCTCCGCACCCGCCGCTGATCTCCGGCGGGTGGTACCAGGGGGCCGACCACGAGGTCCTCGGCCCGGGCCGGTATCCGGTCCCCCGTCCGCCCGTCAAGTCCGTGAAGGCGGCGTTGTTGTGGGCTCTTTTCCTGGGCCCCTTGGGGTTTTGTTACGTGTCGCCCGTCGGCGGGCTGATCGCGACGGCGGTTTCGGTCATGGCGATCACCTTCGGGGGAGCCCCGTTGGCGGTCGTGATCTGGCCGGTCGTCATGGTGCTTTCGCTGGCCGCCCTGTCCCGGCGCTCCGAGGAAAGGGAATAGGCGACACGAGAGGTGTCCGGCCGCTTTCGGCCGGATGAACCGGGTGGGGGCCGTTCAAGGGGGGCGGCCCCCATCACGGCCTTCCGGCGAGGTCGCTGGGCGAAGCGGCGGCATGCCATCCTCCGAAAGTCGCGTCTTGTTGCTCCGATCATGCAGCGCGGAGACGGAACTCTTGAACCCGAGCCGGTCGATATGTTTCTATCTGCTCGATAGTCGCACCAAAGGTGCAGTTTCGAGCATGTTCGAGCGGGTTCAACGCAGTTTCTGGAGGGCTCCGTGCGCCGTCGTACCCTGCTGAAGGCCGCTGGTGCGGCTTCCGCCTTCACCTTGCTCCCGGAGAGCGTCCGGCAGGCGCTCGCCGCCGACGCCCCGACGGGCGGACTCGACGTCATCGAGCACGTCGTGGTCTTCATGCAGGAGAACCGGTCGTTCGACCACTATCTGGGGACCCTGCGCGGCGTCCGGGGTTTCAACGATCCGGCCGCGATCAAACTTCCCTCGGGGGCTTCGGTCTTCCAGCAGCCGGACGGCGCGGGCACGCTGCTTCCCTACGCGATCGACGATCAGTTCATGGCCGACGTCGACCACAGCTGGTCCGGCGGGCACCGGGCATGGAACAAGGGCCGTCACGACGCGTGGCGCGCGGCCAAGGGTGTCCGCTCGCTGACCTATCACACCCGGTCGGCGCTGCGGTTCTACCACGAGCTCGCCGACGCTTTCACCGTCTGCGACGCCTACCACTGCTCGGAACTGGGCCCCACCAACCCGAACCGGTTGTACCTGTTCACCGGCAAACTCGGGTTCGAGCCGGACGGCACCACCCGCGCCATCGGCAACGACGCCTGGCAGAACCCCGGGCACACCGGCTACACCTGGAAGACCTACGCCGAGCGCCTCCAGGCCGCGGGCCGCAGCTGGCGGGTCTATCAGGAATGGGACAACTACGGCGACAATTCGCTGGACTACTTCAGCAGTTTCCTCGCCGTCGGGGCCAAGGCGCTGTCGAAGGTGAAGGACTCCTCCGGCAAGGCCTTCCCGAAGCTGGAGTACTTCTACTACGCCCTCGATTCGGCCTCGGCCGCCGAACGGACCCGGCTGCTCGACGGACTCGCGGCGGGCGTGGCGGCCCTGACCGCGGGCGAGCGTGCCCTCTACGACCGCGGGCTGGCCCGTGTCGCGCCGAAGCAACTGCTGAGCGCCTTCAAGGCCGACGTCGACGCGGGCAAGCTCCCCGCGGTGTCCTGGATCGTCGCGCCGGAATCGCAGACCGAGCATCCCGCCTGGGGCCCCAACACCGGCGCGGACCTGGTCAAGTCGATCCTCGACACGATCGCCTCCAAACCCGGGGTGTGGAACAAGACGCTGTTCCTGCTGACCTACGACGAGGACGGCGGATTCTTCGACCACATGCCGCCGCCGGCGCCGCCCGCCTCCGACGACGAAGGCAAGAGTTCCGTGGCCACGACCGACGAGTTCGTCTCCGGCGAGCCGATCGGGCTGGGCGTGCGGGTGCCGATGTTCGTCATCTCGCCGTGGAGCCGGGGCGGGAAGGTGTGCTCGGAGGTCTTCGACCACACGTCCGTGCTGCGGTTCCTGGAACGGTGGAGTGGCGTCGGCGAACCGAACATCTCGCCGTGGCGGCGCACCGTCTGCGGTGACCTGACCTCGGCGCTGGACACCACGGTGCCGGGCGCCACCTACCCGGCGCTGACCAAGCCGGTGCCGACGAGCGGGCCGTGGAACACCCAGCCACAGCCGCCTTCCGTGCAGAAGCCGCCGATACCGGAGAGCGGGGTCAAGACGGCGCGGCCGTTGCCCTATCAGGTGACGGCGTCGGGCCGGGTGACGGCGGAGCGGTTCTGGATCGACTTCGGCAACACCGGAGCCGCGGGCGCGCACTTCTACGTCTACGCCACCGCGCATCGGACCGACGGACCGTGGCGCTACACCGTCGGCGCCGGGGCGTCCCTCTCGGATTACTGGCAGGTGGGTTCGCCGGACGGCGCGTACGACCTCACCACGCACGGCCCCAACGGTTTCCTGCGGCGGTTCGCCGGTAACCGGATCACCGCGACCACCGGGGGCAAACCGAATCCGGAAGTCGTGCTGCGCCCGGGTTCCGGCGTCGTGTACCTGAAGATGACCAACGCCGGCGCCGCGTGCCAGTTGACCGTGCGCACCGGCAACCGGGGTGGCGGGCCGTGGACGTACTCGGTCGCCTCCGGCGCGACGGTCGAGGACTGGTTCAGCACCGAAGGCGGCATGAGCGGCTGGTACGACCTGACCGTTCAGGGGCCCGACGGCTTCCTTCGCCGCTTCGCGGGCCACGTCGAGACCGGCGCCGAGACCATCAGCGACCCGGTCATGGGCTCCGGGCCGCTCGCGGCCACCGTCCGCTCGGCCGACAGTCAGGAGACCTCGGGTAAGTCAGGCGCCGCCACGAACGCCATCGACGGCAATCCGGCCACCCATTGGCACACCAAGTGGTCCGGTGGGGAGGACCCGCTGCCCCACGAACTGCAGCTCGACCTGGGCGCGGCCCGCACCGTCACCGGTCTGACCTATCTGCCGCGCCAGGACGGCTCCGCTCACGGCCGCGTCGGCGGCTACGAGATCCATCTGAGCACCGATGGTTCGGCCTGGGGAAGCCCGGTCGCCGCCGGGACCTTCCCCGACGACGCCGTCCTGAAGACGCTGCGTTTCTGGCCGACACGGGCCCGCTATGTCCGCTTCTGTGCTCTCACCGAGGCGGGCGGACGCGGCCCGTGGACGTCGGCGGCGGAGGTGACCCCGCTCGGCTGGGCTTGATCGAACGGGCAGAATTCTTTTTCCTCAAGGGAAAGATGTGTCGCGAGCGGCGAGGTTGTTTTTCTGAGAGCGGCGTCATCGCGGCGCATCTTTCCGTAAAGTGTCCTATGTAGACAGTCTGGGGCGCGACGTCCTTGTTCGGCTGTCGGTCGAGGGGCGGGGCGCTACGGGCCGCTCTCGCCGCGCGGGAGTCCCGCCGTCTTGTATCATGTGCTTGATACAAGACGGGAGGTTCGATCGTGCCGTTCGACAACATCGTGGCCGACGCCCTGATCATGGGTCTGTTCGGCGTGGTGATCCTGATTCTCCTGTGGCCGGGCGAAACACAGGGAGCGAAGGTGCTGCGCCGGTGGGGCGTCGGCGATCCTTCGCAGTCGGACGTCGCCGAGGCCGTGCGCTATCTGCGGCGCCGCCGCTTCTGGTACCCCTGGCTGTTCCTCGGGTTGCCGGTGCTGGCCGACGCCGCCGGGGTGCGGGGCGACAGTACGGCGTTCTTCCTGGCCACCCTGCTCGTCGGTGCGCTGATCGCCGAGGTGCTCGCTCAGCGGCCGCCGAAGAGCGCTCGCCGTGAGGCGGGGTTGGATCGGCGTGCGGTGTCGGGGCTCATCCCGGTGTGGGGTCTGGTCACTTACGCGACGATCGTCGCGGCGGCGACGGCCTGGCTCGTGGTCCATCGCTGGTGGGCGCTGCTCGGGATCGCCGCGGCCGTCTCGGCGGTCACCTGGCTGATCATCCTGCTCGCCGTGCGTCGTCCGTCCACAGGGGACAGTGCAGCCGACGGCGCGTTGCGGGTCCGCAGTGCGCGGGTGGCCGCGGGGCTGGGCCTGGCCGCCACCGTGACCCTGGCGATTCCCGAAGTGACGAACCTCGGCTCGTGGATCCTGGTCGTCGCCGGGTTCGCCGGCTGGTACAACCTCGCCCACCGGTCGCGTGCCGAGGCTGCCTGATGCCACTGAAGGTGGTCGTCGACACGGATCTCGGGATCGCGCCGTGGCGGCAGGTCCGGGACCAGGTCGTCCGGTTGATCACCGCCGGTGCGCTCGCGCCGGGCACTCGGTTGCCGCCCATCCGGCAACTCGCCAGGGATCTGGCCCTGTCTTCGGGCACCGTGGCGCGGGTCTACCGGGAACTGGAAGAGAACGGCTGGGTGCACACCGCGCGCGCCAAGGGCACGGTCGTCGCCGAACTCGCCGACCGTCCCGGCAAAGCGGTCCTGCTGCGAGCCGCCGCGGACGAGTACGCCCGGGCCGTCCGGGAGCTCGGTGCCGACACCGACGCGGCGCTGGCCGCCGTGCTGGAGTCACTCCAGTGACGTGTCGCCGAAGTGTTCGAGCAGCAGCCGCAGGCCGCCGATCAGCTCGGCCCACCGCGCCGGGTCGAGGTCGGGCAGCAGTCCGGCCTCGTTTTCCAGGTGCAGCACGAAAACCTCGTCGACGACCTGCCGTCCCTTGTCGGTCAGCCGGATCTTGACCGACCGGCGGTCGTCGCTGTCGCGCACCCGTTCGACCAAGCCCTTGGTCTCCATGCGGTCGATGCGATTCGTGATCGCCCCCGAGGTGACCATCGCGGCCTTGAGGAGCGCTCCCGGCGTCAAGCCGCCGGCCTCCCCGGAGCGGCGAAGTGTGGTGAGAACGTCGAACTCCCACGACTCCAGGCCGTGCTCGGCGTTGAACTCCTTGAGCTTCTTCTCGAGGATCCGGGAAAGCCGCTGGATGCGCCCGATCACCTCGGCGGGCCAAAGCTTGTCCTCGAGGTCCGGCCGCTCGTGTCGCCAAAGCCCGATCACCGCGTCCACCGCGTCGGCCACGTTGCGCCTCCACTCATCTCAACATTAAGAGACTTGACATTGACAGAACTCGCTGTTGTTATCTCAACGTTGAGATTATCAGTGAGGAGACATCATGGCGATCATCGCCGAGCGGCCCGTCGTCCCAGGTGAGCCGTCATCCGCGAGACCGAACCTTCGCGCCGCCGGGCTCGCCGCGCTGGCACCGGCCAGCTGGGGCACCGTCTACGTGGTCACCGCGACCTTGCTGCCCCCGGACCGGCCGCTGCTGGCCGCCGTGCTGAGGGCGCTCCCGGCGGGGCTGCTCCTGCTGGCCCTGACCAGGCGGCTCCCGCACGGGTCCTGGTGGTGGAAGACGGCGGTGCTCGGCATGCTCAACTTCGGCGCCTTCCTCCCGTTGATCTTCCTCGCCGCGTACCGCCTGCCTGGCGGGGTCGCCGCGACCCTCGGCGCCCTGCAGCCCCTGATGGTGGCCCTGCTCGCGCTACCGGTACTTCGCGTCCGGACACCGGCGCCGATCCTGCTCGCGGCGATCGCGGGGGCAGGCGGTGTCGCCCTGCTGACACTCTCGTCGGAGGCCCGGCTCGACCCGCTCGGCCTGGCCGCCATGCTCGGCGCCGTCGGACTCGTCGCCGTGGCACTGGTCCTCGCCAAGAAATGGGGCCGCCCCGAACATCCCTTGGCGATGACCGGCTGGCAGCTGACCCTGGGCGGTCTCGTCCTCGCCCCGGCGACGCTCCTGTTCGAAGGCATCCCCGGCTCGCTGACGACCGCGAACCTGCTCGGCTACGGCTACATCGGCATCGTCACCACCGCGCTGGCGTATCCGCTGTGGTTCCGCGGCATCGACCGCCTCGCCCCGGCGTCGGTCTCCCTGCTCACGCTGACCAACCCGCTGGTCGCCACCGCCGCCGGGTTCTTCGTGCTCGGCCAGACCCTCACCGGCTGGCAGCTCACCGGATTCGCCGTCGCCCTCTCCGCCTTGACGCTCAGCCAGACATTGACCGCCGTTCGCGCAGGAGCCCGGCGAGTTCGATGACCGTCGGGTGGTCGAACAGCACGCGTGCGGGCAGTTCCAGCCCGGTCAGGTCGCGGAGCCGGGTGCGCAGGTCGATGACGGCCAGCGAGTCGAGCCCGAGGTCGGTGAACGGTTTGTCCTCGGGGATCGTGTCCGGATCCTGGTGGCCGAGGACTTCGGCGAGCTCGACGCGGAGCAGGTCTCGCAGTTCGTCCTCCGAGGGTCGCTCCGGCCAGCGCCGGTCCGGCGAGGGCGGCGCCGGTCTCGACGCGGGGCGTCCGAGTCCGTCGGCGATCGGGGGCAGGTCGGCGGCCGTGGGGTCGAGCCGGGCGGCGATCAGGACCGGTTCGGCATGCCCGATCGCGGCATCGAACAGGGCCAGCCCCTGCTCCAGGGTCAGCCCGGCCACCCCGGAGGACTGGATGCGATGCCTCGCCGCGTCGGGAATCAGCGAGCCGAGCCCGGCCTCCAGATCCCAGAGGCCCCAGACGATCGACGTGGCGGGCAGGCCTTCGGCGCGCCGTCGGACGGCCAGCGCGTCGAGAGAGCGGTTCGCGGCGGCGTAGTTCGCCTGCCCGGCGTTGCCGAAAGTGCCTGCCAGGGAAGAGAACAGCACGAAAGCCGAAAGCGGGAGATGCCGTGTCGCCTCGTGCAGGACCTGGGCGGCGTCGGCCTTCGGGCGGAAGACGGTCTCGAGCCCCGCGGTCGTCTGCGCGGTGAACGCGGCGTCGGCGACGACCGCCGCGGAGTGCACGACGGCGGTCAACGGCGGATCGCACGAGTCGACCAGATGCCGGACGACAGCCGGATCGGCGATGTCGCCGTCGACGATCCGCACGTCGGCGGGCAGCCGGAGGAGCTCTTCCGCGCCCGGTGCGGCGAGGCCGCGACGGCTGACGAGCAGCAGATGCCGGATACCGTGCGCGGACACGAGATGGCGGGCCAGCGCCGCGCCGAGCGCACCGGTGCCGCCGGTGATCAGCACGGTGCCCGCCGGATCGATCGGCCGGGCGGACGCGGGCGCGGTCCGGGCGATCCGCAGCGCGTGCGGTACGCCGTCCCGGATCGCCAGCTGGGGTTCGGGGTTGCCGCCGACGAGTTCGCGCACCTTCTCCACGGGGACTTCGGCGCCTGCTTCGACCACGGTGACCAGGCTGCGGTACTCGGTCGAGGCGGCCGTCCCGAGCCCGAAGACCGCCGCTCCCACCGGATCGGTCGCGGTGCGGGTGACCACGACCGTGCGTTCCCCGCGCGGGACCGTGTCCTGCAGCGCGGTGAGCACGGTCCGGACGTCGTCACCGTCGATGATCCGGACGTCGTCGGCGCGCGCGGCCGGGACGGGGACCCAGTGCGGGCGGTAGAGCATCGTGCTCTCGGCGGGAAGTGGCCGGGTGAGCAGGGATTCGACCACCGCGACGGGCATGCCATCGGGGTCGAAGAGTTCGACGCGGGCTTCGCCGGGACCTGTCCGTACACAGTGGACTCGAACCCGGCGCACGGCGGGGGTGAAGACGTGGACGCCGCTCCAGAGGAACGGCACGCGCACCTCGGCGTCCGCCGGTTCGGCCAGCGCCAAGGTGTGCACGGCCGCGTCGAGCAGCACGGGATGGATGCCGAACCGGCCGTCGACGCCCTCGGGGAGCGCGACGTCGGCGAACAGTTCGTCGCCGTCCTGCCACAGGCCCGTCACCGCGCGGAAGGCGGGACCGTACTCGCGGGCCGCGTAGGCCCGGTCCAGATCGACGGATTCGGTGGCGGGAGGCGGCCACTCGCCCTTCCACGGCTGCGCGAAGACGTCGGACGGGCACAGGCGGCCCGTGGCGTGACGCGTCCAGTCGCCCTCGTCCTTGGCGTAGATGTCGATCCGGGTCCCGTCCACGACCACTTGGAGCGCGACGTCGGCGGTCTTGCCGAGCCGCAGCGGAGCCTCGATCGTCAGCTCCGCCACCCCCGCTTCGCCCGCGTGCAAGGCGATCTCAACGAAAGCGGTGGCGGGGAACAGCGTCGTGCCGCCGACGACGTGGTCGGCGAGCCAGCCGTGCGCGCGCACACCCGCCGAGCCGCCGTGCACGATCCTCGGCGAGTCGGGTGCGAGCAGCGCCGGGCCGAGCATCGCGTGCCCGCCGTCGTCCGGGCTCCGGCGCGGTTGCGGGTCGAGCCAGAAACGCTCGCGCTGGAAGGGATAGGTCGGCAGGGTGAGCAGGCGCGCACCGCCGCCGAACACCGCTCGCCACGAGACCGGCACTCCCGCGGTGTGCAGTTCGCCCACCGCCTCCAGTACTCCCTGCTCGGTGTCCATAGTGGACACCGCGGGGAGTACCGCTCCCGCGATCCGGCTGAGCGTGGCCGACGGGCCGATCTCCAGGCAGATACCGGTTCCCGCCGCGGCCACGGTGTCCAGCGCGTCGGCGAACCGGACCGTGTCCCTGGCGTGCCGCACCCAATGGTCCGGGCCGAGGCCGGTGATCGCGCGGCCGGTCAGCCCGGAGACCAGGGTGGTTTCCGGGCTCCGGTGGGTCAGCCCGGCGGCGACCTCGCGGAACTCGGCGAGCATCGGATCGATCAGCGGCGAATGGAACGCGTGGCTGACGCGCAGCCGCGTGGAACCCGGCCACTGGGCCGCGATCGCTTCCGTCACGCTCTCGGTTCCGGACAGGACAAGGGATCGGGGACCGTTGACCGCGGCGATCGCCACCTGGTCGGCGAATTCCCCGACCAGCGGCGCGACCTCGTCCTCGGCCGCCCGGACCGCGATCATGACGCCCCCGGGTGGCAAAGCGGCCATCAGACGGCCGCGCGCGGACACCAGGATCCCCGCGTCTTCGAGCGACAGGACACCGGCGACGTGCGCGGCGGCGATCTCCCCGATCGAGTGCCCGGCGACGACGCCCGGCCGGACACCCCACGATTCCAGCAAGCGGAACAGGGCGACCTCGAACGCGAACAGCGCGGCCTGCGCGTGGTCGGTCCGGTTCAGCGCGTCGCCGCCGTCGAACGCGACGTCGCGGACCTGCCCACCCAGCGCCTGGCAGGCCGCGTCGAACGCCGCGCGGAACACGGGGAAGCCGTCCGACAGCACTTTCCCCATTCCCGGGCGCTGTGCGCCTTGCCCGCTGAACAGGTACGCCGCGGTCGCCGGGGCGCGCACGGTCCGGCCGCGGCGGTCACCCGTGACGAGCGCGTGCAGTGCGGTGAGATCGCCGGACGGGACCATCGCGCGGTGTTCCAGTGGGGTGCGGGTGGTGAGGGTGAACGCGATGTCGTTCGCGTCCCGGCCGCCGGCCGTCGCCAGCAGCCCTGAGGCGACCGCTCGCAGCGCGCCCTCGTCGGCGGCGCTCAGCAGCCACGGCGCCGTAAGGGACGCCGCGTGTCCGGTCTCGATCGGCGGTGGCGCTTCCGTGACGACGACGTGCGCGTTCGTGCCGCCGATCCCGAACGCGGAAACCCCCGCGTGCCGGGGTTTCGGTCCGGCGGGCCAGTCCTGAGCTTCCGCGAGCAGGGTCACGTCACCCGCGGACCAGTCGACACGAGGACTCGGATCTTCGGCGTGCAGCGACGGCGGCAACTGCCCGTGCCGCAGCGCTTCCACCATCTTGATCACGCCGGCCACCCCGGCCGCCGCCTGGGTGTGCCCGATGTTGGCCTTCACGGACCCGAGCCACAACGGCCGGTCGCGTCCGCCGCCGTACGCGGCGATCAGCGCCTCCGCCTCGATCGGATCGCCGATCGGGGTGGCGGTGCCGTGCCCTTCGACGGCGTCGACGTCCATCGCCGACAGGCCCGCGTCGGCCAGCGCGGACGCGATCACCGCCCGCTGCGCCCGCCCGCTCGGCGCCGTCAGCCCGTTCGACGCCCCGTCGGAGTTGACGGCCGAGCCGCTCACCAGCGCCAGGACCGGATGCCCGTTCCGGCGGGCGTCCGACAGCCGCTCCAGCAGCAGGACACCCGCCCCTTCGGCCCAGGCCGTGCCGTTCGCGCCCGCCGCGTAGGAGCGGCACCGGCCGTCCGGGGAAAGGCCACGCTGGCGACTGAATTCGAGGAACGTGCGCGGCGTCGACATCACCGTGGAGCCACCCGCGACGGCTAGCGAGCATTCCCCGGCCCGCAGCGCGCGCACGGCCCAGTGCAGCGCGACCAGCGAAGAGGAGCACGCGGTGTCGACCGTGATCGCGGGGCCGGTCAAGCCGAAGGTGTAGGAGATCCGGCCGGACGCGAGCGCGTGCGAAGACCCGATGCCCAGCCGTCCTTCCAGCTGGTGCCCTTCGAAGCGGCTCGCGTAGTCCTCGTGCATCACCCCGACGAACACGCCGGTGTCGCTGCCCCGCACCGTGGCGGTGTCGAGACCGGCGCGTTCGAACAGCTCCCACGACGTCTCCAGCAGCAGCCGTTGCTGAGGGTCGGTCGCCAGGGCCTCGCGCGGGGACATGCCGAACAGGGCGGGGTCGAAGTCCGCTGCGTCGTAAAGGAATCCGCCGCGGCGGGTGGTGGACCCGCCGATCCGGCCCGGGTCCGGGTCGTACAGCGCCGCCGGGTCCCAGCCCCGGTCGGCCGGGAAGTCGCCGGTGGCGTCGACGCCGCCCGCCACCAGGTTCCACAGGTCTTCGGGCGAGGTCACGCCGCCGGGGAACCGGCACGCCGTCGCGACGATGGCGATCGGTTCGTCGGCGCGAGCGGGCGTGGTTTCCGTGCTGGCAGGGCGGATTTCCCCGGACAGCAGCCGTTCCAGTTCGGCGATGACCGCCGCCGGGGTGGGGAAGTCGTAGACGAGCGACTGGGGAAGGTCGCGGCCGGTCGCGTCGGCCAGCCGGTGCCGCAGGTGCACGCCGCCCACCGACGTCAGGCCCAGTTCGGCGAAGGGCCGGTCACGCCATCGCTCGCCGAGGTCGTCCTCGCACAGTTCGGCGGTCGCCTCGCGCACCAGCGCTTCGACGTCGTCGGGCCGGGGGACCCGCAACGCGTGCCGCTTCGCTTTCCCTGACGGCGTCCGGGGAAGGCTCTCCATCCGGTGGAAGGCCACCGGGACCTTGAAGGGGGACAGCCGGCGGTGGCACAGGCGCCGCACCTCGCCGAGGTCCAGCTCGGCGGAGCCGGAAACGAGGAACGCCACCGGTACCGCCCCGAGGACCTCGTCGGGTCTTCCCGTCACGAGAACGTCGTCCACGTCCGGGAATTCGGCGATGACCGCTTCGATCTCGGTCGGGTGCACGTTCTGGCCGCCGCACACGATGACGTCGTCGGCCCGGCCGTCGATCGTGAGCCGCCCTCCGTCGAGCCTGCCCGCGTCACCGGTCCGGTACCAGCCGTTCACTCCCGCGGCGCTCGGCGCCACGCCGGGACCCCGCACCTCGACCTGCCCGTCGACGACGCGGATCTCCATCCCCGGCAAGGGAGTCAGCTCGTCCTCGCCGGGGAGCTGGACGGCGATCTTGCCGCTGGTCTCGGTACTGCCGTAACCGTCGAGGACGGGGATGCCGAACAGTTCCCGCACAGCGGCGCGGACCGGCGGGGTGCAGGGCGCGCCCCCGGAGAGGCACAGGCGCGGCGCGGGCAGGGAATCCCGGATCTCCTGCCGCAGGTTCAGGAAGGTCGCCGGGACACCGGCGAGGACGCTGCCGGGATGCGCCGCGAGCGCTCCCGGCAGATCGTGGCCGACGATCCTGGTGTGCGTGCCCAGCGCGATCGTCCCGGCGAAAGCCAGCGACAACGCATACGCGTGGTGCAGCGGAAGCGGCCACAGAACGGTGTCGGCGCCGGAGATCCCGTACATCGGGCCGTAGCAGGCCGCCGACGACCAGAGAACCGCACGTTGCGTCGTCAGCACGCCCTTGGGGTGGCCGGTCGTGCCCGAGGTGTACAGCAGCCAGGCGGGTTCGTCGAGGCCGAGGTCGTCCCGCGGCTCACCCCGGGCGGGTGCCGGCTCGTCCTCGGCGAACACCACCCGCAACAGCGGCCGCTCGGACTGAAGCTCGCGCACGATCGCGGCGTGCCTTTCCTCCGTGACCAGCAGACCGGCGCCGGAGTCGTCCACCAGCCGCGTCAATTCGGCCGCCGTCGACCGCGTGCTCACCGGAACGCCGATTCCGCCCGCCCGCAGCACCGCCAGGCAGTATTCGGCGAATTCGACGCGCCCGCCCAGGTGCACGAGTACCCGGTCGCCGCGGGCGATTCCCAGCCCCGTCGCCAACCGGCCGCTCGAGTCCAGCAATTCCCCGGAAGTGAGGGTCCGGTGCGCATCGGTGAACACGGGCCGATCGCCCGGCAATTCCTTCAGCAACGTCACCAATGGCCGCAGCGGCCCGCCGCGAATCTCGGTCATTACACGAAGGTATAGCGGCGTTGCCGCACGCTGGTCCGAACGGACGACGCCGCGAACGCGACGAAGTCCTTTCGTGCCCGATCGTGCAGCATCCGCCGACGAATCGCGCAGGGTCCGGGTCACTGCGGCTGCGGAGGGCGATCACGTAGTCCGTGAAGGCCTCCTTCACTACCTTCAGGGTAGGCAAGGAGGCCTTCACGGACCTGCGACCACCTACCGGTCCGATTCCCCCCAAGTGACCGGCAATTCGTGCACGCCGTAGATGTTCATGTCGGTCTTGAGCTTGACCTCGTCGGCGGGGACGGCGAGCTCGAGATCGGGGAAACGCCGCAGCAGCCCCTCGAAACCCGCGCGCATCTCGATCCGCGACAACTGCTGGCCGAGGCATTGGTGGACGCCGTGGCCGAAGGACAGCAGGCCGCGGGCGTTGCGGTGGATGTCCAGGGTGCCGGGGTCGGTGAAGCGCCGCGGGTCGTGGTTGGCGGCCAGCAGCGACACGACGACGGTCGATCCCGCGGGGATCGTTTCGCCGCCGAGTTCGAGGTCTTCGGTGGCGTAGCGGAAGAAGATGTCGGCGACCGACAGATACCGGAGGAGTTCCTCCACGGCACCGGGGAGCAGTTCCGCGTCGGCCCGCAGTTCGGCCAGCTGGCCGGGGTTCTCCAGGAGCGCGAAAGTGCCCAGCGCCAGCATGTTGGCCGTGGTCTCGTGACCGGCGAGCAACAGCAGGAACGCGGCGCCCGCCAGCTCCTCGATGGTGAGGTCTTCGTAGCGGCCGAGGTCGGACAGGATGTCGTCGCCGGGTGTCTCGCGCTTGCGCGTGACCAGTTCGGTGAGGAAGGTGTTCATTCCGATGAACGCGGCCATCTTCTCTTCCATCGTCTGGTCCCTGACCATGAGCTGGGCGGAGTCGGCCTGGAAGTTCTCCCGGTCCTCGTAGGGGACACCGAGCAGTTCGCAGATCACCAGTGACGGCACCGGTAGCGCGAACTCCTTGACCAGATCGACCGGCGGGACGAGGCCGGCCATCGCGTCCAGCTGCCGTTCGGTGATCTCGATGATGCGCTCTTCGAGCTGTTTCATCCGCTTCACGGTGAAAGCGCCGGTGAGCCGTTTCCGCAGCCGGCCGTGGTCCGGCGGGTCCATGGCGACGAACATGCCGGGCATCGGCGGGGAAGGTTCGGTCTGGGCGGGCATCCCCGGTGTCTCGTAGGGCAGGTGGAGGATGCCGATGTCCTGGCGGGAGCTGAACCGGGTGTCGGCCATCATCTGCCGGACCTCGTCGTAGCCGGTGACGAGCCAGCCCTCGTGGCCGTCGGGGAACACCATGGGACTCACCGGGCGGGCGTCGCGCAGCCGGGTGATCTCGCGGGGCGGGTGGAAGGGACCCGCGTCGCGCTGCATCGGGAGGCCCTGCGGGACGGTCTGAGTCATCGGGTTCGCCTTTCGTGGTGGTTGTGACGACCACCTTTCGTGCGAGGCCTGACACGTGCCTGACACGGCGCTGACACCACCCGTGTCAGCGCCGTGGCGGGGGCGTGTCAGCCGGGCCGCCCACAGTGAGACCCATGAAAGATTCAGCGATCACGGTCTCCGGGCTGCGGAAGACCTTCGGCGACAAAGTCGTGCTCGACGGCATCGACCTGGATGTCCCGGCGGGCACCATCTTCTCCCTGCTCGGCCCGAACGGGGCGGGCAAGACGACGACGGTGAACCTCCTGACCACCCTGATGAAGGCCGACGGCGGGACGGCGATGGTCGCCGGGCACGACATCACGACCGGCGCCAAGGCGGTGCGCGCGGCGATCGGCGTCACCGGCCAGTTCGCGGCGGTGGACGAACTGCTGACGGGGCAGGAGAACCTGCAGCTGATGGTGGACCTGAACCGGCGGGCCTCCGGCGGCAAGCGGGTCGTGACCGAACTGCTGGAGCGGTTCGACCTGGTGGAGTCGGCGCGGAAGCCGGCGTCGACCTACTCCGGGGGGATGCGCCGGAAACTGGATCTGGCGATGACGCTCGTCGGTGATCCGCGCATCATCTTCCTCGACGAGCCGACCACGGGGCTCGACCCGCGCAGCCGCCGCACGATGTGGTCGATCATCCGCGAGCTGGTGGACGGCGGCGTGACCATCTTCCTCACCACCCAGTACCTCGAGGAAGCCGACCAGCTCGCCGACCGGATCGCGGTCCTCGACGGAGGCCGCCTGGTCGCCAGCGGCACCCCCGCCGAACTCAAGCGCCAGATGCCCGGCACGCACGTCCGGCTCCGGTTCACCACGGTCGCCGAACTCGACGCGGCGGCACGGATCTTCCCCGGCTCCACGCGGGACGACGAGGCGCTCGCCCTGCGGGTCCCCAGCGACGGCGGGACGAAATCCCTGCGCTCGCTCCTGGACACGCTCGACGAGCACGCGATCGCGGCCGAAGAGTTCTCCGTCCACACCCCTGATCTCGACGACGTTTTCCTCGCCCTGACGGGCCACAGCACGGAGGCAGCCAAGTGACCACCCGGACCGCGACCACCGAGACCACGACCACTCACACCATGAGCGCCAAATCGCCTTCGCTGGTGATGTTGCGCCGCAACTTCAAACATCTCACCCGCAACCCGACCTCGGTCTTCAACGCGATCCTGATGCCGGTCGTGATGATGCTGATGTTCGTGTACGTGTTCGGAGACGCGTTCAGCGTCGGCGTCGACTACATCGACTACGCGACGCCGGGCTTGATGCTGCTGGCCGTCTGCTACGGGCTCGGCGCCACGGCGACGGCGGTGAACTCCGACATGACGAAGGGCATCATCAACCGCTTCAAGGTCATGGACGTCTCTCGCGGCGCGGTGCTGACCGGGCACGTCATCGCCAGCGTGCTGACCAACCTGGTCGCCATCGCGGCGCTCACCGGAGTGGCCTTCCTGCTGGGTTTCTCCCCTGCGGCGGGTTTCCTCGAGTGGCTCGGCGTGGTCGGGATCGTCGTGCTGCTCGGTTTCGCGGCGGGCTGGCTCACGGTCGCGCTGGGCTTGGCGGCGAAGTCCCCGGAAACCGCGGGGATGGCCTCCGTACCGCTGATCATGCTGCCGTTCTTCAGCAGCGCGATCGTGCCGGCCGAGAAGATGGGGCCCGGACTCCGGGAGTTCGCGCAGTACCAGCCCTTCACCCCGATCATCGAGACCCTGCGCGGCCTGCTCAACGGCGCGCCGGCGGCGGGCGACGTGATCCCCGCCCTCGGCTGGTGCGCCGGGATCGCGCTCGCCGGCTACCTGTGGGCGTCCTCGACGTTCAAGAAGCGAGCGTGACCTCGACCAAGTGCTTCCAGTCCATCCGGCTTCCCTCCTGCGCCGCCTCCGCGAACTTCGCTTCGCCGAGGCGGCGCAGCACTGTGCCCTCGATCCTCGTCACGTCCGGGTGGGAGCGATCCGGCAGCCCGCGCAGCTCGTCGGCCGCCCCGAGCAGCCGCGCGGCCTGCTCGGGCTCGTCGCGGCGCAGCGCGAGGTCCGCGACGCCGACGAGCATGTGGGCGATCAGGGGCACGTGCCGTACCTCGGCCGCAGCCTGGCAGGCCGACTCCCGGTGCGCGCGGACTTCCTCGAGATCGTCGGAGAGATACCCCAGCAGGTCGTGGGTGATGGCGCGGACGTGCCCGAGGCCCGCTTCCTCGCCCATCACGCTCGTCGCGAGGGTGAGCTGCTGCTTGGCTTCCTCGGTTTCCCCGCGCCAGTAGGCGAGTTCCGCCCGGGAAAGGGCCAGCATGCCCAGCGCCCCCGGCCAGGTGACCCGTTCGGCGTACCGCTCCGCCTCGGCCGCGGCGGCCGCGCCGGCGTCCGCGTCGCCCAGCAGCCAGAACAGCTGCGCCTGGCGTGACCGCAACCGGATGAGATCCTCGACGGAACCGACCTCGGCCACGACCGTGACCGCCTGCTCGTAGTACTCGCACGCGGTGGCGAACTCGCCGCGCGTGGCGAGCCGGTCCGCCAGTTCGGTCAGGGCGAACGAGATCCCGAACCGTTCGCCGATGGCGCGGAACTCGGCGAGCGCACGCTCGAGATACGTTTCCGCGTCCGGTCCGGGGTGGCCGAGCGTGATCCGCATCTTGCCGAGGTGCAGCCTGCCCAGCGCGCGGACCCAGGCGTTTTCGTCCTCCAGCACCGGTTCCCAGGCGGACAACGTCTCATCGCCCCGCAGCATGCGTTCCAGCGGGACGATGAGACCCAGCAGCGGGTGATTCGCTTCGGTGGTCCGGCTGAGCCGGTACGACTCGTGGATCCATTTCGCCGCGGTGTGTTCGTCGGCGAAACCGGAACTCACGAACAGCGAGACGAGTCCGTACACCACGGCCCCGACCCCGTCGGGTACCTCGCCGGGCGTTTCGACGGCCGCGCTGACCAGCTCCATGCCTTCCGCCCGGTGCCCGCTGAGCCACCAGTACCAGCCGCAGGCCGCCGCGAGCCGCATCGCCGACGGTGCGTCACCCGCCGCGAGCGCGCCGCGCATCGCGGAACTGATGTTGTCGTGCTCGGCGTTGAGCTTGGCGAGCCATTCCAGCTGCTCGGTACGGCGGAGCATCGGCTCCGCGGCCTCGGCGAGCTCGGTGAAGTAGGCGAGATGCGCCTCGCGCGCCAGCGCCGTTTCGCCCGCTTCGGCGAGCCGGTGTTCGGCGTATTCCTTGATCGTGCCGAGCATCCGGTAGCGCGGCGCTTCGTCGCCCGCGGCGACGAGCAGCGACTTTTCGGTCAGCGCGGTGAGCAATTCGAGCACCTCGTACTGCTCGACGGCCTCGCTCACGCAGACCCGCTCGGCCGCTTCCAGGCTCGCCCCGCCCGAGAACACCGAGAGCCGGGACAGGACCGTCCGTTCGGCTTCGGTCAGCAGCTCCCAGCTCCAGTCGACCATGGCGCGCAACGTCCGGTGCCGGGGCAACGCGGTGCGGCTGCCGCCGGTCAGCAGGCGGAAGCGGTCGTCGAGCCGGTTGGCGAGCTGGTCGATGGACATCGTGCGCAGCCTCGCCGCGGCCAGTTCGATCGCGAGCGGCATCCCGTCGAGCACCCGGCACACCCGGGCCATCGTGGCCAACGTGGTCTCGTCGACCACGAGATCCTTGCGCACCGCGCCCGCCCGGTCCCGCAGCAGCTTGACGGCGGGGGAGGATTCGATCTCGCCGGGACCGGCGTGCCGGTCCGGTACGCCCAGCGGCACGACGGGCCACAACGCCTCGCCGGTGATGCCGAGCGGTTCCCGGCTGGTCGCCAGGATCCGCAGCCGGCGGCATTCCCCGAGCACCCGATGCGCGAAGGCCGCCGCCGACTCGATCACGTGCTCGCAGTTGTCGAGGATCAGCAGTACTTCCCGCTCGCGGATCGCGGCGATGACCCGTTCGGTGGGTTCGGCGTTCGGCGAGTCGCCGAGCAGCGCGTCCCGCAGCCCGAGCCCGGCGAGCGTCGCCTGGGCGATGTTCTTCCCGCCCCCCTGCCCTTCGGGCCCGCCCCCCTGATCCCCGTCCGCGCCGATGGCCGCGAGTTCCACCAGCCAGGCCCCGTCCGGCAGATCGCCGAGCAGGGTTCGCGCGGTTTCCGTGGCCAGCCTGGTCTTTCCCGAACCGCCGGGCCCGATCAGGGTGGTGAGCCGGTGTTCGGTGACGAGTTCGCGGACCGTGGCGACATCGGCGTCCTTGCCGACGAAACTGGTCAGCTCGGCGCGCACGTTGGTCTTGCGGTTCTCCTCGCGCCGTCCCAGCTCGCCCCGCAGCAGCGCGACGTGCACCGCGGACAGCTCCGGCGAAGGGTCGACGCCCAGCGCGTCGGCCAGGGCTTCCCTGGTGCGCTGGTACACGAGCAGCGCTTCGGTGTCGCGCCCTGTCGCCGCGAGAGCCCGCATCAGCGCGGCGACGAGCCGTTCGCGCAGGGGATGCGCGGCCGCCAGGTCGGTCAGTTCGGTGACCAGTTTCGCGCCGTGGCCGAGGTCGATCTCCGCGTCGAACCGGTCTTCCAGTGCCGTCAGGCGCAGCCCGTCGAGCCGGGTGACCGCCGCGTCGAACGCCTCGCTGTCTTGCAAACCCACGTCCTGCATGGCCGCGCCGCGCCACAGGGCGAGGGCTTCGCGCAGCCGCTCCGGTTCTTCGTCGCCCCGAGCCTGGCCGACGAGACGTTCGAACCGCACGGCGTCGACGGCGTCGGGCGCCACCTTCAGCCGATAGCCGTCCGTCTGTCCCTCGACGGCTCCTTCCGGTAGCACCTTTCGCAGCCGGGAAACCAAGCGCTGCAAGGCATTCGTCGCGTCGGCGGGCGGCTGTTCGCCCCAGATCCAGTCGACGAGCGTCGCTTTCGGGACCACACGGCCCGGTTCGAGCGCGAGGGCGATCAGCAGCCCGCGCAGCCGGGCGCCCGGCACGTCGGCGAGGACGCCTTCATCCGTGCGAACCTCGAAAGGGCCGAGCATCCCGATCTGCATTGGGCCGATTTTGCCACGGGTGATCAGCCCGCCTCCGGCCGCGGACTCGGGACTGATCAAGGGATGGCTCTGTGTATGCCGCCGATGTCACCGAGCTACGACTCGCCGCTGATCCTCGCCGTGCCGAGCGAGGCCGCGGTGATCGCCCTGGCGGCGGTCTGCGTCGACGAACTGGAAGTCAAGCCGGTCAGCGAAGCCCGGTCGAGCGCGTGCACGACGAACTCGTAGGTGTTCACCGTCGAGGGCGAGCACGGTCCCTGATAGCCGTAGAGACTGGCGCTTCCGCGGTAGTAGATCTGCCGGGCGCCCGCGGGCACCGAAGGCCGGTACGCGTGCTCGACGTTCTGGGGGAGCGAGGTCGCGGTCACCGGGATGTCGTAGATGACCCAGTGGATGAGGTTGGCGTTGTCGAGGTCGCGCATGACGATCGCGTAGCTCTTGGCCGCCGCGGGAGCGCCCGACCAGGCCAACGGTGGCGACTCGTTCCTCTTGGCAGGATCCTGCCCGCCGCCGCTGGTGCACTCGTGGACTTTCGGCATGACGCCGCCGTTGGCGAAAGCGGTACTGGACAAGGTGAACGCGTTTTGTCCCGCCGACGCCGCCGTGGCGGGCGCGAGGCCGGTGGCGCCGAGGACGACCAAGGCGCAGAACACGATTCTCGTTGTTCTCACTGGAGACTCCCGAGGCATTTGGGTTCCGGTGCGCAGAATTCAGCGTAGGCAGCCCGGAATGCGGCGGCTAGCGCACTTTCCCGGTCGAACGAGGTGTTTTCGGCGCTCAAGCGCGGACGAGGACGGAGAAGTAGATCGGCTTGTTGGCGGGGAACAGTTCCCGGTCCTGTTCGTCGACCATCTTCCAGAAGATCTTGCAGTCGACCGGGGCGGTCGCCGGAGTGCTCACGGTGACCGTCACCTGCACGTGCCCCTGCGGCGCGGTGTCGTTGACCGGGATCCGCTCCGGGGTGCGGCAGGTGCCCGGCGCGACCGGGAGGTCGGTGCGGCGCAGGTACCGCTTCCGCCATTCGACCGTGCCGGTGTTCTTGATCTCCCACACCTTCACGAACTGCGTGCCCGGCTTGACCGCGGTGTCGTCGGGGATCGTCACGTCGGTGATGAAGCCGGCCGAGTCACCGGGATGGGGTGGCCGCGCGTCCTGCTCACCCGGCAGCAGGATGACGACGACGGCGGCGATCGCGGCGACGAGGACGAGGGCCAGCGGCGCCAGGACGCGTTTGGACCGCCATCTCGGCGCGGCGGGCGCGGGGGCCGGTTCGCGGCCGGCGGACAGCACGAGCTGGACACCCTGCCAGCGGGCGTGCCATTCCTCTTCGTCACCGTCGCAGGCGCGGACGAACTCGCGGACGGTCTCCCACGGCTGCAGCCGCCTGCCGGTGACGGTGAGGTGCAGGGTCGCGTGGGAGACGGCGCCCGACTTCGCGGCCATCTTCCGGAACGACGGCTCGCCTGCCCGCGTCCGCAGCTTCCGCAGCTCGGCCATGAACGCTTCCAGCTCCGGTGTCCGTTCTCCCGGCACGCTCCCCCTCGCGATCGTGTCAGACGTGACAACGATTTTCGTCACTCTGCGCGGCCGGGTAACTATATCGCGAACTCCGCTCCGATCGCCGCGCCGACCAGCGGGATCAGCCGGGCCGTCACCCTGTCAAACGCTGTCAACCTGCGGTTTTTGACGTCAGACGATCCGTACAGGTGGTTCCGGACGACCCCTCCGGCAGGCCAGTGTCGAACACGAGCTGTTCACAGGGAGCAGCACCGAGTGAAGGAGCAGTCATGCGCAAGGTGGCAACCGCCGCGATGTTCACCGCTCTGGCCGGAGCCGCGTTCGGGATGACGGCGGGACAGGCCGCGGTGGCGGCACCGTCGGTCAACATGGAGGCCGTGGTCAAGGCCGCCATGTGGGATCCCTACAAGGCCGACCAGGCGATCACGCCGGGTTCCGGTCCGAGCGTCAAGGTCGTCGAGGAGGCGCTGGCGGCGAAGAACCTGCTCGACAAGAAGCAGGTCGACGGGCACTTCGGCACTTCGACGGTGAAGGCGTACGCGAAGTACCAGAAGTCGCTGGGGCACAGCGGCCTGGCCGCCAGTGGTCTGCCCGGTAAGGGCTCGCTGGCCGAACTGGGCAAGGGCCGCTACACGGTGACCGCGCCGTTCGGTGTCGGGGCGAAGACCAGCCTGGACGGCAAGACGGTGAACAAGCGCACCGCCGACATGATCGCGGCCGCGGAGAAGAAGGCCGGGGTCAAGTTCACCGTCACCCAGGGCTCGTACAACGCCGGCGGGGTCGGCGCCTCGGGCGGGACGCACGACGGCGGTGGCGCGGTCGACATTTCGGTGAACAACATCTCCAACAAGACCGCCGCCGTGAAGGCGCTGCGTGAGGTCGGGTTCGCCGCTTGGCACCGCACCCCGAGCCAGGGCAACTGGGCGGAGCACATCCACGGCATCGCGATCAGCGACACCGACATGTCGCCGCAGGCGCAGGCGCAGGCCGGTGACTACTTCAAGGGCCTCAACGGCCTGGCGAGCCACGCCAAGGACGACGGCCCCCAGGTGAAGAAGGTGACCTGGGAAGAGTTCAAGCGCGGATGACCTCGCGGTCGGTTCGAGCACGTGAAGGCCCCCTTCCTCGCGAAGGGGGCCTTCACCCCGTCGCGGGGAAGCCGAACACCGGGGCGTCACCGCCGCGCGCCGCGACGAGGACGCCGGGCGCGGGGACGAGCGCGTGTCGTGCCCTGCTCGACAGCAGGCCGATGGTCGTGTCGTCGGGGGACGGCCAGTCGACGGGGAGGCTCGACGCCGTCGACCCATCGAGTTCCTGGCGATGCACCACCAGCTTGCCGCCGGGGTCGGCGCACAGGCGCAGGTACGCCGTCCGGGTGGTGGCGTGCGCCCGCCGGTCCGGGCAGGCGGCGAGATCGACGGCCACCCCGCCGTCCAGCGTGGCCGCGGTGATCTTCCCGTTCTCGTCGCGTTCCGAGACGGCCACCGGGCCGAGCGTGACCCGCTTCGGCGCCCTGGGGTCCATTGTGGACACGATGGTGCCGGTGGCGGCGTCGAGCACGACGTCGGTGTTGTCGCCGGTGGCCAGGCCGGAGTACCGCAGGGCCAGGGAAACGGTGCCGCCACCGGGTGCGGCGTGCAGGTAGTAGTCGGCCTTCTCATCGGACGGCCGCGTCACCGGTAGCCGGTGCTCCCAGCGCGGTGTGCCGGTCCGTTCGTCCAGGCCGAGCACGCTGAGCCGGTCTTGGCACAGCAGCGGCGCCAGCACCACGTCACGGCCGCTCGCGGGCAACGCGAACGGCGAGACGCAGCCCGCGGGCGCCTGCCACGACCACCGTGTGTTCCCGCCGCGCAGGTCGAGGGCGTCGACACGGAAGTTGACGTCCCCCAGATGCACGAGCGACGGCAACACGGCGGAGGTCGGTGCGAGCAGGTCCGCGCCGTGCACGTCCTCGATCAGCTTCTCCTGGAGCGGAACTCCGGTGAACGCGTCGAGAACGGTCAGGTGATGGCGGTCCGTGCCGCCGCCGGAAGGGGCGTAGACGGCCAGCAGCAGAAGCCTGTCCGGCGTGGGGACGAGCGCGCGGACGTGGGCACCGGGACGGGCGTAGGTCCAGCGCACCGCGCCGGTCGGCCCGTCGAGCGCGGTGATCTCGCCGCCCGAGCCGGCGACCGCGACCCCGGCACCCGCCGCGACCACGTCCAGCACCTTGGCGGGCGACGTCCACTTCCACGGTGACGTCGCCACCTTGTCGGCGAGCGGGGGTGCCGCGACGGTCGTCGCCGTCGTGGATCGCACCGCCAGCGCGGGGACGACCGTCACCGCGGTCACCGTTCCCGCCGCGAGCGCCACCACCAGCGGGACCGCGAACCACCACCGGGCAGGCCGGGGGAGTGCGGCCGCCACCAGCGAGACGACGGCGGCGACCACGAGCACCGCCGTCGAACTTCCTGGTGTGCCGCTGCCGAGATCGGTGCTCAGGCAGTAGATCGCCCAGCCCGCGGCGCCCGCGGCGCAGACCAGCGCGGAGATCTTCGTCCCGCGGGACTTTCCGAATGCCAGCAACGCCGCCAGTACCAGCGCCGCCGCGACCAGTGTCACTTCGAGATCCGGCCGGTCCGGGCGGACCGCGTCACCGGAAAGGAAGACCGCCAGCACCGCGCAGCCCGCGGCGAGCGCCGCGACCACCGCCCCCATGTCTTTCGCCCCTCAGCCGCCTGCCCCTACCGGTGCATCGTCACCCGGCCGGATCCGGTGCGGGACCGTGGAAATGACGTCATGACCCGGCGTTCGTGCGACGCCGGGTGCGCACGACGCCGATCCACAGCAGAACGGAGACGACGGCACTCGGCACCGCCGTCAGATAGACCGGCCAGGCACGGAACCCCGACACCCACAGCATCGCGGCCAAGCCGACGGTGATCAGCGTCCAAGCCAGCGCGAGAGTGTCACCTCTCCGTTTCCAACGTGCGATGTGTCCGCGTACCGGGGTCATGCTGGTGGGTACCCGCTTTTCGCCTGGTCAACCCCCGAAAATCAGGTGCGGAGGTAACCGGTGATCATCGCCACGAGTTCGTTCTCGAGCCGGGTGGTGTCGATGGAGCCGGGCGCGGCGATGAGCTGATGCACGGTCAGTTCCACAGTGGACGCGACGAGCCTCGCCGCCGTGTCCTTGTCCTGAACGCGGACTTCGGGGTGGCCGTCGAACAGTTCGCGCAGGTCACCGATCATCTCCCATTCCAGCCCGGTGACCCGCTCCAGCACTTCGCTGGAGCGGGGTGCCTGCTCGATCATGATCCGCAGCAGCTGCGGATCGTCGAGATGGTTGTCGATCACCGTGTGCACGAACTCCCTGATGATGGTCTCGAGTGGCTCCTTTGCTTCCTTGTGCCGTCGGAGCGTCGCGCTGGCCTGGTCTCCGTCGAGGTGACGGGTCAGCAACTCGGCCAGGATCGCGTCCTTGTTCGGGTAGTACTGGTACAGCGAGCCGATCGAGATCCGCGCCCGTTCGGCGATCCGGTTCGTCGTCCCCGCGGCGTAGCCGAACTCGGCGAAAATGTGAGCAGCGGCGGTGAGGATGCGCTGCCTGGTCAGCTCGGCCCGGACCTGGCGCGGCTGTTTACGTGGCTTGATCCGTCGTTGCTCCGACGTCATGGCACTCCCCGTGAAGCGGCCTGAAAGCGAGTAGCGAACAGACTGAACAATTGCTCATAATTGTGCCATGACCAGCAGTGATCTCGTGAACGAGACGCGTCCGCGCCGGATCTCCTACGAGGAGGTGCGTGCCAGGCTCGGGGAACCCGAGGCCATGATCAAGGCCAAGGTCCACGACCGCGTCGACCGGCACGGCCACCGGTTCATCGCCCATTCCCCGCTCGTCGCGATGGCCACCGCGGACGCGACGGGCCTGCCCGACTGCTCACCTCGCGGCGACTACCCGGGCTTCGTCAAGGTGCTCGACGAGCACACCCTGGCGATCCCCGACCGGCCGGGCAACAAGCTCGCCGACTCCTTCCGCAATCTCGCCGAGAACGACGGGATCGGCTTGATGTTCGTGATCCCCGGCATGCGGGAAGTGTTCCGGGTCAACGGGCGCGGGTATCCCACCGACGAACCGGACGTGCTCGCCCGGATGCGGACCGAGGGCAAACCGGCGGAACTGGCGATCATCGTGGAGGTCGAAGAGGCCTTCTTCCACTGCGGACGCGCGCTGGTCCGATCCCGGATCTGGGATCCCGCGAGCCAGGCGCTCGCCGAAGAACTGCCGGGCGCCGGCGCGATCGCCGTCGAGCAGATGGGGCTCGACCTCGATCCGGCGGTACTGGAGAACATGCTCGAAGCCAGCTACCGGCAGTTGTACTGAGGTGATCTCGTTGATGCAGCGGACGATTCTCGATCACGTGGAGCCGGTCGCCGAAGGCACCGTCTCCCTGGTCCTGCGCGGTGCCGAGGGCCCGCTGGCCCCCTGGGAACCGGGGGCGCACGTCGATCTGGCGTTGCCGAACTGGCTGACCAGGCAGTATTCGCTGTGCGGGGATCCGGCCGATCGGGGCCGCTACCGGGTCGCCGTCCGGTACGACCGGCTCAGCCGGGGCGGCTCGGAGTACATCCACCTGTTCCTGCGCGCGGGTCGTCCCCTTGAGGTTTCGGTGCCGCGCAACAACTTCCCCTTGCTGCCCGCGCCGGAATACCTGTTCGTCGCCGGTGGTATCGGCGTCACGCCCCTGATGCCGATGCTGGCCGCGGCGGTCGAGGCGGGCGCCGCGGCCACGCTGGTGTACGTCGGCAGGTCGACGGCCACCATGCCGTTCGCCGCCGACCTCCGGGCCGCCTACGGAGACCGGGTGCGCGTCCACGCGACCGAGGAGCACGGCAGGCCCGATTTCGCCGCACTGGCGGCCGGACTCGGCCCGCGAGCGCTGGTTTACTGCTGTGGCCCCGCGTCCATGCTCGACGCGGCCGAGGCGGCGTTTCCCGCGCGAGGACTGCACCTCGAACGCTTCCAGCCGGTGGTCAAGGAGTTCGCGCCGAACGAACCGTTCGAGGTGCGTTGTGTCCGATCAGGACGGACGGTGCCGGTCGCGGCGGAAGAGTCCCTGTTGAACGCGTTGAATCACGCGGGCTATCCGATACCGTCCGGTTGCCGCGAAGGGGTTTGCGGCAGCTGCGAGATCAGTGTCGTCGGTGGCGAACCGGAGCACCGCGACGACATCGGGGCGCCGCCGGGACGGATGTACTGCTGCGTCTCGCGCGCGTCGTCCCGGCTGGATCTCGACCTCTGACATGGGAAACACCCCGGGCGGCCCGGTAGCTTCCCCGGGTGGTCATTCCCGTCTCGAATTGCCGGTGGCACGAGGCGGTGTAACCCTGGTCATACCGAACGACACCACCACCACGAAGCACAGGAGTCGTTATGACCACCACCGAAATGCCCGCTGTCCACGAATGCACGGTCAGCGGATGTTCTTACAACCACGACGGTTGTCACGCTTTCGCCATCACGGTGGGCGGAGGCAATGGATCCGCCGATTGCGGAACGTTCGTCCCGCTCAACACCAAGGGTGGACTCGATCGGGTGACCGCACAGGTCGGTGCCTGCTCCCGGTCCGATTGCCGTCACAATTCCTCGCTGGAATGCACCGCTTCGAGTGTTCGCGTCGGACCCGGTCAGGGCGACCACGCCGCGAACTGCCTGACCTACGCGCCGTAGCTCGCGTACTCGTGAGTGGTAAGGACGGTTCTAACCGTCCTTACCACTCACGAGCATTCGACCCAGGTCAGCTGCCGGTCTGGCCGCAGGTGGCGGCGTCGGTGCCGAGGATCGGGTCGGTCACCGGGCGCTTGCTGATGGTCTGGGTGTTCTGGGTGGTCAGCGCGCCGTCGCGCAGGGTGTAGGTGGTGCGGGTTCCGCTGTAGGTGAGCGGTTCGGCGCTGACGTCGTCGGCTTCGGCGGCGACGACCTCGAAGGTGCGGCCACCACCGTTCAGCGGGGTGCACTGGTAGCCGAGGTGGGCGGCGACGCCACCGCCTTCGGCGATCGACAGCGGCTTGCTGTCGTTGTCGACGACCTGGCTGAGGTTGCGGCCGTCGTAGTGCAGGGCGGTGAAGAAGGTGGTGTTCGCCCCGACGGACTGGGTGACGATGAGCTCGGCGCGGCCGTCGCCGTTGAGATCGGTGACGCGCGGTGCCTCGAGCGGTACGGAGCCGTCCGCGGGCAGGTGGATCGAGGTGAACGCCCCGTTCACGGTGGCGGAGATGACCTGGTCGGTGGCGCTGGTCAGCTGCGCGGTGACGGTCTCGATCTCGCCATCGCCGTCCAGATCGGCCACCGTGGTGACCGGGTCGTTGGCCGGGGCGGCGGCCAGCGGGTTGCCGAGCGGGTGCGCCAGCGCCGGGGCGATGGCGGCGAGGCCCAGGGCCGCGGCGATGCCGGTGATGGTGGCGGTGCGGATGATGCCGGTGTGGTTCATGATCTCTCCCTCCACGCTTACGGTGATCTTTTCACCGAAAGTGTTCTCATAAGGGGAGACGGTCACGGGGCGGGGAAGTGCAGTGAGCGTGTGATGTGCCACACAAGCGCAACCCGCCTCGAAACGCCGTATGGCCCACCCCGGGCAGGGGCGGGCCACACGAGGGCGCCTAGCTGATCGCCCACAGTTGGAGCGCGGAGCCGGTGTCGGCCCGTTGCGTGACGGCGGCACCGTCCGAAGTGGACGCCGTGGTCAGTAGCAGACCTGACCGGACGCTGGTGAGCTTGTAGCTCCCACCAGGCTGTTTCGCCGCGGTCCAGCGCTGGTTGGGACCGCCGGTGCACGTCCATTGGATGACGCGCGCCCCTGCGGTGGCGGCTCCGCCTTCGACGTCGGCGCACAGTTTCGAATGCGTGTTCGTCAGCGTGTAGGAACCGTCGGACTGCCTGGTGAACAACCATTTCTGGTTGGCGCCGTTGTTCGGCGCCCAGGTGACAAGGGGAGTCCCGGTGGCCGTGGACGAGTCCGGGTCGTCGAGGTTCTTGCCGGACGCGGCCAGGGTGCGGACCCCGTCGAGCGTGCCGGTGCCCGCGCCGGCGTCGGTGAACTTCAGCGTCTGCTCGGCCGCGGTCCGGCCACCGCCGACGGCGCTTCCGGTGGTGTCGGTCCAGGACCGGAGCGGGGTGGTTTCCGCCAGGCGTGACGTCTTGCCGGAAAGGCCGAGTACGAGCCCGCTATAGCGGTTCACCAGCCGGAAGGTCCCGGCGGTCGAGGTGGACGGGATGACGAACCACTGCTGTCCGACCGTCGAGGAGGAGGTGACAGTGGGTTTCGCGCCCCAGGCCCGGCCTGCCTGCACGGCGTCGACGCCGAGGAACTGGCCGGTCGCGGCGTTGACGACGCGGTACGAGCCGTCACCGTCGGCGGAGAACTGCCACGCCTCGCGGTCGGAGCCGGTCGTGCCCGCGACCGACGTCGTCGCGCTTCCGGTTCCCTGCGCGAGAACGCGGCCGTCACCGAGGCCGACGCGGTACTTGCGGGAAGTGTCCACAGGGGACGGTGCGGGAGCGGAGGACGTGATGGTCTGGGTCGTGTACTCGCCGCCCGCGTTGCCGGAACACGCCACCGCGCAGTAGGACCGGAACTGCTTGCCGATGATGGTGGAGTTCGTCTTGTTCGCCGCGTCGACGAACCAGCGGTACCAGGACTGGTTGGTGTAGCTCCCGGTGTCGCCGATCAGCCGCCACTTCTGCGTCGTCAGATCGTCGGTCACGTAGTACCGCTGCGGGACGACGCTGTCGACGGCCTCCGGCGCGCCGATGTAGAGCCCGAGGTGTGCGTTGTAGGCGATGTTCATGATGAACAGATCCGATTTGCGCGGCAGCTGCCCCGCGGCGATCTGCTGGCTGACGTTGCCGGTGTTGGCCGGGTCGTAGTCGTCCGCGACGGGCGTGTAGCCCTTGTCGCCCGCCGAAGAGGCGGGAACCATGTTGCTTTCGCGGCCGCCGACGCCGGGCTGGGTCCAGCCGCCGTCGAACCACTTCTGCCACGAACCGGACGACATCTTGCCCGAGATCGGCGCGCGGGCGACGTGCGCCAGCCCGGTCATCGGGCCGCCGGCGCCCGCCTTCGGCACGATGCGCGAGCCGTAGTAGACGTAGAAGTACCCGGACGCGGTGTCGACGAACAGGCGCGGGTCGCCGTCGCCGTAATCGAACGTCTGGTGGGGGAAGGCCGACGTGTCACCGCGTTTGGTGCTGTAGGGCGAGGTGATCGCGTGGTCCTTGATGGCCCAGGTCTTGCCCTGGTCCTTCGACACGGCCCAGTCGATCGCGTCGTAGTGGGAGAACGAGTACGCGCCGAACGGCTCGGGGGTGAACTCGTTGTGGATCAGGCCGTACCAGTCACCGGTGTCCGGATCGACCCAGGTGCCGACGAGGTCGCAGAAGTTGCGCTGCGAGTAGCCCGACCCGGCGGGCGGGTCGGTGGATTCCTTGCCGGTGGGGCTGTTGTTGCAGCGCCAGGTCGTGTCGTGGTTGCGGTCGGCGGGGTTCGCCGGATTCACCGCGTCGCTGATCGGGTTCTTGGTGAAGCTGTCGAAATCGCGCCCGCTGAAGAACTCCCACTCGCGCGGCTGGTCCGCGCCGTAGAGCGCGGCCGCCTGCTGGAAGTAGAACGTGCCGTCCTTGTCGACATAGGTACTCGCCGGGGTGTCGGTGGTCGGGCTGAACGACTTCTTGGCGTCGACCGTGATGGTGTACGTCGCGTCCGGCGGCGCGGCGTCGGACGACACCGGTACCACCATGGTCGCCGCCACGGCCAACGCCGTGGCGCCGAGAAGAGGCAGGGTCCGCATGACTCTCTCCCAAGGGTGACCCGCACCACAGTTGGCGGGGCGGTCGCCGATGTTATGAACGTTATTGCGCGTAAGTCAACGCTTTCACTCAACTTCACGCGTTGGTCATGCACTTATTGCGCGGAAAGTCCAAGCGGTGCCGAGCGGAAGTCCAAGGTCAGTCGTCCGGCACCAGCGGCGGGTCGTCGGGGGAGGGGATCTGCGAACTCCAGCCGCCGGGGACGGCCTGGACGCGCGACTCGCGGAACCGCCCGGGGGAGACGCCGACCCGGCGGGTGAAGAGACGGGTGAAGTAGGCGGCGTCCTCGTAGCCGATCGCCTGCGCCACCCCTTGAATCGGCAACCGTGTGGTGGCCAGGAGTTCCTTCGCGCGGTTGAGGCGGAGCGTCAGCAGGTGATCCTTCAGTCCCGACTCGGTGCTCCGGCGCACGGCCGCGCGCAGTTCGGGCAGCGTCATGCCGCGGCGGGCCGCGATCTCGGCGACGCTGATCGGCAACAGGGCGTCGCGCGCCAGTGCCTCCAGCAGGGAACCTCCGCTGGGCGTGCGGTCGGCGCGGGCCCGCCGCAGTGCCACCAGCAGGTGGTGCACGGCCGCCGAGGCGTCGACCTGGGCCAGCGGGCTGCCGCCTCGCGCGCAGCGCACGATCCGGCTCACGACGTCACGGACGACCTCGACATCGCTCAGTGGCACCACCGGCGCCTCGGGGGTGACGTAGCCGAGTTCCACGTACGCGTCCACGGCACTGCCGTCGAAGTCGACGAAACAGTCTTCCCAGCCCTGCGCGGGATCGGGCGCGTAATGGTGCCCGACCTCGGGAACGAGCCACAGCAGGGCGGGCGCGACGACCTCCTGCCGTTCCCCGCCCGCCACGGCGAACCAGCCGCGTCCCTTGGACACCACGACGGCCACGTAGTGGTCGAGCACGCGCGGTCCCACGGCGGGCAGGACGCCGTGCTGCAGTCCGACGCCGAGGCACACCAGGCCCAGTCGTCGATGCACGGCGGACGGTGTGAAGTACCGCATCCAGGTCCGGTAACCCATCCCCGCATCTTCGCGCACCGTGCGAACACGAACACGGTGAGGGATTGAAGTGAGAGACGGACGGCTCGGATAAGCGAAACATTTTCGAGTGCGCGGATGATCCGAAAAAGGGGATTTCGCTCACCGGGGCCGGTGATCACGGCGAAATCCATCGCCGCGCTCCGGCGTCTGCGGGACCTCGGGAATTTCAGGTATATGTGGAAGGGACAGCGCCGCCGGGGAGGACGGCATGGCGCGTCAGGCAAGGGGGATTCATGTTCGACGCACGTATTTTCGCCGATCAAGTCAGTCCGGCGGCCAAGCCGAAGATCAGGGTTCTGTTCTACACGGATCTCATCGGTTTCAGCGGTAACGGCGGCTTCTCGCTGGGTATTCTTCGCGATCTGATCTTGGCGAACCAGCCGTTCTTCGCGCAGTTCCAGATCGATCTGATCAATCGGCACGAGGGCGGCCACGCCGCCAAAAAACTCACTTCCGCGGTACTCGGCGGATATGAGCAGGTGTGGTTCTTCGGTCTGCTGCAGAGCAATATGCCGGGAGAACCGGAGAACGAGCTCGTGGACGCGGAGGTCGCGGCGCTGCGCACCTGGATGGACGCCGGCGGTGGCGTGCTGATCACCGGCGACCACTCCAACCCGCGTCCGCCGGGAGCGGATCCGTCGCTGCCCGACTACCTGAACCTCGGGCGGGCGCTGGGGCACCGGGTCCCGCGGGCTGGTGAGCTGCGGGTGTGGAACGACCGGCCGGATTCGAGCATCGAGTTCAGCCACAACACCCACCAGCCCGACCCTTGGGGCAGTGACATCAACAACCCGATCCCGAACGACCTCGACCCGTACCCGCAGGAGCTGATCCTGCGGAAGCGGCTCGGCAGGCCGCATCCGTTGTTCCAGGGCAGGCGCGGTCCGATCACCATCTTCCCGGACCACATGCACGAGGGGCAGTTGCTCATTCCCGAGCGGTTGCCGGTGGAGGTGTGGCCGACGGGTCGCGGTGGGCAGCCGAAACCCGAGATCGTCGCGCACGGCACCGACAAGCGCAACGGCCAGGTCTACGGAGTGTGCAGTGTGTACGACGGCGCGGCGGCCGGGGTCGGGCGGATCGTCGCGGACGCCACGTGGCACCACTACTTCGACTTCAACCTGTGGGGTTTCGAAAAGGACGGTGAGGTGCTCGACAGACTCACCGAGTTCTACGTGAACCTCACGCTGTGGCTGACGCCGAAGCCGGTCAAGCTGGAGGTGAACGCCGAGCTGCTGTACTGGCTTTCGCGGAGCTTGAGCGTTCGCGCGGTGTTGCCGGAGGGCTTCCGGGTGCCGGGGATCACCGCGGCGGGCCTGGTCCGCGAGGTCGCCGGGCAGGGTGTGCTGGACGACCTCGTCTGGCCGCTGGAAGGTACGCCGTCGGTGCCGGAGGAATTGTTGCTGGGCGCCGTCGTCAAGGAGTCCGTCGCCGCATTGGGCGATGGGGACTTCGAAGCGTTCGACACCGCCGGTGTCGTCGAACGGGGTCTGCGGGCGGGGGCCGAGGAGTACGCCGCCGAGTTGCGAACAGCGCTCGGCGACGTCGAAGGCCTGAGCGAATTCATTTCGCAGGGCATTCGCTGACCTGAGTGGGGGCTCGTGAGTGGTAAGGACGGTTAGAACCGTCCTTACCACTCACGAGACGTCGTTCACTCGATACGGTCAAAGCGGCGTCGTACCGCGGCCGGTGGGTATTCCTCTGAAAACGGAGGAGACAACCATGCCCGACAACGAACTTCCGGGGTTCCTGATCATCGGCCTGATCTTCGTCGTCGCGGACGGCCAGATCCTTTATCGCGGCGCCCGCCGTTCTTTGAGCGGGCCGGACGGCGGCGGATCGGTGGCCTGGATGGTGGTGACCGTTTTCCACCTGGTCGCGTTCGGGATGCTGGCGCTGCTCGCGGTCGTGGCCCCGGAGTGGTCCGGATCCACTTCCGCGTTCATCGGCAGGCTGGGCGTCTTCCTGCTGCTCATGGCCGTGGCCCACGTGCTCACCCTGTCGGTGCTCGCCGGCAGGCGCCGGGATCGCGCCGTCGAATCCGGCTATCGCAAGACCACCACCGGGCCGGTGACGACCGACGCCGCCGCGCAACCGACGGTCACGCCGGTGCCGGGGCAGGAGGGCCGTCCTCCGCGGGTGAGCCCGGATCTCGGGGACCGCGGTCCGTATCAAGCCTGAGCGCGAACCGGAGCTGGCGCGCCCACCAGCGCACCTGGGGGGCCGGATCGTCCGACGCGGCGCCCGCCAGCCCGGCGCTGCGCCGGAAGGCGCTTCCGTAGAGGGATTCCATCGCCATCGCCTGGTGCAGGGCGGCGACGGCGAGCCGGGTGTCGTCCAGTGAACTGCCGGGTGGGCGAAGCCGGTGGAGGGCGTCGACGACCGGGGCGAGCATCCCGCTGCCGGGATCCCGCCATCCGGCCGTGTGCAACGCCACCGCGAGTTCGCCGTAGCCGTGCCGGTACAGGTCATGGAGCGCCTCGACGAGGTCGAGCAGGTCGGCGTCGTGGTCCAGCCATCCTGCGAGGAGCTCCTGAAGCGCGTCTCTGAGGCGCCTGCCGCCGTGCCGGAGCAGTTCGGCGAGCAGCTTCTCGCGGTTGCCGAAGTGATGGGCGACCCCGGCGTCGGTCATGCCGACCCGCGCGGCCACCGCGCGCATCTGGACGGCGGCCAACCCGGACTCGGCGAGCAGGGAAGCCGCGGCGTCGAGGATCAGCCGCCGGGCCTCCTCGGGAGTCCTTCGTGCTCGGGGGGTCGTCACGATCGGGATCGTACCTTGATGCACCAAGGTAAGTGCGCTACCTTGGCTGCTCAAGGTAATCGGGGTGGGAGAAGGCGATGACCGAAATCAGTCTCGACCTGGGGGAAGTCACCTTGCAGGGCACGGTGACCGGCACCGGCCCGACGGTTCTGCTGCTCCACGCGGATGGGGAGCGACGTGAGGTTTGGGCGCCGGTCGCGGCGATACTGGCCCGCCGCGGGCTCCGGGCGGTGGCCTTCGACCTGCGCGGTCACGGGAGAAGCTCCGGTAGGGCCACCACGCTCCGGACCCTCGCCGACGACGTGGTCGCGATGATCGACAGCCAGCCGGGACCGATCGTCCTCGTGGGCGCCTCGATCGGCGGGCTGGCCGCCATCGCCGCCCTCGCGGACCCCGCCGTCGCGGACCGCGCGGCCGGACTCGTGCTGGTCGACGTCGTACCCGATGTACCGCCGGCCCGGGCGCGCTCGTGGCTCGACTTCCACGGACTCGGCGGCCGCTACACGCGTCTCGTGGACGACGTCCTTGGATCGGGCGCCGCCCTGTTCGCGACGGCGGGGGCCCTGGACCTGCCGATCCTCGTGGTGCACGGCGGGCAGGGATCCCCGCTCGAAGACTCCGACGTGCGGCGTCTGCGCGCCGCCAACCGCCGGGTCACCGTCGCCCGGGTCCCGGCCGCCGGTCATCTCGTGGCTCGCGACGCCCCGGACGAGCTCGCGAGGCTCGTGTCGGCCCACGCCCTCGCGTGGCGAAGTTCGGACAACCGACCGAGTGAATACGCAGAGTGAATGCGACCCGGGGGAATTCTTCGCTCCGGCAAAGCCGCTTTCTCGGGAATCGCCGAATCGCGCGTTTCGGGCATCGAACGGTGCTAAGGTCTGCGGCACTGGTCAGGCGGGGGTGGGCGGTGCTCGGGGCTGAGGTCTTGATCACTTTCCGGCCTGGATCTGTGGTACCCGTCACTGGCCGGTTTCGGTCCGGCGGCCGGGCGGGCAAGATCAGTCCTCAGGTGGCCGCGGAGCAGGTGGGGAGCGCGGACGGGCCCTTCGAGCAGGGGCTCACCACGGACGATCGACACGGCGTGCACACGGCGCTACCAAGCGGTAACATATTGTCGGCGCCTCGAAAACCCCATCTGAGTCGGCAATACCGTGCTGCCTACAATGTCCGGCATGACCTACAGCGAACCAGCGCGATCAGCTGCCCCCCGCACCGGATCGCTGGCGTCCGCGTCCTCCTCGGCCGTCTTGGCGAGGGGAATCACGATTTATGGATGTGGACAGGACGAGGCCGCTCTCTTTCGGGAGATGGCGCCTCGTTTCGGTGTAACGCCGACCATCGTCGAGGCGCCGGTATCCGAGGCCAATCTCGAACTGGCGATCGGTAATCGTTGCATCAGTGTCGGTCATAAGACCCCGATCTCGAATTCCCTTCTTCTCGCGCTCGGCAATGCCGGAGTGGAGTACATTTCCACCAGGAGCATCGGTTTCAACCACATCGACGTGGAATACGCCGCGAGCATCGGGATCTCCGTCGGCAACGTCGCCTACTCGCCGGACAGCGTGGCCGACTTCACGCTGATGCTGATGCTGATGGCGGTGCGCGACGCCAAATCCATCATCCGCCGCACCGAGGTGCACGACTACCGGCTGAACGAGGTGCGCGGGAAAGAGCTGCGCGACCTGACCATCGGGGTGGTCGGGACGGGGCGCATCGGGGTCGCGGTCCTGGACAGGCTGCGCGGCTTCGGCTGCCGGGTGCTGGCCTACGACACGCTGCGCACCGCCGACGCCGATTACGTTTCTCTCGATGAATTGCTGCAGCAGAGCGACATCGTGACCCTTCACGTACCGCTCAACACGGATACGCGCCACCTGCTCGACGCCCGGAACATCGAGCAGATGAAGGACGGCGCGTACGTCATCAACACCGGACGTGGTCCGCTCATCGAAAACGAGGCCCTCATCGCGGCCCTGGAAAGCGGAAAACTGGGCGGCGCGGCACTGGACGTCGTCGAAGGAGAAGAGGGCATCTTCTATGCCGACTGCCGGAACAAGGCCATCGACGGCAAACCGCTGCTGCGGTTGCAGGAACTGCCGAACGTGCTCATCAGTCCGCATACCGCCTACTACACCGACCACGCTCTGAGTGACACCGTTGAAAATTCCATCATCAATTGTCTCAAATTCGAAAGCGGGAAGTAGCATGGATAGGTTGAAAATCGGAATTCTGTTCGGCGGGCTTTCCGAAGAACACCCTATCTCCATCAAGTCCGCGCAAGAGGTCGCGAAGAGCCTCGATCTCGAAAAGTACGAGCCGTTCTACATCGGGATCACGCTGAGTGGTTCCTGGATGCTGTGCGACGGCCCCTCGCCCGACTGGGAGCAGACCGGCAACTGCCGTCCGGCCGTCCTGTCGCCGGACCGCGGCGTGCACGGGCTGCTGGTCCTGGACGAGGGCAAGTACGACACGATCGCCCTGGACCTGGTGCTGCCCGTCCTGCACGGCAAGTTCGGTGAAGACGGCGCGATGCAGGGCCTGCTGGAGATCTCCGGCATCCCCTACATCGGCTGCGACCTCCCGAGCTCCGCCATGTGCATCGACAAGGCGCTCACCTACTCCGTCGTCCGAGGCGCGGGCATCGCGACGCCGAACTTCTGGATCGTCACGTCGGACAACGACATCGACGCCGACGAGCTGAACTACCCCGTTTTCGTGAAGCCGGCCCGCTCGGGTTCGTCCTTCGGCGTCAGCAAGGTCTCCTCGAAGGAAGAGCTGCCCGCCGCCCTGGCGGAGGCGCGTCAGTACGACGGCAAGATCCTGATCGAAGAAGCCGTCATCGGCAGCGAGATCGGCTGCTCCGTCCTCGGCAGCGGCGAGGACCTGATCACGGGCGAAGTGGACCGGGTCGCGCTGACCCACGGGTTCTTCAAGATCCACCAGGAAGAGAGCCCCGAGACCGGTTCCGAGAACTCGAGCTTCATCGTTCCCGCGGACATCCCGGAGGCGTCGAGCACGCTCGTCAAGGAGACCGCGAAGGTCATCTACCGCGCGCTGGGCTGCAGTGGGCTCGCGCGGGTCGACCTGTTCCTCAAGGAAGACGGAAGCGTCGTCCTCAACGAGGTCAACACCCTCCCGGGCCTGACCTCGTACAGCCGGTACCCGCGGATGATGGCGGCCGCCGGCATCTCGCTCGGTGAAGTGATCGACAGGCTGGCGACGCTGACCCTGGCGGGGCGCAACGGATGAAAGACGATTTCGTCTTCGTAGACGAGGTTGTGTCCGGAGTCCGCTGGGACGCCAAGTACGCCACGTGGGACAACTTCACCGGCAAGCCGGTGGACGGCTACCTGGTGAACCGCGTCGTCGGCACGCGCGCCTTCTGCGCGGCGCTGGAGAAGGCGCGGGACAAGGCCGAGTCCCTCGGCTTCGGTCTGCTCCTCTGGGACGTATACCGCCCGCAGCGCGCCGTGGACGCTTTCATGCGCTGGGCGGAACAGCCCGAGGACGGCCGGAAGAAGCTCAGGCACTACCCGAACATCGACCGGCCCCAGATGTTCGAGCAGGGCTACGTGGCCACCAAGTCGGGCCACAGCCGGGGCAGCACGGTGGACCTGACGCTGTTCCACCTGGCGACCGGCGAGCTCGCCGACATGGGTGGTGACCACGACGTGATGGACGTCGTGTCGCACCACGGCGCGGCGGGGATCGCGCCGGAGCAGGAGAAGAACCGCGAAGCCCTCCGTTCCGTCATGGAGGACAGCGGCTTCGGCTTCTACGAGTGCGAGTGGTGGCACTACAGCTTGAAGGACGAGCCGTATCCGGACACCTACTTCGATTTTCCGATCGAGTAGTCGAGCCGGCAGGCGATGAAGATGCCGCGGGTGCCTCAGGGCGCCCGCGGCATCTTCGTGTCCGGGCAGGCCGGTTGGACAGCACGGTGAGGGGTCGGCCGGGTGGGTCGTGAGTGGCGGCCGTGGCGATCATGAAGGTAGTGAAGGCCTCCATCCCTACGCTCAAGGTAGGCAAGGGGCCCTTCACGGCCCGGACCCATGAAAGACCGCAGCCAGAAGTCGGTAGGTGACCAAGACACCCGTGGCCCTAACCCGAATCGCCACTCACGACGACCTGCACCGACACCTCACCGTGCCGTCCAACCCAAGTACGTGAAGGCCCCCTTCCTTGCGCTAGACGCCAGGGTCCCGGCAAAGTGGGCTATCCGTTGGTCGCAGGGGCGAGGAGAGCGGGCTCGTCAGCCGTGGCCTGACACGCTCCTCGAATGTTCACAAAGGACGCCTCTGGCGTATCTTTTGTCATGATTTGGGTGTTTTGCGAGGAGGTCGTGAGTGGTAAGAGTCGTTCTAACGCTCTTTATCACTCACGACCCTCATGCGAAACCACGCGAAGCGCTCGAATCGGGCATGAGGACCCGCCCCGCAGCCCCTTGCGGACAGTCGCACCCCACAATGCGACAACCAGCCCGCTGGAACCCTCGAAACCTGACTCGTGCGGATAGCCGTCCAACCCAAGTACGTGAAGGCCCCCTTCCTTGCGCTAGACGCAGTGAAGGGGGCCTTCACGTACTTGGGGGAGGGGGCGAAGGCGTCCTTCGCTGCATCGGACGCGGCGAAGGGCCCCATCGCCTCACCGCAGACCCGCGCCAAGTTGGACAGCTCGCGGAAGCGTCGGCAAAAGCCTCGTGAGTGGTAAAGGCGGTTAGAACCGTCTTTACCACTCACGAGGACCGCGACGCTGAAGACAATGTCCTAACGTCGGATGACTGGGTCGCCAAGGCGGCGACGGCCGGGTATTCCGTGTCGGCCATTTCCGGTAATTGAGTTCCCGTCCGGCGGGATCGTCTTCCTTAGTACCCGAATGGCCGTTTGACGCACTCTGAGTGGCTCTTTCAAGCACAGGTTCGGTCATCCGGTTGAACAAGCCGCTTTCATGGCGCCCTTTCCCTGCGCGACCGAGCCTGGCGATCAGTGCACGCGGAAACCTCCTCTCGATCGGCCGGTAGGTACCACGACGGCGCGGATGGCCCGGGGCTCGCGCCCACCATGGCACCGCCCGCTTTGTTTTCGGGGCCCCGCATGTACGCCGGTGTCGCGCCCGCGCGACACGTTCGGCCCATCGCGCGGGAAAGGGCGGTCGACGGTCGACCAACTAATGAGATGTCGGCTCGGCCGTTCGTGTGAACAAGTGTCGGGGAGCGGAACAGGCCGGGAGTGCGCGGTGATCTTCCCAGTAGAAGTCCGAGCCATACGAATGGTCTAACCGGGCCTGCGAACAGCCTAGCCGGGGACGCCTGGACAAGCGTGTACGTGGGCGTATTACTTATGTTCCGCAGGCGAGTCAATAGTGGATGCGAAGTTTCGGATATTGATCTTGAGAGGCTACTTCGCTACGAAAATCACACTGTTCGTCAATTGCCGACATGGATTGTTCATGCCATGCTGCGTTGGTGCGGACCGACTGGGGCTGACAGGGTGCGCGCTCACTGGGGACTGAGGGGGGTGCGACGGTGACTCGCGACCACGAGGCATTCATAGATTTCACCCGGTGAACCCCTGATCTGTGCCGGTATGGAGAACATAGGATCGGACCTGTCCGAGACCTCGCGCTGTAGCGGGTGTCGGTCTTGTCGGGCTGACCGGGTGTCGGCCTCGCCGGACTGAAGCCGATGAGCGGTTGTCTTGCGGAGATCATCGTCGGGGCGATGGGAGGAAGCCCTGCAGCTTCGGTAGTTCGTCGGAAAGCGCATCACCGGTCATCTGGGAGACCGTGGAGGCGGCTCGCACGCATGCGGGTCTGCCCGGTGGTGCCCGAGGGATCCTCACCGTCGAGGACACCCCGCCCCGCGGCCGAGGCCGGCGCTGGACGGGTTCATGGTGTCCAACCACCGAAGCCGAACACTTGGACGGTGGGGTTCCGTGCCGTATCGCAAAAGTCGATTAAACAAAAGATTCAATGGGGGCTAGGTGGATCCGACGAGAGTTGACCTATTCGCTCTCCCTGTCGTCGAAATCGAGCTGTCCCGGCTGTCTTCGGCATGTTCGCCACGAACCTCGGGCGAGGATCCGGAGCACGTCGAGACGCTGTTGTCGGCGGAGTGGGAGCTACCGCCCATTCTCGTTCACCGACCGACGATGCAGGTGGTCGATGGCCTGCACCGGTTGAAGGCGGCACGAGTCCGAGGCGACACGAAGATCATGGCGAGGTTCATCGACGGCGCCGAGTCCGACGCCTTCGTCCTTGCCGTGGAAGCGAATATCCGGCATGGCCTGCCGCTTTCCCTCGCGGATCGCAAGCGGGCGGCCGTCCAGATCATCGGGACGCATCCACAGTGGTCGGATCGGCGGGTGGCTTCGGCGACCGGGATCTCGGCCGGCACGGTCGCGGATCTGCGCAAACGTGGTGGAGAAGGCGGGAACGGGGCCAGGATCGGCCGGGACGGGCGGATCCGTCCGGTCGACAGTTCGGAGAGGCGGCGGCTCGCCGCGGACCTCATCCGCAACGATCCCGGCCTTTCGCTCCGGCAGGTCGCCAAGCAGGTCGGCATCTCCCCGGAGACGGTCCGGGACGTGCGGGGCAGGCTGGAGCGTGGCGAGAGCCCGACCCCGGACGGCACGAGGAGATTGCGGGCCAAGCCGGATCCGTTGAGCCTGACGGAATCCGACCTCGGCCACACGCTGGACCGGGAGCGTCTCACCGTGCTGGAGCGGCTCAAGGCCGATCCCGCGCTGCGGTTGAGCGAGGTCGGCCGGATCCTGCTGCGGATGCTCGCCATGCACTCCATGGACGGGCAGGAGTGGGAAAGGATCTTGCACGGCGTCCCGCCGCATCTGTACGGCGTGGTCGCCGGATTCGCCAGGGATCACGCCCGGGTCTGGGCGGGTTTCGCGGATCATTTGGAGAACCGGGCGACGGACCTGGCCGCACGATGATCGCGGACGACATCGGGTAGGCATGGTACTCGTCGCGAAGGGGGCTTTTTCCGCTGCATGCGGGGAAAGTCCCCTTCGTCTCATCGGGAGGACTGTCCAAAAGCTTGCTCGTCCCCGCGGGTTGGACAGTCCATCCGGCGGCGAACCTCGCGGTGCCCAGCCCTGCGGCTCGACATCGCGAGGAGAGCCGCCTAAGAAGTAGCGGTGACCATCGAGAAGGCGCTTGTCGTCGGCACCGGACTGATCGGTACTTCAGCCGCATTGGCCCTTCGGGAGAAGGGCGTGACGGTCCACCTCTCCGACCTCGACGCGCACGCCGTACAACTCGCGTGTGAGCTCGGTGCCGGCCGGGAATGGACCGGCGAGGAAGTGGATCTGGCGTTGATCGCCGTACCGCCGCACCTGGTGGGGGAGCGGCTGGCCGAACTGCAGAAGCAGGGGGCCGCGCGGACCTACACCGACGTGGCCAGCGTCAAGGTCGATCCGATCGCCGACGCGGAGCGGCTCGGCTGCGATCCGACCTCTTACGTACCGGGGCATCCCCTCGCCGGCCGGGAACGGTCCGGCCCGGCGGCGGCCCGTGCGGATCTGTTCCTGGGCCGTCCCTGGGCACTCTGTCCCGACACCAGGACGGACGCGGATGCCTTGCGGCTGACGCGCGAACTGGTGTCGCTGTGCGGGGCGAAGGTGGTCACCGTCGGTGCGCGCGAGCACGACGCGGCGGTGGCGCTGGTGTCACACGCGCCGCATGTGGCGGCCTCGGCGGTGGCGGCGAGCCTGGAGAGCTGCGACGACGTCGCGCTGAGCCTCGCGGGGCAAGGCCTGCGTGACGTGACCCGGATCGCGGCCGGGAACCCGTTGCTGTGGCAGAAGATTCTTTCCGGGAACGCGCTGCCGGTGGCGGAGGTGCTCGACCGGATCGCGGCCGATCTCGCCTCGGCGGCCTCGGCGCTGAGGTCCGGTGACACCGATGGCGTGGCGGATCTGCTGCGGCGAGGTGTGGACGGCCACGGCCGGATCCCTGGCAAACACAGTGGTCCGGTGCGTGACTTCGACGGCGGGCACGTGCCACCGGTGCCCGCGGCGCTCTAAGCTCGGCCGAAAGACTGTCGCTTGTGGACGGTGCGCGTCGTCGTGCGTTCGCGTACCGGAGATGTTCGCTTGGCACCACTCGTGGACATCGACACGATTCAGCACGATTGAGATCGCCGACTTCGTGTGTGAGAGGGATCCCCAAATGGAAGTAATGTTGCGCTTCGGGGCGTCGCCCAAGAGCGATGACGACCCCGATCCCTGGTCGAACCGGGTCCGTCCGGGGACGGTGCGCAGGGTCCTCACCTATTTCCGCCCGCACGTCGGCAAGGTGTCGATCTTCGTTCTCATCGCCGCGATGGAGGCGTTCGTCGTCATCGCGACTCCTTTGCTGATGAAGGAGCTCATCGACGGCGGCATCCTCAAGAACGACTTCGGGGTCGTGATCCTGATGGCCGTCCTGACCGCCGGGCTGGCGATCGCGGGCGCGCTGTTGTCGCTCCTTTCGGCCTATGTCTCCGCGAAGATCGGGGAAGGGGTCACCTACGACCTCCGGGTGCAGGCGCTCGATCACGTCCGGCAACTGCCGATCGCGTTCTTCACCCGCACCCAGACCGGTGTGCTGGTCGGGAGGCTGCACACCGAACTGATCATGGCGCAGCAGGCGTTCGGGCATCTGCTGATGGCGGCCACCAGCGTGGTCACGGTCGTGCTGGTGCTGGCCGAACTGTTCTACCTGTCCTGGCTCGTCGCCCTCGTCACGCTGGTGCTGGTCCCGCTGTTCGTCCTGCCCTGGATCTGGGTGGGGCGGATCATCCAGCGGCGCACCGGAACGCTGATGGAGACGAACGCCGGCCTCGGCGGGCTCCTCCACGAGCGGTTCAACGTCCAGGGCGCGATGCTCTCGAAGCTCTTCGGCCGCCCGGACGAGGAGATGGCCGACTACCGCGTCCGCGCCGGGAAGATCCGCAAGATCGGCGTGAGCATTTCCATCTGGGCCCGGATGTCCTTCGCCATGATGGCGCTGATGGCGTCGGTCGCCACGGCGGTCGTCTACGGCGTCGGCGGCGGGCTCGTGATCGAAGGGGCGTTCCAGCTCGGCACGCTCATCGCCATCGCCACCCTGCTCGGGCGGCTGTTCGGGCCGATCACCCAGCTGTCCGGGCTGCAGGAGACCGCGCAGACCGTCGTGGTGAGCTTCTCCCGGATCTTCGAGCTGCTCGATCTGAAGCCGCTGATCCAGGAACGCCCCGACGCCGTCGCGCTCAAGAAGGACGAGGCGCCGGACATCGAGTTCGACGACGTCGTGTTCCGGTACCCCACCGCGGACGAGGTCTCGCTGGCCTCGCTCGAACACCTGCGGACCAAGCGGGAACAGGGCGAAGTGGCGGCGGATGTCCTGCGCGGCATCAGTTTCCACGCGCAGGCCGGAACCCTCACCGCGCTCGTCGGCCCGTCCGGGGCGGGGAAGAGCACCATCACGCACCTGGTCTCGCGGCTGTACGACCCGAATTCGGGAGCCGTCCGCCTCGACGGGAAGGACCTGCGGGACCTCAGCTTCGACTCGATCCGCGGCACGGTCGGCGTGGTCAGCCAGGACGCGTACCTCTTCCACGACACGATCCGGGAGAACCTGCTCTACGCCCGCCCGACGGCCACCGAGGAAGAGCTGATCGAGGCTTGCAAGGGCGCCCAGATCTGGGATCTGATCGAGTCCCTCCCGCGCGGGTTCGAGACCGTCACGGGTGATCGCGGCTACCGCATGTCGGGTGGCGAGAAGCAACGGCTGGCCATCGCGCGGCTGCTGCTGAAGGCGCCCACGGTCGTCGTGCTCGACGAAGCGACGGCGCATCTGGACTCCGAGTCGGAGGCCGCGGTCCAGCGGGCACTCAAGACCGCTCTGCGAAGCCGGACTTCGCTGGTCATCGCCCACCGGCTCTCCACGATCCGCGAAGCCGACCAGATCCTCGTGATCGACGGCGGAGGGGTCCGCGAACGCGGGACGCACGACGAGTTGCTGGCCGCGGGCGGTCTCTATTCGGAGCTCTATCACACGCAGTTCGCCCGGCCGGAGAACAACGCGCCCAAGCCGGAACCCGAAGAAGAAGAGTTCGAGCCCGAGCCGGTGGACACCGTGGTCTACGGAGGTTGACGATGAGTTCCGCAGCGCAGGCCAGTCCGACGGTGTTGGATCTTTTCGCCCGGCGAGCGGGCCGGACACCCGGCGCGGTGGCCGTGTCCGACGGGGAACGGGTTCTGACGTACCGGGAACTCGACGAACTCGCGGGCAGGCTGGCCGGCCGGTTGACCGGCCGGGGCGTCCGCCGTGGCGCCCGGGTCGCGGTCATGCTGGACCGGTCGGCGGACCTGCTGGTGGCGCTGCTGGCCGTCTGGAAGGCGGGAGCGGCGTACGTTCCGGTGGATGCCGCCTATCCCGCGCCGCGGGTCGCCTTCATGGTGGCGGACTCGGACGTCTCCCTGATGGTGTGTTCGGCCGCGACGCGAGACGCGGTCCCCGAGGGGATCGAGTCGATCGTCGTCGCGGACGAGGAACCGGGCGACGAGCCCCCCGCTGTCACGGCGCGCCCGGAAGATCTGGCGTACGTGATGTACACGTCCGGCTCGACGGGCACCCCGAAGGGCGTGGCCGTCCCGCACCGGAGCGTGGCGGAACTGGTGGGGAATCCCGGCTGGGCGATGGAACCCGGCGACGCGGTCCTCATGCACGCGCCGCATTCCTTCGACGCGTCCCTGTGCGAGATCTGGGTGCCGCTGGTTTCGGGTGCCCGGGTGGTGATCGCCGAGCCGGGGCCGGTGGACGCCCGGCGCCTGCGGGAAGCGATCGCGGCCGGGGTGACGAGGGCGCATCTGACCGCGGGCAGTTTCCGCGCGGTGGCCGAGGAATCGCCGGAATCGTTCGCGGGACTCGTCGAGATCCTGACCGGCGGCGACCTGGTGCCCGCGCACGCGGTGGAGCGGGTGCGCGACGCCGCGCCGGAAGCGCGGATCCGGCACCTCTACGGCCCGACGGAAACGACGCTGTGCGCCACGTGGCACGTGCTCGAACCGGGGGACGCGCTGGGCTCGGTGCTGCCGATCGGTCATCCTCTCCCCGGCCGGAAGGCGCACGTGCTCGACGCGTCGCTGCGCCCGGTGGAGCCGGAGATGATCGGCGATCTGTACCTCTCCGGCGACGGTCTCGCCGACGGCTACCTCGACCGGACGGGGCTGACGGCGGAGCGGTTCGTGGCGGATCCGTTCTCGCCGGGCAAGAGGATGTACCGGACCGGGGACCTCGCCCAGTGGACGACCGACGGCGAGCTGCTGTTCGCGGGCCGGGTCGACGACCAGGTGAAGATCCGCGGATTCCGGATCGAGCCCGGTGAGATCGAAGCCGCGCTGACCGCCCAGGCGGACGTCCACGAGGCCGTGGTGGTGGCGATCGACGGGCGGCTCATCGGTTACGCGGTTTCGGACGTGGCTCCCGCTCTTCTGCGCGAACGTCTCGAGGCCGTACTGCCCGAGTACATGGTCCCGGCCGTCGTGATCACGCTGGACACGCTGCCGCTGACCGGCAACGGCAAGGTGGACCGGGCGGCGTTGCCCGCGCCCGATTTCACGGCGACGGCGGGCGGCCGCGAACCGGCCACCGAGACCGAACGCGTCCTTTGTGGACTGTTCGCCGAAGTTCTCGGTATGGACCGGGCAGGTGTCGACGACGGCTTCTTCGAGCTGGGCGGGGATTCGATCCTCGCGGTGCGCGTGGCGGCCCGGGCGGCCAAGGCGGGCCTGCTGGTGACGCCGTCGGACATCTTCGGCGAGCAGACCCCCGCACGGCTGGCCGCCGTGGCGCGTGCCGTCCCGGCCGAAGAACTCGCCGACGGTCCCCTGATCGACTTGACCGCGGAGGACGCGGCGGAACTGGCGATCGCCGTCCCGGACGCCGTGGAGGTCTGGCCGCTGGCGCCGCTCCAGGCGGGGCTGCTGTTCCAGACGACCCTCGACGACCAGGGTCCCGACATCTACCAGACGCAGTGGATCGTCGAGCTGACCGGACCGCTGGACGTCGTCCGGCTGCGGGCCGTGTGGGAGTCGGTTTTCGCGCGGCACGACGAACTCCGGCTGACTTTCCACCGGCTCGCGTCGGGCAAGGCGGTGCAGGCCGTCGCCGGCCACATCGTCCTGCCGTGGCGCGAAGTCGATCTCACGGACGCGACCGACCTCGACGAGGCCGTCAAGGCCCTGTCCGCGGAAGAGCAGCGCGAGCGGTTCGACCTCGCCAAGGCGCCGCTGTTCCGGCTGGTGCTGATCCGGGTCGCGCAGGACCGGCACTGCCTGCTGGTGGTCAATCACCACATCCTGACCGACGGCTGGTCGGTGGCGGTCATCCTCAACGAAGTCTCCGAGGCATATGCCTCGGGAGGACACTTCCCGGACCGGACGGGGGCGGCGTCCTACCGGGACTACCTGGCCTGGCTCGACCGGCAGGACAAGGAAGCGGCGCGCGCGGCCTGGCAGGCGGAACTGTCGGACATCGACGTGCCCGCGCTGGTCGCCAAGTCGGACACCGGGACGGGCTACGACTACCGCGTCACCCAGCTTTCGCCGGAGCTGCACACCCGGCTGACCGGGTTCGCCCGCGATCACGGGCTGACGCTGAACACGGTGGTGCAGGGCGCGTGGGCGCTCGTGCTGGCGCGGCTCGCGCGGCGGACCGACGTGGTGTTCGGCACCACGGTCGCCTGCCGTCCCGCGGAACTCCCGGGTGTGGAGTCGATGCCGGGGCTCATGATGAACACGATCCCGGTTCGCGTGTCGCTCGACGGCGGGCAGCCGGTGGTGGACCTGCTCACCGAGCTGCAGCGCCGTCAGGTGGCCTTGATGCCGCATCAGCACTTGGGGCTGACGGAGATCCAGAAGACGGCCGGACCCGGCGCGATGTTCGACACGCTGCTGGTGTTCGAGAACTACCCGCGGGACTTCGCCGACCAGTTCACGTATCTGGGCACTGTCGAGGGAACGCACTACCCGGTGACCGTCGGGGTCATCCCGGGAGAGCGGTTCAGGATCCAGCTCGCCTACTGGCGCGGGCAGATCGACGAGGCCGTCGCCGATGCGCTGCTGGACTGGTTCGTCGGTGCCCTCGGCTCGGTGGCCGACGCTCCGTCCGGGCTGGTCGGCCGGGCCGACATGGGCGAGATCCCGTTGCCTCCCTGGAAGCCCGCGCTGGTGGCGGGGGAACCGCTGCCGTCGTTGATCGGGCGGATGGCGGCGGAGCGGCCGGACGCGGTGGCGGTCGCGGACGGCGCCGGTGACCTGACGTACGCGGAATTGTGGGACCGGGCGGAGAAGTTCGGGGCCTTCCTGCGGGCTCGCGGGGTCGAGCGGGAGCGTCGCGTCGGGCTGGTGGTGGGCCGGTCCTCGTGGTGGCTGATCGGGATGCTGGGGGTTTCGCTGGCGGGCGGCGTGTTCGTCCCGGTGGATCCCGCGTATCCGGCCGAGCGCGTGAAGCTGATCTTCGGCAGCGCCGATCCGATGCTGGTGGTGTGCCAGGGAAAGACCCGCGACGCGGTGCCGGAGGAGTTCTCGGACCGGATCGTGGTGCTCGACGAACTGGATCCGGCCGGGGCCCCGGACGCGGTGCTGCCGCGCGTGGGGATGCGTGACGCGGCCTACGTGATCTACACGTCGGGGTCGACGGGAACGCCGAAGGGCGTCGTCGTCACGTACTCGGGCTTGGGCAATCTGGCGCTGGCGCATATCGAACGGCTCGCCGTGACGCAGTCTTCCCGGGTCCTGCAGTTCGCGGCGCTCGGCTTCGACACCATCGTGTCCGAGGTGATGATGGCGCTGCTTTCGGGCGCGACGCTGGTGATGCCGCCGGACGAGGACCTGCCGCCGCACGCTTCGCTGACCGACACGCTGGAACGGTGGGACATCACGCATGTGAAGGCCCCGCCGTCGGTGCTGGCCACCGTGGACGCGGTGCCGGACCGGCTGGAGACGGTGACCGCTGCGGGCGAACTCTGCCCGCCGGGACTGGTGGACCGCCTGTCGGCGGGTCGCCGGATGATCAACGCCTACGGGCCGACCGAGACCACGATCTGCGCGACGGTGAGCTTCCCGCTGGCGCCGGGCGGGGAGGTGATCCCGTTCGGGGGACCGATCGCCGGGGTCCGCGGTTATCTGCTGGACGCGTTCCTGCGGCCGTTGCCGCACGGGATCACGGGTGAGCTGTACCTAGCCGGGATCGGAGTGGCGCGCGGGTATCTCGGCCGTTCGGCGCTGACGTCCGAGCGGTTCGTCGCCGATCCCTTCGTCCCGGGCGAGCGGATGTACCGGACGGGCGATCTGGCGTACTGGACCGACGACGGCGAGCTGGTCTCCGCCGGACGGGCCGACGACCAGGTCAAGATCCGCGGGTTCCGGGTCGAACCCCGCGAGATCGAGTTCGCCCTGTCCAACCGTCCCGAGGTCACCCAGGCCACGGTGACCGTCCGCGAAGGCCGTTTGGTGGCCTACGTTTCGCCGGGTGACGTCGATCCGGAGGCGCTGCGGAAGGAACTCGCGGCCCGGATGCCCGCGTACATGGTGCCCGCGGCGGTGATGGCGCTGGACGTCCTGCCGCTGACGCCGCACGGGAAGATCGACCGGAAGGCGTTGCCCGAACCGGACTTCTCCTCGAAGACGGTCGGCAGAGAGCCGTCGACCGAGACCGAACGAGTCCTGTGTGGAGTGTTCGCCGAGGTGCTCGGGCTGGACCGGGTCGGGGTCGAGGACAGCTTCTTCGAGCTGGGCGGCGACTCGATTTCGTCCATGCAGGTCGCTTCCCGCGCGCGTCGCGACGGGATCTCGCTGACCCCGCGGCAGGTGTTCGAGCACCGGACCCCCGAGCGGCTCGCGCAGCTGGTGGCGGAAACGCCTGTACCGCAAGAGGATCGTCCCGCGATCGAGGACGGCACAGGCGAGGTCGTGCTGACGCCGGTGATGCGGTTGTTCGGGGACGGGGTCGCGGGAGCGAAGTTCGCGCAGTGGGTCGTGCTGGGCGCGCCCGCGGATCTCACGGAAGAGACGCTGGCCGCGGGGCTGGCGGCGGTGCTGGACACCCACGACATGCTGCGGGCGCGGGTCGTCGACAGCCGGCGTCTGGTGGTCGGTGAGCGCGGCTCGGTGGTCGCGGCCGGGGTGGTCACGCGGGTGGCGGCCGAGGGCGGCTCGCTGGACGAGGCCGCGGCGGACGCGGCACGCGAAGCTGTCGGCAGGCTGGATCCCTTCGCGGGGGTGATGGTCCAGGCGGTGTGGTTGGACGCCGGGCCGGAGCGCGTGGGACGGCTGGTCGTGGCGGCGCATCACCTCGTGGTCGACGGGGTCTCGTGGCGCGTTCTGGCGTCGGACCTCCGAGCGGCGTGCGAGGCCGTGGCCGCGGGGCGGAAGCCGTCGCTCGAACCGGTGGGAGTGTCGTTCCGCCGGTGGGCGGGCCTGCTGGAGGAGTGGGCCGTCTCCGCCGAGCGGGTCGCGGAACTGCCTGTGTGGCAAGCGATTCTGGGACAAGAGCGGCAGCCGGAGCGGGCTCCGGCGGGGTCGGTGCGTTCCCGGTCCTGGGTGGTTCCGTCGAACGAGACCTCGGTTCTGGTGGGGCGGGCTCCGGTGGTGTTCCACTGCGGGGTGCACGAGGTCCTGCTGGCCGGACTGGCGGGAGCGGTGGCCCGGTGGCGTGCCGCGGACACCGTGCTGGTGGACGTGGAAGGCCATGGCCGCCATCCCGTCGAGGGAATGGACCTGTCCAGGACGGTGGGCTGGTTCACCAGTTCGCATCCGGTCCGGCTGGAGGTGGCCGGGATCGACCTCGACGGGGTGCTGGCCGGCGACGCGGCGGCCGGGACGTTGCTGAAGGTGGTCAAGGAACAGTCGCGGGCGGTGCCCGGTGACGGCCTCGGCTATGGACTGTTGCGGTACCTCAACCGGGAAACGGAACCGGTGCTGGCGGCCTCGCCGTCGGCGCGGATCGGGTTCAACTACCTCGGCCGGTTCGTCGCCGGTGACGAGAGCGACGTGCGGGCGTGGCAGCAGGCGGGCGAGATCGGCGGTTCGATGGACCCGGGCACGCGGCTGCCGCACGGCCTGGACGTCAACGCGATCGTCCAGGATCTGCCGGACGGTCCGGAATTGATACTCATGCTGGAATGGTCGGACGACTCGTTCGACGAGGCCGCGATCGAACGACTGGTCCAGGAATTGCTGGCCGTGTTGTCCGGGCTGGCCTCTCAAGCGGATGATCCCGCCGCGGGCGGGCACACCGCGTCCGATTTCGGCCTGCTCGAACTGGATCAGGACGAGATCGAGGGCTTCGAAGCACTAGCAGCGGAACTCAGCGAAGGCCGGGCATCGTGAACACTTCGACCAACTCCTCTGGATCGGCACTGACGGAAGTCTGGCCGCTGTCCCCGATGCAGGCGGGAATGCTCTATCACGCCTCCTTGGACGACGAGGCGCCCGATCTCCACCTCATCCAGCAGTCGCAGATCATCGACGGCCCCTTGGACACGGAGCGGTTCCGGAAGTCCTGGGAGACCGTCCTCGACCGGCACGCGGCGCTTCGGGCGAGCTTTCACCGGAGGAAGTCCGGCGAGACGATCCAGCTGATTCCCAGGACGGTGAAGCTTCCCTGGGCCGAACGCGATCTGTCCGACCTGTCCGAAGAGGACGCGCTGGCCGAGGCGACCGTGATCGCGGAGAAGGAGCGCGCCGCGAAGTTCGACCTCACGCGGCCTCCCCTGCTGCGGCTCATGCTGATCCGGCTCGGCCCGGACAAGCACTGCCTCGTGACCACCAGCCATCACCTGCTCATCGACGGATGGTCGCGGGCGGTCATGGAGGCGGACCTCCTCGAGATCTACGCGGCCGGCGGAGTGTCCGCCACCCTGCGGCCGGCGGGCTCCTACGGGAACTACCTGGCCTGGCTGGGAAAGCAGGACAAGGAAGCCGCCAAGGCCGCCTGGCGCGAAGAGTTGGACGGCGCCGACGGATCGGCGCTCGGGCTCCCGGAGACCCCGGGAAGGGCGCCGGGGCTGCCGTCCGGCGAGGTGATCCGCCATTCGCCGGAGTTCACCACCGCGCTGGCCGAGTTCGCCCGAAGGCACGGGCTGACGCTGAACACGTTGGTGCAGGGCGCGTGGTCGCTGGTGCTGGCCCGGCTGGCCCGCCGTCGTGACGTGGTGTTCGGCGCGGTGGTCTCGGGGCGTCCGGCCGAGTTGCCCGGCGCGGAGCAGACCGTGGGGCTGTTCATCAACACCGTGCCGGTGCGAGTGCGGTTGGACGGCGAGCAGACCGTTCTCGAGCTGCTGACGGAACTTCAGGGGCGGCAGTCCTCGATGATGGCTCATCACCATCTCGGGCTGCCGGAGATCCAGAAGCTGGGGGAGGCGAGTTTCGACACGATCGTCGTGTTCGAGAACTACGCCGACCCGGCGGCGAAGTCGGCTTCCCCGTCCGGTCTCAGCCTGACCCTGAGGGACTTCAACCAGGCGACGCCGTACGCGATCACGCTGGGTGTCATGCCGGGCGAGAGCCTCGAAATCGAACTGCAGTACCACGCGGACGTCGTGGGCGACTCCGTCGCCAAGGCGGCGCTCGACGGGCTCACCCTGGTGCTGGAGCGCGTGATCGCGGACCCGAGGACTGCGGTCGGCCGCCTCGACGTGCTGGGTGACGCCGGGCGTGAGCTGGTGGTCGAACGGTGGAACCGGACGGACGACACGGTGGACGCGGCGTCGGCGGTGGAGTTGTTCCGCCGTCAGGTGGAGAAGGCCCCGCACGCGACGGCGGTGCAGGCTGGGGACCAGACCTGGTCGTTCGAGGAACTGGACGAGTGGTCCGGCAGGCTCGCGACGGTCCTGATCGACCGGGGTGTACGCCGGGGCGACCGGGTCGCGGTGGTGCTGGAGCGGTCGGTGGAACTGCTGGCCGCCTGGCTCGCGGTCTGGAAGGCGGGAGCGGCGTTCGTCCCGGTCGACCCGGACTATCCGGCGGATCGGGTGGCGTTCATGCTGGCCGACTCCGCGGTCACGGCGGTGGTCTGCCGGGCGGAGGCCGCGAGCGCGATGCCGGCCGGGTACGCGCAACTCGTCGTGGACGAACCCGTCGAGGGTGAGGTTTCCCTGGTCCCGGTCGGCAAGGACGATCTGGCATACGTGATGTACACGTCCGGCTCGACCGGGACGCCGAAGGGTGTCGCCGTCTCGCACGGCGGCGTGGCGGCGCTGGTGGGCTACGCGGTGTGGGACCTGCACCCCGGCGACGCGGTGCTGATGCACGCGCCGCACACGTTCGACCCGGCGCTGTACGAGGTGTGGGTGCCGCTCGTGGCGGGTGCGCGGGTGATCCTCGCCGACCCGGGCGTGATCGACGCGCAGCGGCTCGCCGCCCACGTGGCGGACGGTCTCACCTCGGTGAACTTCACCGCCGGGCAATTCCGCGCGCTGGTCCAGGAAGCGCCGGAGTCCTTCGCGGGGCTGCGCTACTTCCAGACGGGCGGGGACGTGGTGCCGCTCGGCGCCGTGGAGCGGGTGCGGCAGGCGTGCCCCGAATTGCGGGTCCTGCACACGTACGGCCCGACGGAGACCACGTTCTGCGCGTCGTGGAAGGTGATCCGGCCCGGTGACGAGCTGGGGTCGACGCTGCCGATCGGCAAACCGCATCCGGGACGGCGCTTGTACGTGCTGGACGTCTTCCTGCGCCCGCTGCCGCCGGGCGTCGCGGGAGATCTGTACATCGCGGGCGCCGGGGTGTCGCACGGCTATCTCGGCCGGACCGCGCTGACGGCGGAACGGTTCGTCGCGGATCCCTTTACGCCCGGCGAGCGGATGTACCGGACCGGGGACCTGGCGTACTGGAACGACGAGGGCGAGCTGGTCTTCGCCGGCCGGGCCGACACCCAGGTCAAGATCCGCGGTTTCCGCGTGGAGCCGGGTGAGATCGAGGCGGTGCTGGCGGACCAGCCGTGCGTCGACCAGGCGGTGGTGGCGGTCCGCGACGGACGTCTGATCGGCTACGTCGTCTCCGGTTCCGGGGCCGATCCGGTGCGGCTGCGCGAGCGGCTCGCCGGACTGCTGCCGGAGTACATGGTGCCCGCGGTGGTGATGGCGGTGGCCGCGCTGCCGGTGAACGGGAACGGAAAGGTCGACCGGAAGGCGTTGCCGGAGCCCGATTTCAGCGGGCGGGCCGCCGGACGGGATCCCGTCACGGAGATCGAGCGGCTGTTGTGCGAGCTGTTCGCCGAGTTGCTCGGTCTGGACCGCGTCGGCGCGGACGACAGTTTCTTCGAGCTGGGCGGGGATTCGATCATCTCGATGCAATTGGCGGCGCGGGCGCGCCGGGACGGGATGACCTTCGGCGCGCGGGAAGTGTTCGAGTACCGGACACCGGCGGGACTCGCGTCGTTCGTCGAACTGGGAGAGGAACCGGCCGATTCCCCCGACGAGGGGAAGCCCGCCGCCGATTTCGAACTCGTGGACATGGACAAGGGCGAGATCGACGAATTCGAGGCGGAGTTCGACGCCGTATAGCGGACTTTCGCGTCAGCGCGTCCGCATGAGTAGTACATGAAGGCCCCCTTCCTTGCGTCTAGCGCAAGGAAGGGGGCCTTCATGTACTGCCGGTGGGCAAGTTCGGCGGTACCGAGTCGGTCGTGAGTGGCGCGGGTTCCATTGAGGGGTAAGTCAAAGGTGTCCTTCGCCGCGTCCGATACCGAGCGGCCGTGTCGCGAAAGCCACTTTCGGGACATCAGACGTCGCGAAAGTGGCTTTCGCGACATCGGTGCGGCGGTGAGGTGTCGGTCCAGGTGGTCGTGAGTGGCGTTTCGGGTTCTAACCCGAAACGCCACTCACGACCACGGTGACCCACCACGCCACTCGACATTTTCTCCCTGGCCCGTTGGACATGTTGTCCGGGTCGTCCCTTCGGGCGACGATTCTGTGGGGGGACATGCCGCATTCGACGTCGGCTCCTCGACTTGGACCGGGACGGGATCGAGGAATTCGAGGCTTGGTTCGACGACGAACTTCAAGCCCCTTCGCTGATCGAGGGAGAAATTGATGGCTCAGTCGCGGATCGAGGACATCTGGCCGCTGTCGCCGTTGCAGGCAGGGCTGGTCTTCCACGCGGTCTACGACGGTGAAGGGCTCGACGTCTACATTGGACATTGGATCCTGGAGCTGGACGGACCGGTGGACGCGGCCAGGCTGCGCGCGGCCTGGGAGGCGTTGCTCGCGAGGCACGCCTCGCTCCGGGCTTGTTTCCGGCAGCGCAAATCGGGCGAGACGGTGCAGATCATCGCCAGGCAGGCGGAACTGCCGTGGCGCGAGGTCGACCTCTCGCACCTCGACGACCCTGATGCCTCCGGCGAGGCCGTGCGGGTGCTGGCCGAAGAGGACCGGACGAAGCGCTTCGATCTCGCGACGGCGCCGTTGCTGCGTCTCACTTTGATCCGTCTCGGCGACGACAGTCACCGCCTGGTGGTGACCTGCCATCACGCGATCATGGACGCCTGGTCGCTCCCCATCGTGTTCGACGAGCTGGCGGCGCTGTACGCGGCCGACGGCGGTCCGCTGGAACTGCCGGAAGTGACGTCGTACCGGGAATACCTCGCTTGGCTCGGCCGTCAGGACAAGGCCAGGGCGCTTTCGGCCTGGGCGGCGGAACTGGGCGACGTCGAAGAGCAGACGCTGGTGGCGCCCGCGGATCCGGGACGAGCGCCCGGAATCCCCGAGAGCGTCACGGTCGAGCTGCCGGAAGGTCTCACCCGCTCGCTGGAGGAGCTGGCCCGCGGGAACGGGCTGACGCTGAACACGGTGGTGCAGGGTGCGTGGGCACTGGTGCTGGCGCAGCTGGCAGGCCGGACGGACGTCGTGTTCGGCGCGGTCGTCTCGGCCCGCCCGCCGGATCTCCCTGGTGTGGAAGGAATGGTGGGGCTGTTCCTCAACACCGTTCCGGTACGGGTGCGGCTGCGCGGTTCGGCGCCGGTCGTCGATCTGCTGGCCCAGCTGCAGCGACGGCAGTCCGCGCTGATCCCCGACCAGTTCGTGGGGCTGGCGGACATCCAGCAGGCGGCCGGGCCCGGCGCGGTCTTCGACACCATGATCGTCTTCGAGAACTTCCCGCGCGAGCTCGGCGTCTCGGATTCTCCCGAAGCCTTCGCCATCCGCGTGAACCAGGGCCAGGAAGCCGCGCACTATCCGCTGACGCTGGTCGCCGTCCCCGGCGAGTCGATGCTCGTCAAACTCGACTATCTGACGGATCTCTTCGATCAGGACGCCGCGCTCGCCATCGTCGAGCGGTTCACGGGGGTGCTGCGTCAGCTGACGCGGGCGGGCGACCTCACGGTGGCCGACGTCGAGGTGACGAACCCGGCCGAACGCGAGGTGGTCGGCCGCTGGGGAGAGGCATCCGGTGCGAAGCCGGACCGGCTGGCGCTGGAACTCTTCGGCACCCAGGTCGAGCGTCGTCCCGAAGCGACGGCCGTCGTCGAGGGTGACCGGACGCTGTCGTACGGGGAACTGGCCGAGCGCGCGGAGCGGCTCGCCGGGTACCTGAGCGGCAAGGGAGTCCGGCGCGGGGACCGGGTCGCCGTGGTGATGGACCGGTCGCCCGAGCTGATCGCGACCCTGCTCGCGGTGTGGAAGGCGGGAGCGGCCTACATCCCGGTCGATCCCGCCTATCCGGCGGAACGCGTGAAGTTCATGCTGGCGGACGCGGAGCCGTCGGCGGTGGTGTGCACGGAGGCGCACCGGGACTCGGTGCTGGACGGCGGGCTCGAGCCGATCGTCCTCGACGAGCCGGAAACCCGGCGGGCCGTGGCGGAATACGCCCGCCTGTCGACCGGTGCGACCGCCGATGACGTCGCCTACGTGATGTACACGTCGGGCTCGACGGGGATGCCGAAGGGCGTCGCGGTGTCGCACGGCAACGTCGCGGCACTGGTCGGTGAGCCGGGCTGGGGCGTGGGTCCCGGCGACGCGGTGCTGATGCACGCCTCGCACGCGTTCGACATCTCCCTGTTCGAACTGTGGGTGCCGCTGCTTTCGGGCGCCCGGGTGGTGCTCGCCGGATCGGGCGCTGTCGACGGCGAAGCGCTGGCCGGTTACGTGGCGGCCGGGGTCACGGCCGCGCACCTGACCGCCGGCAGTTTCCGGGTGCTGGCCGAGGAGTCGCCGGAATCGGTCGCCGGGCTGCGCGAGGTGCTGACCGGTGGTGACGCGGTGCCGCTCGCGGCGGTGGAGCGCGTGCGGCGGACCTGCCCGGACGTCCGGGTGCGGCATCTCTACGGGCCGACCGAGGCCACGCTGTGCGCGACGTGGTGGCTGCTCGAACCCGGCGACGAGACGGGATCGGTACTGCCGATCGGCCGTCCGCTCGCGGGACGGTGCGTCCACGTCCTCGACGCGTTCCTTCGACCGGTGCCGCCGGGGCTGCCCGGTGAGCTCTACGTCGCCGGAGCCGGTGTGGCGCAAGGCTATCTGGGGCGTTCGGCGTTGACGGCCGAGCGGTTCGTCGCGGACCCGCATCTGCCCGGCGAGAGGATGTACCGGACCGGGGACCTGGCGTACTGGACGGAGCAGGGCACGCTGGCGTTCGCCGGGCGGGCCGACGACCAGGTGAAGATCCGCGGGTACCGGGTGGAACCCGGCGAGATCGAGGTGGCCCTCGCCCGGCTGCCCGGGGTCGGTCAGGCCGTCGTGATCGCCCGTGACGAACAGTTGATCGGCTACGCGGTCGCCGAAGCGGGACAGGCCCTCGACCCGGCGGTGCTGCGCGGACAGCTCGCCGAAACGCTGCCCGAGTTCATGATCCCGGCCGCGATGCTGGTGCTGGACGAGTTGCCGCTGACGGTCAACGGGAAGGTGGACCGCCAGGCGCTGCCCGAACCGGACTTCTCGTCGAAGTCGGCGGGCCGGGAACCGGAGACCGAGGACGAGCGAGTCCTTTGTGGAGTGTTCGCCGAGGTGCTCGGGCTGGACCGGGTCGGGGTCGAGGACAGCTTCTTCGAGCTGGGCGGCGACTCGATCTCGTCGATGCAGGTGGCCGCCCGTGCACGTCGTGAGGGAATCTCCCTGACGCCGCGGCTGGTGTTCGAGCACCGGACCCCCGGCAGGCTGGCGGCGCTGGCCGCGGAAGCACAGCCCGCCCAAGCATCCACAGTGGACAGTGGCGTCGGCGAGATCCCGATGACGCCGGTGATGCTGGCCCTCGGTGAGAACGCGGTGCGCCCCGGTTTCGCGCAGGCGCGGGTGGTCGTCACCCCGGCGGGCTTCGACCAGGACACACTGGGCACGGCCCTGCGAGCGGTGCTGGACGCGCACGACGTCCTGCGGGCGCGGGTGGAGTCCGGCGGACGGCTGCTGGTGCCCGAGCGGGGCGCGGTGGACGCGGCCGGCCTGGTGACGCGGGTCGAGGCCGGGCCGGGGAACCTCGACGAGATCGCCGAACGCGCGGTCAGGACGGCGACGGGCACGCTGGACCCGGCGGCGGGGATCATGGTGCGGGCCGTCTGGGTCGACGCGGGGAACGCCGAGCCGGGCCGGTTGGCGCTGGTGGCGCATCACCTGGCGGTCGACGCGGTCTCGTGGGGAATCCTGCTGCCGGATCTGCGCACGGCCTACGACGAAGCGAGCTCGGGCGGGACTCCCGTCCTCGACGCCGCGACGACGTCGTACCGGCAGTGGGCGCGGCGGCTGGCGGAGCAGGCGCTCAGCGAGCGCACCGTGGCCGAAACCGATCGGTGGGCCGCCCTCCTGGACGGCGCGGACACGGGATTCGAGCAGGGCACCGGGAAGTCGCACTCGTGGTCTTCGACGGTGTCCGGCACCGCGGCGAGCGGGTTGCTGGCCCGGTTGCCGGGCGCCTTCCACTGCGGGATCCAGGACGTCCTGCTGGCGGGCCTCGCGGGTGCGGTGGCGCGGGTGCGGGGTACTGACACTGGGCTGCTCGTGGACGTCGAAGGTCACGGCCGCGAAGCCGCCGACGGCGAAGACCTGTTGCGCACCGTGGGCTGGTTCACCAGCGTTCACCCGGTCCGCTTCGACCTCGCCGAGGTCGATCTCGACGCCGTGGCGGCGGGTGACGCGGCGGCCGGGCGATTGCTGAAGGCCGCGAAGGAACAGATCCGCGCCGTCCCCGGGGACGGACTCGGCTACGGGCTGCTGCGCTACCTCAACCCCGACACCGGGGCGAGGCTGGCCGAGCTGCCGTCCGCGCCGATCGGCTTCAACTACTTGGGCCGGACAGGCCTTTCCGTCAAGGACAGGGCATGGCAGCAGGCGGGCGAAGGGCCGCTCGGTGGCGGCCCGGACATGATCCTCGCCCACCCCGTGGAGGTCGGCGCGGAAGTCCAGGACACGCCGGAAGGGCCCCGGCTCGCGCTCGCCATCGACGGACAGGACCTCGACCCCGCGACGGTCGAGCGCCTCGGTGAGGCCTGGCTGGAGATGCTGACCGGTCTCGCGGCCCTCGCCGAAGATCCCCGTGCGGGCGGGTACACCCCGTCCGACTTCGGCCTCGTCGCACTCGCGCAGCGCGACGTGGCGGAGCTGGAAGCCGCGACGCCGGGGCTGACGGACATCTGGCCGCTTTCGCCGCTCCAGGAAGGAATGCTCTTCGAACGGGCGGTCGCCGAGGACGACGTCGACGTCTATCAGAGCCAGCGGATCCTGGACCTCGACGGACCGCTCGACGCGGAGCGGCTGCGCGCCGCGTGGAACCAGGTGGTCGCGCGGCACGACTCGCTGCGGACGAGCTTCCACCAGCTGGGCTCCGGCGAAACGGTGCAGGTCGTCGCGGCCGAGGTCGAGATCCCTTGGCGCGTAGCGGATCTGTCGCGGCTCGATGAGGCCGCGGCGGCCGAGGAGATCGAACGGCTGCTCGCGGAGGACCAGGCGAAGCGGTTCGACGTGACCGAGGCGCCGCTGCTCCGGCTGCTGCTGATCCGGCTCGGCGCGAACACGCACCGGCTCGTCCTGACGTCGCACCACGTTCTCCTGGACGGCTGGTCGACACCGCTCGTCCTTGGCGAGGTCTCGATCGCCTATGCCGGTGGACAGGGCCCGTCGAGGTCACCGTCCTATCGGGACTACCTGGCGTGGTTGAGCCGCCAGGACGAGCAGGCGACGCGGGAAGCGTGGCGAGCCGAACTCGCCGGGTCGGACGAACCGACCGTCGTCGACGCCGATGCCGACAAGGCGATGGTGGTACCGGGTGAGCACGCCGAATGGCTGCCCGAGGAGGCGACGCGGAACCTCACCGGTTTCGCCCGCGGCCACGGCCTGACGCTGAGCACGATCGTGCAGGGTGCCTGGGCGCTGGTGCTGGCGCGGCTGGCGGGCCGGACGGACGTGGTGTTCGGGACGGTGACGTCGGGGCGGCCCGCCGAGGTGCCGGACGTCGAGCAGATGGTGGGGATGTTCATCAACACCATCCCGGTCCGGGTCCGCCTCGACGGCGGCCAGCCGGTGCTGGACCTGCTCCAGGACCTCCAGGCACGCCAGTCCGCGTTGACGGAACACCAGTACTTGGGGCTTTCGCAGGTCCAGAAGGCGGCAGGCGCGGGCGCGGTCTTCGACACCATCGTGATGATCGAGAACTACCCGCACGACGCCGCCGGTCTCGGCGACGACGGCGGTGTCGCGATCAGCTCGGTCCGCACCCGGACCGGCACCAGCTATCCGCTGGCCATGAGCGTTTCGCCGGGGAAGACCCTGCAGATCCGCGTGGCCTACCGGCCCGACCGGATCGGCGGGGAAACGGCCGCCGAGATCGCCAGGCAGGTCGTGCGTGTCCTGGAACTGGTGGTGTCGGAGGCTTCGCGTCCCGTCGGCACGCTGGCCGTCACGAGCGAACCGGCGCGCGCGTCGGTCGTGGAGCTCTGGAACTCGACCGGTGAAGCGGTGAGCGGGACGACCGTGCCGGAGCTGTTCCGGCGACAGGCGCGGAAGTCGCCGGACGCTGTCGCGGTCGTCGACGGGGAACGCACGCTGTCCTACGCCGGACTCGACCGGGAATCCGACCGGCTGGCCGGGTATCTCGCCGGGATCGGCGTACGGCGCGGTGACCGGGTCGGCGTGGTGATGGAACGCGGCGCGGACCTGCTGGTGGCGCTTCTCGCGGTCTGGAAGGCGGGAGCCGCGCAGGTCCCGGTGAACGTGGACTACCCCGCGGAACGGATCGAACGGATGCTGGCCGATTCCGGTGCGGCGGTGGCGCTCTGCGTGGGAGCGAGCCGCGGCGCGGTTCCGGACGGCGTCGAGCCGGTGGTCGTGGACGCGCCGGAGATCGCGGGAACCTCTTACGAGGCACCGGTTTTCACCGCCGGAGCACATGACGTGGCCTACGTGATGTACACGTCGGGATCGACCGGCGTGCCCAAGGGGGTCGCGGTGCCGCACGGCAGCGTGGCGGCCCTGGCGGGCGACCCCGGCTGGTCGCAGGGCCCCGGCGATTGTGTGCTGCTGCACGCTTCGCACGCGTTCGACGCGTCACTGGTCGAGATCTGGGTGCCGCTGGTGGGCGGGGCCCGCGTGCTGGTCGCGGAACCGGGCGCGGTCGACGCGCAGCGGGTGCGGGAAGCGATCGAACGCGGCGTGACCACCATCCACCTGACGGCCGGGACCTTCCGCGTGGTGGCCGAGGAAGCACCGGAGTCCTTCACCGGCTTGCGGGAGATCCTGACCGGCGGGGACGCGGTGCCGCTCGCCTCCGTCGCCCGGATGCGGCGTGCCTGCCCGGACGTCCGGTTCCGGCAGCTCTACGGCCCCACCGAGATCACCTTGTGCGCCACCTGGCTCGTCCTCGAACCCGGGGCGGAAACGGGGAGCACCCTGCCGATCGGCGGACCGCTGGCCGGCAGGCAGGCGTACGTGCTCGACGCTTTCCTTCAGCCGGTGGCCCCGAACGTGACCGGTGAGCTGTACCTCGCCGGAGCCGGTCTGGCGCACGGTTATCTGGGCGCCGCCGGAGCGACGGCGCAGCGATTCCTCGCCAACCCGTTCGCGGCGGGCGAGAGGATGTACCGCACCGGCGACCTGGGCCGCTGGACCGAGCAGGGCGAGCTGGTGTTCGCCGGACGGGCCGACTCCCAGGTGAAGATCCGCGGTTACCGCGTCGAGCCGGGCGAGATCGAGGCCGTGCTGACCGAGGTGCCCGACGTCGCGCAGGCTGTCGTGGTCGCGAGGGAAGAGCGCCCCGGTGAGAAGCGGCTGATCGCCTACGTGACCGCGGAATCGGGACAGGCGCTGGAATCCGGCGAGGTCCGCGCGTCGCTCGCGGAGCGGCTGCCGGAGTTCATGGTGCCCGCGGTGGTGCTGGTGCTGGACACCTTCCCGTTGACCCTCAACGGGAAGATCGACCGCGCGGCCTTGCCCGCTCCCGAATTCACCGCGAAGTCCGCCGGTCGCGAGCCGCGCACCGAGGCCGAGCGGGTGCTGAGCGACCTGTTCGCCGAGATCCTCGGACTGGACCACGTCGGCGCCGATGACAGTTTCTTCGAGCTCGGCGGCGACTCGATCCTCTCGATGCGGTTGGCCGCCCGCGCCCGGCGCGAGGACTTCGTCTTCGGCGCGAAGCAGGTCTTCGAGCAGAAGACGCCCGCGGGCATCGCGGCGGTCGCGGAGCGCGGCGGTGAGATCGACGCCGTCCTCGACGACGGTGTCGGCGAAGTCCCGTGGACGCCGGTGGTGCGTGCTCTGCTCGAACGCGATCCCGGCGCGCTGACCCGGGGCGCCTTGGCGCAGTGGGTGACCGCGGGAGCGCCCGGTGACCTGTCGCTGGAGGCGTTGACGGCCGGTTTGGGCGCGCTGATCGATGCCCACGACCTGCTGCGGAGCCGGGTCGTCGAGACCGGGGGAGAGCCTCGGCTGGTCGTGGCCGAGCGGGGAACGGTCGACGCGGCGACGCTGGTCGAGCGGGTCGAAGCCGGTGCCGGAGACCTGGACGAGGTCGCGGACCGCTGCGCCCACGAAGCGGCCGGACGGCTGGACCCCGCCGCGGGCGTGATGCTCCGGGCGGTGTGGGTGGACGCGGGACCCGGCCGCGTGGGACGGCTCGTGGTGGCCGCGCATCACCTCGCCGTCGACGTCGTGTCGTGGCGTGTCCTGCTGCCCGATCTGCAACTGGCCTGTGAAGCCGCGGCCGCGGGCCGGGAACCCGTGCTCGACCCGCCGCCCGTTTCGTTCCGGCGCTGGGCGCGGACGCTGGCCGATCAGGCGGCGATCCGGACCAGAGAGCTGGAGACCTGGACCGGGATCCTCGACGGCGCGCAGGCGCGGGTGGGCGAGCTCGACCCGCGGCTCGACACCATCGCGACCTCGGGACGCCGGTCGTGGACCCTGCCGCGGGACCGCGCGAGCGTGCTCGCGGAGAAGGCCACTTCGGCCTTCCACTGCGGCGTGCACGAGGTCCTGCTGGCCACCCTGGCCGGCGCGGTGGTCCAGTGGCGCGGCGGAACCTCCGTCGTGGTGGACGTCGAAGGCCACGGCCGTCAGCCCCTCGACGAGATGGACCTTTCGCGGACGCTCGGCTGGTTCACCGATGTCCATCCGGTCCGGTTGGACACCACCGGGGCGGATCCGGCCGACGCGATCGCGGGCGGCACCGCGGCCGGTCGCCTGCTGAAGCAGGTCAAGGAGAACGTGCGGGCGGTGCCCGACGGCGGGCTCGGCTACGGGATGCTGCGGTATCTCGACGCCGGGACCGGGAAGGCACTGGCGGCGCTGCCGACGGCGGAGATCGGGTTCAACTACCTCGGCCGCTTCTCACCGCGGCCCGACGGTGACGCGGAGCCTTGGCAGCTGGCGGGAACCATCGGCGGGGTGGCGGAAGAAGATCTGCCGCTGCGGCACGTCGTCGAGATCGACGCGGTGGTGCTGGACGCCGAGGACGGCCCCGAGTTCACCCTGACCGTGACCTGGGCCGGACGGCTGCTCGGCGAGGCCGAGGCGGAATCGCTCGGGAAGGCCTGGCTCGACCAGCTGACCGGCCTCGCCACCCACGTCGCCGCCGACGACAGCGCCGGGGGACACACGCCCTCCGACTTCCCGCTCACCACGCTGACCCAGCGAGAGGTGGCGGAGGTCGAGGCCGTCGTCCCGAGCCTGCACGACATCTGGCCGCTTTCCCCGCTTCAGGAAGGCCTGCTGTTCCACGCCGTCGACGAGCGCGGCCCGGACGTTTACGCCGGTATCCGCGACATCCTCCTCGACGGCCCGATGGACGTCGCCCGGTTCCGGGCGTCCTGGCAGACCCTTCTCGACCGGCACCCGGCCCTGCGGGCGAGTTTTCACCAGCTCGGGTCCGGCGTGGCCGTCCAGGCGGTCGCCAAGGACGTGGCGCTGCCCTGGGTGGAGACCGACCTGTCCCACCTGCCCGAAGACGAGGCGCTGGCGGAATTCGCCCGCCTCGCGCAGGAGTCGCACGCGGAGCGGTTCGACCTGACGAAGGCGCCGCTGCTGCACCTGCACCTCGTGCGCTTCGGGGACCGCAAGCACCGGATGATCCTCAGGTCGCATCACATCTCGGCCGACGGCTGGTCCCTTCCGGTCTTCCTCGTCGAGGTGATGACGGCGTACGAAACCGGTGGCGACGGCAGGACCCTGCCGGTCCCGACGTCCTATCGGGACTACCTCGCCTGGCTCGCCCGCCAGGACAAGGAAGCCGCCAGGGAGGCGTGGCGGACCGAGCTCGCGGGACTCGACGAGGCGACCCACGTCGTGTCCCCGGACGCGATCGCCGTGCCCATCGAGCCCGACCGCGTGCGCTTCGAACTCGACGACGCGCTGAGCCGTCGCCTGGCGGAGTTCACCCGCGGGCACGGCGTGACGACGAATACGCTTTTCCAGGGAGTCTGGGCGCTTTTGCTGGCGCGGTTGACGGGGCGCGACGACGTCGTCTTCGGCACCACGGTGGCCGGGCGCCCGATCGACATCCCCGGCGTCGAGTCCGCGGTCGGCCTGTTCATGAACATGCTGCCGGTCCGCGCTCGCCTCATCGGCGACCGGCCGTTCCTCGACATGCTGACGGATCTGCAGGAACGCCAGGTCGCGTTGATGCCGCACCAGCACGTGGGGCTGACCGAGATCAACCAGCTAGCCGGTTCCGGAGCGGCCTTCGACACGATCGTGGTGTTCGAGAACTACCCGCCCCCGCCGCTCCCGTCCGACGACCCCGAAGTCCTCGCCCTGCGTCCCGCCGGGATCCCGGACGACACCGGGCACTATCCGTTGTCGCTCCGCGCGTCCGAAGGCGGCGGCGTCCACGGCGAGGTCATCTACCGGCCGGACGTGTTCGACCGGACCCGGATCGACGGGTTCGTCGCGTCGATCGTCCGGGCGCTGGAGCAGGTCGTGGCCGAACCGCGGATCCCGGTGGGCCGGGTCGCGCTGATCGGCCCGGAGCAGCGCCGCCTGGTGGTGGACGACTGGAACCGGACCGAGGAGCCGTTCGAAGCCGAGGCCCTGCCGGTGCTGTTCCGCAGGCAGGCCGAGCGGTCGCCGGACGCGCCGGCGGTGGAGGACGCCGCCCGGCGCCTGTCGTTCGGCGAACTGCTCGGCGAGGTGGAATCGCTGGCGCGGCTGCTCGTGGGGCTGGGTATCCGGCGCGAGACCCGGGTGGGTGTCGTCGTCGGCCGCTCGGCCGAACTGGCGGTGACGCTGATGGCGGTGTCCTTCGCCGGCGGGGCGTTCGTCCCGGTCGACCCGGACTACCCGCGTGAGCGGATCGAGCTGATGCTGGAGAGTTCGGCGCCCGAGGTGCTGGTGTGCACCAAGGCGACCCGCGCGGTCGTGCCGGAGAAGTTCGCGGGCACGGTGCTGGAGCTGGAAGACCTGCCCGCCGCCGATCCGGGCGTGGCGTTGCCGCACGTGGCCGCGAGCGACGCGGCGTACGTGATCTACACGTCGGGTTCGACCGGGGTGCCCAAGGGCGTCATGGTCACCCATTCCGGGCTCGGCAACCTGGCGACCGCGCATATCGAGCGGATGGGCGTGACGTCCTCGTCGCGGGTACTCCAGTTGTCCGCCATCGGTTTCGACGCCATCGTCTCCGAGTTGTTCATGGCCCTGCTGGCCGGAGGGACGCTGGTGCTGCCCGACGCGGAGAGCATGCCGCCCCGGGTGACGCTGGGCGACGCGCTGCGCCGGTGGGGGATCACGCATCTGACCGTTTCGCCGAGTGTGCTGGCGGTCGAAGACGACCTGCCGGACACCCTGCGGACCGTGCTCACGGGTGGCGAGGTGCTGCCACCCGCGCTGGTGGACCGCTGGTCGCCGGGCCGCCGGATGATCAACGCCTACGGCCCGACCGAGACGACGATCTGCTCGACGATGAGCGCCCCGCTCTCGCCGGGACACGACGTGGTCCCGCTAGGCGGCCCGATCCGGAACGTGCGGCACTACGTGCTCGACGCGTTCCTGCAGCCGGTGCCGCCCGGCGTGGCCGGCGAGCTCTACATCGCGGGAGTCGGACTCGCCCGCGGCTACCTCGGGCGTCCGGGCCTGACGTCGGAACGGTTCGTCGCCGATCCGTTCTCGCCGGGCGAGCGCATGTACCGCTCCGGCGACCGGTTCCGCTGGGCCACCGACGGCCAGCTGATCTTCGTCGGCCGGGCGGACGCGCAGGTCAAGGTGCGCGGCTACCGGGTCGAGCCCGCCGAGATCGAGGCCGTGCTGGCGGAGCATCCGGGGGTCGCCCAGGTGGTGGTCGCCGTGCACCGGGACGGACCGGGTGACAAGCAGCTGGTGGCGTATGTCGTGCCGTCGGCGGACGCTCCCGCGGAGCTGACGTCCGTGCTGCGCGAGCTGGCGGCGGAAAGCCTGCCGGAGTACATGATGCCCGCGGCTTTCGTCGCGCTGGACCGGATGCCGCTCACCCCGAACGGCAAGCTCGACCACCGGGCGCTCCTCGCCCCCGATTTCTCCGGAATGACTTCCGGGCGGAATCCGCGCACGGCGATGGAGTCGAAGTTGTGCGGGCTGTTCGCGGAGGTGCTCGGCCTCGACCGGGTGGGTGCCGACGACAGCTTCTTCGAACTCGGCGGCGACTCGATCATCTCGATGCAGCTGTCGGCGCGGGCACGCCGGGAGGGGCTGGAACTGAGCCCGTGGCAGGTGTTCGAAGAGAAGACACCGGAACGGCTGGCGACGCTCGTCAAGGAGATCCCCGCCGAAGACGAGACCACTCCGGAGCCGGAACCCGCCGGGGGCGCGCTCGTCGCTCTTTCCCTTGACCAGTTGGAACAACTCGAGGCCGGGTTGGCCGGCGAATGACCCCGCTTTCTTCTAAGGAGCAGATCGTGACCGTTGACGACACCCGCGCGAAGCCGCGTTCCAGCGTGGAGGACGTCTGGCCTCTTTCCCCGCTGCAGGAAGGAATGCTCTATCACACCGCCCTCGACGACGACGGTCCTGACACCTACACCGTGCAGACCGTCTACGGCATCGACGGCCCGCTGGACGCCGCGCTGCTGAGGGCGACGTGGCAGGCTCTCGTGAACCGGCACGCCGCGCTGCGGGCCTGTTTCCGTTACGTCAGCGGCGCGCAGATGGTGCAGGTCATCACGCGGGACGCCGAAATCCCTTGGCGGGAAACGGATCTCTCCGGGCTGCCGGACGAAATCCTCGAAAGCGAGGTGGACCGGCTCGCCGCGGACGAGCTGGCCGAGCGGCTCCGCATCGAGGTGGCGCCGCTGATGAAGCTGCACCTGATCCGGCTCGGCCCGGACCGCCACCGGCTCGTGCACACGCTCCACCACGTGCTGACCGACGGCTGGTCGATGCCGATCATCCACCGCGAGCTCGCCGCGATCTACGCGGCGGGCGGAGACGCCTCCGGGTTGCCGCCCACAGTGTCCTATCGGGACTATCTCGCCTGGCTCGGCAAGCAGGACAAGGAAGTGGCCAGGGCCGCCTGGCGGGAAGAGTTCACCGGGCTGGACACGCCGACCGCGGTCGCCCCGGCCGATCCGTCCCGGGTGCCCGACATCGACACGGCGGTGGTCGAGCTGTCCACCGAGGTGACGGACGGGCTGGCCAAACTGGCGCGCGGGCACGACCTCACCCTCAACACCGTCGTGCAGGGCGCGTGGGCCGTCGTGCTGTCGCAGCTCGCCGGCCGGACCGAGGTCGTCTTCGGTGCGACCGCCTCGGGGCGTCCCGCCGAGCTGGCGGGCGTGGAGTCGATGGTCGGCCAGCTGCTCAACACGCTGCCGGTGCGGGTCCGGCTCGACGGCGCGCGGCGGGCCGTCGACCTGTTCGCCGAGTTGCAGCGCGACCAGTCGGCCCTGATGGCCCACCAGCATCTCGGCCTGCAGGACGTGCAGGCCGTCGTCGGACCCGGCGCGGTCTTCGACACGCTCGTCATCTACGAGAACTTCCCCCGCAAGGGTCTCGGCCAGGAGCACGGCGGCCTGACCCTGCGCCCGGTCAAACGCGGCCGCAACTCCTCGCACTACCCGTTCACCCTGGTCACCGGCCCGGGTGAGCAGATGCCGCTCATCCTCGACTACGACCGGGGTCTCTTCGACCGGACAATGGGCGAGTCGGTCGTGGGCGCGCTCGCCCGTGTCCTGGAGCGCCTGGTCGCCGAACCCGAGGTCCTCGTCGGCCGCCTGACGCTGCTGAGCGAGGCCGAGCGCGCCCTGGTGGTGGACGACTTCAACGCGACCGCGGGCCCGGTGCCGGGTGATTCCGTGGTCGAGCTGTTCGCCCGGCGGGTGGCCGAGGCGCCGGACGCGGTGGCGATCACCGACGCGGCCGGGTCGAACCTCACCTACGCCGAGGTCGACCAGGCGTCGAACCGGCTGGCCGGACATCTCGCCGGACGCGGTGTCACCCGCGGCGACCGCGTCGGGGTGGCCATGGAGCGGTCCCCGGACCTGCTGATCGCGTTCCTGGCGATCTGGAAGGCGGGCGCCGCGTACGTCCCGGTCGACGTCGAATACCCGGCCGAGCGGATCGCGTTCCTCCTCGGCGATTCCGAGGTCTCGGTCGTCCTGTGCACCGAAGCCACCAGCGGAGTCGTGCCCGAGGGCGCGATCGTCCTCGACGCTCCGGAGACGCGTGCCGCCGTGGCCGCCACCGCCGCGACGGCGCCGTCGGACCGGCCGTCCGCCGACGACCTGGCGTACGTCATGTACACCTCGGGATCCACTGGCTTGCCTAAGGGCGTGGGGATCCCGCACGGTGCGGTGGCGGGCCTCGCGGGCGACTCGGGCTGGCAGATCGGCCCGGGCGACGGCGTGCTGATGCACGCGACGCACGTCTTCGACCCTTCGCTCTACGCGATGTGGGTGCCGCTCGCCACGGGCGCCCGGGTCCTGCTCACCGAGCCGGGCGTGCTGGACGCGGCCGGGGTGCGGCAGGCCGTCTCCCGTGGCGCGAACTTCGTCCACCTCACCGCCGGAACCTTCCGCGCCCTGGCGGAAACGTCCCCGGAGTGCTTCGAGGGCCTGGTCGAGATCGGCACCGGCGGGGATGTGGTTCCCGCGCAGTCCGTGGAAAACCTGCGGCGGGCCCAGCCCGGCCTGCGGGTGCGGAACACCTACGGACCGACCGAGACCACCCTGTGCGCGACGTGGCTCCCGATCGAGCCCGGCGACGTGGTCGATCGGGAACTGCCGATCGGTCACCCGATGACGAACCGCAGGATCTACCTCCTCGACGCCTTCCTGCGCCCGGTCGCGCCGGGAGTGACGGGCGAGCTGTACATCGCGGGGACGGGGCTGGCCCGCGGATATCTCGGCAGCCCGGACCTGACGGCCGGTCGGTTCGTGGCCTGCCCGTTCCTGCCGGGCGAACGCATGTACCGCACCGGCGACCTGGCCCGCTGGACCCCCGACGGCGAGGTCGTGTTCCTCGAACGCGCCGACGACCAGGTGAAGATCCGCGGTTACCGGGTCGAGCTCGGCGAGGTGGAGTCCGTGCTGGCCGTCCAGCCGGGAGTGGTCGAAGCGGTCGTCATGGCGCGCGAAGACCAGCCGGGCGAGAAGCGCCTGGTGGGGTACTTCGTCTCCGACGGCAGTGACGCGGGACCGGAGGAGATCCGGCGGCAGCTGGGCTTGGTCCTGCCCGCGTACATGGTCCCCATGGCGGTCGTCGCCCTGCCCGGGCTGCCCGTCACGCCCAACGGCAAGGTGGACCGCCGGGCACTGCCCGCCCCGGATCTCGCGGGACGCGCGTCGGAGAAGGCGCCCGAGAGCGAGTCCGAGAAGGTCCTCTGCGAGCTGTTCTCCGAGATCCTCGGTGTCGACCACGTCGGTGTCGACGACGCTTTCCACGACCTCGGGGGCAGCTCGGCGCTGGCCATGCGGCTCATCGCGCGGATCCGCGAGGTGATCGGCGTGGACCTGCCCATCCGGCAGCTGTTCTCCTCGCCGACGCCCGCCGGTGTCGCCAGGGCGCTCGCGGCGAAGTCGCGTCCCGCGCTGGAGGCCGTCGAACGGCCGGACCGGGTGCCGCTCACGGCCCGGCAGCTCCGTGCCTGGCTGCTGGCCAGTCCCGGGGAAGAGACCGCCGGTCTGCAGGTCGCGGTCGCGCTGCGGCTGCGCGGCAGGCTCGACGTGTCCGCGCTGGCGGCCGCGCTCGGCGACGTCGCGGTCCGGCACGAAGTCCTCCGCACGACCTTCCCCGGTGACGCGCAGAGCGTTCACCAGCAGGTCCACGAGGCCTCCGCGATCGAGCTGACCCCGGTCCCGGTCACCGAGGACGAACTTCCCGCGCTCCTCGCCGAGCGTCGTGAGTCGGGCTTCGACCTCACCCGTGAGGTGCCGTGGCGGTGCGACCTTTTCGCGCTCTCGGAAAAGGAACACGTCCTGCAGCTGCGGGTGCACCGGATCCTCACCGACGACGACTCGCTGGACGTGTTCTTCCGTGACCTGGCGGCCGCGTACGGTGCCCGGCGCTCGGGCCGTGTCCCGGAGCGTGCGCCGCTGGCCCTGCAGTTCGCCGACTACGCGCTCTGGGAGCAGCGGCTTCTCGACGACGGCCGGGAGCAGGGCAGCCTGATCGACGAGCAGGTCGTCTTCTGGCGGGACACCCTGACCGGCATCGACGGCGAGACGGTGCTCCCGTTGGACCGGCCGCGGCCCGCCGTCCCGTCGCGCAAGGCCGGCACGGTCGCGCTGCGGCTGGACGCCGGTCCGTACAACCGGTTGACCGAAGCGGTGGAACGGCTCGGCGCGGAGACGATCCAGGTCGTGCACGCCGCGCTCGCCGTGCTGCTGGCCAAGTTCGGGGCGGGCGAGGATCTCGTGATCGGCACGACGCTGCCGCGGGACGAGGACCTCATCGACCTCGAGCCGATGATCGGCCCGTTCGCGCGGCCGTTCGCCCTGCGGACGGATCTCTCGGGCGACCCGACCTTCCTGGAGGTCGTCACCCGGGTGCAGGAGGCGGTCCGCGGCGCGCGTCCGCATCTGGACCTTCCCTTCGAGCGGATCGTCGAGCTGCTGGACCTGCCCGCCTCGCTCTCGCGTCACCCCGTGTTCCAGGTGGGACTCGAGGTGAACGAGGAGGACATCGGCGCGTGGGACGCGGCGGAACTGCCCGCTCTGCGCACCAGCGCCGAGCCGGGCGGGGTCGAGGCCATCGAGCTGGATCTCGCGTTCACGCTCACCGAGCGCCTCGACGAGGACGACAACGAGGACGGCCTTGCAGGCACCCTCCGGTACGCCGCGGACCTGTTCGACGAAGCCACGGCGGAATCGGTGGCACGGCGGCTGATCCGAGTCCTGGAACAGGTGGCCGAGGATCCTCAGCGGCGGATCAGCGACCTGGACCTCTTCCTGGACGACACCGAACGCGGCCGTCCGGCCATCGCGCCCGCGCGCTGGTCCGGCGACGTGCCTTCGGTGGTCGCCGCGCTGGCCGAGGACGGTCCGCTGGGCGCGCTCGTGCTCGACGACGCGCGGCGTCCCGTCGCTCCGGGAGCGGTAGGCGATCTCTACGTCACCGGCCCGGCTGTCGACGCGGGCAAGTCAGGACGGCCGAGCGAACCTTGCCCGTTCGGGGACGCGGGGCACCGGATGCTGAACACGGGCCTGCTCGCCCGCAAGACCGCGGCCAAGACCCTGATCGTGGTGGGCGAGCGGCGGCGATCAAGCACCGCGGTGAAGACGGGTGACTACGAGATCCTGCTGCCGCTGCAAGCCGGTGGCGACCGTCCGCCGCTGTTCTGCGTCCACGCGAGTGGTGGCCTGAGCTGGAACTACGGGCCGCTGCTGCGACACCTTCCCGCGAACCAGCCGGTCTACGGGGTGCAGGCGCGTGGCCTGGCCCGGACCGAACGGCTTCCCGAGAGCGTCGAGGAGATGGCGGCCGACTACCTCGCGCACATCCGCGCCGTGCAGCCGACCGGGCCGTACCACCTGCTCGGCTGGTCACTCGGCGGACGGATCGCGCAGGCGATGGCCGCCTTGCTCGAGGCGGACGGGGAAGAGGTCGGCCTGCTGGCCCTGCTCGACGCCTACCCCGTCTACATGGGACGGAACGCGACCGGCACGGTGACCGAAGAAGCCTCGCGCGACGAAGACGGCCTGCAGAAACGGAAACAGCAGGACCTGGAACTCGCGGGCGGAATGGTGCAGGGACCCGGTGCCAAGGAACGGCTGGAAGCGGTGATGCGGAACCTCTGGAAGGTCGGGCCGCAGCACACCGCCACGCCGTTCAAGGGCGACATCCTGCTGTTCGTCGCTTCCGAGGACCGGCCGGCCCATCTGCCCGTTTCCGAGGCGATCGCCGGCTGGAAGGACTTCACCAGCGGGGCCATCGAACCCCACGAGATCCCGACCAACCATTACGACATGGTGCAACCCGCGGCGCTGGTCCAGATTGGGTCCATCGTCGCCGAGAAGCTCCGGCCCCGGCCGGGTGCGTGAAAGGACACAAACCATGACCAACCCCTTCGACAACGAAGACGGTTCCTTCTTGGTGCTCGTCAACGACGAAGGCCAGCACTCCCTCTGGCCGACCTTCGCCGAGGTGCCCGCCGGCTGGACCCGCGTGCACGGCGAGGCCTCGCGCCAGGAATGCCTGGCCTACGTGGAGGAGAACTGGACCGACCTCCGGCCGAAGAGCCTGATCGCGGAAGTCAACGGCTGAGCTGAAGTGTCCAGCCGCTCAAGGCGGACGGTTGGACGAGCCCGGCGGCCGCTTTCGCAGATGACGCGAAAGCCACTTTCGCAACCTTCACCGTTGTGAAAGTGGCTTTCGCAACAGGCCACCCTTGCCCACCCCGACAGACCGTCGTCGCCGCTCCCGAGCTTCCGGCGACCGTGTCGCGAAAGCCACTTTCGGGACATCTGACGTCCCGAAAGAAGCTTTCGCGACACGCCACCGGCGCGAAGGGCTCAGGAACAGGTGCGTCCCACCCCTGATCCGGATGGCTGGACGAGCTCGGCGGCCGCTTGCGCCGATGACGCGAAAGCCACTTTCGCAACCTTCACCGTTGTGAAGGTGGCTTTCGCAACGCGCCACCGGCGCGGCACCGGCGCGACGCGCCCCGAGAACAGAAGCTCCCACCCTTGCCCACCGGCCGGTTGGACGAGCTCGACGCTCGTCCGGCCGGCCGGGAACATCACTCCGCATGCCCCGGCTGGTCGAGGCGAAAGGATCTGCCGTGTTCGAAGAGCTCAACGTCGTCCGGGGCTTGGAAATCCACCGGAGGGACCGATTCGATCCGGGTGCGGAACTCCTCGCCTTGATGGACCAGGGCCCCATTTCCGCTTTGGGCACCGAGGATTCCGGGGAACGCCGGACCGCGTGGCTCGCCACCGGGTACGACGAGGTCCGGCAGGTCCTCAGCTCGGACAAGTTCAGCGCACGGCTGATCTACGGCGGGACCGCGGCCGGGATCGCCTGGCCCGGTTTCCTCACCCACTACGACCCGCCGGACCACACCCGGCTGCGACGGCTGGTGACGCCTCCGTTCGCCATCCGGCGGATGCAGGGGTTCCGGCCGGAGGTCGAGCAGATCGTCGAAGACGTCCTCGACACCATCGAGGACATGGGCGGCCCCGCGGACTTCGTCCCGCAGTTCGGGTGGGCCGTCGCCACGACGGCGACCTGCGACTTCCTGGGCATCCCGCGTGACGACCAGGCGGATCTGGCGCGCACCTTGCACGCCAGCCGGACCGAGCGGACGGACAAACGGCGCAACGCGGCGGGCAACAAGTACATGACGTACATGAACAAGGCCGTGGCCCGCGTCCGCACCAACCCCGGTGACGACCTGTTCGGTGTCGTTGTGCGCGAGCACGGCGACGAGATCACCGACGCGGAGCTGGCGGGGGTGGCCGCGTTCATCATGGGCGCGGGCGGCGACCAGGTGGCCCGGTTCCTCGCGGCGGGCGCGTTGCTGATGGCCGATTTCCCGGAGCAGTTCGACCTGCTCCGCGAAAAGCCGGACACCGTCCCGGACTGGCTCGAAGAGCTGACCCGGTACCTCACCACCGACGAAAAGCTCCACCCGCGCATCGCGAAGGAGGACGTGCTGATCGGTGACCGCCTCGTCAAGGCGGGCGACACCGTCACGTGTTCTTTGCTGGGCGCGAATCGCGGGAAGTTCCCGGCCCCGGAGGACGAGTTCGACATCACCCGGGAGAAGGCCCCGCACGTCGCGTTCGGGCACGGTATCCACCACTGCCTCGGCAGGCCGCTGGCGGAGATGGTGTTCCGGGTCGCGATTCCGGCGCTGGCCCTGCGTTTTCCCAAGCTGAGGCTCGCCGAGCCCGACCGCAAGCTCAAATTCGGGCCGCCACCGTTCGACGTGGAAGCCCTGCTGCTCGACTGGTAACGCCAGAAGCCTGAGGAGAATCATGGTAGTTCCCTTGCCGCATCAGCGGATCCGGCTCGATCCGGTGCCGGAGCTCTGCGCGTTGCAGAAGGAGGGGCCGCTCCACGAGTACGACACGGAGACGGGGCTGAACGGCCGCAAGCAATGGTTGGTCACCGGCTACGACGAGGTGCGGGAGATCCTCGCCGACGCCACCCGCTTCAGTTCGATGCGCCCGGTCGACGACGAGGCGGACCGGGCCCATCTGCCGGGGATCCTGCAGGCCTACGACCCGCCCGATCACACCCGCCTGCGCGGGACCGTGGCGGGGGCGTTCAGCGTCCGGCGGATCGAGCGGCTGCGGCCCCGCGTCGAAGAGATCCTCGAAGAGGGCTTGGACGATCTCGAGAGCATGGGCTCGCCGATCGACTTCGTCCGGTACGCGGGCTGGCCCATCCCGGCGCTCATCGCCTGCGAGTTCCTCGGCGTCCCGCGCGACGACCAGGCCGACCTGTCGCGGATGATCCGTGACAGCCGGGAGAGCCGGATTCCCAAGCAGCGGGCCCAATCGAGCCTCGGCGTCGTCCACTACTGCGAAAAGCTCGCGGCCCGCGAACGCCGCGATCCCGGCGACGAACTGATCGGTTTCATCGTGCGCGAGCACGGGGACAAGGTCAGCGACGAAGAACTGTCGGGGCTCGCCGAGGCGATCCTGATCGTGGCGGTCGAGCAGATGGCCGCCCAGCTGGCGATGGCGGTGCTCCTGTTCGCGACCAACCCCGCCCAGCTGGCGCTGCTCCAGGAGCGCCCGGAGCTGGTGAACAGCGCGACCGAGGAAGTCCTTCGCTACCCGACGATCGTCGAGGCTCCTTCGCCCCGGACAGCGCTCGTCGACCTGAACATCGCCGGATACGACATCCGCGCCGGTGACGTGCTGACCTGTTCGATGCTGGCGGTCAACCGCACGCTCGGGGACAAGTTCGACATCACCCGGGAGAACTCGCCGGGGCACCTGGCCTTCGGGCACGGCATCCACCACTGTGTCGGCGCTCCGCTGGCCAGGCTCGAACTGCGGGTGGCGCTGCCGGTGCTGGCCCGCCGGTTCCCGTCGCTGCGGCTGGCGGTCCCGGAAGAGGAACTGCGGTTCGTGGCGGGCAAACCGGCCCCGTTCAACATCGAGGAGCTTCCCATTGAGTGGTGAGGACACGCGCCCGCTCCACATCCGCAGGCAGGACCTCGATCCGGCGGACGAACTGCGCGCCGCCGGACCACTGTCGAGGGTCACCGTCGGATCCGGAGCGGACGCCGAAACCATCTGGATGGCCGCGGGACATTCCGTCGTGCGGCAGGTCCTCGGCGATCACAAGCGGTTCAGCACGCGGCGCCGTTGGCACAAGCAGGACGAGATCGGCGGGGAAGGCATCTTCCGGCCGAACGAGCTGGTCGGCAACCTGATGGACTACGACCCGCCCGAGCACACGCGGATGCGGCAGAAGCTGACCCCCGGGTTCACGCTGCGCAAGATGCGGCGGATGGAGCCGTACATCGAGCAGATCGTCACCGAACGGCTCGACGCCATGGAGGACGCGGGATCTCCCGCCGACGTGATCGAGCTCGTCGCCGACGAGGTGCCGGGGGCCGTGCTGTGCGAGCTGATCGGCGTTCCCCGAGACGACCGCGCCATGTTTTTGAAGCTGTGTCACGGACATCTCGACGCCTCGCTGAGCCAGCGGAGACGGGCGGCCGCCGGCGAGGCGTTCTCCCGCTATCTGCTGGCCATGATCGCCAGGAACCGGAAGGACCCCGGCGAAGGACTGATCGGGGCGGTCGTCGCCGCACACGGCGACGAGGCCACCGACGAGGAGCTGAGGGGCTTCTGCGTTCAGGTGATGCTGGCCGGTGACGACAACATCTCCGGCATGATCGGGCTCGGCGTGCTGGCGCTGCTGCGGCATCCCGAGCAGCTCGAAGCGCTGCGAGGCGAAGGCCAGGCGGCGGACCGCGCGGTCGACGAGCTGATCCGGTACCTGACGGTGCCGTACGCCCCGACACCCCGGACGGCCATGGAGGACGTCACCATCGGGGAGGAGGTCATCAAGGAGGGGGAGACCGTCCTCTGCTCGCTCCCGATGGCCAACCGTGATTCCGCGCTGCTGCCGGAACCGGACCGCCTCGACCTCGCGCGCGAGCCCGTCCCGCATGTGGCGTTCGGGCACGGCATCCACCATTGCCTCGGCGCTTCCCTGGCCCGCCTCGAACTGCGGACCGTGTTCACCCTTCTGTGGCAACGTTTTCCCGAGCTGAGGCTCGTGGATCCCGCGAAGGACACCATGTTCCGCCTGACCACCCCGGCCTACGGGCTCACCAGCCTGATGGTCGCTTGGTGAGGCGCCACTCCAGTGGGTCGCGAGTGGCGTTTCGGGTTATTGAGGGGAAAGGCAAACGTGCCTTGGTCGTGGACGCGTTGCGAAAGTGGCTTTCGCAACGGTCAAGGTTGCGAAAGAAGCTTTCGCGACACCCGGACCACCACGCAGCCAAGCGATCACCCGCGAAACGTTTGCCTTACCTCTCAAAATAAGTCCGTACGTGGGCGAGCGCGAGGTGTCGCCGAGGGTGAGGGGTGTGTGGAAATAGGGACGTTCAACGTCCCTATTTCCACACACCCCTGGGGTCGGCTGGGTCACCGGGCTGTCGTGACCGGACGGGTCACGGCAGACTTTGTGGATTTCTGGTCATCCAACGCAACCCGAATCGCCACTCACGACCACGTCCATGGCGGCGCGCTGGACCTCCCGCCCGATCGCGGATGAAGATGGCGATGCGGCGCGCAGCCGGACCGCAATTCCTGGTCTATGAAGGAGCTTCCACTCGGTATGGAGCACGCAATCGACGAGGTCGCGCCGGCCGTGGAGCCGACGGCGAACTACATGATGAGAACGCACTGCGATCCGCATGCGGACATGTTCGCCCTCCGCGAGAAGGGCCCGCTGGTCCGGATTCTCGGGGACGCGTCCACGCAGCTCGGCACGGGCTACGTCTGGCAGGCCCTCGGCTACGACGTCGTGCGGAAGATCCTCGGTGATCACGAGAACTTCACGACGCGCCCCCGGCTGACCGAGGCGGAAGCGGCGAGGACGACCAACGGCGAAGACGTGCCCATGGCGCCGCAGTTCGTCGGGCAGATCTCGACCTACGACCCGCCGGAACACACCCGGCTGCGGAAGATGCTGACCCCGGAGTTCACCGTCCGGCGGATCCGGCGGCTGGAGCCCGCGATCCAGGAACTCATCGACGATCGTCTCGACGAGCTGGAGGCGGAGGGACCGGGCGCGGACGTCCAGGGACTGTTCGCCGATCCCGTCGGCGGCGGGGTTCTCTGTGAACTGCTGGGCATTCCGCGGGACGACCGGAACGAGTTCATCCGCCGGATCAGGCGGAACGTCGACCTCAGCCGCGGATTCAAGGCGAGGGCGGCCGACAGCGCGGCGTTCAACCGGTATCTGCTCAGCCTCATCACCCGGCAGCGCCAGGATCCCGACGAAGGGTTCCTCGGCATGCTCGTGCGCGAGCACGGGGACAACGTCACGGACGAGGAGCTGAAGGGCCTCTGCACGGCGCTGCTCCTCGGCGGTGTCGAGACCGTCGCGGGGATGCTCGGTTTCGGGGTCCTCGCACTGCTGGATCACCCCGAGCAGAAACAAATGCTCTTCGAAGGCCGCGAGGAAGCCGATCGCGTGGTCAACGAACTGCTGCGGTACCTGTCGCCCGTGCAGCAGCCGAATCCGCGGATGGCGCTGCGGGACGTCGTCGTCGGCGGACAGCTGATCAAGGCGGGGGACTACATCCTGTGCTCGATCCTGATGGCCAACCGGGACGAGGCGCTGACTCCGAACCCCAATGTCCTCGACGCGCGGCGCCCTTCGGTTTCGGACGTCGGATTCGGGCACGGAATCCACTACTGCATCGGCGCGGCGGTGGCGAGGACGGTGCTGCGGATGGCTTATCAGGCGCTGTGGCGACGATTCCCCGACATGAGCCTGGCGGTCTCCGCCGACGAAGTGAAACTCCGGAACGCCTTCATCGACTGCCCGGATCAGTTGCCGGTCACCTGGTAATGCAGAGGGGAAGCGAAATGCGCGTGTTGTTGTGGGCGTGTGGATCACGCGGGGACGTCGAGCCGCTGGTGGCGCTGGCGGCTCGGCTGCGGGAATCCGGCGCCGAGGTGCGGATGTGCGCGCCGCCGGACAGCGCGGAGCGGCTGGCCGAGATCGGGGTTCCGCTGGTGCCGGTCGCGCGCCCGGACCGCGGGATGAACGACGGCGAGGGACGCGACCCCGCCCTCGCGGCGGCCGGGATCGCCGAGCAGTTCGACCAGATGCCGTCGGTCGCCGAAGGCTGCGACGTCGTGGTGGCGACCGGTCTGCTGTCCGGTGCGGTCGCCGTACGCTCGGTCGCCGAGAAGCTCGGGATTCCTTACCACTACGTCGCTTTGTGCCCGATCCACCTGCCGAGCCACCTCGAAGCACCGCAGCGGGTGATGTACAACCAGGGTGCCGACGGGCTGTTCGGTGACGCGCTCAACGCCAAGCGCGCCGAGATCGGCCTGCCGCCGGCGAAGAACCTCTTCGACTACTGCTCCACCGACAAGCCTTTGCTGGCCGCGGATCCCATCCTCGCCCCGCTCGAACCGCGGCACGAGGCCGTGCAGACCGGCGCGTGGATCCTGCCCGACGAACGCCCGCTTTCCGCTGAGCTGGAGGCGTTCCTCGCCGCCGGGCCGCCGCCGGTGTACGTCGGTTTCGGCAGCTCGTCCGGCACCGCCGACGCGGCGAAGGTCGCCATCGAGGCGAGCCGCGCCCAGGGGCATCGGGTGATCCTTTCGCGCGGCTGGGCCGATCTCGACCTGCCCGACGCGGGCGCTGACTGTTTCGCCGTCGACGAGGTGAACCTCCAGGAGTTGTTCCGCCGGGTCGCCCTCACCATTCACCACGACGGCACGGGGACGACGCACGTGGCCACCCGCGGGGGCGCTCCCCAGATCGTGGTGCGCTCGATCGTCGGCCAGCAGTACTACTCGGACCGGATCGCCGAACTGGGGATCGGTGTCGCCCTCGAGGGCCCGGCCCCGTCTTTCGAGGCCATGTCCGCCGCGCTCACCACGGCACTGTCGCCGGAATCCCGGGAGCGGGCGATCGCCGTCGCCGACACGATCCGCGAGGACGGGACGACGGCCGCCGTCGAACTGCTGCGTGAAGCGGTCAGCCGGGAAAAGCCGTCTGTTCCCGCCTGAACCATCACAGAACCTAACGAACGGGGAATCACGGAATGCGCGTGTTGCTGGCGACGTCCGGAAGCCGTGGGGATGTCGAACCGCTGGTGGCCTTGGCGGTGCGGCTGCGGGAATCCGGCGCCGAGGTGCGGATGTGCGCGCCGCCGGATTCCTCGGAGCGGCTGGCCGAGGTCGGCGTACCGCTGGTGCCGGTCGGCAAGTCGACCCGGACCGCGATCAAGGGGGCGAAGCCGCCGTCGCCCGAGGACGGGCCGCGGCTCTCGGCCGAGGCGATCGCCGTCCAGTTCGAGCAGGTCCCGGCGGCCGCCGAGGGCTGTGACGTGGTGCTGGCGACCGGGATGCTGGCCACCGCGGTAGCCGTGCGGTCGGTCGCCGAGAAGCTCGGCATCCCCTATTTCTACGGCTTTTACTGCCCGCGCTTCATTCCCTCGCCGCATTACGCGCCGCCGCCGCCTCTTGGCGAGCCGCCCGCACCCGAGGGGACCGACAACCGGGCGCTGTGGAACAGGAACAGTCAGAGCGCACTCAGGCGATTCGGTGAGCCGCTCAACGCCCAGCGGGCTTCGATCGGCCTGCCGCCGGTCGAGGACATCTTCCGGTACGGCTTCACCGATCACCCGGTGCTGGCGGCCGATCCGGCGTTGGCCCCGTTGCAGCCGACGGATCTCGACGCCGTCCAGACCGGTGCGTGGACCCTGCCCGACGAACGCCCCCTCGCGGCCGACCTGGAGGCGTTCCTCGCCGCTGGGCCGCCGCCGGTGTACGTCGGTTTCGGCAGCATGCGCGCGCCCGAAGAGGCCGCCAAGATCGCCATCGAAGCGGTCCGCGCCCAGGGCCGCCGCGTGATTCTTTCCCGCGGTTGGGCCGATCTGGCCCTGGTCGACGACCGGGGCGACTGCTTCGCCGCGAGCGAGGGCAACCACCAGTTGCTGTTCGGCCGCGTGGCCGCCGCCGTGCACCACGGTGGCGCGGGGACGACGACCACGGCCACCCGGGCGGGTGTTCCCCAGGTCGTGGTCCCGCAGATCGCGGACCAGCCGTACTTCGCGGGCCGGGTGGCCGAACTGGGCATCGGGGCGGCGCACGACGGCCCGACCCCGACCTTCGATTCCTTGTCCGCCGCGCTCGCCACGGCGCTCGCCCCGGAGACCCGGGAGCGGGCAGCGGCCGTGGCGGGCACGGTTCGCACCGACGGGGCCGCCGTGGCCGCGAAACTCCTGATCGACGCGGTCAACCGCGAGAAGCCGTCCGTTTCCGTGTGACCACACGGTCGTGTGACCACACGGTCCGAAAACAGGGGATGCGAAATGCGTGTGTTGTTGTCGACGACCGGACTCCGCGGAGACGTCGAGCCGGTGGTCGCACTGGCCGTGCGGTTGCGCGAGCTCGGCGCCGAGGTGCGGGTGTGCGCGCCGCCGGACACCGAGGAGCGGCTGGCCGAGTTCGCCGTTCCGGTGGTGCCGGTCGGCCAGTCCTTGCGCGCGATGATGCGGGGGATGTCGGAGTCGGCGGAGGGGCCGGAACCCCGGAGCCCGGCCGAAGAGCTCGGCGAGCAGTTCGACCAGGTCCCGGCGGCCGCCCAAGGCTGTGACGTGGTGCTGGCGACCGGTGTGTTGTCCGCCGCCCTCGGGGTGCGGTCGGTGGCCGAAAAGCTGGGTATCCCGTACTTCTACGCCGCGTACTGCCCGATCTACCTGCCGTCGCCGTACTACCCGCCGCCGTTGTCACGTGGCGACGGCCGTCCGCCCGAGGAGGCGATGGACGACAATCGCGCGCTGTGGGACTTCTACGACGAGGTCTTCGCCAAGCGGTATGCCGCCCCGCTCAACGACAGGCGCGCGGCGATCGGCCTGCCGCCGGTGGGGAATCTCGTCGAGTACGGCTTCACCGAGCAGCCCTGGATGGCGGCCGATCCGACCCTGGCCCCGCCGCGGCCGGAACTCGGCGCCCTGCAGACCGGCGCGTGGATCCTGCCCGACGAACGGCCGCTTTCCGCCGAGCTGGAAGCTTTCCTCGCCGCCGGCCCGCCGCCGGTGTACGTCGGTTTCGGCAGCACGTCCGAGACCGCCGGCACCGTGAAGCTGGCCATCGAGGCGATCCGCGCCCAGGGTCATCGGGTGGTCCTTTCCCGTGGCTGGGCCGATTTGGCGCTTCCCGACGACGGGGCCGACTGCTTCGCCGTCGGCGAGGCCAACCTGCAGGCGTTGTTCGGCCGGGTGGCCGCCGTCGTCCATCACGCGGGCGGGGGCACGACGACCGTGGCCGCGCGGGCGGGCGTTCCCCAGGTCGTGCTGCCCCAGATCACCGACCAGCCGTACTTCGCCGAGCAGGTGGCCGCACTGGGCATCGGGGTGGCGTTCGAGGAGTACGGACCGGCCCCGACCTTCGATTCCCTGTCGGCCGCGCTCGCCAAGGCACTGTCCCCGGAGATCCGGGAGCGGGCGGCGGCCGTGGCGGGCTCGATCCGCACCGACGGCACGACGGTGGCCGCGGAACTCCTGCGTGACGCGGTCAGCCGGAAGAAGCCGGCTGTTTCCGTTTGACCATCGTGAACCTAACCAGGGTGAGGAAAATGTCCGATCTGGCTGCTGCACCGCACGAGAACCGGGAAATGGCGCAATGGTTCGGCCTCGACGCCGAACGGTACGACCGCGCCCGGCCCAGCTATCCCGAAGCACTGGTCGACCGGGTCGTCGGCTTGAGCCCTGGCAAGAACTTCGTGGACGTCGGCTGCGGTACCGGTCTTTCGTCGCGTCCGTTCCAGGCGACGGGCTGCACGGTGCTCGGCGTCGAACCGGACGCGCGGATGGCGGAGGTCGCCCGCAGGCGTGGCCTCGACGTCGAGGTCGCCAAGTTCGAGGACTGGGACCCGGCGGGCCGCACCTTCGACGCGGTCGTCTCGGGGACCGCCTGGCACTGGGTGGATCCGTTCGCGGGCGCGGCCAAGGTGGCGGGCGTGCTGGCCCCCCAAGGTCTGCTGGCGTTGTTCGACAACGGTTTCGAACTCCCGCAGGCCGTCATGATGGCGCAGGGGGAGGCGTACCGCCACGCCATGCCCGACCTGAAGTTCGAGCCACCGTCCGAAAAGGACGGTGAAGAAGACGTCGAAGAGTACGCCAAGCAGATCTACGCCAAGCAGTACGTGAAGGCCGCCGAGGGCATCCTCAAGACCGGGGCGTTCAGCGAGCCGGAGGAACTGCGGTTCGCGTGGTCGCGGGTCTGTACCCGCGACGAATGGCTGGACCAGATCCCGACCCAGGGCGGTCTCAACCATCTCGCGGAGGACGCGCGCGCCCGGTTCCTGACGTATCTCGGCTCGGCGATCGACGAGCTGGGCGGCTCTTTCACCATCAACTACGCCACTGTCGGCATCGCCGCGATCCGGCGCTGAAGTACTCCAGGGGATACGAAATGCGCGTGTTGTTTTGGTCGTACGGAGCCCGCGGCGAGGTCGAACCGCTGGTGGCACTGGCGGTGCGGTTGCGGGAAGACGGAGTCGAGGTGCGGATGTGCGCGCCGCCGGACTACGCCGCACGCCTGGCCGAGGTCGGTGTGCCGCACGTCGTCGTCGGCAAGCCGGTGCTCGAAGGCGCGGGCGCGCTGGGCGGACCGCCCGAGTCGCCCGAGGCCGCTGTCGCGGGGATAGCCGAGCAGTTCGAGAAGATCCCCGCCGCCGCCGAAGGCTGTGACGCGGTGGTGGCGAGCGGTCTGCTGTCCGGCGCGATCGGGGTGCGGTCGGTCGCCGAGAAGCTCGGAATTCCCTATTTCTACGCCGTTCCTTCGCCGGTCCTGTTGCCGTCGCCCGAGCACCGGGCCATGTACAACCAGGGCGCCGACGGGATGTTCGGTGAAGCGCTCAACGGTCTGCGGGCCGGGATCGGCCTGCCGCCGGTGAAGAGCCTTTACGACTTCAGCTGTACCGATCAGCCCTGGCTGATCGCGGATCCGCTCCTGGCCCCGCGGCCGCCGGGCCTGGACGCGGTGCAGACCGGCGCTTGGCTCCTGTCCGACGAACGGCCTCTTTCCCGTGAGCTGGAGGCGTTCCTGGCCGCCGGCCCGCCGCCGGTGTACGTGGGCTTCGGCAGTTCACCCGCGCCCGCGAACATCGCCAAGGTGGCCGTCGAGGCCATCCGCGCCCAGGGGCACCGGGTGGTCCTTTCCCACGGCTGGGCGGGTTTGGACCTGCCGGACGGTGCGGCCGACTGCCTCGCCGTCGACGAGGTGAACCTCCAGGTGCTGTTCGGCCGGGTGGCCGCCGCCGTCCACCACGGCGGCGTGGGCACGACGCACGTGGCCGCTCGCGCGGGCGTTCCCCAGGTCGTGGTCCCGCAGATCGCGGACCATCCGCACTTCGCGGCCAAGGTGGCCGAACTGGGCATCGGGGTGGCGCACGACGGCCCGGAACCGACCGTCGAGTCCCTGTCCGCCGCGCTCGCCACGGCACTGGCCCCGGAAACCCGGGAGCGCGCGACGGCCGTCGCCGCGACGATCGGCGCCGACGGGACGACGGTGGCCGCAGGACTCCTGCGTGAAGCAGTGGGCTCCGCCTGACCAACTGTCCGTAATGGACGCTTGGTCTTCTGTCCAGTCCGCACTGTTGTAGCGTCGTGACGAGGTCATCAAAATCATGTCCATGCTTCAGAATCCCGGGGAGACCCGGCTGCTGGCGATCTCCCCCCATTTGGACGACGCGGTCCTTTCGCTCGGGGCCGGTCTCGCCCAAGCCGCGCGGGACGGCGCGAAAGTGCTCGTCCATACGGTCTTCGCCGGTACCGCGCCCCCTCCCTATTCCGCGGCGGCGGAGCGAATGCACGCCGTCTGGGGCCTTTCGCCCGAAGACGACGCGCCGCTCCATCGGCGGAACGAGGACATCGCCGCCCTCGACGGCCTGGGGGTGGCCCATCGCCACGGCCGGTTCCTCGACTCCATCTACCGCCGGTTGCCCGACGGCCGCTGGCTGACGGATCACGTGGCAGGCGGGCAAAAGCTGGCGATGAACCAGGATTCGGCCGACGGCGACGACGGTCTCGTCGCCGAGATCAAGGCCGACCTCGAGACGGTCATCGCGGAGTTCGCTCCCACCGTGATCGTCACGTGCGCGGCCATCGTCGACCATCCCGACAACGAGGCCGCGCGAGACGCCGCCCTGTCCGCCGCGCGCGAGAAGAACATTCCGATACGGCTGTGGGAAGACCTTCCCTACTCGATGTTCAAACCGGGCAAGATCGAACTCCCGCCGGGATTCCGCCTCGGTTCTTCCGAATTCCACTCCGCGACCGCGGAAATCTGGAAACGGAAAGTCGAGGCCGCGGAGTGCTATTCTTCCCAACTGGCGATGCTCAACGGCCGCAACAAGAATCTGTTCGCCCGGCTCGACGAGCACGCCCGGAAGAACTCACCCCATGGCGGATATGGCGAAACCACCTGGCCGGTTCTCCTCGACGAAGATCCCCGCTGAACCTCCCCACAATCGACGCCGTATCACGCCCGGAGGTACCGGAGTGTCCGCAACACTCACCCATCTGCCGTCGCCGCCCTCCCAGGACCCCGCGCCCGAAAGGGCGCGCAGCCGCTGGGCGTTCTGGCGTTCCCCCGCCGATCAGCCGCAGTGGGCGAGGCCGGCGCTGCTGGGCATCGCGTTCGTGGCGCTGGTGCTCTACGCCTGGAACCTGCCGCGCGTCGACTTCGCGCCGCTCTATTCGGACGCCGCCAAGAGCATGTCCGAGAGCTGGAAGGCGTTCTTCTACGGCGCTGTGGACCCGGGGGCGACGTACACACTCGACAAGCTCGCCGGATCTTTCGTGCCGCAGGCCCTCTCGATCAAGATCTTCGGTTACCACGAATGGGCCGTGGCGTTGCCGCAGGTGATCGAGGGCGTGATCTCGGTACTGGTGATGTACCGGGTCGTGCGGCGCTGGGCGGGCGTGGTGCCCGGGCTGCTCGCCGCGGGCATCTTCACCCTCACCCCGGTCCTCGCGTCCATGTTCGGGCACAGCATGCAGGACGGCCTGCTGACGATGTGCCTGGTGCTCGCCGTCGACGCCTATCAGCGCGCCGTCCTCGAAGGGCGGCTCCGGTCGCTGGTCTGGGCCGGTGTCTGGGTCGGGATCGGCTTCCAGGCCAAAATGGTGCAGGCGTGGATGATCCTGCCCGCGCTCGCGATCGGCTACCTGCTGACCGCTCCGGTCGAAGTGCGCCGCCGGGTGAAGCACGTGGGGATCGCCGGGGTGGTGACGCTCGCGGTGTCGCTGTCGTGGATCGCGCTCTACACCTTCACCCCGGCCAGCGCCCGGCCGACGATCAGCGGCACCACGAACAACAGCGCGTTCGCCATGGTGTTCGGCTACAACGGTCTCGGCCGCGTCGGCATCCACATCCCCGGCGCCGAGGACCCCAACGGCCGCGGCGGCCTGCCGTCGCTCGGCCCGGGAGGCGGCCAGGAGGGCGGTCCGCAGGGTGGTCCCGGCGGTGGCCCCGAAGGCGGTCCCGGTGACGGTCCGCAGGGCCAGGAGGGCGGCCCGGAAGGCGGCCCCGGAGAGGGTCCTGGCGGCGGTCCCGAGGGCGGTCAGCCGGGTCCGGACGCCCAGGGGAACTTCGGCACGAAGCACCAGGACGAACAGAACGGGGACTTCGGTTCCAAGCACCAGGACGAACAGGACGGGAACTTCGGTCCGAAGGCCGAGGGCGGCCAGCCGCTCGGGCCGGGCGGACCCGAAATGGACCAGTCCAAGATCGAAACCCGGGCGGACCCGTTGGGAGCGACCAAACTGCTCGACGGTCACCTCGGCGTCGCGATCGCCTGGCTGTTCCCGCTCGCGTTGCTGTCCCTGCTGTGCGGGCTCTGGTGGTGGCGCCGGGCCGAACGGACCGATCCGGTTCGCGGCGGACTGGTGATGTGGGGCGTGTGGCTGGTGACCTTCGGCTTCGTCTTCAGTGCGAGCGCCGTCGCGCACACCGCGTACGTGGCCTCGCTCGCTCCCGCGATCGCCGCGCTCTCCGCCCTGGGCATCGTGACCTTCTGGCGGGCGTACCGAAGCGGTGGCAAACAGGCCTGGATCCTGCCGGTCGCGATCGCGGCGAACCTCGCGTGGGGTGCCTGGCTCTGGTCCCACTACCCCAACTTCCTGCCGTGGGCGAAATGGGGGACGCTCGCGCTCGGCGTCGCAGCCCTCGTCATGCTGATCCTGGCGCGGCTGATCAAGTCCGCCTCCTCGGGCCTGGTCACGGCCGGACTCGTCATCGGCGTCGTGGCCATGCTGGCCGCGCCCGCCACCTACGCCGTCTCCGTCCTTGATCCCGATTACTCCGGCAGCTCCTTCGACGCCAACGCCGGACCGGCGTCCGGCTCCTTCTGAGGTGAGCCGGTTGTCGTTCTCATCGTCTGCGGAAGACTCCGCCGGCCGGAAAGGAAATCTGCAGATGCAGGAATCGCTCGACTCCACCGAGGTGCACCGTCGTTTCCAGCTGATCGCCAACGGACCCGCGCTGTTCAACGCGGTGGTGTCCGGGATCGAGTTGGACATCTTCGACTTCCTCGCCGAGAAGGACGGTGCCGACGCGGCTGAACTCGGTGCCTTCACCGGCCTGGAGCCGCACAAGCTCCGGGTGCTGATGCTCGCGCTGGCCACCACCGGCCTGATCGAGAAGCGCGGCGTCGACTTCGTGAACCACCCCGTCGCGACCGAACTGCTCGCCGCGAGCGGTCCGGAAAGCTGGCGGCACATCCTGCTCAGCTGGAAGACCATCTACTACCCCGCGTTCGCCCGGATGACCTCCGCGCTGCGCGCCGGCACCAACGAGGCCCTCGACGCCCTCGACGGCCCCGGCGACACGCTGTACGCCCGGCTCGGCAACGACCCGGAGAAGGCCAGGATCTTCTACACGGCCATGTCGGCGTTCTCGCTGCAGACGATGCCGGGACTGCTGGAGCACATCGACGTCAAGTCGTCGCGGCACCTGCTCGACGTCGGCGGCGGTGACGGCACCACGGCGGCGGCGCTGCTCAAGGCCAACCCCGGCCTCAAGGCCACCCTGCTCGACCTGCCGAGCAGCGTGGCACTGGCCGAACAGCGCGTGCCCGCCGAGATCGTCGACAGGCTCACCCTGCACCCGGCCGACCTGCTGACCGACCCGTTCCCCACCGATACCGACCACGCCCTGTTCAGCCACGTCCTCGACACCTTCACGGCCGAGCAGTCGGTCATGCTGCTGGCCAAGGCGTACGAGGTGCTGCCGTCCGGCGCGAAGATCTCGATCTACGGCTTCGCGGCCGCGGACGACGAGACCGGCGGCCCGCTCTCCGCGCGGCTTTCCTTGTACCTCAACATTCTGGCCACCGGACGCGGAATGGCCTGGCCGCAGGCCGAGGCCGCGTCCTGGCTGAAGTCGGTCGGCTGCGTCGACGTCCGCTCGGTCGAGCTGCCGTTCGAACACGCCTTGGTGACCGGCACGAAGCCCTGACACAAGGTCCGTGAAGGCCTCCTCGCCTACTCTCAAGGTAGGGAAGGAGGCCTTCACGGACTTCACGAACTGACGGTGGTGTGCCATTAGTAGCGGCATCGCCAGTGACCCATCGGACAGTACGTGAAGGACCCCTTCATTGCGTCTAGCGCAGTGAAGGGGTCCTTCACGTACTTGCGGACCGATGCCGGTGAAGGCCTCGTCGGCGGGACGAGCAGTCGGACCTGGAGAGGCTGTGTGGAAATAGGGACACTCAACGTCCCAATTTCCACACAGCCCTCACCTTGAGCGACACCCACTCGGCTTCGCGCGGTCGGGCGTGCCGATGCCCCCAATGGCGCATTGGAGACACTGAGCGTCTCCAATGCGGCATTGGGGGCATCGACGTCGAAGCAGTCGCGCGAGACCCGGCGCACGGTGTACTTCCGCCCCCGCACACGAAAAGAGCCCCTGGCCGCGATCGCGGCCAGGGGCTCTAGTCATGAAAAGGTCAGGGAAGCCGCGGAACAATGAGCGCGGCCAGCCGCGCGACGCCCTCTTCGATCAATTCCGGCGTGAGCAGGCTGATCGAAAGCCGGAGCTGGTGGAATCCGCCCTTTCCGCCATAGAAATGATGCATCGGAGTGAACAGCACACCGTGATCGCGCGCCGCGCGTTCCAGCAATTCGTCATCGACGACGAACGGCACGGTGACGGTCACGAAGAATCCGCCCGTCGGGGTGTTCCAGCTGACTCCCGCGCACCCGCCGAGCCTGCGCTTCAATTCGCCCAGCGTGAGATGCAGGTTGCGCTGGTAAATGGAGATTTCCCGGGTGTTCGCCTTGGTGAGGCTGAAATCGTTGAGCAGGAGCTTTCCGGCGATCACCGCCTGGGCGATGGGGGAGGTGTTCACCGTGAGCATGCCCTTGAGCTTCGAAAGCTGGTCGGCGAACAGGCCGCCACCGGCCATCCGCTGGTCCGCGACCGCGTAGCCGACCCGGGCGCCGGGCATGCCGGTCTTGGCGAAGGAGCCGAGGTAGACCACCGACCCCGACCGGTCGAGGGACTTCAGCGAGGGCAGCCGCTCGGATCCGAACAATCCGTACGCGTTGTCCTCCAAGAGCAGGATGCCGTGCGCCTCGGCGACGTCGAGAAGACGGTGCCGCGAGGGCAGATCCATGCTGGTGCCGGTGGGATTCGCGAAGTTCGGGGTCACGTAGCAGGCCCGGACCCGCTTGCCCTGTTCGTCGGCCCTTTTCAGCTGGAGCACGAGGTCTTCGGGGTCGATGCCGTTCTCGGTGGACCGGACCGGCCAGACGGGGGTGTCGGTGAGCAGTGCCGCCCCGGTCAGGCCGACGTAGGTGGGCGCGGGGGCGAGCAGCACGTCCCGTTCGCCCGCCCGCAGCGTGCGGAGGACGAGGAACATCGCTTCCTGGGCGCCCACGGTGACGACCACCGATTCGGGGGCGGCGTCGATGTTCTCGTCTTCGGCGAGATTCCGGGCGATGAGATCGGCGATGACGCCTTTGGTGGTGCCGTATTGGAAGAGGGTGCGGGTGACCCCGGCCTCGTCCAGTTTCCGGTCGCGCCGGAGATGGTCGCAATAGGCGTCGATGTACTGGTGGATGAGGCTGATGTCGAAGAACTCTTCGTACGGCCGGCCTGCCGCCATGGAAATGGCCACAGGGTATTCGTCGATCAGCTCGTTGAGCAGATTCATCGACGAGATGGCCGGATCGGTGAGCGATCCGTGCAGCGTTTCCACGTTCAAGTGGGTGGACAGACCGTTTGAATCCATGAATACTAGGATTTCCATCCGCCGTTGAGGTGTCAAGAACAGTCCGTGGACGCCGGGACTATTCCCGGTTTTGCCCGACTGTCCATCGCCGAATCCTCCAGACACTCGTTCCCTGAAGGTACGGTCGACTCCGTGCCACCGCACCTGGGGAGGACGGAACCGTTGAGGGGAAACACTTCCGGCGGCCTCACCACCGAATCGCGGCGTAGCAGCCACACTCCCGGAGGAGCATCATGCTGATGACAACCGAGAACGGGATCCGGTTGTCCTACAACGATTGTGGTGACGGTCCGCCGGTACTGCTGCTGACCGGCACCGGGGCGCCGAGTTCGGTGTGGGACCTGCATCAGGTACCCGTGCTCCGCGCCGCCGGTTTCCGGGTGATCACCATGGACAACCGCGGGATCCCGCCGAGCGACGAAGGAGCCGACGGCTTCACCGTCGATGATCTCGTCGAGGATGTCGCCGCCCTGATCGACTATCTCGACGCCATGCCGTGCCGCGTGATCGGCACGTCGATGGGTTCGTACATCGCGCAAGAACTGGCGCTTGCCCATCCGGAGCTCCTGGACTCGGTCCTGCTGATGGCCGCCTGCGGCAAGAGCAGTCTCGTGCAAAAGGTGCTCGCGGAAGGCGAAGCGAAGCTGATCGAACTGGGCACCGAATTGCCGCCAGACTTCCTCGCCGCCACGCGCGCCCTGCACAACCTGGGGCCCGCGACGCTCGCCGACGACGACCTCACCGGAGACTGGCTCGACCTGTTCGCCGCGTCGGGAACCTGGGGGCCGGGTGTCCGGTCGCAACTACTGCTGAGCGCGCTGCCCGATCGCCTCGACGCCTACGGCTCGATCAAGGTGCCCTGCCACGTCGTCTCGTTCGAGCGGGATCTCGTGGCGCCGCCGGAAGCCGGGTGGGAGCTGGCCGCCGCGATCCCCGGGGCGACGCATCGCACGGTTCCCGGCTGCGGGCACTTCGGCTACCTGGAGAACCCGGAAGCGGTGAACCGCGAGTTGCTCCGGTTCCTCCGCACCGAGTCCCGCGAGACACTGGGAGAGACCGCATGACCGCCCTTTCGGCAGCCACGACGCCGGCCCTGTTCGAGGCGACCGCAGCCGTCCTGCCGGACAGGCCCGCGGTGGCGATGGACACCACCACACTCACCTACGCCGAGTTGAACGGCGAAGCCAACCGGCTCGCCCGCCGTCTCGTCGCGCACGGGGTCGGCCCGGAGCGGCTGGTCGCGCTGGCGATGCCGAGGTCGATCGAGTTCGTCATCGCGATCCTGGCCGTGCACAAGGCAGGCGCCGCGTACGTGCCCGTCGATCCGGACTATCCGGAGGAACGCAAGCGTCAGATGCTGGACGACACGGCGGCGCACTGCCTGCTGTGCCTGCCGGGTCAGGACGTGACCGGTGCGCCCGTCGTCCTGAGCGTGGCACGGGAGCCGGGGCAGTCCGAGCCGAACCTGGACGACCAGGACAGACTCAGCCCACTGCGTTCCGACCATCCCGCGTACGTCATCTACACCTCGGGTTCCACGGGACGGCCGAAGGGCGTGCTGGTCACGCACCGCGGGATCCCGAACCTGGCCGACGACTACGTGCGCCGCCAGAAGCTGGTGCCGGAGAGCAGGTTGCTGGCCTTCGCGTCGCCCAGTTTCGACGCCGCGGTCGCCGAGTTCTGGCCGATCTGGCAGGCCGGTGGCTGTCTGGTGCTGGCTTCCGCACCGGACCTGGTTCCCGGCGAGCCGCTCGCCCGGCTGGTCCGCGATCAGGGCATCACCCATGTCACGTTGCCGCCGTCCGCGCTGGCGCCGCTGGAGGAGGCGGGCGGCCTGCCCGCCGGGTTGACCCTCCTGGTCGCCGGTGAGGCGTGCCCGGCCCCGGTCGCGAAACGCTGGGCCGTGGACCGCGTGATGATCAACGCCTACGGCCCGACCGAGGTCACCGTCGCGGTGACCGCGAGCGAGCCGCTGACCGGGGAGGACACCCCGCCGATCGGCAGGCCGATCACCGGTGTCCGCACCTACGTGTTGGACGAACTGCTGCGCCCCGTCCCGGACGGGGACGTGGGTGAGCTGTACACGGTGGGCCCCGGTCTCGCCCGCGGTTACCTGCGAAGACCAGCCGCGACCGCGGAGCGGTTCTTGCCGGACCCGTTCGGCGGCCCGGGTGAGCGCATGTACCGCACCGGCGACAGGGTCCGGACGCGTTCGGACGGCCAGTTCGTCTTCGTCGGCCGCGTCGACGACCAGCTGAAGGTCCGTGGCCACCGGATCGAACCCGGCGAGGTCGAGTCCGCCCTGCTCGCGGTGGACGGGGTGGCCCAGGCGGTGGTGACCGAGCACGAGAACAGGCTCGTCGCCTACGTGGTCGGCATCGCCGGCGCGCGTGTCCCGGCCGAAGATCTCTTGCCTCCGCTGCGAAAGCAGCTGCCCGGCTATCTGGTGCCCGACGTGGTCGTCAGCTTGCCGAGCCTGCCGGTCTCGCCGAACGGCAAGATCGACCGCGTCGCCCTGCCCACTCCCGAAGAGGAGCACGCCGGGCGCGCGGCGGGACGGGCACCGCTCACCCCCACGGAGATCATCCTGGCCGAGTTGTTCGCCGAAGTGCTCGGCGTCAGCAGCGTCGGTGTCGAGGACAGCTTCTTCGAGATCGGCGGCCATTCCCTGCTCGCGACCCGGCTGGTGAGCCGGATCCGTGAACGGCTGAAGATCCGGCTGAGGGTGCAGGCCTTCTTCGACGCGCCGACGGTGGCGCGGCTCGCCAAGGTGCTCGACGGCGCACTCACCTGACCTGGAGATCATTCATGCAGACGACGGCAGCCGTCGATCTCGGCAATCCCGATCTGTACACGACCTTGGACCGCCACGCCCGCTGGCGCGAGCTCGCGCTGGAAGACGCGATGGTGTGGAGCGAGCCGGGCAGTTCGCCCACCGGTTTCTGGTCCGTGTTCTCGCATCGGGCGTGCGCCGCGGTGCTCGGGCCTTCCGCCCCGTTCACCTCCGAATACGGGATGATGATCGGGTTCGACCGCGACCATCCCGACAACTCGGGTGGCCAGATGATGGTCGTCTCCGAACAGGACCAGCACCGCAAGCTGCGCAAGCTGGTCGGGCCGCTGCTCTCTAGGGCGTCCGCGCGGAAACTCGCGGAGCGGGTGCGGGCAGAAGTCCGCGGCGTGCTCGACGAAGTGCTCGACGGCGACGTGTGCGACGTGGCCGCCGCGATCGGCCCGCGTATTCCCGCCGCGGTCGTCTGCGAAATCCTCGGCGTTCCCGCGGCGGACGAGGACATGCTCATCGACCTCACCAATCACGCGTTCGGTGGTGAGGACGAATTGTTCGACGGGATGACGCCGAGGCAGGCGCATACCGAGATCCTCGTCTATTTCGACGAACTGATCACCGCACGACGGGCGAGCCCTGGCGAAGACCTCGTCAGCACGCTCCTGACCGATGACGAACTCACGGTCGACGACGTGGTGCTCAACTGCGACAACGTGTTGATCGGCGGCAACGAGACCACCCGGCATGCGATCACCGGCGCGGTGCACGCTTTCGCCACGGTGCCGGGACTTCTGGACCAGGTGCGCGACGGGAGCGCGGACGTCGACACCGTCGTGGACGAGGTGCTGCGCTGGACCTCGCCCGCGATGCACGTGCTCCGGGTGTCGACGGCCGAGGTCACCCTCAACGGCCGCGACCTGCCCGCCGGTGCGCCGGTGGTCGCGTGGCTGCCCGCCGCGAACCGGGATCCCGCCGTGTTCGAAGAACCCGACACGTTCTTGCCCGGCCGGAAACCCAATCGGCACATCGCTTTCGGGCACGGCATGCATCACTGCCTGGGGTCCGCGCTCGCGCGGATCGAGCTGGCGGTCGTGCTGCGCGAGGTGGCCGAACGGGTGTCGCGAGTGGAGCTGGTGAAGGAACCCACCTGGTTGCGCGCGGTCGTCGTGCAGGGATACCGGGAGCTCCCGGTGCGGTTCACCGGGCGGTGACTGTCAGTCCTAAGTGGACTCCTGGTGCAGAAGTGTCAAGCGGACACCATTGATGCCGAATTGCCATGGAGTCATCCTGTAAACGAGCAGCGAATCTATTTCACGGAGGAATATCGTGACTCCCAGCATGCAGAAGTTCGAGATCGACTACGTGGAAATGTACGTCCCGAATCTCGAGGTGGCCGCGTCCGGCTGGATGGACAAGTACGGTTTCGCCGTCGACGGCACGGACCGCTCGGAGGACCACCGGAGCATCACGCTGCGGCAGGGCCCGATCAGACTGATCCTCACCGAGCCGACGTCGGACCGGCACCCGGCGGCGACGTACCTGCAGACCCACGGTGAGGGCGTGGCCGACATCGCGCTGCGCACTCCGGACGTGGCCGCCGCCTTCGAGGCCGCGGTGAAGGCGGGTGCGGAGGCCATCCGCGAGCCGGGCGAGCGTGCGGACGCGGTCGTCACGGCCACCGTCGGCGGTTTCGGCGACGTCGTGCACACCCTGACCCAGCGCGAAGAGGCCCCTGACTCCAAGGAAGCCCCCCGCGGACGGGGCGGCGTGGACCTGCTCGCGATCGATCACTTCGCGGTCTGCCTGAACGCGGGCGACCTCGGCCCCACGGTGGCGTACTACGAGCGCGCCCTCGGGTTCAAGCAGATCTTCGAAGAGCACATCGTGGTCGGTGCCCAGGCGATGAACTCCACCGTCGTGCAGAGCGCGTCGGGCGAGGTCACCCTCACGCTGATCGAGCCGGACAAGACCGCCGACCCCGGCCAGATCGACGACTTCATCAAGGAGCACCACGGTTCGGGCGTCCAGCACATCGCCTTCACCAGTGCGGACGCGGTCCGCGCGGTCAAGGAGCTTTCCTCGCGAGGGGTGGACTTCCTGAAGACCCCGGACACCTATTACGACCTGCTCGGCGAGCGGATCGAACTGGAGACGCACTCGCTGGACGATCTGCGGGAGACGAAGCTGCTCGCCGACGAGGACCACGGCGGCCAGCTGTTCCAGATCTTCACCGCCTCCACGCATCCGCGGAAGACCATCTTCTTCGAGATCATCGAGCGGCAGGGGGCCGGCACCTTCGGCAGCTCCAACATCAAGGCCCTGTACGAGGCCGTGGAACTGGAACGGACCGGGCAGAGCAAGCTCGGCCCCGTTCGGCGATGACCCACCACCTCTGCCTGGACGACCTCGAACGTGCCGCCCGCGAAGTCCTCCCCGGCGAGATCTGGGATTTCCTCGCCGGGGGCAGCGGCACCGAGGCGTCGCTGGAGGCCAACCGCGCCGCGCTCGAGCGGATCTTCGTGATCCCCCGAGTACTGCGCGAGGTGGCCGAAAGCACCACCGAGGCCGAGGTGCTCGGCCGGCGTGCCGCGCTGCCGATGGCGGTCGCGCCGGTCGCGTACCAGCGGTTGTTCCACCCCGAGGGGGAACTCGCGGCGGCACGCGCGGCGCGGGACGCCGGTGTTCCGTACACCATCTGCACCCTGAGCAGTGTTCCGCTGGAGGAGATCGCGGCCGTCGGTGGGCGGCCGTGGTTCCAGCTGTACTGGCTGCGCGACGAGAAACGATCGCTGGAACTCGTCCGCCGCGCGGAGGACGCCGGCTGCGAGGCGATCGTGTTCACCGTCGACGTGCCGTGGATGGGACGACGGCTGCGGGACATGCGCAACGGCTTCGCGTTGCCGGAATCGGTGACGGCGGCCAACTTCGACGCCGGAGCGGCCGCGCACAGCCGGGCGGGCGGGCAGTCGGCGGTGGCCGAGCACACCGCGCGCGAGTTCGCCCCGGCCACTTGGGAATCCGTGGAGGCGGTCCGTGCGCAGACGGACCTTCCCGTGGTGCTCAAGGGGATTCTCGCGGTCGAGGACGCCACTCGCGCCGTCGACGCGGGGGTCGCCGGGATCGTGGTGTCCAACCACGGAGGCCGTCAGTTGGACGGTGCCGTACCAGGACTCGAAATGCTGGGCGAGATCGCCGCGACGGTCTCCGGGGGCTGCGAAGTGTTGCTGGACGGGGGAATCCGGAGTGGCGGGGACATCCTCAAGGCCGCCGCCCTCGGGGCGTCGTCCGTCCTGATCGGACGGCCGGTGATGTGGGGGCTGGCCGCGGCGGGGGAGCAGGGCGCGCGGCAGGTGCTCGACCTGCTCGCCGAAGAACTCCGGAACGCACTGGGCCTGGCGGGCTGCGACTCGATGGGCGCGGCCCGCCGTCTGGGCACCAGGGCCCCCGGCTACGACCCGAGAACGGCGCGACGGTCATGACAAGGAGTCCTCTGATGCTGCCTTGCCTCATCCCGCGGAACGCGGTGCGTCCCCGTGACGACCGCGACCACGCGGACCGCGTCGCGCTGTCGGCCGCGACCACCGACGGCGTGCACATGCGGACCGAGGACGTCCGCGCCTGGATCGCCGAACGCCGTGAGGCCAACGTCTTCCACGTCGAACGCATCCCGTTCGCGGATCTGGACCAGTGGTGGTTCGAGGGCGTGACCGGCAATCTCGTGCACAGCAGCGGAAGGTTCTTCACCATCGAGGGCCTGCACGTCGTCGAGCACGACGGCCCGCACGGCGACGGCCCTTATCGCGAGTGGCAGCAGCCGGTGATCAAACAGCCCGAGGTGGGCATCCTCGGCATCCTGGCCAAGGAGTTCGACGGTGTCCTGCATTTCCTGATGCAGGCCAAAATGGAGCCGGGGAACCCCAATCTGGTGCAGCTCTCGCCGACCGTGCAGGCCACCCGCAGCAACTACACCAAGGCGCACGGCGGGACGAACGTCAAACTGATCGAGTACTTCGCGCCGCCCGACCCCGAGCGGGTCATCGTCGACGTTCTCCAGGCGGAGCAAGGCTCGTGGTTCTTCCAGAAGTCCAATCGCAACATGATCGTCGAGACCGTCGACGACGTGCCGATGTGGGACGACTTCTGCTGGCTCACCCTCGGCCAGATCGCGGAGCTGATGCACGAGGACGAGACGATCAACATGAACGCCAGGAGCGTGTTGTCGTGTCTTCCTTACCACGACACGGCTTCCGGCGCGTTGTTCTCCGACGTCCAGCTCCTTTCGTGGTTCACGAACGAGCGATCGCGCCACGACGTGCGTGCCCGCCGCATCCCGCTCACGGACGTCTGTGACTGGAAGCAGGGCGTGGAGGCGATCGAGCACGAGGACGGCCGCTATTTCAAGGTCCTCGCCGTCGCCGTGAAGGGCAGCAACCGCGAGAAGATCAGCTGGACCCAGCCGTTGCTCGAATCCGTCGGGATGGGTGTCGTCGCGTTCCTGGTGCGCGAGATCGACGGCGTGCCGCACGTGCTGGTGCACGCCCGCGCCGACGGCGGTTTCCTGGACACCGTCGAGCTGGCTCCGACCGTCCAGTGCACGCCCCACAACTACGCGCACCTGCCCGCGGAGAGCAGGCCGCCGTTCCTCGACTTCGTCCTGGACGCCCCGCGGTCGCGGATCCGTTACGAGGCGATACATTCCGAAGAAGGCGGCCGGTTCCTCAACGCGAGGGCCCGCTACCTCGCGATCGAGGCGGACGAAGCGGCCGAGACCCCGCCCGGCTTCGCCTGGGTCACCCCGGCCCAGCTCACCGCGCTCACCCGGCACGGGCACTACGTCAACGTCGAGGCCCGCACGCTTCTCGCCTGCCTCAACGCCGCTACCGCACAGCCTCAAGCCCAGTCTCAAGGAGTCGCCTGACATGAAGCTGATCACCGTCCTCGGCGCGTCGGGCTTCGTGGGCTCGGCCGTCACTCGCGCGCTGGCGCGGCAGCCGATCCGCCTGCGCGCGGTGGCGCGCAGGCGGTTCACCCCCGAGCCCGGTCGAGCCGAAACGACCGTCGTCACCGCCGATCTCACCGACCGTGCCGCGCTCGCCGACGCGGTCGCGGGATCGGACGCGGTCGTGTACCTGCTCCTGGCGGACGGTGGCTGGCGGGCGGCCGAGACCGAAGAAGCCGAACGCGTGAACCTCGGCGTGATGCGGGACCTCGTCAACGTCCTCGGCGACGCGGGCGGGCCGCCCCCGCTCGTGGTGTACGGCGGCGCCGCTTCGCAGGTCGGCGTGCCCCCTCGGGAGCCGCTCGACGGGAGCGAGTCCGACGAGCCGGCGACCCCGTACGACAAGCAGAAGCTCGCGGCGGAACAGGTCCTCAAGAAGGCCACGGCCGACGGCGTGGTGCGCGGGCTGAGCCTGCGCCTGCCCACGGTGTTCGGCGAGACCGCGACAGCGGGGGCGAACCACGACCGCGGGGTCGTGTCCGCCATGGCCAGGCGAGCCCTCGAAGGCCAGGACCTCACCATCTGGGGTGACGGCACCGTGCGCCGCGACCTGGTCCACGTCGAGGACATCGCGGCGGCCTTCACCGCGGCACTGGCGAAGCCGGATTCCCTCGTGGGCGGCCACTGGCTGCTCGGCGCGGGCCGGGGCGATCAGCTGGGCGAGGTCTTCCGGCTCGTGGCGAAGGAAATGGCCGCGCAGACCGGGCAGGACCCGGTGGAGGTGACGTGCGTGGAACCCCCGTCGCACGCGCCCGCGACGGATCTTCGCAGCGTCACCATCGATTCCACCCCGTTCCGGGCGATCACCGGCTGGCGCCCGGAGATCTCACTGCCCGAAGGAGTGCGTCGCACCGTCGCCGCATTGACGACATCAGTTCACGGAAAGGCTCGCTCATGACCACGCGTGTTTGGGACTACCTGGCCGAATACGAGACCGAGCGGCTCGACCTGCTGGACGCGGTCGAGACGGTCTTCAACTCGGGGCAGCTCGTGCTCGGCGCGAGCCTGCGCGGGTTCGAGTCGGAATTCGCCGCGTACCACGGGGTCGACCACTGCGCCGGTCTCGACAACGGGACGAACGCGATCAAGATCGGCCTGCAGGCGCTGGGCATCCGGCCGGGCGACGAGGTGATCACGGTGTCGAACACCGCCGCCCCGACCGTGGTCGCCATCGACGGCACGGGCGCCACCCCGGTCTTCGTCGACGTCCGCGAGGACGACTTCCTGATGGACACCGGCCAGGTCGAAGCCGCGATCACCGAGCGCACCAAATGCCTGCTGCCCGTGCACCTGTACGGGCAGTGCGTGGACATGGCCCCGCTGAAGGAACTCGCCGCGAAGCACGGACTGTCCATTCTGGAGGATTGCGCCCAGGCGCACGGGGCCCGGCAGCACGGCAAGATCGCGGGTTCGACCGGCGACGCGGCCGCCTTCTCCTTCTATCCCACCAAGGTGCTCGGCGCGTACGGCGACGGCGGCGCGACCATCACGTCCGACGAAGCCGTGGCGCACAAGCTGCGCCGGCTGCGGTACTACGGCATGGACGAGACGTACTACACCCTGGAGACGCCTGCCCACAACAGCCGCCTGGACGAGGTGCAGGCCGAGATCCTGCGGCGCAAGCTCAGGCGCCTCGACGAGTACACGGCCGCCCGCAGGGCCGTCGCCCAGCGTTATGTCGAGGGCCTCGGTGACACCGAGCTGAAGCTGCCCCAGACCGTCCCCGGCAATGAGCACGTGTACTACGTGTACGTGGTGCGGCACCCGCGGCGTGACGACATCCTCGAACGCCTCAAGGCGTACGACATCCACTTGAACATCAGCTACCCGTGGCCGGTGCACACCATGACCGGATTCGCCCACCTCGGCTACGAGAAGGGTTCGCTCCCGGTCACCGAGAAACTGGCGGGCGAGATCTTCTCGCTGCCGATGTACCCCGCGCTTTCCGCCGACCTGCAGGACAAGGTCATCCACGCGGTCCGCGAAGTGCTGTCCACCCTCTGACCACACCGAGCACAGGAGCAAGCCGTGCAAGCACGCAAACTCGCCATCGAAGGCGCGATCGAGTTCACCCCGCGCGTCTTCCCCGACGACCGGGGCCGGTTCCTCTCGCCGTTCCAGGAAGAGGCCTTCACCGAGGCCCACGGCGGCCCGCTTTTCCGGGTGGCGCAGACGAATCACAGCGTGTCCAAACGCGGCGTGGTGCGGGGCGTCCACTACACCGTGACACCCCCGGGCGTCGCGAAGTACGTCTACTGCGCACGGGGCAAGGCCCTGGACATCGTCATCGACATCCGGGTCGGCTCGCCCACGTTCGGCAAGGTCGACGCGGTCCTGATGGACCAGGAACACCACCGCACGATGTACTTCCCCGTCGGGGTCGGCCACGCGTTCGTGGCGCTCGAGGACGACACCGTCATGTCGTACATGCTCTCCGGAAGCTATGTGGCGGAACAGGAACTCGCGCTCTCGGCGCTGGATCCGGCGCTGAACCTGCCCATCGACGACGGCATCGACCCGATCGTGTCCGACCGGGACCGGGTCGCCCTCACCCTCGCCGAGGCGGAACAGCAAGGGCTGCTTCCGGACTACGCCACCAGCGTCGAGCTCGAGCGGCAGCTGTCCGGAGTGCCGCTCTCCGCCTGATTTCCCGTCGCCTGAGCCCTGCGCCGACGATCGCCATCACGGAACCCGACACCGTGATGGCGATCGTCGGCGTTTTGTCGCGCCCGGCCGGAGTGCGACTCGGGCGTTGTGCACGGCCGCCGTCCCTGAGGTTGCGAAAGCCACTTTCGCAACCTTCAACGTTGCGAAAGTGGCTTTCGCAACACTCGCCCTGAGACCGACACCGAGGGACGGCCCGAGACGCCACCCCCCAGACCAAGTTCCGCCCGTGGACCGGATCAAGGGCGAAGATCATAATGATCAAGCTCTCTGAGTGACTGTCCCGTTACTGACCGATGGGTGAACCGGCGCCGCCGGTTCACCGGGGGAAGGACGCCTCTTGACGACCAAGGGCATTGACGCGCCATCGGAGCTTCCAAGCCCGCCGGAACCGGACCGGTTCGGCTGGGTGAGACGAAACCGGCGATGGCTGCTCGGGTTGGCCGTGTTCGCGCTGCTCGCCCAGATGGCGATAGCGATGATCACGACGGCCGTGGAGCAGTCCCCGACCATCGACGAACCGGTCTACGTCGGCACCGCGGTGGTCTACCTGGACCAGCACAGCCTGCGGTACAACCCCGAGCATCCTCCGCTGGGCAAGCTGATCATCGCCGCCGGAGTGGTTTTCACCGACCCGAAGATCGACCCGGCCTTCAATGGCCACGAGTGGGAACTCGGCAAGCACGTCGTGTACGAAGCGGGCAACGACCCGGAACAGCTGATGCTGGCCGCCCGGCTGCCGGTGATCCTGCTGACGCTGTTGTTCGGGCTGGTCGTGTTCGCGTTCGCTTCCGACTTGGCCGGCCGTGCCGGCGGGCTGGTGGCGCTCACCCTGTTCACCTTCTCGCCCGACGTCATCGCGCACGGATCACTGGCCACGCTCGACGTCCCGGTGGCCGGTTTCCTGCTGACGTCGGCCTGGCTGGTTTGGCGTGCGAGAAGCCGTCCCGCCCTCTACCTCCCGCTCGCCGGGCTCGCCCTCGGCGCGGCCACGGCCACGAAAGTCCTTTCCCTGGTGGCGGTTCCGGTCCTGGTCCCGCTGGCCGTCCTGTCCGTCTGGCACGCCCGCCGCGCCCGCGGCCTCGACCTGAAGAGCCCGGCCCTGCTGATCGGACGCGGCCTGCTGGCGTCCGCCGGGATGGCGCTGATCGCGATCGCCGTCGTGTGGGTCTCCTACCTGGTCGTGGATCCGGGTCTGCACTGGGAGACGCCGGAGGGAATGCAACCCCTGCACGGGATGCGGACCCTCGTCGAGTGGTTGCCGTTCCCTCAGCCGTTGAAGGACGGCATGCGTTTCCAGTTCGAACTGGAAGACCACGTGTGGCACAACTTCCTGTTCGGCAGGCATTACACGGGTTCGCTCTGGTACTACGGGCCAGCCGCGCTGCTGGTGAAGACGCCGCTGGGCGCGCTGGCGATCTGGCTGGCGGGCGCCGCAGTGATGCTGTCGGTTCGCCGGTTGCGCCCAGCGGCACCGTATGTGCTCATCCCGACGGCCGTGCTGATGGCCACGGCCATGGTCATCGTCCGCGACAACGGCGTCCGGTACCTGGCCTTCGCGCCGATGTTCCTGGCTGTTGCGGCGGCCGCGGTGGTCGTCCTCCGGCGGCGGTGGGTGAAGGTGGCCGCGACGGTGCTGGTGGCCCTCGCCGCGGCCAGTTCGCTGCTGACGTTCCCTTACTACCTCCCTTATTCCAACATGGCGTTCGGCGGCCCGGCCAACACGCATCGGTACCTGCTCGACTCGAACGTCGACTGGGGCCAGGACCTCGGTCGCCTGGCGGATCGCCTGAAGGAGCGCTACCCGGGCGAGCGGACCTGGCTCGTCTACCAGGGCAGCGCACTCCCGTCCTACTACGGCATCGACGCCGCGGACCCGTTCAGGGTGCCCGTGGACCAGGTGCACGGGCTGCTCGCGGTGTCGGACTCCGCGATTCTCGGGGACTATGACGACAGTTCGGGCGGAGGCGGCGGCGTCGGCGGTCTCGGCGCGGGCGGTGAGGTCTCCGGGGTTTCCGGTGCCACCGGCCGACTGGCCGTGCTGCTCGACAGCAGCACGCCGATCGACACGGTGGGCCACTCCATCACGATCTACCGGCGGCCGTAGGGCACGTCGTCAGTCCACTTGAGACGTTCCGTCGGCGGTCATTCGTCCGAATCGTTCGTCCGTAACCGGAATCCGGCTGGGAACGGGCCTTGGACGATTGACCGCCGAGTTCGGCGAAGCCTAATTTCAGGAATGTTCACTCGAGATCCGCGAAAGGTGAGATCGATGCCCGCTGCGCAGTTCAAGCAGCTGTTCCGTAGCAAGCTGAGAACATGGGGGTGGATGTACCGATGACTGCCATTGCCGAACCGGCCGAGGACCTTTCCGTTTTCACCGGGCTGACCGAGATCACCAGGTTCGCCGGGGTGGGGACCGCCGTGTCCGCGTCGTCCTACTCGCAATCCGAACTCCTCGAAATCCTCGACGTCGAGGATCCGAAGATCCGGTCGATCTTCCTGAACAGCGCGATCGACCGGCGCTTCCTCACACTTCCGCCGGAGGGTCCCGGCGGGCAGCGAGTCTCGGAACCGCAGGGCGATCTGCTGGACAAGCACAAGAAACTCGCGGTCGACATGGGATGCCGGGCGCTCGAGGCCTGCCTGAAGTCGGCGGGAGCGACGCTTTCGGACCTGCGTCACCTGTGCTGCGTCACCTCGACCGGTTTCCTGACCCCCGGCCTCAGCGCGTTGATCATCCGCGAACTGGGGATCGACCCGCACTGCAGCCGTTCGGACATCGTGGGCATGGGCTGCAACGCGGGCCTGAACGCGCTCAACGTGGTCTCGGGCTGGTCCGCGGCACATCCCGGTGAGCTCGGCGTCGTCCTGTGCAGCGAAGCGTGTTCCGCCGCTTACGCCCTCGACGGCACCATGCGGACCGCGGTGGTCAACAGCCTCTTCGGCGACGGATCGGCGGCCCTCGCGGTCATCTCCGGCGACGGCCGGGTGCCCGGCCCGCGGGTCCTGAAGTTCGCGAGCTACATCATCACCGACGCGGTCGCGGCGATGCGCTACGACTGGGATCGCGAGCAGGACCGGTTCAGCTTCTTCCTCGACCCGCAGATTCCTTACGTCGTCGGCGCGCACGCCGAGATCGTGATCGACAGGCTGCTGTCCGGTACGGGACTGCGCCGCAGTGACATCGGCCATTGGCTGGTGCACTCCGGCGGCAAGAAGGTGGTCGACGCGGTCGTCGTCAACCTCGGCCTGAGCCGGCACGACGTCCGCCACACCACCGGTGTGCTCCGCGACTACGGAAACCTCTCCAGCGGCTCCTTCCTCTTCTCCTACGAGCGGCTCGCCGACGAGGACGTCACTCGTCCCGGGGACTACGGCGTGCTCATGACCATGGGGCCTGGCTCCACGATTGAAATGGCGCTTATTCAATGGTGACGCGTAACGAAGTGAACGGCGAACTGGTGCTGCGTTTCGACGGGGACCGGCCGCTGTCGGCCGCGGCGGTCGAGGAGATCGACGCGCTCTGCGATCGCGCCGAGGACCACCGGGGAACGGGACCGGTCACCATCCACGTCACGGGCGCCCCGCCCGCGGGCTGGGCGAACGGACTCGCCGTCGGCCTGGTCAACAAGTGGGAACGGGTCGTGCGCCGGTTCGAACGGCTCGGCAGGCTCACGGTCGCGGTGGCGTCGGGGGAGTGCGCCGGAATGGCGCTGGACCTCCTTCTCGCCGCCGACGTCCGGATCGCCGAGCCGGGCACGCGGCTGCGGCTCACGTGGGCCGGCGGCGGTGCCTGGCCGGGGATGACGATCTACCGGCTCACCCAGCAGGCCGGTGCGGCGGGGATCCGGCGGGCCGTGCTGCTGGGAACGCCGATCGAGACCGATCGCGCGCTCGCCCTCAACCTCGTCGACGAGGTGACCGCGGACCCGGCGGAGACGCTGGCCGGGCTCGCCGATGCCACGGACGGCGCGGAGACGGCGATCCGCCGTCAGCTGATCTTCGAAGCGGGTTCGACCACCTTCGAGGAGGCGCTCGGCGCTCACCTGGCCGCGGCGGACCGGGCCTTGCGACGGGAAGCCAAGTCGTGACAACGGATTCCGTGACTCTGCCGCCAGGGCTCGATCTTCGGGCCCTGGCGGGGGAGGCCCACCGGGTCGACGACGGCGTCCGGGCGATGCGCGCGGACTTCATGGAGGCGCACGCCGAGGAGATCTACGCCGAGCTCACCGACGGCCGGACCCGGTACCTGCGCATCGACGAACTCGTCAATGCCGCCGCCCTCGCCTTTCCCGGCCTGGTGCCGACGGAAGCGCAGATGGCGGCCGAGCGCTCGCGGCCACAGGCGGAGAAGGAAGGGCGCGAGATCGACCAGGGCATCTTCCTGCGCGGGATCCTGCGTGCCCCGAAGGCCGGTCCGCATCTGCTCGACGCCATGCTCCGGCCCACTTCCCGGGCGTTGCGGTTGCTGCCCGAATTCGTCGAGACCGGTGTCCTGCAAATGGAAGCCGTCCGGCTGGAACGCCGCGACGGCGTCGCACACCTGACCCTGTGCCGGGACGACTGTCTGAACGCCGAGGACGCGCAACAGGTCGACGACATGGAGACCGCGGTCGACCTGGTGCTGCTCGATCCGTCCGTCCGGGTGGCGCTGCTGCGGGGCGGGGTGATGAGCCACCCCCGGTACCGGGGCCGCCGGGTGTTCTGCGCGGGGATTAACCTCAAGAAGCTGAGCGCCGGCGAAATCCCGCTCGTCGACTTCCTGCTGCGGCGGGAAATGGGCTACATCCAGAAGATCTTCCGCGGCCTGTACACCGACGGCTCGTGGCACTCGCGGTTGACCGACAAGCCGTGGATGGCGGCCGTCGATTCCTTCGCGATCGGTGGGGGAACTCAGCTTCTCCTGGTCTTCGACCACGTGCTGGCGGCGTCCGACGCATATCTCAGCCTCCCCGCGGCGAAGGAGGGGATCATCCCCGGCGTCTCGAACTTCCGGCTTTCCCGGATCGCCGGGCCGCGGGTGGCCCGCCAGGTGATCCTCGGCGGCCGCCGGATCCAGGCGGCCGAGCCGGACGCCCGGTCGATCGTCGACGAGGTCGTCCCGCCGGAGCAGATGGACGCGGCGATCGAGGGCGCACTGGCCCGTCTCGACGGAGAAGCGGTGGTGGCCAACCGGCGCATGTTGAACCTGGCCGAGGAACCGCCTGAAGAATTCCGCCGGTACATCGCCGAATTCGCGTTGCAGCAGGCATTGCGCATCTACGGCGCGGATGTGATCGGCAAGGTGGACGGCTTCGCGGTGGGGTCGCGATGAGCGAAACCCGGGTGCGGTACGAGAAAAAGGACCACGTCGCCTACGTGACGATGGACCGGCCCGACGTGCTGAACGCGATGGACCGGCGGATGCACACGGAACTCGCCGGGATCTGGGACGACGTCGAGGCCGACGACGACATCAGGGCGGTGGTCCTTACCGGCGCGGGGGACCGCGCGTTCTCCGTCGGCCAGGACCTCAAGGAACGCGCGCGGCTGACCGAAGCGGGCGTGGAGGCCTCGACGTTCGGCAGTGGCGGTCAGCCGGGTCATCCCCGGCTCACCGACCGGTTCACGTTGTCCAAACCGGTGGTCGCCAGGGTGCACGGATACGCGCTGGGCGGCGGTTTCGAGCTGATGCTCGCCTGCGACATCGTCGTCGCCTCCGAGGACGCGGTGTTCGCCCTGCCGGAGGTCCGGCTCGGATTGATCGCCGGTGCGGGCGGCGTTTTCCGGCTGCCGCGGCAGTTGCCGCAGAAGGTGGCGATGGGGTATCTGCTGACCGGGCGCCGGATGGACGCGGCGACGGCGCTTCGCCACGGACTGGTGAACGAGGTCGTCCCGGTGGCCGAGCTGGACCGGTGCGTCGCCGAATGGACGGACGATCTCGTCCGTGCCGCCCCGCTTTCGGTCCGCGCCATCAAGGAGGCCGCACTGCGGTCGCTCGACCTCCCGCTCGAAGAAGCGTTCACCGCCTCGTATCCGTGGGAAGAACGCCGCAGACGGAGCGCGGACGCGAGCGAGGGCGCCCGTGCCTTCGCCGAGAAAAGGGATCCGATCTGGACGGGCCGGTAAAGTGCGGACGGCGCGCGGAAACAGGGTTGGACAGGGCTTTTTCCATTGTTTTGAGTGACGGATGGTGGGAGATTTCGACGTAAGAGAAATCTCCGAAAATTCCTCATCGCTTGCGTGAAGCCGGGCTTTCCCAGCCTGTTTCTTCGTTCACCCGAGACCGCCGCCCAGGCCGGGAAATCCCGGCTTTCCCTGACGCCCGGTGCCGGCAGAAACCCTGGATATCTGTGATGACAACCATCGCCGCCGTCGATCTCGACAACCAGCGCATCGACCGCATGGTCCCTCTGGTCACGCCGGCCTTGCTGCACCACGAACTGCCGCTCAGCACCACCGCGGCGGACACCGTGCGGCAAGGCCGCGAAACCGTCGTCCGCGTCCTCGACGGGACGGACGACCGGCTGCTCGTGATCGCCGGACCCTGTTCCATCCACGATCCCGCCGCGGCACTCGAATACGCCGACCGCCTGGCGTCGGTCGCGGGCCGATTCGTCAACGATCTCCTGATCGTCATGCGCGTGTACTTCGAAAAGCCCCGTACGGTCGGCGGCTGGAAAGGACTCATCAACGACCCGCACCTCGACGGCACCGGCGACGTCAACCGCGGCCTGCGTATCGCACGGGACCTCCTTCTCGAACTAGCCGAAGGCGGCCTGCCTGCCGCGTGTGAATGGCTGGACACCACCATTCCGGCTTATCTCGCCGACACCGTCTCGTGGGGCGCGATCGGCGCCAGGACCGTGGAAAGCCAAAACCACCGGATGCTGGCCAGCGGCCTTTCCATGCCCGTCGGTTTCAAGAACCGCCGCGACGGCGATGTCACCGTCGCCGTCGACGCCATCCGTGCCGCCGAAGCACGCCACGTCGTCCCCGGCGTCGACCCCAGCGGGCTGCCCGCCATCCTGCACACCGTCGGCAACCCCGACTGCCATCTCGTCCTGCGCGGCGGGAACTCCGCGCCCAACCACAATCCCGCGTCCGTCCGCGCGGCGCTCACCGCGCTGCAGACCGCCGGTCTGCCGCGCCGGGTCGTGATCGACGCCAGCCACGACAACAGCCGCAAAGACCATCTGCGGCAGGCCATCGTCGCCGACCAGATCGCCGACCAGATCAGGACCGGCCAGCGCGGCATCGTCGGCGTCATGCTCGAATCCAACCTCCAGGCGGGACGGCAGGACCTCCACCCCGACCGGCCGCTCACCTACGGACAGTCCATTACGGACGCTTGTATCGACATGGCCGCCACCCAGGAGGTCCTGCAGAACCTCGCCACGGCGACCGCCGCCCGGCGACGGCAGGGCAAGTCGGGCGCGAAGTGACTACCTGATCGCGCCGGCGCACTCCATCGCCGGATTCGGCGCGGCCTCGCCGCCGGTGCGCTCGAGGTGCGCCTCGCCCCAGACCCTGACCGCTTCGACCACGGGCAGAACCGTGGTCCCGTAGGGCGTGAGCCGGTAGAGGACGCGCGCCGGGACCGGCCCGGTCTCCACGCGTTCGACGAGTCCGTCGGCCTCGAGTTCGCGTAGCTGCTCGGCCAGCACCTTGGGGGTGATGGGGGTGCCGCGGCGGCGGAGGCCCGCGAAATGGGACTCGCCGTGGGCGAGCCAGTACAGCAGGGTCAGCTTCCATTTCCCGCCGAACGCGGCGAACGCCGCGGCCATCGGGCAGCCGGGCAGGGGGTTGGGGCGAGAGGGGTTACCCGCAGGTGCCTTCTTGTCCATGGCCGGACTCCACTCGGATAGTCGGACCATGACCGTGCCATACAAACGAATCCTGACGGTGGGCCTCGCGGCCTTCATGCTGATCGCGACGGCGGTGTCGGGCGACGCCTCGACGCCGCCCGTGTCCTCGACGGGCGCGGACGGCCAACGAGCCTTCGACTGGGAGATCGGCACCTGGCGCTCCACGGTGCGGGTCCTCGCCGAGCCGCTTTCGGAGACGGCCGACGAGTGGCTGCACTTCGCGGGCACGAGCACCGTCCGCCCCCTGCTGGACCGGCGGGCCAATGTCCTCGAATTCGAGGTCTCGGGGGCGAACGGCCGCATCGAAGCCCTCAACCTGCGGCTGTACGAGCCGCAGGCGAAGCGGTGGAGCCTGACTTTCGTCAACATCCGCGACGGTCTGCCCACCCCGGCGGTGTACGGCGGATTCCGTGACGGCGTCGGCGAATTCCTCGGCGACGACCAGTACGGTGGCCGTCCGATCAAGGTGCGCTTCCGTGTCGTCCGCCCGAGTCCGGACGAAGCGAGGTTCGAGCAAGCGTTCTCGGCGGACGGCGGGACGACCTGGGAAACGAACTGGGTAGCCGTGGATCACCGCATCCGGCGGTGAAGTGCGGTCACCTGCCGGCATCCGCCGGGTCGTCGGCCTTTTCGCGGGTTTCGATGACCTCTGTCGCGCCTCGTTTGCTGAACGCCGCCCAGAGGTTGAACCCGATGATGCCGATCCCGACGGCGAGCCACAGCCAGAGAAACCCGTTGTTCCGCCCGATTCCGCTGAAGAGGCCGAACAGGAGAATCGCCGCTCCGAACACCGCGCCGAAGATCGCCATCGGTTTCGACGGTTTCACGCTGAAAGAGGTCACTCTTTGACACTCCGATCGTGTAGTTCCCCCATGCGGTCGGAGTGCCCACCGGCCTGCTCCGTCAAACGCCGCCCGCGATGCCTTCGAGCAGGGCCAGTTCCTCGCCGCTGAGCCGGAGACCGCCCGCCGCGACGTTCTCCTCCAGATGGTCCGGGTCGCCGGTGCCGGGAATGGCGAGCACGTGCTCCCCGCGGTGCAGGGTCCACGCGAGCCGGATCTGCGCCGGGGTCGCGTCGTGAGCCGCGGCGACCCGGGCGACCTCGGCCTGCCCCGGCACGGCACCGGGAGCGGCGCCCGGAATCGAGGTCGTGACGGCGAAGAACGGCACGAACGCGACGCCGTGTTCGGCGCACAGGTCGACCAGGGCGTCGTCCTCCCGGTCGGTCAGGCCGTAGCGATTCTGCACGCAGACCACCGGCGCGATGGTCCTCGCTTCGGTCAGCTGGTCGGCCACGACGTTGGAGATACCGAGATGGCGGATCAGGCCCGCCTCGCGCAGGTCCGCGAGCGCGCCGAAATGTTCGGCCACCGAACCAGGTTCCTTGCCCATCCCGGCGCCCCAGCGCAGGTTGACGACATCGAGGTGGTCGAGGCCGAGCTGCCGGATGTTCTCCTCGACCTGGCCGCGGAGCTGGCCGGGACGCGCGAACGAGAACTCGCCGTCGCGGGAACGGCCCGCGCCGACCTTCGTGGTGAGCACGAGGTCTTCGGGATAGGGCTGGAGCGCGGTGCTGATCAACTCGTTCGCCGACCGCGTGGGGGTGAAGTAGAACGACGCGGTGTCGATGTGGTTGACGCCGAGCTCGATCGCCCGGCGCAGGACGGCGATCGCGGCGTCGCGGCTCTTGGGCTTCTCGTCCCAGGGCATCCCGGTCAGCCGCATCGCGCCGAGACCGACGCGGTTGACCGTGCGGTCACCGAGCCGCCAGGTGGCCGGGGGAGTGCTGTCGCGGAGGTTCGTCATACCCGTCAGCGTCGCGACGGGCCCGCCGGAGGTCAGGAAATGGCAACAACCTGCCACCTGGTCGCGGGCGGCGAAGGTGGGGCAATATCGATCCCATGCGGACGAGTGATGCGGTCACGGTCGTGCACGGCGAGGAAGAACTGTTCCGCCGGGTCGGGCACTTGTTCTCGACGGTGACCGACCTCGCGTGCGCCGCCAACGACCTCGCGACCTGGGTGGCCGATCGCCGGTCGGACGAGCTCACCGCGGCGGCGGAGCGCCGGACCGGCGACCTGCGGATCCGCAAGATCTACCGGGCGGGCCTGCTGCTCGATTCGGTGTCCGCGCAGGAGCTGGCGAGGATCCGCGACCGGTTCGGGGCGCAGATCCGGATCTCCGCCGAAGACGTCAACGAAACGATCATCATGGACGGCAGGCTCGTGATCCTGGCCGGCGACCTCATCGCGGGGCGGCGCGGCTACAGCGTCATCACCCAGCCCGAAACCGTGCAGGGAGTGATGTCGCTGTTCGAGACGGCCTGGCGCTCGGCGACCGATCTCGCCGTCTACGACGCGCGGGTCTCCGAGATCCGCCGTCTCGCGCCCGCGGTGCTGGACCTGCTCGGCAGCGGCGTCAAGGACGAAGCCGCCGCCAGGACCCTCGGCCTCGGCGTGCGGACCTACCGGCGCCGGGTGGCCGAACTGATGGCCGCGCTGGGCGCCGAGTCCCGCTTCCAAGCGGGCGTCCGGGCACGCGAACTCGGCTTGGTCTAGGTCAGCCGGACAACCGCGCCGTGATCCGGTCGAACAGCTCCGTCAGCGGTTCGCCGACCTCCTGGCCGAACTCGGTCAGCCCGTAGGTGACCTGGGGCGGCGTCGTCGGTTCGACCTTCCGCCAGACAAGGTCGTCCTCGACCAGCGCGCGCAAGGTCTGGGCGAGCATCTTCTCGCTGATGCCCCTGATGCTTTCGCGCAGTTCGTAGAACCGGAGGTCGGTGTTCCGCAGGGAGATTAGCACCCAGACACCCCACCGGCTGGTCACGTGGTCGACCACGTCGCGAGCGGGACAGTCGGTGTGAAACACCTCATACGGGCGCCCTGACCCGGTCTCCTTGAGCTGTGCGCCTTCCGCCATGCCATGAGCTTACCTGGAGGTATGTCCTTACCAAAAGTTAGCTCGGCTCCTAGCGTTCCGGCCACCGAAGACATCGGACGAGGAGCTGTTCATGATCGTGGTGACCGGGGCTACCGGAAACATCGGCAAGCCGTTGACGCAGACGTTGGCCGAGAAGGGGCAGGAGGTGACGGCGGTGTCGCGGCACGCCGCCGCGGTGCCGGACGGTGTCCGTCACGTGGTGGCCGACCTGGCCGACCCCGCCGGGCTCGAGCCGGTGCTGGCCGGGGCGAAGGCGTTGTTCCTGCTGTTGTCCGGCGACCTGCACGCCGCCGGGGCCGGCCCGGCCGACGTCATCGGCCAGGCCGCGGCGAGCGGGGTCCGCCGGGTCGTCCTGCTGTCGTCGCTGGGCGTGGCGACCAGGCCCTTCGGCTCGACGCGGATCGCGCTGCGCGAGGTGGAGGACACGCTGCGGGAGTCCGGGATGGACTGGGTCATCCTGCGTCCGGGCGGTTTCGCTTCCAACGCCCTGTGGTGGGCCGAGTCCGTCCGTGAGCGGCAGGTGGTCGCCGCGCCGTTCGGTGACGTCGGGGTGCCGGTCATCGACCCGGCGGACATCGCCGACGTCGCGGCGGCCTGCCTGCTGGACGACCGGCACACCGGCGGCGTCTACGAGCTGACCGGCCCGGAGGTGATCACACCGCGTCAGCAGGCGGAGGCCATCGCCACCGCGATGGGCTCGCCGGTGCGGTTCCACGAGCTCACCCGCGCCGAAGCCAAGGCCGGCATGGCCGAGACCATGCCGGCGGAACTCGCCGACGACACCTTGGACATCCTCGGCTCCCCGAAGCCGGAGGAGGTGCGCGTCAGCCCCGACGTCGAGCGGGTCCTCGGCCGGGCCCCGCGCCCCTTCTCCGACTGGGCGGCTCGCGCCATCGCCGCTTTCCGCTGATACCGATCCGCCACCAGGCGCCCCGGAACCGATTCCCGGTTCCGGGGCGCCTGGCGTTTCGGCCAGGGCGAATGCGGATACCGACGCGGTAAGATCCTCCCGCCGACGTGGGGAACCAAAGCGCGGCCGGATGCGTCGGTGTACACGAATGTGGTCATCCGCGTTTCGGGAAACGGTGCGCACAGGTGACTGTGAGCTCATAGGCTGCGCGGTAGAGCAGCGTGGGACAGCAAGTGAGGGAGCACTCATGACTCGCCGATTCGATCCAGAGCAGATCGCCGCGCTGGCCAAGAAGGTCGGCGGGCTCAAGGACGGCTTCAGCAAAGCGGGCAAGGACCTGGGCGACGGCGACCCCGGTGGCGCGTTCGGCGACCTGAGCAACGCGGCCAGCACGGGCAAGACGGTGAAGGGTTTCCACACCGGCGTGAACGCCCACCTGGCCGCCGCCGAGAAGCTCGTCGACGCCGCTTCCCAGGCATTGGCCAACGCCGCCCAGCGCATGCGTAACGACGAGGCCGCGGGTGTCCACACCCTCGGCGGCAACCGCGACCGGTCTTGATCGGACTGAAGACGGGGACCAGGGGGATTTACCGATGACCACCGCGGAACGTGACCAGCGCGCGCTCGACGACCCGGCGCACGACCGGCCGAAGTCGCTGGACGCCATCGACAAGCACGCCCAGCAGGCGCAGAAGCTCAACGCCGGTGCCGTCAACGATCAGGCCGCGAAGGTAGGCGGAGCCGCCACCCGCGCCAATGATCTCGGAGACGATCTCAAGCTCTTCCGCGACGACGTGCTGCGCGAATGGGAAGGCAAGGACGCCGACGCCGTCGCCGACCACCTCGAAAAGCTCGGCAAGGCCAGTTACAAGGTCAGTGACAAGGCCGAAGCCGCCAAGAACATTCTTCAGCGCGTGTCCGAGATCCTCGACGACACCAAGAAGAAGGTCGCCCAGCTCGCCCAGGAAGCCAACGACAAGGACGCGGACAATCGCGCCCTGATCGGCGCGGCCCGGAAGCGGAAGAACAGTTCCGACGACGAGAACGAGATCGCCGCCGCCGCGTCGGACATCGAGCGGCTCCGGCAGCTCAACGAAAAAGACTCCAACGGCAAGAAAGACGAGATCGAGCGGGTACTCGACGCCGCCGAGAAACAGATCGACGACCTCCTCAAGCCGCTCGGCCTGGAAATCGAGAACGGTTTCCTGGAATTGGTGCCCGCCGACACCGGCCAGACCACGGCATCGAGCGTCAAGGCCAGCCCTGTCGATTCCCGCATCAGCCCGACTCCCAGCTATGGCGGCGGGGACGGCGGCGGTGGTGGCGGAGGCGGCGGCGGTGGTGGTGTCGCCGGGGTGCAGGGTGACGGGCGGCCCGCCAAGCCGATCGACGCGCAGGGCGACAACCCGGCCAAGATCGCCGAGCAGTTCCTCGGGCGCAACGCCGGTGACCTCAAGCGCAGCGGTGAGCTTCCCGCGATGCAGTCCTGGGTGCCCAACAACGTCAACTGCGCGAACTTCGTCTCCGGCTGTCTGGAGGCTTCCGGCCTGATCGACAAGGGCCAGGCCAGTGCCTCCGTCGCGGGCCTGACGGCCAACCTCGAAGCGGACGGCTGGAAGTCGGTCCCGCTCTCCGAGGCGAAGCCCGGCGACGTGGTCATCTCGAACAACGGCGGGCACGTCGTGCTGTACGCGGGCGATGGTCAGTTCATCGGCTCGAACAACGTCAACCCCGACGGTTCCCAGAAGATCAGCATGGGTGGTGGCGGCGGTCTCGTCAAAATCCTGACCCCGCCGACCTGATCCGCTTCACCTCGTGAGTGGTAAGGACGGTTAGAACCGTCCTTACCACTCACGAGGCTTGAGCTTGTACCGAAGTCAGAACCCGAACAACGTCCGCGGCGCTTCGTGGTCGTCGGCCCAGGTCAGCCAGGCGACGTCGGTCGGGCCGATGGCGTAGGCGGACAAGCGCCAGGACCGCGCGTCGTTGTCGGCGGCCGCTTCGTCCCGCTTCTTGAGCAGGGCGACATAGACGTCGGACATGACGCCGTCGGCCCGGCGTGCCTCGTAGACGGTGCCGTCGTAGTACGGACGGCCGGCTTCGGTGCCGCGCATCGTCCCTTGCAGGAACACCCAGGGCCCGACGCGGTCGAGCTGTTCCACCTCCACCCGGACACGATCGCCGAAGTACTCGTCGAGTCGTGCGGTGGCGGCCTGGAGTACCGCTTCCCGGACCGGGTCACCGGGGGTCAGCGACACCGGAAAGGACCGGGCGGACGGGCTGTACATCGAGCTACCTCCCAAGAGCGGAACAGCGATCCGGCCGACCGTGGCGACCGTATCTGCTGGCTCCGGTGATGCTACAGCTTCGTCCCTGCCCAGTCCTGGCTTCGGCGACACGCGGTCACCAGCAGAGCGCCAAGGCCTGTCTCCGTTCCCGGACGGCCAGCGCGACCGAGGCCGCGGCCAGTCCGCTCACGACCACCACCGCGGCCGCCAGCCGTCGAAGCCGCCACGCGGATCGGTGCGCCCGGGCCGTCTCTTCTTCGCGGGCCTGGATGCTCGCGTCGAGGAACTGGTGTTCCCGGAGGGTCAATCTCGTCCCTCCGGCCAACGCGATCGCTTCATCGAGCTGGCTGCCCCGGTAGAGCGGCGCCGGGTCGCGGTCCGCGCGCTCCCACACCCCGGCGGCCTCGGTCAGCCGCCGATGCAGATACAGGGCGCCACGGCCGGTGGACAGCCAGCTCCGCAGCCGCGGCCATTCCCGGATGAGCGCGTCGTGCGCGAGCTCCAGCCCGTCGGCGCCCGCGGTCACGAGCCTGGCGTCGATCAGCCGGGCGACCACCGGCGCGGCGGCCGGCTCGAGTTCGTGCGCGGGGACGCGCCGCCGGGTGTCGTGGCCTTCGGCGCTCAGCGTGGTCAGCCGGACGAACACGTCCCGCGCCTGCTGTCGCCCGAGCTCGTCGAACTCGCCGAAGACCTCCTCGGCTGTGTCCGCCAGGGCACGCGTTATCCCGCCGGCAGCCTGGTACGCGGCGAGGGTGAGCGTGGCGCCGTGAGGGCGTTGCCAGGTCCGGCGCATCGCCTGGGAGACGAGCGGGAGAACGCCGTGCCCGCACGCCGTCTCGGCCATGACCGTGGCGACCAGCGCGCCTTCCAGCTGGTGCCCGGCGGCGATCGCCGGGCGCATGATCGCCGAGCGCAGCTGCTCAGCGGTCATCGGCCCGGCGTCGACCCGGTTTTCAGGCCGCAGCGCCGCGGCGAGCGCGGGCCACCTGTCGCAGTGTCCGATGAAGTCCGAACGCACACCCACCACGAGCCGGATCCGGCTGTCCGGCTCCTGGACGGCGTGCAGGAGCACCGCGACGAAGGCGTCACGCTCTTCCACGGTCCGGCAGTGGGTGAAGAGCTCTTCGAACTGATCGACCACGAGCAGCAGTTCCGCGTCCTCATGTCGCCTTGCCAGGAGCTGACGGACACGCAGATGCAACGCCGCCGGATCCGCCGTCAGCTCCCCGTGCAGCCGGACCGCCGATCCGCCGCTCACCGCGGCCAGCTGGATCGCGCTTTCCCGGAGCGGATGCGGCCCGGGAGTGAACCGCAGGATCGTCCGATCCCGGCCGGATCGCCGGACCGCCGCGATCAGCCCGGCCGCGAGTAAAGAAGACTTGCCGGATCCCGAAGCGCCGGAAACCGCGAGGAGTCGCCGTTCGGTGACGTGGCGCGACAATTCTTCGACAAGGCGCTCGCGGCCGAAGAAATAGTCGGCCTGGTGCGCCCCGAAAGCGTTGGGACCCGGATAGGGGATCTCTTCGTCGATTTCCTCGGTCTCCGGGACACGGTTCATCGCGGCGGTCCCGTACCAGCGCTCCTCCCACTCGGCGACGTCACCTTCACATGCCCGGACATAGGCCAAGGTCACCGCCAGAGTCGGCAGTTTCCGGCCACCCGCCGCGTCGGACAAGGTGCTCGCCGCGTAGTGGGCCCGCTTGCTCAATTCCCGGTACGGCGGGCTTCCGGCGTTCTCGCGCAACCGTCGCAGATCCCCCGCGAACTGTGACAACGAATCTTCTTCCGTAACGAATGGACGTTCATGTCGTGGCATCAGCCACCCCCCAGGTGTCTGCTTTTCCCCATTGTCCGGAAGTTTGTCGTTCGCTGTCCACTCCCCGGCACAGAACACTGCCGGCGCACTAGACAGGTGACAGCGGGTGCCGTGCTTCACGCGGCTCTCGCTCTCGAAAATCGGAAATGATCACTGGAGGGGAAATGAAAAACGTGGGGATCCGCGGAATCGCGGTGGCGGCGGGGGCCGTCGCACTCACCGGGGGCATCCTGCTGGCAGGTGCCGGCTCGGCGTCCGCCGATACCGAGGTGAAGCATCACTCGGCGATCGGCGGGGAGGTCGGCACCAGTCACGTGGGCAGGTGGACGACCACCTACTACGACGGCGTCGCCTGGAACGCCACCGTGTTCGTCGACTACGGCCGCAGCGGCGCCTACACCAAGTGCTCGGACGGCCACCGGGTCTACGGACCGACGGTGGGACCGGGAACCTGGCTGTGGGGCGGCGATTGCTACAACCACGGCAACATCGTCGACTACGGCTCGTACGAAGGCTGACAACAGCCTGAACGGCGGCCCGTTCCCTCCTTGGGGGCGGGCCGCCGTCACCCGTCCGGGTCGATCAGAGGTCCACCACCGACAGTCCGTCCGCCACGACGACGCCGTCGTGCAGGACCGTGCGGTCCTTGCCGCGGTCCATCACCGCGCTCGTCGGGGTTTCGCCGTCCACCAGCAGCAGGTCGGCGCGGTCGCCCACGGCCACGCCGGGACGGTCGGCGATGCCCGCCAGCCGCGGGACGTCGTGTCGCATGATCGACGCGCCGCCCATCGTCGCGACGGCCAGTGCCATTTCGATCAGGTCGTCGCGGCGGAAGCCGTGCGTGAAGGCCAGTTGCCAGGTGCGGTCGAGCAGATCGCAGTTGCCGTACGGGCTCCAGTAGTCCCGCTGGCCGTCTTCCCCCAGGCCGACGCGCACGCCCGCGGTCGTGAGGTCCGCCAGGGACAGCTGGCCGTCGACGGACGGCGCGACGGTCGCCATCGCGATGTCCAGCTCCGCGAACGTGTCGATCAGGCGGCGGCTCACCGACTCCGAAATCGAGCCCAGCTCGTACGCGTGGGACAGGGTCACCTTGCCGCGCATGTCCAGCGCGCGGACCCGCTCGATCACCAAATCGGTCGAGAACACGCCCGGATGCCCCGGCTCGTGCAGGTGGATGTCCACCTCGACGCCGTACTTCTCGGCGAGGCCGAAAACGACGTCGAGATGGCCCTTGGGGTCCTTGTCCAGCGAGCACGGGTCGATCCCGCCGACGACCGTGGCGCCCGAACGCAGCGAGGCCTCCAGGACGTCCACGGTGCCGGGCTCGCGCAGGATTCCGGCCTGCGGGAACGCCATCACGTCGACGTCCGCGTGCCCGGCGAACCGCTCCTTCGCGGCGAGCACGGCGTCGAGCTTCTCCAGCCGGCAGTCGACGTCCACCTGCGCGTAGGTGCGCACCCGGGTGGTGCCGTTGGCGATCATCCGCTCCAGCGTCCCGGCGACGCGCTCGGGCAGCGGCACCTCGGCGTCACGCCAGTTCTCACGGTCGTTCAGCATCATCGCCCAGACGCCCGGCGCGCCCGTATGCGGCCGGAACGGCAGGCCGACGCGAGTCGAGTCCAGGTGGACGTGCACGTCGCTGAACGACGGGAACAGCAGCCGCCCGCGCCCTTCGACCGTGCCGGGCGACGGCGCGGCGGCGGGATCGTGCGCCCGCACCGCGGTGATCCGGCCATCGGCCACTTCGACGTCACTGTGCTGTCCACCCCACGGGCGGACGTCACGGATCAACACGGAGAGCACCTTTCTCGACGAGGTCCCGGCGGCTCACTTTGGCATACCAAACTGCGGGGACTCGAGAGAGGCGGCGCTTAGGCGCGATCCTTCAGCCACCGGTCCGCCGTTCGCCAGACGACCTGCGGATCGAGGTCGGCGGCGTGCCAGGTGGTGCCGCCGTCGCAGCGGTTCGGCCCACAGCCACTGGCCGATCGCGCCGGGTAGCCGCGGCCACTCGCGGCTGAGCGCGTAGCCGGCCCGGTAGGCGCCCGGTGTCCGTCGAAAGTCGTCCAGCGTCAACTCGGTGACGCTGACCAGCACGTCGCCCGCGACGTCCGCCGCCGGGCCGGTCGTTCGCCTTCCGAGGTTCAGGGGCGGTAGATCTCCTTGACCGTGGCGATCCGGTCGTCGCCGTTCACGGTGATCTGCGCGAGCACCGGGTTGCCGTCCTTCAACTGCTGGATCAGCTGCTCCTGGCCGCACGGCCGGCTGCCGAAGCCCTGGTCGTCGATGGTGACCGAGTCGCTGGGGCACAGGGTGGCCGCGCTGAACACCTCGCCGCCCTTCTGCAGCGGAAGCCGGTAGGTCCTGCCGTCGACCGGCGAGTCCTGGTGCGTGACCAGCTTGAAGCGGACCATCCGCGTACCGGCGTCGTATCCGGCGAACTGCACCCGCTGGGTGGAGTTCGGGAACTTGCCGCCCCGCCCCTCGGGCGCCTCCCCGGAGGGCCTGGTTTCCAACTGCAGGGAGCTGTTGGGCACGCCGCAGACCACCGCGCCCTTGGCTCCGGCCGAGCCCGCCTGACGAGCACAGGTCCACTTCCCCTGGACGTCGAGCACCCGCTCGCCGGGGCCCTCGGCCTGCGGCAACTTCTGGTAGTACTCGGCGATCACGGTGAACGCCTCGGTGCAGCCAGGCTTGGTTCCGTCGGTGGCGGCCACCGCGATCAGGTCCATCTTCGTCCGGCCGGGTGCGCCGACCGGGCCCCCGTACTTGCTGCAGTCGACGTCGCCGTTCGCCGCGGCGCCGGAACCGCCGGTGGCCGCCCCCCGGCCGCCGCCTTCGGGCACTTGCCCGACGGCCGCGGTCTCCGCCGCGTTCCGCACCGGAGAACCATTTCCCGCGACACTGTTCCCACTGCACGCGGAAAGGAGTGCGGTGGCGGCGACCGCCCCGCCCACAATGGCCATTTTGATGGTCTTCTTAGTGGTGAATTCCATTTCGGTGCCCCTCTCGCAGCCTTTGTTCGAAGCTATGTCCGGAAGACGTCAGGACCGGAATGGGGTTGCTTCGAAAGGTCGTCATGGCGCAGGGGTGCCCGAAGGTCCGATCCGCCTTGCCCCCGCGGGCAGAACCTCGGGAGGCTTCGCAACCCGGTGCGCCGGCAGGGTGAACCCCGCCGGCGCACCGGTGATCGTGCGGTGGCGGGTTACGGGATGACGCGGTTGCGCAGGTTGAACGGGTACGGGCCTTCGCCGTGGATGCTCAGCTCGGCGCGCACATCGAAGCTGTAGAACGGGTGCGAATTGAAATAGCTGTCCAGATTCGTGCCACCGAAGCAGATCAAATCCGCGCCACCACCCGAATTGGGACCGTTGCACAGGCTCAGTGTCGGGTAGCGGAACGAGTCCAGCGGCCGGAAACCGGCGCCGCCGGGGCCGGGAACGGGCAGGTGACCGATCAGTCCGCCGGGATCCCCCGGCCAGTTCGACTCGACGGGCTGCCGCCGCCCGTCGGCGAAGAGCACGCCTTGGATGTTGCGCCCGGGCGGTTCGGTCTCGAGTACGGTGCCCGCGACGAGGGCGCCGAGGCTGAACCCGACGATGTACACCTTGGTGTCGAGGTCGCAGCCGTAGGTGACGTAGAGGTTGTAGAGCGCGGTCCTGAGGTTGGCGACACCGGCGTCGACGTCGGCGTAAAGGTTGATGTCCCCGGCGCTGTTCGGGTACGGGATACGCACCGGGTCGGCGCCGCCCGGCGCGAACGCGCGGTCCAGCAGTTTGAAGGCGCCTCCGTCCTGGTATCCCGGCACGACGAACATGACCGGCCCGCACGCGCCGTCAGGCCGGGCGGCCGCCTGCGCGGCCCCGGCACCGGCGATCGCGCTCGCCAGGGTGACGACGGACAGGACGGCGGTCGTGAGTAAGCGGAATCTGGCTCTTCTCATCGGTTTCTCCCCACTGTCGAATTGCGGGCCGAACGCTAATGAGCGCCGATGAAATATCGATGAAATGCCAGGGCACGCCTGTGCTGTGCACACGATGGAGTGAAGCGGTCTTGACATGAGTGAAAACGGCACCGGCTACGAGAGCGGCCAGTACGGCCGGGCCTTTTCCGCCGCGTGCATGACGGCACTTCCGTCGAGAACCGCAGGAGTGGCGTCGATTCCTCTTTTTCGCCACTCGATGACGAACTCGAAGGGGCCGGGCGGTGGAAGCGGCCAGAGCCAGAGGCGTTGCTCGCCCTGGTAGTACCGGTCGTCGCTGCTGAAACCGCCACCCGCGTCAACGAGCCTGGGCGCTTCCGGTCGTTCGGCGGGATTCGCCCAGCCATGGAAGGCGTTGCCGACCGTGGTGGCTTTCGAGCCGTCGGGAAAGCGGACTCCGAACTTCAGGTCGGCGTCGGTCGGTTCGGGAGGGAAACCTCTTGTCGAGTGCCTGTCGGTCAGGCCTTTCCAGGTCGTCTCGTCCGCTGACCCCCGCCGGACGGCCACCTGCAGGGTGAAACAGCAGCCCTCGCGAAAGGCGAGGGCGTGCTGCAGCGCGACGACGGTGTCGTCCGTCCTGACCACGAACTGCTCGATGGGTACGGGGTGGCCCAAGATGTCGTGGGGCGGTCCCTGCCAGGCAGCTGTCTGCATCCGCCCACGGTAGCCTGCGAAGATGACCGCCTGTGCGAATCAGGCGGGCTTCGTCGCCGAGCTCTCTTTGAGAGAATCCAAAAAGAAGCTCCAGCTTTCAGAATTGACCCTGATCGTCGGCGGGTTCGCCGAGCGGTCCTTGCTGTCGCGCAGCAAGATGGAATCGTTCAGCAATTTTACTTCCACGCAGCTGCCGGTAGCACTTGAGTAGCTGCTCTTGAACCAGCCTCCTCGGGTCTTCATTGTCGATGGCGATTTAGCGTCGTTCAATCTAGTTCCCTGGCATAGTGGTGAATCATTTCCAGTGATCGTTGCTCATCCAGGGCTTGCCCGAATGCGTCACTGTATGTCATTGTCAAGTCGCGGATCCGCGTCGAGTCATCGATGATGTCGTATTTTGTGACAGTTTCTTGCCAGGCGACGGTGGGCAATCTCGGGTTGTCGAAATCGATCATGTGCACGGTGGACGCACCGAAAAGTCCGCATGCTTTCGTGCTGAACGGAATGATGCGGACTTTGATCCGTTCGGGATGATCTTCGATCATGCCCGCAAGATGGTCGAGCTGGCAACGCAAAATGGCCGGTCCGCCGATCTGCTGTCGAAGTGCGGCTTCGCTGATGATCGCAGTGACGTGAAGTGGGTTTTCACTGGTGAGTCGCTGCTGCCTCTGCAAGCGGACCTCGACACTCTGGTCGACTTCTACTTGGCGAAGAACGACAGCCGGCGTCATGATCGCCCTCGCGTAATCCGCGGTCTGCAGTAGTCCGGGAATGATCAGACTTTCGTAGTCGCGGACCCCCTGGGCACCCAGTTCGAGACCGTACATGCGTTGAATCTCGCTGCCCAGCAAGCTGGAATACCTGGTCCACCACCCCCGTTCCTTGGCCAGTTGTCGCAGATCAAGTAACTCCTGTCGTTCGCTGTCGTCGAACTCGAGAAGCCCCAGAAGTCTGGTCAGGCTTTCTTCAGAGAGAATTTTGCGTTCGTTTTCGACGGCGGACCAGTAGTTGCGCGAGAAGCCCAGTGCGGCGGTGATGGTCTTGACGTCGACGTTCAACTGATCGCGGCGTTCGCGGAGCCGAAGAGCGAGCTCCCAGGCCGCGACCACCGGAGAGGTCGGTGGTGGCACTTCTCCTCCCTTCGGGTTCGGTCACCCGATATGCACGAGCTGGTTCATGTGCACGGTTACGGTAACCGCACAATAGTCCGGGCACCGTAGCCGGGGAGTGTAACTCCACCTTATCGTTCAAAGCGATCTGGCAAGCTCAGCCGCCAGTCAAGCTGCATGTCGTGGTCGCGAGGGCCCGTCAACCCCAGTCCGACGTCTGGCTTCTCGGCGGTGGCACCGCAGTGATGCCGCACGTCAACGGGGAGGAAACCAGATGTCGACTCCTGGTCAATACGGGTTCGATGCCCATCCTGAGCCGCCCATCGCGGGCGGCCACGTGCTGTCGGCGGGATCGCCTCAGGAACCCGAAACCGCCATGCCGGACGATGCCCCGCGGTCGCCGGTGACACTGAGTCTCGACGTCGGCCGCTCGGTGGCTCGAGAGTCGGCCGGCCGGGCTGCGATCCACTGCACGATCGTCGCGGTCGACATCGAGGGGTTCGGGCAACATCACCGCAGCAACGCGAACCGGGTGCGCATCCGCCGCGGGCTCTACGAAGCGATGCGGACGGCGTTCGAAGGCGCCGGAATTCCCTGGCATTCCTGTCATCGCGAAGACCGCGGTGACGGCATCTTGATTCTCTCTCGCGCCGAGACGCCAAAGGCTCTGTTCGTCGACTCTCTTCCCTATACCCTCGCGCTGGAACTGGCCAGGCACAACTCGACTCATCCGCATGAAGAGCAGATGCGCCTTCGGCTCGCCCTGCATGCGGGAGAGATCAACTACGATGAATACGGGGTCACGGGCTATTCGATAATCCATGCGTTCAGGATTCTCGACGCACCCTCGCTCAGGATGGCGCTCGCGGGCAGCTCGGCGGTTCTGGCCATCATCGGATCCGAATGGTTCTTCGACGAAGTGATCCAGCACAGCGAATCCAGCCATGCGGCGTCCTATTTCCCCCTGGAGGTCAAAAGCAAGGAGACGGAGACGCGAGGGTGGATGCTTCTCGTCAGTACTTCCGCCACGTCTCACCGCCCGGGCATGGGTTCGCGAACCCCGCGTTATGGCTCCTGTTCGCGAACGGCGCGACGGGGCCCGAGGCGATAGGTTACGGGCCGCCCACCAGGTCGTATGTCAGGTAACAGTCATGAGAAGCCTCGACGATGACCCTCGTCGCCGTTTCTCCCCGCGGGACGACGCCGGCTGTGAAAACGGCGTGCGAAGATCCGAACAGGGTGAAGACGTCATCGACCTTCATCAGCCCCGTTTCGCGAACGCTTTCCCCTGAGTCAGGCGTGCAGTAGGACCTCGTTCGCTGTTCAGGTGTCTTTTCGTCTTCGCACCATCGCGCGCCGGCACACGTCAGGACGTTGCGGTAGTCCCTGTCGTTGTAGTGGACCTGGTACGGAAGTCCCCGCTCGCCCGGCAGGGCGTAGCCGAAGTGGTTCGCCACCTTGGGGACGAACGTGGCACCAAGTGTTCCGGCAACGACCAGTGCCGCGATCGACACCATCACCGCACGCCGGCGGAACCGGGACGGCACGTTGGTGCTCGCGAGCGTCAAGGGTGACATGCCTGCCTTTCGCTGCACCGGCCGGACCTTGTGGCGTGCGTCCCGATCCTACGCGGCGAACATGACGTACATGGCCTCAGTCGATGAGGACGTTCTTGTAGAACAGGTTCGCGTACCGGTTGATGTTGCCCATGCTGCTGCGTGACCCGAAGCCCATGTACAAGCGGGTTTCCCCGGCCAAGCTCCGGTAGATCCCGAGGCCCTCCGGCTCGCGATACACCAGTGACTTCCCCGCCTTGGTCAGCGCGCGGCTCTTCACCTTGCCGGTGTTCATGTCGATGCACGTGACGTAGGAGTTGATGTCGGCGGGGTTCTCGTGACCCTCACCGTCCAATGTGTACAGATATTGGCCGTAGATGGTGTATCCCTGGAAGGTCACCTTCGTGTCGGCCAGCGCGGGCTGCGGGAAGTGCGCCAGCGGCGAGCTGAAGTCGCCGGCCGCGGCGGACGCGAGCGGGTAGACGCTGATGTGCATCTTGCCGCCCTCCTTGCGGCGTACCGCGATCCGCTTGTTGATCGGATCGGTGGCGCAGGTGATCGTGTCGCTGCCGGTGAGGAACTTCTTCACCGAGGGCGTGCCACCGTTGACGAACTTGAACCTGGCCAGCGCCGTCCCGCGACCGTCGCCGGTGGGCCCGTTCGAGTCGCATTCCATCCAGATGTAGGAGTCGGTGCCCACCGGTTCGACGCCGATCGACACGCCGTGCCCGGCGTTGTCGAGATGCATCGAGCCCAGGATCTCCCCGGAGAAGTTGACCTGGGTGACGCACAGGTCGTCCCCGGTCCCGCCATTGCGGGCGTTCACGATGAAGATGCGCACGTTCTGGTTGTCGAAGGCGAAGCCCTGCATCACGTGGTGCGACTCGTGCAGGAGCTTGCTGCGGAACTCGTCGTAGGACGGTTCGGTGAGGTTGAAACGCTTGGACGTCGGCAGCGCGGTGATCGCGGCCGAAGCCGGTCCGGCGAACGTCGCGCCGGTGCCGAGCAGTGCCGTCGTCGCGGCGAGACCACCGCCGGCGCGCAGCAGCGAACGTCGGGAGAACGTGGATCGGACGAGGTCCGGGGGCACTTGCTCGGGCATGAGTGCTCGCCTTCATCGAGTTTCGCGGTCCGACCGAAAATTCTTCAAGCTCGTACAAGATTCGTACAAACATCACCGACCGGCTCACGGCGGTGTGGTGCGTTCGACCGACAGCACGCGGACCCGCCTGCGGATATCTTTTGGCCTGACCACTCAGCATCCGAAGGAGCACCATGACGACCACCCGGCGTGTTCTCGCCGTTCTGGCCACCGCAGGTCTGGTCACCTCGGTCTTCGGCGCAGGTACCGCCTCCGCCGCGACCAAGGGCAAGATCTACATCTCCAACAACTGCGGCAAGGCGGTCCCCACCACGATCCACCGCACCGACGGCTCGATGATCGCGGGCACCGGCGCCGCCCCGGCAGGCAGCTACTTCGGCTACCCGGTCAATCCCGGCACCTATCAGGTTCGCGTGCCCGCCGGTCAGCGGGACGTGAAGATCCTCGACCTCGGCGGCAAGGCGCACTCGGTCATCGTCAAAGCCTGCTGACGCTCGGCCACTCGGTACCGGTTGGCGACCTACGTTCGTTCGGCCTGAAGGTGTTCGTCGTAGCTCTGCTGGCAGTTCTGGATCTCGTCCGCGTGGGCGGTCGTCCAGTCGTACAGGTGACCGAAGGGTTCGCGCAGGGATTCGCCGAGCGGGGTGAGGGAGTACTCGACTCCGACCGGTGAGGTCGGCAGCACGCGCCGTTCGATCATCCCGTTGCGTTCCAGGCGGCGCAGGGTCTGGGTGAGGACCCGCTGGGTCACGCCTTCGAGGCGGCGCTTGATGTCGTTGAACCGCCGGGGCCGGTCGAGAACGGTCATCACCATCATCGACCACTTGTCGGCGATCTGGTCGAGGATCGGGCGACTGGGGCAGTCGGCCCGGTAGACGACGTCCGTGTCCGTGCCGGGAGTGTCCATGTCGGTATCCTCCACGATCCTTACGATGCCGAAAGTGCGTTATTGACGCCGGTCTCCCGTCGCTTCAGCCTAGGTATACATCAGGAACTTAGCTGCCTGACAGGTACCGATCGGAGATTCTTCGTGCACCACGACGCCTACGCGACCCTGCGAGTGAGCCATGAGGCAGGCATCGCCCGTGTCACCCTCGACAACCCACCCGTCAACGTCCTGGACGTCGCCCTCATGGCCGACCTGCGGCGGCTGTTGACCGGTTTGCGGGACGACGACTCGGTCCGGGTGATCGTGTTCGACAGCGCCGATCCGGACTTCTTCATCGCCCACGTCGACATGTCGCTCGTCGACGCGCCGGACGCCTTCGACGAAATCGCGGCCGAAACACCCGACGGTGTCAACGTCTTCCAGGCCCTCGGGGAGTTGCTCCGGCACCAGCCCCAGGTGACGATCGTCAAGCTCGCCGGCCAGGCCCGTGGCGGCGGGGCGGAGTTCGTCACGGCGGCGGACATGACCTTCGCGGCGATCGGTCGCGCCGGGATCGGCCAGGTCGAGGCCCTCATGGGCATCGTCCCCGGGGGCGGCGGCACCCAGTACCTCGCCGATCGGATCGGCCGCAACCGCGCTTTGGAGGTGGTGCTCGGTGCCGACCTGTACGACGCGGAGACCGCCGAACGCTATGGCTGGATCAACCGGGCCGTACCCGCCGATGAACTCGACGACTTCGTCGACCGCCTCGCCCGCAACATCGCCGCGCTGCCCGAGGGCGTGGTGGCCGCGGCCAAACGCGCCATCGTTCCCACTGACCTGGCCGAGGGCCTGCTGCGCGAACACGACGCTTGGGCCGGCCAGTTCGTCCGGCCCGCGGCTGAACAGTTGATCCGGGGCGGACTGGCTTACGGCGCCCAGACCCGCGACGGCGAACGCGATCTGGAGAGCCTGCTCCGCAAGCTGGCCGGCTGATCCACGACAAGCGCCGGGACTCAACCCGGGCTTTGCCGGCTCCGGTAGGCCGCGACGCTGGCCCGGTGCGCGCAGTTCCGCGTGCAGTACTGCTTCGAGCCGTTGCGCGACAGGTCGACGAAAGTGGCTCGGCAGTTCATCCCGGCACAGACGCCGAGCCGAGTCGCGCCGAGGGTGGCGATCACGGAGGCCAGTGCGCTGAGCGTGGTCGCGGCCAGGTGTGCCGAGCAGCGGTCGGTGTCGGAGGTGACCTCGGTCCACCAGCGGTCCTGATCGTGGCGCAGCACGGGCGTGGCGCGGTTGTCACGCAGGCCGTCATTGATCAGGGCCGCGGCCGCCGCCGCGTCGGTGCTCGCTCGTTCGAGGACGGCGCGCACCGTCTCGCGCACCGCGCGGACCTCGGCCAGGTCGGTACGGGTGAGACGCTGCGGGCCGGTCCCTCTGCCCGCGTCCGGCGAATGGTCGTCGAGGAAGTCCCGGAGCTGCTCCACCGTCTCGAGCGCGTCCTCACCTTTGATCGGCCTCAAGGTGTTGGCAAGAGCGACGGCCGTCTCGACCGCCGATGACCTGTAACACGCATCGGTCATTTGACGTGTCTCCTCCATGTTCCGTAGCGTGACACCCATAGTAGCTGTCACGTGTCACGCCACGCTGTGGAAGGAGACGACGATGCCGCAGACGATCCCCGCCGTAGGAGCCCCCAGCGGGGGATCGGACCACGCCCCGGACGGGCGGCGGCTGGGTCTGATCCTGGGGATGCTGGTGCTGCCGATGTACGTGGCGCTGGGGGCGCCGTCGGTGGCGCTGCCCGCCGTCGGCCGTGCGCTCGCGGTGCCGTTCGGGGCCACGGCATGGATTCTCGCCGCGTGGTCGCTGACCTCCGCGCTCGCGATGCCGGTCGCGGGCAGGCTGATGGCCCGGTGGAGCCCCCTCCGGGTACTCGTCGCCGGAGTCGTGGTGCTCGCCGCGGGCTCGGCGCTCGCGGGAGCCGGCCCGACACTGCCGGTCGTGATCGCCGGTCGGCTGATCGGTGGCGCCGGGGCCGGTGCGACCGTGATCGCCGTCTTCGCCGTGGCCACCGCCCTTCCCGGGCGGGAAAGGATCCGCGCGCTGGGAATCATCGCGGCCGCCAGCGCGACGGCGTCGGCGTGCGGGACCCTGCTGGGCGGGGCGGTCACCGCTTGGCTGGGGTGGCGTGCCGTGCTCGCGATCCCGGTCCTCGCGCTGCCCCTGCTGCTGCTCGCCTTGGCGCGCAGGCGCACGTTCACGCGGATCGCCGGCGGTGAGCCGGACGGCCCGGCCGGGCGGTTCGACCTCGTCGGCGCGGCCGTGCTGTCGGTACTCGCCGCCTCGTTGATCACGTTGCTGCAGGCACACTCGGTCGGCCTGCCCGCTCCGGTCACGCTCGCCGTGGCCGCCGCCGGAGTGCTCGCCGCCGTGGGACTGTGGTGGCGCGTGCGGCGCACGCCCGACGGGTTCGTGCCTCGGCGGGTGATCGCGGCCCGCGGCTTCCTGCCTGCCGGGCTCATCGGCGGGACGATCTTCGCCGGTTACTACGGGGTGCTGTTCGTCGCCCCGTCCCTGATCGAGCAGGCCACGGGCGGTGGCGCCCTCGAAGCCGGCGCGATCCTGGTCCCGGCCGCCGCCTGCTCGGTGCTGGCGGGGCGGCTGGTCGGCACCTTGACCGACCGGTTCACCGGCTGGCAGGTGTCGGCCGGGCTTGCGGCACTCACCGTCGTCGGCGTGCTCGTGGTCGCGGTCTTCGACGGGCCGATCCCGGTCGTCGTCGGCGCGGCGCTGACCGTGTGCGGCTTCGCCGGCGCGCAGGCCGTACTGGTGGGCCTCGCACCGGAGCTGGTCGCCGCGCGCGACCGCGACACCGGACAAGGCCTGTTCAACTTCATGACCGCCCTGGGCGGCGGAATCGGCCCGGCCGCTGTCGCCGGCCTGTCCGGCATCGCGTCGGTGCCGGTGGCCCTCGCCGTGCTCGCGGCACTACCTCTGGCCGGACTCGCCCTCACCCTGACCCGGCGCCCAGGCGCGTGAACCGATCTGTCCGACTACACCTGAACGAGGAAGGAAGCACCGTCATGGCCGCAGAACCGTTCGAGGTCAGCATCACCGAAGCCGAGATCGCGGATCTGCGTGAACGGTTGCGCCGGACGCGGTGGCCCGAGGCCGAGCCGGTGGACGACTGGTCACAGGGTTTGCCGCTGGCGTACGCGCGGGAGCTCTGCCGCAGCTGGGCCGAGGACTACGACTTCGGGTTCGCCGGGCGGCTGAACGCTTTCCCGCAGTACCGTGACACGGTCGACGGGCTGGGCATCCACTTCCTGCACGTCCGCTCGCCGGAGCCGGACGCGTTCCCGCTCGTGCTCACGCACGGGTGGCCGGGTTCGGTGCTGGAGTTCCTGGAGGTCCTCGGCCCGCTGACCGATCCGCGCGCGCACGGCGGTGACCCGGCGGACGCGTTCCACGTGGTCGCGCCGTCGTTGCCCGGGTACGGCTGGAGTGACAAGCCGTCGACGACCGGGTGGGGCATCACGCGCATCGCGCGCGCCTGGGACACGTTGATGGTTTCGCTGGGCTACGAGCGCTACGGCGCGCAGGGCGGTGACTGGGGTTCGGCGGTGTCCGGCGCGCTGGGCGAGGTGGCACCCGAGCGGGTCGCCGGTGTGCACCTGAACCTGGGATCCGTGGCTGCGGGCACGTTCGACGATCCGACGTCCGCGGAGCTGGCGAACCTCGCGGCCGAGAAGGAGTTCCAGCGCACCGGCCGGGGATACTCGGCGCTCCAGGCGACCCGGCCGCAGACGCTCGGCTACGGCCTCACCGACTCCCCGGCGGGGCAGGCCGCCTGGATCGCCGAGAAGTTCTGGGCGTGGACGGACAACGACGGCCATCCCGAGAACGTGTTGTCGCGGCAGACGATCCTCGACGAGATCTCGGTCTATTGGTTCACCGCGTCGGCCACGTCGTCGGCGCGCCTGTACTGGGAAAGCTTCGCCGACTTCCGGGACAAGGTGACCGCGCCGTCCGGGCTGTCGGTCTACCCGCGCGACATAACCCGTCCGTCGCGGCGGGAGGCCGAACTGCGGTTCACCGACCTGCGCTGGTTCGAGGAACTGCCGCGAGGAGGCCACTTCGCCGCCCTGGAGCAGCCGGAGTCGCTGATCGAGCAGGTGCGCGGGTTCTTCCGTCTCTTCCGCTGACCGTCCGTTCCCTCTTCCGGAAGGCCCGCTAGGAGCGGCTGTCGGTGAGCCTGTCGCGCAGGCGGGCGGCGTCGCGCATCGGCGGCAGGCCGTAGGCGCGGCGGTATTCCCGGGTGAACTGGGTGGCGCTGGCGTAGCCGACGGCATCGGCGGTGTGCGCGGCCGTGGTGTCGCCTGCCACCAGCAGGCGCCGGGCCTCCTGGAGTCGCAGGTGCTTCTGGAACCGCAGCGGGCTCATGCCGGTGGTGGCCTTGAAATGCCGATGCAGGGTGGCCGGGCTCATGTGCGCGACCGCCGCGACCCGCTCCACGGTGATGGGCTCGGTGAAGTGGGCGGCGATCCAGTCGGCTGCGGCGCGCACCCTGGTCAACGCCGAGCCGGTGGCCGCGAACTGGCGCAGGGTCGGGCCGAGTGCGCTGCCGAGCAGGCGGTAGAGGATCTCGGCCTCCACGCGGGCGGCCAGCGGCCGGATGTCGTCGGGGGTGTCGAGCAGCCGCACCCAGCGGGTGACGGCGTCGACCAGTTCCGGGGTCATCGTGGCGGAGACCTGGCCCGCGGCCGGGGTGGCCGGGGCCTCGCCGTCGAGTTCGAGCAGCAGGTCGGCCAAGGCCGGGCCGTCGAGGTGCAGCACGGCAGAGCGGTACGGCACCTCCTCGAACACGGCGGTGACCGGCAGGTCGAGCGAGTTGAGGAACATGTCGCCGCGGCGGGCCGACAGGCTGTGTTCCCCCGTGATGGTGCGCTTGGAGCCCTCGGCGATGAAGCACACCATCGGCTCGTAGCGCAGGTCGAGAGGGTCGACCACCTCGTCGAGGGCGACCACGGTGAGCCGGGGCACGGCGGTGGCGCCGGACCACAGGCCGTTGCGGTGACGGCCCACGGCCGCCGCGAGCTGGTCGAGCACGGGCTGCTCCGAACAGGATGGGTGAGAGGATCAGGCAATCCTATGCGGTTCACCGCTCATGTCGGCGCGACGAGTGCGCTCTAGCGTCGAAGGTATGACACAGCTGCAGAACCTGCCCACACGCGTGCTCGGCACGCAGGGCCTGGAGGTCGGCGCGATCGGCCTCGGCACGATGGGCATGACGATGGCGTACGGCGCGGGCGACGAGGCGGGCGGCATCGCCACCATCCGCCGCGCCCACGAGCTGGGCGTCACCCTGTTCGACACCGCAGAGCTGTACGGCATGGGCACCGGCAGCAACGAACGGCTGCTGGGACGGGCGGTGGCCGGGTTCCGGGACGAGGTCGTGCTCGCCACGAAGTTCGGCTTCGACCTGACCGACCCGGCGAACGTGGGTGCGAAGCTCGACAGCAGGCCCGAGCACATCCGCGAGGTCACCGAGAACAGCCTCCGATACCTGGGTACCGACCACGTCGACGTCCTCTACCAGCACCGGGTGGATCCGGACGTGCCGATCGAGGACGTGGCGGGCATGGTCGGCGAGCTGGTCGCCGAGGGCAAGGTCCGCTTCTTCGGGCTGAGCGAGGCGGGCCCGGACGTGCTGCGGCGCGCGCACGCCGTGCACCCGGTGTCGGTGCTGCAGACCGAGTACTCGGTGTTCGAGCGCGCGGTCGAGGTCGAGGTGCTGCCGGTGGTGCGGGAGCTGGGCATCGGGTTCGTTCCGTACTCGCCGCTGGGCCGCGGGTTCCTCACGTCCGCGGTGAAGCCGGCGGCCGAGTACCCGGCGGACGACATGCGCAGCTGGGACGACCGGTGGCAGCCGGGCAACTACGAGCGCAACGTCGCCGCGGTCGAGGCGCTGACCGCGCTGGCACGGGAGAAGGGCGCGACGGTGACCCAGCTCGCGCTGGCGTGGCTGCTGGCGCAGGGCGACGACGTCGTGCCGATCCCGGGCACGCGCAGCCCGGGGCGGTTGGCCGAGAACGTGGCGGCGGCACACCTGGTGCTGACGGCGGACGACCTGGCGCGAGTGCAGGAGGTCCTGCCCAGGGGCGCGGCCGGCTCCCGCTACCCCGAGGCGATGATGCCGACCTGGTGAAGTGTTCGGCCCGCAGAACCGGCCATGCCGCCGAACGAGGAGTTCTGAAGGCCGCCGGGCAGCTCGATTTCTTTTGCTCGCAGATCAGCCCGCGAGGAAATGTGCCCGGTTCGTTCAATTCGACGAATTGCACCGGTCGTTCTCGTGTCCGGTTACGAACCCTCGTCGCTCGCGCTTGAACTGTGGTTCCGGCCCCGGAATGGTGGATCACCCGGCTGGATGACCCGGCTCGCGTGTTGCCTGGTCAACGGGTTCCATTGTGGACAGGGTGGGGTTAACCCCACCCCGACTGGGCAGCAGGTGCCATCGCCTCACGCTGTCGGACGGCTTAAAGTTCGGTTATCGGACTTGGAGCCGGTCCACGCGGCAGGAAATCGATCCCCGCGTCAGAAAGTTCACCATTTCGGGGCACCATGAACGGTGCTCGAACAAGGAGGAAGAAATGCGTTCGTCAGCTCGAACACGACGGCGTGGGATCGTGGCGGCACTGACAGGCGCCTGTCTTCTGCTGCCCGCGGCGGCGCACGCCGACGATCGCACGACCTCGTTCCAGGCCGCGGACATGAGCACCGTGCTGGACCGGCTGACCATTCCGGATCTGCAGCGGGCCATGGATGGCAGGCTGCTGAGTTCCGAGCGGCTCACGCGTGGCTACCTCGAGCGCGTCGACGCCCTCAATCCGCGTCTGAACGCGGTGGTGCAGACGAATCCGGACGCGCTCGCGCTCGCGCGCCAGAGCGACAGCCGTCGCCGCGCCCACCAGGCGCGGGGACCGCTGGAAGGGATTCCGATCCTGCTGAAGGAGAACATCGACACCGCGGACCGCCAGACCACCACCGCGGGCTCGACAGCGTTGCGCACGGCGAAACCGGCCAAGGACGCGTTCCTGGTGCGGCGTCTGCGCGATGCCGGTGCGGTCATCCTCGGCAAGGCGAACATGTCCGAATGGGCCAACTTCTACGGGTCCAGGCAGATCCCGGGCTGGAGCGCCGTCGGTGGCCAGACCCGCAACCCCTACGTCCTCGATCGCAGCCCGTGCGGTTCGTCCAGCGGTTCCGCGGCCGCGGCGGCGGCCGGGCTGGCGACGGTGACGATCGGCACGGAGACCGACTCGTCGATCGTGTGCCCGTCCGCCGCGACGTCGACGGTCGGTATGAAGACCACGCTGGGGGTGGTCAGCCGCGGCGGTGTCGTGCCGATCACGAACCAGCACGACACTCCCGGCCCCATCGCCCGCACGGTGACCGACGCGGCACTGACCCTCGCCGTGATGGCGGGAGCCGACGCGGCGGATCCGGCCACGGCACCGGTCGCGGGCGCCCTGCCCGCCGACTACCGCACCCTGCTCGACCGCGATTCGTTGCGCGGCAAGCGAATCGGTGTCTGGCGCAAGGGACACGAGGGAATCGACCGCGACGTCGACCGGGTCTTCGAGTCCACTGTTCAGCGGCTCCGCGCCCTGGGCGCCACGGTCGTCGAAGGAGCGGATGTCCCCGACGTCATCGGAATGGTCCAGCCGCATTTGCTGCCCGCCGTGCTGACCGAGTTCAAGCACGACCTCAACGGCTATCTCGCGGCGACCCCGGGCGGGCACCCCAAGAACCTCACCGACCTCATCGCCTACAACAAGAGGAACGCCGCGATCGAATTGCCGGGCTTCGACCAGGACCTGCTCGAGATGGCCGACAAGACCGACGGGAACCTGAACGATCCGACCTACCGCGCCCACCGGGCGGCGGCGACCGGACAGGCCCGGGACTCGATCGACGCCGTCGTGAAGAAGTACCGCCTCGACGCGATCGTGACGGCCACCGACCTGCCCGCCCCGCCGATCTTCGGGGGCGGCGGTAGTCCCTTCGTCAGCAGCACCCGCAGCACGTCGACAGCCGGGTATCCGCACATCACCGTTCCTGGAGGCTTCGCCAGGACGGGGCTCCCGATCGGCATCTCGTTCCTCGGCACCCGCGCGACCGACGCGTCCCTGCTCGGTTACGCCTACGCCTACGAGCAGGCCACCCACGCCCGGAAGGCGCCGCACTACCTGCCCACCGCACGCTGACTCCAGCGAAACGACCGGCCACACCCCTCGGCGGAATCTTGTGTGTTCAGACCGTGTCCGCCGATGGGGTGGCCGGGTGGATCGTCCGCAGCCACAGGTCGAGGTTGAGGGCGAAGTCGATGCCCGCACGAGTGGCTCGGTCGGCCACCGGGCGCGCGAGCCGATCGCGAAGTCGTCGTGGGTCGAGGAAAGTCCACACCGGCGCGGTCGGTGTCGCCGCCAGGTCGTATGCCTGATCACGGATCACGCTGTCGTAGGCGGGGTCCTGGGTGATGGGGTACGGGGCTTTGGCCCGGGTGGCGACGCCGGCCGGGAGCAGACCGGCGGTGGCGGCCCGGAGGAGGGATTTCTCCCGGCCGTCGAAGGTGTGTTGTGCCCACGGTGTGTTGAAGGCGTACTCGACGAGGCGGTGATCGCAGAACGGTACTCGTACTTCCAGGCCGACGGCCATGCTCAGCCGGTCCTTGCGGTCGAGCAGGTCGGGCAGCCATCGGGTCAGGTGCAGGTGGAACACCTCCCGCATCCGCCTTTGGACGCCTGTTTCCCCTGGCAGCACGGGAACTTCCGACAGAGCCTGCCGGTAGTGGTCCGCGCGATGGGTGGTGATGCCGAGCGCGGCGGCGACGTCCTCGCGCAGCAGGGCCTGGTAAGTGCCGCTGCGGCCGGTCAGGTACCGCCACGGGTAATCGTCGGAGACCAGCGCGGCCGGTTCGTGGAACCACGGGTAGCCGCCGAAGACCTCGTCGGCGCTCTCCCCGGAGATCACCACGGTCGCATGGTCCCGGACCGCTTGGAACAGCAGGTAAAGCGACGTGTCCATGTCGCCGGTCGCGGGCGCGTCCCGGGCGGTGACCACCGCCTCCCGAACGGCCGGGTCGGTCAGCATCGCCGAGTCGAGCACGATGTCGCGATGGTCGAGCCCGCAGTGCCTCACCATGTCCCGCACGTAGGGGGCGTCGGGGGTGGCACGGAGCCGGTCCGGGACGAACTCGCCGGTGAAGTCGACGGAGAACGTGCGCAGTCCGCCCCGCGCGGCGCGCCTGCCCAGCGCGACCAGTGCGCTGGAGTCCAGCCCTCCCGACAGCAGTGCGCCGAGCGGGACGTCGGCGCGCACGTGCCGCTCCGCGATGTCTTCCAGCAGTTCGCGTACCCGGTCCACCGAATCCGGTACGGCGTCGGTGTGCGGGCGGGCCCGCAGTTCCCAGTAGCGGCACTCGCGGATTCCCCGGTCGTCGACCACCACCATGGTGCCGGGCCGGACCTCGCGCACGCCTTGGAAGAGGCTGCCGCCGGGAGTCCGGACGGATGCCAGGAAGTCGCGTAACCCGTCTTCGTCGACAGCCGGGGCGATGACTCCGCTGGCGAACAACGCTTTCGGCTCGGAGGCGAAGAGGACGCCGTGGCCGTGGCGCGCGTAGAACAAGGGCTTGACGCCGAGCCGGTCGCGCACGAGCAGCAGCCGTCCTCGCCGCGCGTCCCAGGCCGCGAAGGCGAACATCCCGTTGAGCCGTTCCGCGGCCCCGGTTCCCCATTCCAGGCAGGCGTGCAGGACGACTTCGGTGTCGGTGTCGGTGCGGAACTTGTGGCCGAGCAGTTCCAGCTCCGCCCGGAGCTCGGGGTGGTTGAACACCTCGCCGGAGTAGCTGATGACCATGAGCGGAAGATCCCGGTCATCGTGGAGCGCCATGGGCTGTTCGCCGTGTTCCGGGTCCATCACCGCGAGCCTGCGGTGGCCGAGTACCGCGTTCGCGCCCGCCCACACGCCCTCGCTGTCCGGCCCCCTGGCGGCCAGCGTGCCTGCCATCGCGCGGACCGGGCGGACCTTGTCGTTCAGTGGGCGGGTCGGATCGACCCAGCCCGCGATACCGCACATTGCCGAAGGCCTCCGGGACCCAGCACGAGACGCCGGACGCCGGCGCCGAAAGCGACCCGGGTGACTACCCGGACGGCGCGAATGATCACATAGAGTGCAAAGATTCGGCGGACAAGTGCCTGCCACCAATGAGTGTGAGCCAGGTCATAGCCGGCTGCGGCGCACACGCGAGGCGGGATTGATGGCGTACGACCCGATCGCGATCATCGGTATGGGCTGCCGGTTTCCCGGCGCGCCCACCCATGGTCGGCTCTGGGAGCTGCTCGGCGAGCGAGGTGACGCGGTCGCGAGGTCGGCTCCCGCCGGCCGGATCGACACGGCGGAACTCTACGACCCGACCCCGCGCCGGTCCGGCCACCTGGTCAGTCGTGCGGGCGGTTTCGTCGACTACGCAAGCGATTTCGATGCCGCGCTCTTCGGGATCACCGAACGCGAAGCCGTCGTCGTCGATCCACAGCACCAGGTCCTCCTGACCACCACGCGCGACGCCCTTCGTGACGCCGGCCTCGACGCGGAAGTGCTTGCCGGGCAGGACATCGGCGTCTTCATGGGGCAGAGCACCGGAGAACACTGGGACGCGCTCCGCACGAAGGCGACAGTGGACATGTACGCCATCGCGGGCGCTGCCGCGCGCAGCATGGCTTCGGGCCGCATCAGTCATGCCTGGGACTTGCGCGGTCCCTGCGCGACCGTGGACGCGGCGTGCTCATCGGGCACCCTCGCCGTGCACCTGGCCTGCCAGAGCCTGCGCACCGGTGAGTGCGATACGGCCGTGGCCGGCGGGGTCAGCCTCGTCCTGGGCACCGATCACACCGTCGGCTATTCCGCCGCGGGCATGCTGTCGCCCTCCGGGCGTTGCCGCTTCGCCGATGAAGACGCCGACGGGTTCATCCGCAGCGACGGTGCCGGCGTCGTCGTCCTCAAACGACTGGCGCGGGCACAGGCCGACGGCGACACCGTTCACGCGGTGATCCTCGGCAGCGCCCAGGCCAGCAAGGGACGGACGGCGAGGGCCATCATCGCGCCGTCCGCGGAGGGCTACCTCCAGGTCATCGACCGGGCCTGCGCCAACGCCGGTATCGCGCCGGAACGGATCGGTTACGTCGAGGCGCACGGCAACGCCGCTCCCGCCGGGGACACCATCGAACTGCAGGCGATCGGCACCGCCATCGGACGCCATCGAGAACCGGGGAAGCCCTGCCTGGTCGGCTCGGTCAAAACGAACATCGGGCATCCGGAGGCCGCCGGCGGACTCGCCGGCCTGATCAAGGCCGCTCTCATCGTGCGGCACCGCAGTATCCCCGCCAGCCTTTACGGCGATCGGCCGACTTCCAGCGTCGACTGGACCGGACTGAACATCGCCGGTGTCCGCGACCGGCTCGCCTGGCCCGATCCCGGCGCGGCGGTGGCCGGAGTCAGCACGTACGGACTGTCCGGCATCTTCGTTCACATCGTGCTCGGCGAACCACCGCGCGACTGAGTCGTTTCCGGCATCGTGCTCCAGAACTGTTCCAGGGAATCAGTGTGCGGGGCTGCCGGTGAGGGCGGTGCTGGCCGTGTCGAGGATCCTGCCGAAGACACGGGCCACCACGGGCCTGGCGACCCGGCGGATGAGCGCGTCGCCGAACGGCACGGGCAGTCCGACTCGGGTGGTCCACACGACCCGGGTGCCTCCCGGCACCTCGGTGAAGGTCATCCGGCCGAGTTCATGGCGGGTCGGGGGAAAGCTGCGTTCGACGACATAGGAGAACTCGTACGGCGGCTGGTAGGCGGTGATGCGCTCCCGGAACCAGCCGATGAGCCAGGTGTGCAGCCGGATGGCGCCGACACCGTACGGCGCGCCCTGGCCATGGCGAGCCAGGCGTGCGCGCAGCACGAGCGGGCTGCGGGTGTAGTTGGTCGTGGTGGCGCACCAAGCGAAGACCTCGCCGATCGGCGCCGCGATCACTCGCTGCACGGTCACGGTTTCCATGTGTCGGCTCCGTTCTGCCCTGGCCTGCCCTCCGGCCCGGCCAAAGGAAGGACACCTGACGGACGTCGGATGTGACAGCGATGGTTGTGCCGTCGGTCACAGCACTGATCTCTGCCGAAGGTGGTGCTTGCCGAGGCTCGATGGCCCAAGTGGTGGTAATCGCGCCGGCCTCGGCTCCGACGGGTGCACAGATGGGCCGGCGCCTGAGAGTATGGCTCTTGAGATCAGGGCATGGTCAGGGCTCTGACGCACGATGAAGAGCGGGTAAAAAGTATGGCTCAGGGCAGTGTGAAGTGGTTCAACAGCGAAAAGGGCTTCGGCTTCATCGAGCAGGATGGTGGCGGGCCGGACGTGTTCGTGCACTACTCGGAGATCCAGGGCAACGGCTTCAAGTCCTTGGATGAGGGACAGCGTGTGGAGTTCGAGATCGGCCAGGGCCAGAAGGGCCCTCAGGCCCAGCGCGTCACCGCGGTCTGACGTCTCGTCGGCGGAGGTCCTTGCCCGATCGGGCAAGGACCTCTGTGCTTTGAGGAAAGGATCCAGGCGAGTCGGCCGGAGCTTGTCGAGTTGTCTCGGTTCGTCCCACGCCGGTCTCGGTAAATCCGGCGGCGTCGAGGAATTCGCTGCAGGCAAAGCGTTGGTGACGGTCGCTCCCGGATGCCGTTCCGGTGCGTACTGAACATCCGCGTCGGCAAAGCCGCGCCGCCGGTGACCTCGCGGCCCGGACCGCTCGGCTTACCCTGCGCAGAACCACTTTTTCTCGCGGGAAGCGGCTGCCGCTCACGGCGTGTTTGCGCTACGGTACTCGCTGCTGATGACGTCCTTCGATCCCCGATGCCGTGGAGCTGCCGCATGATTCCCCGGCTCGGCCCAGGCGTCCTTGCCCTGTCGATCGTGAGGATTCCATGGAGTACCCCCTGCTGACGGCGGCGCTGGTCTGTGTCTCGCTGCTCGCCGCGGCCTTCGCGCTGTTGCTGGTGCGCCAGCGCCGGGTCACCGTCAACACCGGCCGTCGTGGTGAGCAGTTGCTGGCCGAACTCCGCGCCCGTGAAGAGGAAGACCGGCACCTGCTGCACAGGCGGCTGCCCGCGATCGTCGAGGCGCAGACCAACCAGGCCGTGGCCGTGCCCGGCCCTTTGCGTGCCTTCAACGGCGAAGACCCGCACCGCGAACTGCTCGTGGTGATCAGCGAGCTGACCGGTCAGACCCGCCGCAACGCCGCCGAATCCGCCGCAGCCACCCTGCGCGCGATGATGCGCACGGTGCAGAACCTCGCGGGGGAGCAGCAGGTGCTGATCTCGGCGATGGAGGAGCACCACGACAATCCCGACGTGCTCGACGGTCTGCTCGGTCTGGACCACGCGAACTCGCAGCTGGGCCGCCGTGCTCAGGCGACCGCCGTGCTGTGCGGTTCGTGGCCGGGCCTGCAGCGTTCCGCCGCGACCCTGACCGACGTGGTGCGCGGGGCCACCGGCCGCATCCGTGACTACGCACGCGTCCAGATCCCGGCGCCTTCGGACACCGCGGTGGTCAGCCAGGCCGTGGAACCGGTGGTGCTCGCGGTGGCCGAGCTGCTGGACAACGGCGCCCGCCACTCGCAACCCGGCTCACCCGTGCAGGTCACCTTCCAGCAGGCGCACAACGGGCTGGCGATCGTCATCGACGACGCCGGGGTCGGCATGACGGTGGAAGCGGTGCAGCGCGCGGGCTGGCTGCTGGAAGGCCACGGCGGTCAGGACATCGCCGCGCTCGGTGTGCCGCCGCGGATCGGGTTCGCCGTCATCGGCGTGCTTTCCCACCGCTACGGCTTCCGCGTCTCGGTGGACATGCGCTCGCCCTTCGGCGGGGTGCGCGCGGTCCTGTTCCTGCCGAGCGAGCTGCTCACCCGCGCCGCCGCCCCGGCGCCGGTACCGCAGGAAGTCCCGTCGCTGGCCGCGCCCGCCAGCCCGGCCGCGATCACCCCCAGCCCGACCCCGCCCGTGCGCGTTCCCGCGCCGGAACCACAGCCGGCCGAACCGGCCGGGGAACTGGGTACCACCGAGCACGGCCTGCCCCGCCGTCGCCGTCGTGCCCCGGTGACCGGGGCGGCCACCACCACGTTGTCGGTTCCGGTGCCGCAGCCCGCCGCGCCGGAAGTGACCGAGTCCCCGGTGAACCACAGCCCGGTCGCCACGGCCACGGCCTGGCAGCGCGGCACCCGCCAGGGCCGCGCTTCTTCCACCGATGACGAAAGGGATTTCCAGTGAGCAGCTCCGTCACCACCAACAACCGGTTGGGCTGGATGCTCGACCAGGCCCTGCAGATGCCGGAGACCATCTCCGCGGTGCTGCTCTCGGCCGACGGCCTGCTGATGGCCCATTCGCAGGGAATCACCGTGGAGGACGCCGAGCGCACCGCCGCCGCGGTCTCCGGGCTCCAGTCGCTCGCCCGCGCCACCGGCGAGTTCTGCCGTCAGCCGCCGGAGCAGTGGCGGCAGACGCTGATCGAATTCGACGGCGGGTTCGTCTTCCTGACCTCCGCCGGACAGGGCGCCTACGTCGCGGTGTCCACCACCGGCCGGGTGGACATCGAGGGCGTTTCCTCGCGACTGCAAGAGCTGGTGCAAAGACTCGGCCAGGAACTCACCGCGCCACCACGCTTTCCGGCCGAGGGACCTGGCAACCCGGCATGAGCGGGCAGCGGCGGGAACGGGCGCTGGTCCGGCCGCACGTGGTCACCGAGGGCCGGGCCCATCCGACCCGCAACACCCTGGACGTGGCCACCGTGGTGCTGGCCACCTGGGCGCCGGTGACCGGGCTGAGCCCGGAAAAGCGGCGGGTGATGGAGCTGTGCCGGGGCGGCGCGCTGGCCGTCGCGGAGGTGGCGGCGCATCTCAAGCTGCCCACTAGCGTCACCAAGGTGCTGTTGTCGGATCTGCTCGACAGCGGGCACATCGAAGCACGGGCCGCGGTGCGCGAGACCGAAGTCCCCGACCAGCAACTCCTGCAGAAGGTACTCGATGGCCTCCGTGCTCTCACCTGACCGATACGTTCCCGCCACGGTCCGGACTTCGGTGAAGATCCTCATCGTCGGCCCGTTCGCGGTGGGGAAGACCACCTTTGTCGGCACGCTCTCGGAGATCCGCCCGCTGCGCACCGAGGAGCGGATGACCCAGGCGGGCGCGCTGGTCGACGACCTGTCCGGTGTGCGCGGCAAGGACACCACCACGGTGGCCATGGACTTCGGGCGCCTGACCCTGAGCGACGAGGTGGTGCTCTACCTCTTCGGCGCCCCGGGCCAGCAGCGGTTCACACAGATGTGGAAGGACTTGGCCCACGGCGCGCTCGGGGCGCTGGTGCTGGTCGATCCCAGCCGCCTGCAGGACTCCTTCGACGTGATGGGCCTGCTGGAGGAACTGGACCTGCCCTACGCCGTGGCGGTCAACCAGTTCGACGGCGCGCCGCGTTTCCCCGATGCCGAGCTGCGCGAGGCGCTCGATCTGCTACCCCAGACCCGGTTGGTCACCTGTGACGCCCGCGATCGCGCGTCCGCCGCCTCGGCGCTGATCAGCCTGGTCGACTACCTGTTCACTCCCGGCCGCCAGGAGCATCCGTGACCGTTCCCGCCATCCCGCCCGTAGGTTGTCCCGCGCACGCCACGCGCACCCCGCTCTACGACGAGGAGTTCGCCGCGAACCCGGCGGGGGTCTACGCGCGGATGCGCAAGGAACACGGCCACGTCGCGCCGGTCGAGCTGGCGCCGGGGGTGAACGCGAGCCTGGTGCTGAGCTACGAGGCGGCGCTGGACGTGCTGCGCTCCCCGCAGACCTATCCGCGGGACCCGCGCCGCTGGCAGGCCACTCAGCCGCCGGACAACCCGGTGATGCCGATGATGGGCTACCGGCCGAACTGCCTGTTCACCGACGGCGCGGTGCACGCGCGCTACCGCAGCGCGGTCACCGACAGTCTCTCGCGGGTGAACCCGCACGCCCTTCTGGACTATGTGGAGAAGGCCGCGCGGGAGCTGATCGCGAAGTTCTCCCGGACCGGCCGGGCGGACCTGCTCACCGAATACGCCGGAACCCTTTCCCTGCAGGTGTTCAACCACCTCTTCGGCTGCCCGCCGGAACTGGGCGAGCGGCTCACCGCGGGAATGCGCGGGATCTTCGACATGGTGGATCCGGAGCGCGCCAACGCCGAGCTGACCGCGGCCATGCTGGACCTGCTGGCGCTCAAGCGGCGGCAGCCGAGCCAGGACGTGCCCTCGTGGATGATGGCGCATCCCTCGGGGCTGACCGACGAGGAGATGCTGCACCAGCTGGTGCTGCTGATGGGCGCGGGCACCGAACCGCAGCAGAATCTGATCGCCAACGGGCTGCGGCTGCTGCTGGTGGACGAGCGCTTCGCCGGGGACCTGGCCGGCGGCAGCCTGCACGTGGACGACGCGCTGGAGGAGATCCTCTGGAGCGACCCGCCCATGGCCAACTACTCCGCCGGTTACCCCTATCCGGCGGCCGACCTGATGGGCGCGCGTCTGCCTGCCGACGAGCCCGTGGTGATCAGTTTCGCCGCCGCCAACACCGATCCCGAGCTGGGCGAAGCGCAGCGGGCCGGCAACCGGGCGCACATCGCCTGGAGCGCCGGGGTGCACTCCTGCCCGGCGCAGGGCCCGGCGCGGCTGATCGCCACCACCGCCATCGAGACCCTGCTCGACGCGCTGCCGGATCTGCGCCTGGCCGTGCCGGACGCCGAACTGCGCTGGCGGCCGGGCCCGTTCCACCGCGCGCTGGCCGGTCTCCCGGTCCTGTTCACCCCCGTCGTCGCACCGGCCAGTCCCGTTCCCGACCCGACAGGAGAGCACCCATGGCACCAGCCCGCCCGTTCGTCCTCGATCCCAACGGCCGTGACATCCACACCGAAGGCGCCGAACTCCGCGCCCGCGGAGCCGCGACGCTGGTGGAACTCCCTGGCGAAGTGGTGGCGTGGTCAGTAACCCAGCCGGACCTGCTGCGGAAACTGCTGTCCGACCCGCGGGTGTCGAAGAACCCGAACCTGCACTGGGCGGCCTACCGCGACGGTGAGATCCCCGAGGACTGGCCGCTGCGGATCTGGGTCTCGGTGCAGAACATGTTCACCGCCTACGGCGGCGACCACCGGCGGCTGCGTTCGCTGGTGTCGAAGGCTTTCACCCCGCGCCGGGTGGAAGCACTGCGGCCGTGGGTCGAGGAGCTGACCACCGGCCTGCTGGACCGGCTCGCCGCCGGGCCGGATTCGGTGGACCTGAGGGAGAACTTCGCCTATCCGCTGCCGATCGAGGTGATCTGCCAGCTGTTCGGCGTGCCCGAAGAGCACCGGCCGGAGCTGCGGCGCGCGGTGGACGGGGTGTTCAACACCTCGCTCAGCGCCGAGGAAGCGCAGGCGAACGGCGTGCTGATGTACGGGATTCTCGGGCAGCTGGTGGCGAACGGGCGGGTGAACCCCGGTGAGGACCTCGCCAGCGGCCTGATCGCCGCGCGGGACGAAGACGGTTCGGTGCTGGAGGAGGCCGAGCTGATCGACACGCTGATCCTGATGATCTCGGCCGGGCACGAGACCACGGTGAATCTGCTGCACCACGCGATCCTGGCGCTGCTGACGCATCCGGAGGAGCTGGCGAAGGTGCGCTCCGGAGAGCACACCTGGGCCGAGGTGATCGACGAGACCATGCGGTGGCAGGCGCCGATCGCGAACCTTCCGCTGCGGTACGCGGTTGAGGACATCGAGATCGACGGGGTGCACATCAAGGCGGGCGAGGCGATCCTGGCTTCGTACGCGGCAGCGGGCCGCGCGCCCGAGGCGCACGGTTCCGACGCGGACGAGTTCCGGCTTTCGCGGGAGTCGAAGAGCCAGCACCTGTCGTTCGGGCACGGGGTGCACTACTGCCTCGGCGCGCCCTTGGCGCGGCTGGAGGCGGAACTCGCACTACCGGCGCTGTTCGAACGGTTCCCCGATCTGGCCCTGGCGGCGGAGGTTTCCGAACTGGAGAAGATGCCGTCGTTCATTTCGAACGGGCACACGAGTCTTCCGGTACGCCTCAAGTGAATGCGGTGAGGGTGGCTTTCACCGCATTCCGCGGTGAAAGCCACCCTCACCGAGCCATTCCGGGTAACCGTCAGTTCATCGCTCGTCGCCTCCGGGGACGTAGAACGCGGTGGTGGCCTCGACCGCGGCCGCCACGTGAACCGGATCGCCACCCGCGGCCAGGTGGGCTTCGCCCCATGCCGCGGCGCTGCGCCTGGCGAACTCGCGTCCTGCGGGCGAGGTCTGGAACTCCTCGTGATCGAGCGCCTCGCCGTCGGCCAGAAACCGGGACAGCGTAAGGAGATGCAGGTCCCAGCCCACACCGCCGGCACCGGGGCCGTAGGTCGGGAACATGGGCTCCCCAACGGCCGCCGCGTGGACCAGTTCGAACTCGGTATCCCCGGCAGGGCCCGCGGACAGGCGCACCTCGACCTCGCTCGTGCCCGGCCATTCGTCGGCGCCCGGCCCGAAGAGCCAGGACACCCGTAGCCGCCGGGGCGGGTCGCAATGGAGGATCTCGCCGTGTTCGCCGCCATCCAGCTCGAACGACCCGCCGAGTCGCAGGTCTCCGGTGACCGGCTTCAACCAGCGGCCCAGGCGCTCAGGATCGGTGATGGCGTGCCAAACCTCGTCGACCGACGCGTCGTAGCGACGCCGCAGCTCCATCGTGTAAGCGTCGCCGGCGGGCAGGGTGGCCGCGCCCATGGTCCTGCGGGCAGCGGCCAGTTCGTCCAGTATGTCCTTCAAGTCATGTTCCTTACGTCGAGTTCACGCCGTCCGTCGGGATCACCCTGCCCGCGCCGCGCGAGCTCGCCGAGGATGTCGAACGCCTGCACAAACCGGACCGTAGCAGGCGTGACTTATATAAGGAAGAACTGGTATTTGGGAGGGTCCCGTAGGTCAGGGCCTCCTGGTCTCACGCTCCTGGTAATCGCGCGGTGAAAGGCCGTGGAAGCGGGTGAAGGCGGAGCTGAAGGTCGGAAGGTGGGCATACCCGAGGCGGCGGGCGACGGCGCTGGGTTTGGCGAAGCCGGCGAGCATGTCGCGGGCGATGCGCATGCGGGCGGCGTAGCGCCACCGGGAGAAGCTCATACCGGTCTGTTCGCGGAAGGTCCGGTGGACGGCGGCGGGCACGTCGGGCCCTGATCCGCCGGAAGTACCGATGCGGCGGAGGTAGTCGATGGCGGCTCCCCGTGCCAGGGGGTCGGTCGGCATCGGCAGCGACAGCGCTCGCTGCGCGGCGACCTGGTCGGCGAACAGGTCGAGGACATGGCCGGGGTCATAGCCGTCCGGCCGCATCGGGGTGCGCGCGATGATGGAGCAGAACAGCAGGTAGTCGTCCCAGTCGGGCGAGAACTGGACCTGCAACGGCTCGGTCAGCCGCAGGTCGCCGGCATCGGCGTCCCCGATCGGCAGCGAGATCGAGTCCTGATGCACGCCCGTGACGTGCTCCACGCCCGCCGGGATCCAGGTCGCGACGCCCCGGCCCCACTCGTAACGACGTTCGCCGATGCCCAGGTATCCGCTGCCGCGGTACGCCCAGCAGAGCACGTGGGAGTCGTTGGCGTGCGGGATCGTGCGAGTCGCGGGAAGCAACCCGGGTGCGTCCGGCGCGACCCTGCCACCCCGCATCATCGTCACGAGGTCCTCGGCCTGACGCACGGCAGCCGTGCGCCGGGAGTGGTCACCGGCGGCAGGGTGCGCGGAGAGCGTCCGGCTGAACTCGTACGGAGTCGACCCGAACTGCTGCCTGAACGCGCGGGTGAATCCGCTGCGGCTGGCGAAGCCCACCCGCGCGGCCACCTGGTCGACGCCGAGCCCGGCGGCCAGGAACTCGACGGCCGCGCTCAACCGGCAGCGCAGCCGCCACTGCTCGAAGGTCAGCCCGGTGTGGGCGCGGAAGTCGCGGAGCAGGGTCCGCGGGCTGGACAGCACCCGTGCCGCCCACTCGTCGACGGTGAAGTCGAGCGCGGGATTCCGCAGCAGCTCGTCGGCCACTTCCCGGGCCCCGCCGGCTCTCGGCATCGACGGCGGATCGACCCCGTCCGGCCGGGTGTCTTCGCTTCGCGGCGGCGGTCGCCGTCCAGCGCCGCGAAGAAGATCGACGAGCGCGTCCTGGGAGTATCCGTGGCCGGTCAGCGGCGTGACCATGAGGTTGAAGTGCTGGATCAGCCAGTCCTGCCAGCCGTCGGGAACCACGAACCGTCTCGGCTCGGCAGTGTTCTCGGAATGGGTCTCGGCGGCGAGACTCGGATGCGTCAACAGCGGGAAGGCGACCGTGCCCGGTTCGGTGACGAGCGTCCACTGGTTGCCGGGATTTGCCGGAATCCAGACACCCTCACCGCCGGTTAGCCGGCACTCCGGGCTGTCCTCCATCCGGAGGCACGCCGAGCCCGTACGGACCCAGAGCAGGAGATGCTCGGGCTGGTCCCATGAGCCGCTGGACCGCACCCGGGGGATCGACGGCGGCCGGACATCCACGCCCATGGCGTCCTAACTATGTGGCGATCCACGCACACCGCGAGGAGTAAGGATTGCCTAACATTAGCGCCGCCCCCCTGTCGATGGTGGAGGGCGCCTCGTCACCTTCGTCCCGTTCGGAAGGGCTGTTCCCCGCATGCCGAAGACCTCACGCCGGATCACCGTGCGCCCCTTGACCCTGCGGGAGGTCGAGGTCGTCCGCGTGCGGGACCTGACGCCGGGGATGCGGCGGATCACGGTGGCCGGTGCGCAGCTGGGCGAGTTCACCTCGGCGAACGGCTTCGCCCAGCCGGCGTTCGACTCGACCGGTTTCGACGACGACATCCGGTTGGTGTTCCCCTATCCCGGCCAGGACCGGCCGGTGCTGCCGGTGCAGCAGGAGAAGGGCCTGGACCTGCCGAGAGATCCGCGGCCGTTGACGAGGCTCTACACCGTCCGTCGCTGGGTGCCCGAGACGGGCGAGCTGGACGTCGACGTCCTCAAGCACGGTATCGGCGTCGGCACCACCTGGGCGTACCGCGCCCAGGTCGGCGATCGCGTCCACTTCTTCGGCCCGAGTTCGTCGCGGGCGCTCCCGCAGGACGCGGACTGGCTGCTGGTCGCCGGGGACGACTCGACGATCCCCGCGATCGCCCGCCTGCTCGACGAGCTGCCCGAAGGCTCGAGGGCGCAGGTGTTCATCGAGGTCGCCGAGGACGAACACCGCCAGGAGCTGCGTGAACTGCCCGGCGTCGAGGTGACCTGGCTCGTGCGCGACGGAGCCGAGGCCGGTACGACCCGCCTCCTGGTCGACGCGGTCAGGAACTGCGCCTGGTGGGACGGCAGGCCGTTCACCTGGCTCGCCGGGGAACAGGCGGCGGTGCGCGACCTCCGGCGTCATCTGGTCGAGGACAGGGGACTGTCCAAACAGGACATCGAGTTCAGCGGGTACTGGCGTCGCGGCGAGGTCGTCGCGCTGGAGACCGACGGGGCGGTGCCCGATCCCGCGAAGACGAGGACCCCGCTCGAGAAGCTTCACGAGCTGACCGAGCTGATCGCACCGATGGCGATCCGCACCGCCGTCGAGCTGGACCTTCCCGAGCTGATCTCCCGCGGCGTGACCGCCACGGCGGACCTGGCGGGCAAGGCGGGCGCCGACGAGCGGGCGCTGGGCAAGTTGCTGCGCTACCTGCACACCCTGGACATCCTGACCGAGACCGAACCCGGCCACTACGACCTGACGTCGGTGGGCGAGGTCCTGACCGTCGACTTCATGGCCGACTTCCTGCACCCCGCCGGGGTGGCGGGGCGCGAAATGCTCGGCATCCGCGGGCTCACCGAGTCGATCCGCACCGGCCGGCCCGCCTACGCTTCGGTCGCCGGGCGGACCTATGCCGAGGTACGGGCCGAACAGGACTACGAGGACCGCTACCTGGAACGACTGGCGAAGTTCCAGGCCACGCTGGCCGAGCCGATCGCCGCCTCCGACATCCTCTCCGGTGTCCGGCACCTGGTGCTCCACTCCGGCGGTGCGGGCGCCCAGGCCGCCGAGTTCGTCGCCGCCCACCCCGGCCTGCGGATCACGATCTGCGCGTTGCCCGCGCAAGCCGACTGGCTGCGCCGCGACCTGCCCGACACCATCCCCGACGAGCGGCAGCGCGCCCGGGTCGGCGTGGTCGAACAGTCCGTCTTCGAACCCGGCCCCGCCGCCGACGCCGTGTTCGTCATCCGCGCGTTCAAGAACCTGGCCGACGCCGATGCCGCCCATGCCCTGCGCCGAGCGGCCGAGAACCTCCTCCCCGGCGGCCGGGTCCTGCTGGTCGAAGACCTCTTCGACACCGACGACCTCGACGAACACGACGGTGAAGCCGATCTGCTCGCCCTCACCGTGCACGGCTCGGGGCTCCGCACCGCCGACGAGCTCGACGCCGTCATCGCCCGGGCAGGGCTCGAACGGAGCGTGACGCACACCGTCGGCTGGGGCACCACGGTCCACGAACTGACGCGCCCCGACACCCACCCCGACACGTACTGACCTTTCCCCGAAACGAAGAAGAGAAGACATGACCCCTCTACGACGACGTGGCGCCGCCCTGGCCGCCGCCCTGGTGAGCACGGCGCTCGTCCTCACCGCGTGCGGCGGAGCCGGCACCGAAGATCCCGCCGGCTCGTCCGCCGAGACCCGCACCGTGCAGGCCGGCAATGGCGCGGTCAAGGTCCCGGTCGCGCCCCAGCGTGTCGCCACCCTCGGCAACACGACCCTGCCGTTCATCGACCTCGGCGGGAAACCGGTCGGCGTCACGGCGGAGTCGGACTCCGACGTCGCACTGTTGTCCCCGGACGAGCAGGCGAGGTACAAGTCGGCCACGATTCTCGCGCCCAGCGCCGACCAGGTCGACATGGAGAAGCTCGCCGGTCTGAGGCCGGACCTCATCCTGGTCCAGATACCCGAGCCCGAGTTCGAGTCGATCAAGGCGCAGCTGACGGTGATCGCCCCGACCGTGTTCTTCGGCCTCGACACCGAGTGGAAGGCCCTCGCCGACGGAGTCGCGCAGGCAGGCAACATCACCGGTGCGCTGAGCGAGCAGAAGGCGGCGTTCGAGCAGCGCCGTGCCGCGGTACAGGCGAAGTACCGCGGGATCATCGACCGCACCTCGTTCGTCGACGTCATCCGCTACTCGTCGTCCGATCCCGGGACGTTCGCCATCGCCGACATCGGTTGCTCCGAGATCGCCAGGGACGAGGTCGGCATGAAGTTCCCCAAGGCGGCCGAAGGTGCCGATCCCCTGGCCTGGACGGCCTTGCCGTTCGAGCAGATCGGTGAGCTGTCGAAATACGACGTGATCACCTACCCCGTCGACGCCGCGGGCCGGCCGACGGAGCCCTTCAAGCCGGTGGTCGAGACCAACACCTGGAAGGCGCTGCCCGAGGTGAGCTCCGGTCACGCGCTCGGGGTCTTCTGCCCCGGCAACAACTCCTATGGATCCGTCATCCGGTACCTGGAGTCGCTCGACCGCGCACTGGCGACCCTTCCGGCCACGGGGTGACAGCCCTCGCCCTGCGGCGGGACGGTCCGGGCACCGTGGGGGTGGTGCCCGGACCGCGTCGTCGTGTGCTCGGGCTGGTCGTCGCACTGGTGGCGCTGGCCGTCCTGCTGGTGCTGAGCGTCATGATCGGCTCGACGGCGATCGCGCCGTCCGTGGTGTGGGACGCGCTGGTCCACTCTTCGGCAGGCATCGACCAGTTCGCGATCCGCGACTACCGGCTGCCGCGCACGATCGTGGGTCTGGTCGTCGGCGTCGCGCTCGGCCTGTCGGGCGCGTTGATCCTGGCGCTCACCCGCAACCCCCTGGCCGATCCGGGCATTCTCGGCGTCCACGCAGGCGCGTCCTTCGCGGTGACGGTCGCCGTGGGTCTGCTCGGCGTCAGCGACGTCCACGGCTACCTGTGGTTCGCGTTCGCGGGCGCGCTGATCGTCACGCTCATGGTGCTCGCCATCGGGTCGACGCGGCAGGGCTCCTCACCGGTGGTCATGGTGCTCGCCGGGGTCTGCGTCGGCGCGGTGCTCGGGGGTGCCAGGGAGGCGCTCCAACAGACCAATCCGGCCGCGTTCGACGCGATGCGGAGCTGGAACGCCGGTTCGACGGCGGGTCGCTCGCTCGACGTGGTGTGGCCGGTCCTGCCGTTCTTCGCGGTGGCGCTCGTCCTGGCCGTCGCGGTGTCGGGTTCGCTCAACGCCATGGCTCTGGGTGACGAGATGGCGGTCGCCCAGGGCGTCGCCCTGGCGCGCACCCGCGTCCTCGCGATCGTCGCGATCACCCTGCTCGCCGGGGGTGCGACGGCCATCGCCGGACCGATCGCCTTCGTCGGGCTCATGGTGCCGCACGTGGCCCGCTGGATCGTCGGCCCGCACCAGCGCTGGATCTTCGCCTACAGCGCGGTGCTGGGCCCCGTCCTCCTGCTGACCTCCGACATCCTCGGCAGGCTCGTGATCCGGCCCGGCGAGATCCCGGTCGGGGTCGTCACCGCCTTCGTCGGCGCCCCCGTCCTCATCGTGCTGGCGCGCCGGAAGAAGGCGAGCGGACTGTGAGCACAGGCGTGTCGTCACGGTCGGCCCGCGCCCGCCCGGCGCCCGGGGAGCGGGTGGACTCCGGGCGACGGGTGCTGACCGTGCGGTGGTGGCGGGTCGCCGTACGGCTCGACCTGCGTTCGGTCGTCGTCTGCCTGGTTCTCGCGCTCGTGATCGCCTGCACCGCGGTGCTCGCGCTGATGACCGGCTCGTACCTGCTCAGCCCCGGGCAGGTGGTCTCCGCGCTGGCCGGCGGGCAGACCGGACTGGTGAACGACATCGTGGTCGGGTGGCGGCTTCCGCGGGTGACCGCCGCGCTGGTGTTCGGTGCCGCGCTGGGGGTGAGCGGGGCGATCTTCCAGTCGATGTTGCGCAACCCGCTCGCGGACCCCGCCGTCATCGGCTTCTCCGAGGGCTCCTACACGGGCGCGCTGGTGGTGATCCTGGTCGCCAACGGCACGTACTTGCAGCTGGTCGGCGGGGCGCTGCTGGGCGGCATGGCCACCGCCGTCGCCGTGTACCTGTTCGCCTTTCGACGCGGAGTGCAGGGCTTCCGGCTGATCATCATCGGCATCGGCGTCTCGACCTTACTGGCTTCGCTGAACACCTGGCTGATCCTCAAAGCCGACCTGAAACAGGCGATGGCCGCGGCGGCCTGGGGCACCGGGTCGCTCAACGGCGTGTCCTGGAACCAGGTGACCATCGGCGGCGCGTGTGTTCTCGTGCTCCTGCTGCTGGCGGGGATGTCGAGCCGTCCGATGCGACAGATGGAGCTGGGTGACGACGCGGCCGCCTCCCTCGGGGTGCGGGTCACTCCGGTGCGCCTCGGCCTGGTCGTGGTGGGCGTGGCGCTGACGGCGACGGTCACCGCCGCGTCGGGGCCGATCGCGTTCATTTCCCTGGTCGCGCCCCAGATCGCCCGCCGGCTCGCCCGCACCGCGGGGATCACCCTCGCGCCCGCCGCCGTCGTGGGCGCGCTGCTGTGCCTGTCCGCGGACTACATCGCCCAGCACGTCGCGCCCACCCCGCTCCCGGTGGGGATCATCACCGTCGTGCTCGGTGGCGGCTACCTCGGCTGGCTGCTTTTCACCGAAGCCAGGAGACGTCTGTGAACACTCCGCCCAGCACGCCGGCGGTACGGCCGTTCGCCGTCGGGCCGGAGACGACTCCCGGCCGGTTCGTGCTGCACGTGATCGGATCGGTGCGGCGGAGCACCGTCCCGGCGATGCTGCTGGCGATCGTGTGGCAGGTGGGTGAGTCGGCGGTACCGGTCGTGATGGGCGTCGCGATCGACCGGGCACTCGCGACCGGCGACGCGGGCCAGCTGGGGCTGTGGCTCGGTGTGCTGATCGGGCTGTACGTCGTGTTGACGGCGGCGGCCGGGCTCTCGTTGCGGCTGACCGTCTCCTCGGTCCAGCTGGTGCAGCATCGGCTGCGGGCCACCCTCTCCGCCCGGGTCCTGCATCCCGTCGGCGGAGCCACCCGGGCACCGGACGGCGAGGTCGTGTCGGTCATGACCAACGACGTCGGACGCCTGTCCAACGGGACGTTTCTCGCGATCATGCCGATCGCGAGAATCTTCACCATCGGGTTCATCGCCGCCTCGCTGCTGGTGACGCACTGGCTGCTCGGGCTCGTGGTGCTGGTCGGGGCGCCGGTGTCCGTCTGGCTGATGGGACTGTTCAGCGAGCGGCTGTCCCGGGACACCCGCGAGTACCAGGCCCTGCTCGCCTCCACGGTCGGGCGGGCGACGGATCTGGTCGCCGGCTACCGGGTGATCAAGGGGGTGCGGGCCGAGACCGAGGCCACCACGCGCTATCGGCAGGCCAGCGGGGCGGCCCTGGTCGGCGCGCAGCGCAACGCCGGGCTGCTCGGGCGGTTCCTGCTGGGCTCGGGCGTCGTCACCGGCGTGTTCGTCCTCGCGGTGACCGGACTGGCGGGCTGGTTCGCCGTGGGCGGGCAGCTGAGCGTCGGCGGGCTGATCGCCACCGTCGGCCTCACCCAGGCGCTGCTGCCACAGGTGGAGTCGATCGCGAGACTCTCCATCCCCAACCTCGCGGGCTCCCGCGCCTCCTCCGCACGTCTGCTCGATGTCCTGCGGGGTGCGGACGGGCCCGCACCGGCCGACGGCGACCGATCCCCGGTGTCCGCGCCGGCGGTGCCCACGCTGGACGTGGTCGGTGCGGGCGTGCGTGTCCAGGTCGAGCCCGGTGAGCTCGTCGGAATGCGCGCCGACGCCCCGACCGCCGCACGGCTCGCCGAGGCGCTGCTGAACCCGGAGGGCGACCGGGACATCGAGGTACGGCTCGACGGACTCGCGGTACACGAGCTGAGCCCGGCCGGGTACCGCTCCCTGGTCACCGTCGCACCGCACCGGGTCACGCTGTTCACCGGCACGATCCGCGACAATCTCACTCCCACGGGCGCCGTGCCCGAGCGCCTGGACGCCGCGGTGCGGGCCGCGGCCTGCGACGACTTCGCCGCCGACCTCGACGATCCCGTCGGCGAGAACGGCAACCGCCTCTCCGGGGGCCAGCGCCAACGGGTCGCGCTCGCGCGTGCCCTGGCGACCGACGCGCCGGTACTGGTGTTGCACGACCCGACCACCGCTGTCGACTCGGTGACCGAGCAGGTGATCGCGGGGAGACTCGGTGCCGTTCGTACCGGACGCTCGACGCTGCTGATCGCCTCGTCCCCGGCACTGCTGGCCGGCTGCGACCGCGTCGTGGACCTGCTCGCCGACGTCTCGGAGGCCACATGACCGCGACGACGACCGCCGACGATGCGTTGCGCGTCGCCACCGGACCGGAGACTGCGCGCGAGGTGTGGCGTACCAGCCGTGGGCTTCGGCTCCGCATCACCGCCGTCGTCGTGGTGGGGATCGCCGGCTCCGCCGTCGACCTGGCCGTTCCCGTGGCCATCGGCTTGCTCGTCGACCGGGTGCAGGGAGGCACCGCCGATCTCGGCACGGTCCTGATGCTCACGGCGGTCATGATGGGCTCGGCGGTCCTCGGCGCCGCCTGTGCGGCGGTGACGATCGTCCTGGTCACCCGCGTCTTCCACCGCATCCTGGCCGAGCTACGGGAACGGCTCGTGGAGCGTGGCCTGAGGCTCCCGCAGCACGTCGTCGAACGCGCCGGCACGGGGGACCTGATCTCCCGGTCCAGCGACGACGTCACCGCCGTGGCCGATGCCGCCCCCGCGGTGATCCCGGCTCTCACGGTCACCGCGTTCACCATCGTCGTGTCGCTCGCCGGGCTCGCGGCGCTGGAGTGGCCCTACGCCGCCGCGCTCGTCGTCGTGCTGCCCGTGTACGCCCTCGCCCTGCGCTGGTACCTGCGCACCGGACCGGGGGTGTACCGCGCCGAACGCGCGGCGATGAGCGTGCGCGCCCAGCAGATCGTCGAGTCCCAGCGCGGCTACGCCACCGTGCTCGGCTTCGGACTCGCCGAGGAGCGGCACCACGCCGTGATGGCCGCCTCCTGGCACGTCGCGGTGCAGGCGCTGAGGGCCCGGACCGTGCAGAGCAGGTTCAACGTCCGGCTGAACCTCGGTGAATGTCTGAGCCTGGCCGCCGTGCTCGTCGTCGGCTTCGTCCTCATCGACGCCGGAGCCTCCACCGTCGGTGGCGCCACCACCGCCATGCTGCTCGTCCTGCGCCTGCTCGGGCCGGTCAATCAGCTGATGTTCGTCCTCGACACCCTCCAGTCCGCCCTCGCCTCGCTGAACCGCATGGTCGGCGTCGTCACCATTCCGGCCGACACTGCGGAGGAGGAGCAGCGATCGGCGACGGAGGCGGGCATCGCCGTACGGCTCCGCGACGTCGCGTTCCGGTACGACGACGACGCCCCGCGTGTGCTCGACGGCCTGACCCTCGACATCGCCACCGGTCAGCACGTCGCCGTCGTCGGCGCGTCCGGGGCGGGCAAGACCACGCTCGCGGCCGTGATCGCCGGCATCCGTCCGCCCACGGCCGGAACGGTGACCCACCCGGACCGCACCGCGGTCGTCACCCAGGAGGTCCACGTATTCGCCGGGACCCTGCGCGACAACCTCACCCTCGCCGCTCCGTCGGCCACCGACCATGATCTCAGCACGGCACTCGACGCCACCGGCGCCACCGCGCTCCTCGACCTGACTCCCGACGGGCTGGACACCCTCGTCGGCGTCGGCGGGTATCCACTCACCGACGCCCAGGCGCAGCAGCTCGCCCTCGCCCGCCTGCTGCTCGCCGACCCAGAGCTGGCGATCCTCGATGAAGCGACCGCCGAAGCCGGCTCCACCCACGCCGGTCTGCTCGACCGAGCCGCCCAGGCCGCTCTCGAGGGCCGAACCGCGCTGGTGATCGCCCACCGGCTCTCCCAGGCCGCCGCGTGTGACCGCGTCGTCGTCATGGAGCACGGGCGGATCGTCGAGGCCGGGACGCACGACGAACTGGTCGCCGCGGGTGGTGTGTATGCCGGGCTCTGGGCCGCGTGGTGGGACGGGCAGCGGCTCGGCGGATGATGGCGTGCTTCTACGGCAACGTGGCCGGGGAGAGGCTCCGGGACATCGCGAGCGAGCGACGCAAGCTGGAGTGGCGCCTCGAAACCGCGAACGCCGACCTCACTGACAGCGCCCCAGCTCATCAACGCCAGTCTCGCGCTGCTCGAACAGCCCGAGAAGCTGTACCGGTGCTGCAACGACCAGCAGCTTGCGGATCAGGTGGCCGCGAAGTACGGAACTGGGGGAGCAGTCCTCGTAGTCACCGCTGCCTGGACGGGGGCGCGATGGGGCGAGCTCGTCGGGTTGCAACGCCACAACCTCCACCTCTACGACGACAACACCGAAACATCGTCGTGGACCCCGACTTCGGCGCGCTCCACGAACCCAACAAAGGCCCCCACTTCCTCGGCCCACGGGAAACAGAGGAATCCGCACGGACCATCACCCTGCCGCCCTTTCTCGTCTTCTTGCTCCGCGCGCACCTTGCCAGCCACCGACACCGGCATGTGTTCGTCACGCCGCAAAGTCAGCTGCACCGACGCAACAACTTCAGTCGCCGCGCGTTCCGGCCGGCAGCGAACGGCAACCTTTCCATCGCCAACCCAGAAATCCGGCTACAGCCCGTCAAACCCGGACTTACCTTCCACGGCCTCCGACATAGCCACAAAACCTGGCTGATCTCCGACGGCGTGCCGCGAGTCGCCCAGTCGCCTCGTCTAGGGCACGTACTTGCCGACAAAGTCGAGGAAACATACTCTCACGTAGCTTCTGCCGTTGAACAACGTCTCATTGATGCGCTGCAACTCCGCTGGGCGAAAGCCGTCGCTGATAGTGGCGCGGCACCCGAGGAAACCAGTTGGCGTGCAGCCGCGTAGAACGCCCGGACTACTACGTGCCTTAGCTCGAAACCAATACTGGGTAACTCGAGCGAGACTCGAACGTTGTGCGCCCACGAGCAACTCGCGGTGACGGTAAATCGCAGACTGCGCGGTGAATCCTTGCGGTGGCTCCAAGTCGGTTCTTGGGTCTTGCAACATCTGAACTTGAGAATCGGCATGTTGCGAGAGCCTCCCGCAGTTCGAGGTTTACGTTGGTTCGCATGACTGCCTCGTCCGCCCGCCCGGCGAGGCTCGTGCCCATCCATGTGGGACACCCGGAGCCCTCGCCGTCGATACAAACTCCGCCACCCGTGATCCTTGGCAGCGGGGGCGGCTCCTCACGAGGCGTAGCTCATCGGCCAGAGCAGCTACGCCTGTCGCCACCAACGGCTGCCAGCGTCGAGTGGGCGAAGTATGGCCTTGAGCCACGATGGGTGGGGATGGAAAGCGCAGACTGTGCCGTCGCGGTACAGCCAAGCATCTACTTCAAGCCCGGCGCTAACGAGCTGGAGAGGTTCATCGCCGGAGCTGTCAACCGGGATGAGATCGCTTTGGTGGTAAGTATGGTCGGGTTCGCGCACGACGAGGCACCGACCTCGGTGTTCCATCATTCTGATGACTCGTTCTCTCTACCTGATCTTCAGGGAAATATCGGCGGCAGTCGCCTGCTCTCTGGTACGCGCCCCAAGCTCGTCCCGGGTCTGAATGCTGCCGACCGCGATCTCGGCTTGCGGCTTCTCAACCGTTCCTCTAAGGCTCCTTGGTGGTCCCTGCAACTGAGAGGAATCACCTCGTACCCGGGCGGTGGCGGGCCTCCGAAAACACATGAAGCGGACGGTGAACTCCACCCCATCCTCATCGACGCGCTTGGTATGCCCGTCGTCGCCGTGTACGTGCCGTCGAATGGACGGCAACGGTGGTACGTCATCCCGGACCAACTCGACTGGAACACTGTCCTTGACTGGATAGTCCACAAAGGCTTGCCCGCCTACGCTCCTGGAGTCCTTCGGCGGCTACGGGTTGCCTCGTATGTCGACCCAGAGCTGCAAACCCCTGCTGAATCGGTCGCCCGTCAAGACCTCGCTGATATGGAAATTCGCCATGCCGAGGAACGAACGCAACTGGAGGCTGACCTCTCACGCGCGGAAAACGAGGCGGAGACAATACGCTCTGGCCTCTTATATGGGACCGGATCCGAGCTAGTGGACGCTGTCGCGGCTGTACTTCAAGCCGCTGGATTCACCACGGTCGATCTCGACGCAGAGCTTGGCGCGACTAGTTCGGCGGACCTGTTGGCCTCTCTCGGGCAACGCCACTACCTGATCGAGGTCAAGTCGCAAGGTGGAAATGCTGCTGAGTCCCTCGTAGGGGATCTTCTGCGACACCTCGGCACCTGGGGTGGACTCCGGCCAAAGCTGCCTGTAGACGGAGGTGCTCTGGTGGTCAACAACCAGCACAAGTTGACGCCTGACCTGCGATCACGCCGCGTTTACAGCCGACCGGAATTCGTCCAATCTCTCACAACGCCGGTCGTCGGCACCCGTGACCTGTTCGACTGGTGGCGGCAATCCGACTGGCAGGCGATCCAACATGCGGTGATGGGCACGAAGCCATACACGAACAAGGCCGATGGACCCACTGCTGCAAACGACCGCAGCACAACGCCATTGTCACCCCTGTGGTCTTCGAGTCGGTCATGGTTTAGAAGGAAAACTTAGGTCGACTCCTCTGTGAGTGGACCGGCATGCGCGGGCAGTTGCACTAGTCGCGATCCCGGGTGTTCCTATACGTCAAAGGACGCAGAGGCCGGGTAGTCGGCGATGATCGACGGTGCATCGTGGTGCCGGTGCGCGCCTAGCTTGCTGGGATGTTCGGCTGCGGATTTAGCAATGCTAGATCGACACGCGCTGTTAGGCGTACGTTGCTAGCCAGCGGCGAAGAAGGGCCGCCGCGTATTCTTGTTGTTCTACCAGCGTCAGGGGGATCGGTGTATCGTCGTTGGCATGCCTGCCGCCTTTCAGTGGCGAAAGTTTGTTCGCCGACCGTGTCAGCCGTGCCTGCCAGTTGCTCGAAAGGCCGAGAGCGGACGATATCCCTTTTGTGCCAATGAACTCGCGCTCCGCGTACTCGTAAATCATGTAGACGTCAGCAGCTGCACGGTTGGCGCGGCCATTCAGCCATAAGGCGTTTCTCAGGTTCTGGCTGTTATCGATACCGCGTGCAGCGGTGGAAGCGAACGCGTTGATTTCACCCCCAACTGTGCCATAGCCAACCACGGTGCCGACCATGATCCACTGGTTGCCAAGTTCGTCGCGAACAGCGCCCTCGCCGAGCCCGTGAAGCCCCTCAGATCGCAGCTCTCCTGCGCTGGGTCTCCAAGCCCTCAGGACACCAAGTCCGGTTTGGAACTTTGCGCGAGCAGCTTCACGCTCGACCGTCCCAGTCGGAGACCCCTCAACCCATATTCGCAGGCCATTCTCACCAGGCGTCCGCTGCACGCAGCCGGGAAAGATGACGGCGCACATCTCCATCAAGACGTCTTCGTCTGCGCCTTGACTAAGTGCTGGAGCAGGAAAGGAGATCAATCTAAGCTCCTGTCAGTCTAAACGTCGTGGGCGACGAGCTTCAGGAAGTCACGAGCCTCTTGGATGAGGACTGGCACCTCGGTCTGCAGGTTCAATGAGTGGGTGCTGTACGTGATCTGATCCTTTGCGAGAAGGTCCTTTTGTTCGAAGATGGTAAGCGCATCCGCGTGCGGTTTCTTGCGCACCTGGCCCAGGGCGCGATCTTCGATGTGTTCGTAGGCGTTTCGAATCTCGACTACCGCAGGCCGCTTCGCGTGTACCGTGGCCGGTACCTCGACGACCACACCCAGCAGCGCAGACGCTTGCATCACCATGTCGAGAACCCTACCCAGTGCCACCACGGCCAACTCCACTGTCGAAACCAGTGTGAAGACGGTCCGCCGGATGGCGGGACCAGCTAATTTCTCGTCATCGAGAAGGATCTTGAGTTTGCCGACCTCCTCAAACAGGGTGTTTGCCGCATCAAGGCGGCGGGCAGCAGCCAGCAGATAGCGTCCCTTTACGGCACCTGCGTCTTTGGTGAAGCGAAGCCATGTCCAAAGTACGGGGGTCAATGGCACGTAACCAGTTTTATCCTGGTGTTCGAAGGCGTCGATTTCCTCGAGTTCGACGACTATGGAGCCAGCTTCTAGCTGGAGGTCATCGCCGGGGCGCACATGAACCCGGTCCCCATTATCGGCCTCTCCATGTCGCAAGGTTCTTGCGAAGACTCGTCCGTCCTGGCGACGTACTGGTACTACGCGTGAGGCAAAGAGGTATCCTGTCGTGTCACCTACCTCGGGAGACAGTTGGTGGCTTAGATGGGAAATTGCTTCCATGACGACGAGCTCGTCGCCTTCGTAGATAGGCACTCGTGCTGGGTTGTCGGCGTCGCCTGGGTCTGCTTGGCGGACGAAGACTTTACTGCCGTCTCTCCAGTCGAACACCACACGAACTGATTCGCCTGTCCTGGCGAGAGTCACGTCTTGTAGCCAGCCGATAGGTTCCTTGTCAATGTTGCTCGCCGACTCTGTCATGGTGGGATTGTTCCACGATGCGCTACGTTATGGCCTAACCTCAAATAGGGCGAAGGTGTCAAGATGTCACGAACTGGTGGCGTATGTCGTGGGCTCACATCCGCCTTCAGTGTCGTGATCAGGACCCAGTGGGACGTGGCCTGACTCCCGCGCCTGGCTGCCACGCTGGCGGAGGCAACATGACGGGGCGCCCGCGGGCATATTCGAGCCGCCTGTGCGATGGCGGCACTAATCACCAATCCACTCGCGGTGTCGCCGCAGAGGCTTAAGCGTCAGGTTCGTGCGCTCGACTGTCACTGGAGGCCACGGGCAATGTGGCCGGCCGCCGCGGTCATGACACCGCCGAAGGAGAGCCGGTCTCGGGGGACCGTGCGGAATATTAATCGAGCTTGAAGCCGTCGAAAGCGTCGACCCGATCGCCGAGCCGTTCCGCACTGTCCTAATCGAGCGCACGAACTCGCAACGATTCCGAGCTGGAGATCTGCTCGCCGTCGCCCGGTTCTGGCACAGCGGGCGAGGACGACGCCGTCGTTCACCACCAAAGAGATCGGCGAGTTTGTCCGCGACTACGGGCTATGCCTGTCCGCCGTGGAATGCCTGATCAAGCTCGCCGGGCGGCAGTCGACGCTCGCCGGGCGCCGACGTGCCAGAGAAGGTCAAAGGCAACCTCAAACGCCGTGGTTACCGATGTGGCGGTGCGGATGTGGCAGGCACAGGAAGGAACGCGGGCGAAGTGCCTGAACTGGTTGAGGGCGACGTTCGTTCTTGACGGCCGACTCTTCAGGCACGAGCAAGCTCGCCGTTCGGGTGCCGCACCCATCTAACGTTGTTTGCGTCGCTGAAGGCGAACGTGATCGATGCTTGGCTGATGATCATCAGCATGGCTTCGATTACGAACCGATCGTCGAGCAAGATCGGAGCCATTCCCGGCGGTAGGTCGTCAAGGGAGGCTTCGACAAGCTGAGCTTTTAGGAGCGTTCGCTCCTTCAGCAGAGCTGCTTCGAGAATTTGGTGAAAAGTCTCAGGCGTTCGCTCGAAATCCTCAGGAGTAGTGGTCGGGCGCAGCATTAACTGCGTGTCGATGTACGGGGCCGGGCCATTAGGGAAAGTCACGGTTGCTTCGGCCTTATAGATCGGCATACCGCCGCCGTTGATGTACTTCAGCACGAAGCGTGCGGATGTGCGTACAAGCTGCTCTGGAGACTGAACCGTCTGCTGGTTCCGCTGGGCTTCGGTCTGCTCGATCCAGAGGGCAACCTTCGATGCAAGTTCGCGTTCCCGCATCTTCTTGGCGTCGAGGTCACTTCGTCGCCAGCCCTCGACTGCGATCCATACGGCGACACCAGCGGCGCCGATCGATCCAGCCCCTCCGACCCACTGGCCCCACGCGGACCACCAGTCGGCGCCTTGGCGTAACACAACACTCACGATGATCAACAAGGAGAAGGCGAGCGCAAGCACGGCGCCGAGGTAGCGTACGTCGATCTTTCCGAATCGCATGGGGCGAAGTATCGCGCATCCGTTTCTTTAGGGAAGGTTCGATGCGGATCTTCTACTGGCTCGCTGGGCTACTCCGGCTTTCGTCGTTGACTGAAGTTAGGGCACCGATGTGTCCCACGTGGCGGTGGACCAGGTTGACCAAGGGATAGGACAGGTCCATTTACGGTGACCTGTCCAGCAGAGCAGCGCGTCGACGTTGAGGTCTCCGCCGCGAGTGGGTGAGGCCCGTCGCCGGCCACCTGACGCTCCACGCGTTGACCGCGCGGACTGCGCTGCAGAACGCCGGATGACGTTCTTACTCGGTTAAGGAAATTGGGGCCTCGACGATGTCGCATTCGTCGACCCAACGGGCCAGGAGGCTCAGCGCGGACAGTCGCTCGAGGGCTGCTTGCTCGTCCAGTTCGCTGAGGCTGTGGGCAGCGCTGTTCCGGATTGTCATCTGCATACCGGGAGCGAAGGAGAGTAGACCGGAGTTCATGGTCTTGACGTCTTGGTCGTTCGGGTCGCCGGGCCAGCGTAGCCGCGGCTGCCCAGGGCGAGGGTCCTTGTCCGAAAAGGTTTGCCTCCACAGGTCCGTGGCGGAGACGTCGTTGCGTTTCGTGCGGGCCTTTACCATCGCGACGACGGACTCGGATGCGGCGGCCACCGCTTCCCGGAAGTGCCCGTCACGCCATAGCCGAGCGATTGGCCCCCATGCCGCTGGATGCATGGCCTCTGCGCCTACGGTCGGTGGAATCTCGGCCTCGGCTCGCAGGATCAACTCCTCGAGCTTGCCGAGGGCGTAGTCGCATGCGCTCAAGACGTCGACGCTCTCCAACATCGGCTTGGGGCGCGTGATCGTCACCCAGTTCATGAACGGGTCGACCACGTCGCTGCCCATCGGGCCTTGAACGGAGATGGACGTCGCCGTGAGTTGCGCGGCAGCAGACGCGCGGCCGGCCAAGCGAGTCACCTTTTCCCGGCGTCGCGTGATCTCGTCTGGATCAGCCTCATCGAGTGGTATGACCGCAGGGGCGATTCCCGGCGCCAGCGAGCCGAAGCCTTCGTTGATCACGTGCAGCTCGAGGAACTCGACCAGCGCGGCGCGGAACTCTTGAACGGCCTTTGCTACCGCCTTCAGGTAGTTCGGGTTCTTACGAGCTTCCATCGCTTGATCGTCGCACGGCGTCCAGCGCTGGTAGGGAAGCTGGCCCGTGTCGGTTGTGGACGATGGGTAGTGACCGAGTTGTAGGGCCGCGACACCCATCATCGGATTCATTAGACGGCACACCGCCCAGGAGAGCTGATGACTCGGCTGGTCACGCCGCTCAGCGGGGACCAAGTCCGCGCGGGCGCTCAGGATGTCATCGAGCACGCCCGCCAGAATGGCACCGCCCCAGCGTCATTGCGGTCGCTCGTCGGCTGCAGGCCGCAGATCTACCTGAGCGGCATAGATGCCCCTAAAGGATCACCCAGCTGGGGTACTGGCCGGGGACAATTTTGGTGACCCCATTTGAAACGGGGTCATGGCATTGCCCCAGTCTTGCTCCAGTTGCTGAAGTTCGGCGCGGCATTTCTCAAAGTGAGGCCCAACGAAAAAACCGCCCTACCTCGGCGGATCTGCCAGGTGGGCGGTGTTTCGTCACTGTGGAGCTAAGGGGACTCGAACCCCTGACCCCCTCACTGCCAGTGAGGTGCGCTACCAGCTGCGCCATAGCCCCGGAGCGAAGTTGTACTCCGCATCTCGTGTGTCCATACATTACACCGCCCGCGCGGGTCGTTCGCGAGGGGGTCGCTCTCGGCGGTCTCGATCGCCAGAAGCGGCGCTGACCTGCATCTTTGAGACTTATTTTTAGACGTGTATTGACTCCGCGTGTGACCGCCGTTACGTTTTCGACCATCGTGACGCCGAGGTCCCCGCCCGCTACGCCGCGTCTCCACTGGGCTCCGCCTCAGCTCGCCCTGCCCCATGACGCGGAGGAGGTCCTGATGAGGGCCAGAGCAGCCTTGATAGCCCTGTTTTCGCTGGTCGGAGCGCTGATAGTGGTGGCTCCGGCGGCGCAGGCGGCCATCGTTCCCGATACTTGGTACACGGTGACGGCCGGCAGCGGGAAATGCGTGGACGCGCGGGCCGCCGGGTCGGCGAACGGGACGGTCGTCCAGCAGTACGCCTGCAACCAGACCTTTTCCCAGCAGTGGCAGTTCCAGCCGACCTCGGGCGGCTACTACCGGGTCAACACGCGCAACAACCCGGCGCAGGTGTGGGACGTCGCCGACGTGTCGACGTCCGATGGCGGGCTGATCCATCTGTGGGCTTACGGCGGCGGGAACAACCAGCAGTGGCAGCCGGTCGAGGAAGCCGGTGGCGCGTACCACTTCGTCAGCCGCAACAGCGGCAAATGCCTGGACCTTCCGGGTCTCTCCACTCAGGACAGTGTTCAGCTGCAGCAGTACGCGTGCAACGGCTCGAGCGCGCAGTCCTTCCGGCTCACGCCGGTCACCGGCACCGCCAACCCCGACCTCGGGCCGAACGTGCTCGTCTTCGACCCCGGCATGGCGCAGTCGGCGATCCAGTCCCAGGTCAACAGCGTCTTCTCGCAGCAGGAGACCAGCCAGTTCGGCTCGAACCGGAAGGCGCTGCTGTTCAAACCGGGTTCGTACAACGTCGACGTCAACGTCGGGTTCTACACGCAGGTGCTCGGGCTCGGGCTGTCGCCGGACAACGTGACGATCAACGGCGCGGTGCACGCGGAGGCCGACTGGTTCCAGGGGAACGCGACGCAGAACTTCTGGCGTGGCGCGGAAAATCTCTCCGTCAACCCCGCGGGCGGCACCGACCGCTGGGCCGTTTCGCAGGCCGCGCCCTACCGCCGGATGCATGTCCGCGGCAACCTGCAGCTCGACGACGGCGGCTGGTCCAGCGGTGGCTGGATGTCCGACGTCAAGGTCGACGGCCAGGTCCGGTCCGGTTCGCAGCAGCAGTGGATCTCGCGCAACTCGCAGTTCGGCAGCTGGAGCGGCTCCAACTGGAACATGGTGTTCGCCGGGGTCAACGGCGCACCCTCGACCAGTTTCCCGAATCCGCCGTACACCACGGTGAACACGACGCCGGTGGTGCGCGAGAAGCCGTTCCTCTACGTCGACAACGCCGGCGCGTACCAGGTCTTCGTGCCCGCCACGCGCACCAACGCGTCAGGCATCACGTGGGGCGCCAACCAGCCGGGGGCGTCGCTGCCGATCAGCCGGTTCTTCATCGCGAAGCCCGGCACGACGGCTTCGCAGATCAACGCGGCGCTCGCCGAGGGCAAGGATCTGCTGATCACGCCGGGCGTCTACCACCTGAACGAGACGCTGCGCGTGACGCGGCCGGACACCGTCGTGCTCGGCCTCGGCCTGGCGACGCTGATCCCGGACAACGGCATCACCGCGATGACGGTGGCCGACGTCGACGGCGTCAAGGTCGCCGGTGTGCTGATCGACGCGGGGACCACGAACTCGAACACGCTGATGGAGGTCGGCCCGGCCAACTCCGCCCAGGACCACGCGGCGAACCCGACTTCGCTGCACGACGTGTTCTTCCGCATCGGCGGCGCGGGCGTGGGCAAGGCCACCACCAGCCTGGTGGTCAACAGTGACGACGTCATCGGCGACCATCTCTGGATCTGGCGCGCCGACCACGGCAGCGGCGTCGGGTGGAACACCAACACCGCCGACACCGGCCTGATCGTCAACGGTGACGACGTCACGATGTACGGCCTGTTCGTCGAGCACTACCAGAAGTACCAGACGATCTGGAACGGCAACCGCGGCCGGACGTACTTCTACCAGAACGAAATGCCTTACGACCCACCGAATCAGGCCTCCTGGATGAACGGGTCGACGCGGGGTTACGCGGCCTACAAGGTGGCGAACTCGGTGACGAACCACGAGGCGTACGGGCTCGGTAGTTACTGCTACTTCAACGTGAATCCGAGCGTGGTCGCCGATCGCGCGATCGAAGCGCCGAACAATCCGAACGTCCGGTTCCGCAGCATGGTCGCTGTCTCCCTCGGCGGGAACGGAACCATCAGCCGGGTCGTCAACGACCGCGGCGGACCGGCCAACTCGGGATCGACCGTGGCGAACCTCGTCGCGTATCCCTGATGGACCCCGGTGCGCGCCGTGATGGCGGTCGCGGCGCGCACCGGCCTTCACCCTGACGAGTGGTGTGCCGCGCGCTCTCCGTCCGGCGCTTCGATACTCGGGGCATGCCTCTCGCCGGTCTCACCGTCGTCGAACCCCGCCTGGCCTGGCCGCTCGCCGCCGTCCGCGGGGTTTTCGCCATCCTGTTCGGCGTGCTCGCGCTGATCTGGCCGGGAGCCACCGTCCTGGCCCTCGCGATCATCTACGGCGTTTACGCGATCATCGACGGCATCGGCGGCCTGATGCAGGCCTTCCGGCCGGGTGACGCCGCCCATCGCGCCGCGTACGGAATCCTCGGCGCCTTCGGCATCATCGCCGGTGTCCTGGTCCTGCTCTGGCCGGGGATCACCGTGCTGGTGCTGGCCTTCCTGGTCGGTTTCTGGGCGATCTTCACCGGCATCGTCGAGATCGTCGCCGCGATCCGGCTACGCAAGCAGATCGAGGGCGAGGCCTTCCTCATCGCGGCGGGCGCGCTCTCGCTGATCGCGGGCATCGTGATCGTGTTCAACCCGCTGGCCGGCGCCTACGGGATCGCGCTGCTGGTCGGGATCTACGCCCTGCTGTACGGCGTGATGCTGCTCGTCCTGGCGTTCCGCCTGCGGAAACTCGCTCAAAGCGCCTGATCACCGCCAGGCCTGCCTCGCGTAAACCTCGGCTCCGGCGCGGCGCAGGTTCGACAGGCTCGGCGAGCCCTCGACAGCGGTCGCGACGGCGAAGCGGTGCCCTTCGCGGGCGGCCGCGGCGAGACCGTGCAGCAGCAGCCGTGCCTGCGCGCCCTTGCCGCGGTGGGCCCGCGGCGTGGCCGAGCCGCCGAGGAGGACGCCAGGACCGTGCGAGCTCAGGGCTGCCGCCGAGATCGGCACGCCGTCCTCGACCAGCAGCGACCGCCGGATCCGCGGATCGCGGTGTTCGGCGGCGATGAACTCCGTCACGGCGCCGCCGCTCTCGTAGCCGTCGAGCAGGATGCGGAGGAAGACGTCGATGTCGGGTGAGTCGTCGACGTCCGCCTCCACCGGAGGGAACTCCGTGAGCGGGAGGACCGCGATCGGGCGGACGCCGTCGGATGCGAAACCCGCACCTGGGGTCAGGCCCGGCGGGAGCACGAGCGCCGGCCGGTCACCTTCCCAGCACGAAGACCCGGCGAGCCGGACGGCCTGTGTCAGGTTCACCTCGGTGACGCCGGAGATCGTGCGCAGGAACCGCAACTCCGGAGCCGTGGCCAGAACCGCGAGCAGACCGTCTTCGCGCCACGCCTCGAAGGAGCCGGGGAGCCCCGCCGCGGTGGCCGCTTCGCACGCGACGACGGCACGGTCGTGGATCACTTGTTCGGCTTCGGCCAGCATGACCCGAACGTAATAGGACGTAGGCTGATCCGGTGAGCCAGCCGATCCTGTTGACCGTCGACGACGATCCCGCCGTATCCCGTTCGGTCGCCCGCGACCTGCGCAGACGGTACGGAAAGGACTACCGGATCATCCGGGCCGATTCCGGGGCCGACGCGCTCGAAGCGCTGCGCGAGATCAAGCTGCGCGGCGACGCCGTGGCCGCGATCCTCGCCGACTACCGGATGCCGCAGATGGACGGCATCGTCTTCCTCGAGAAGGCGATGGACCTGTTCCCGAACGCCCGCCGCGCGCTGCTGACCGCGTACGCCGACACCGACGCCGCGATCCAGGCGATCAACGTCGTCGACGTCGACCACTACCTGCTCAAGCCGTGGGACCCGCCGGAGGAGAAGCTCTACCCGGTCATCGACGCGCTGGTCGAGACCTGGCGCGCGGTGGGGGAGCGGCCGGTCGACGAGATCAAGCTCATCGGCCACCGGTACTCCTCGCCGTCGTTCCACCTGCGCGACTTCCTGGCGCGCAACGCCGTGCCGTACCGCTGGTACTCGGTCGACGACGACGAAGGCCGCCGGATCCTGGAGGCCGCGGACGCCGCGCCGCACGACATCCCGGTGCTGGTCACCCCGGACGGGACGGTGCTGCGCCAGCCGTCCGGACCGGAACTCGCCGACGCCGTCGGCCTGTCCACGCGCCCCGCGCAGGAGTTCTACGACCTGATCGTGATCGGCGGCGGGCCGGCCGGGCTCGGGGCGGCCGTGTACGGCGCGTCGGAGGGCCTGCGGACGGTGATCGTCGAGCGCAAGGCCACCGGCGGGCAGGCGGGCACCAGCTCCCGGATCGAGAACTACCTCGGCTTCCCGGACGGCGTTTCCGGCGCGCAGCTCACCGACCGCGCGCGGCGGCAGGCGTTGAAGTTCGGCGCCGAGGTGCTGACCACGCGCGACGTCGTGGGCCTGGAGGCGCGCGGTTCGGCGCGGGTCGTGCTGTTCGGCGACGGGACCGAGATCGCCGCGCATTCCGTGGTGCTGGCCAGCGGCGTCACCTACCGCGCCTTGGAGGCCAAGGGCATCGCCGAGCTCGCCGGCCGCGGCGTCTACTACGGCTCGGCCGCCACCGAAGCGCCCGAGTGCAAGGGCGAGCACGTCTACATCGTCGGCGGCGCGAACTCGGCGGGCCAGGCGGCGGTGTTCTTCTCCAAGCACGCCGCCGAGGTCACCATCCTCGTCCGCGGCCAGTCGCTCGAAGCGTCGATGTCGCACTACCTGATCGAGCAGATCGCCGGCATCGGGAACATCCACGTCCGCACGCGGACCACCGTGGTCGAAGCGCACGGCGACGACCACCTCGAATCGCTGACCCTGTGCGAGAACGGCGGCGCGACCGAGACCGTGCCCACCGGCCACCTGTTCATCTTCATCGGCGCGGCACCGCGCACCGACTGGCTCGGCACGGAGATCCAGCGCGACGACCACGGTTTCGTGCGGACGGGCCCCGATCTGCTGACCGAAGGCGACCGGCCGCCGGGCTGGCCGCTCGACCGCGACCCGCACTACCTCGAGTCTTCCGTCCCCGGGGTGTTCGTGGCGGGAGACGTTCGCGCCGCTTCGGTGAAGCGCGTCGCGTCGGCCGTCGGCGAAGGCGCCATGGCGGTCACCCTGGTTCACCGGTACTTGGAGGAGCAATGAGCGTTCTGCCCAGGGAGGAACTGCGCGGGCTCTTCCTTTTCGAGCACCTCAGCGAGGAACAGCTGGACTGGATCGACGAGCACGCCGTCCTCGAGCAGTACACCGGCGGCACCACGATCATGCGTGAGGGTGATCCGGCGACCTGCTTCTATCTCCTGCTGTCCGGCGCGCTGCGGATGACGCGGCTCGTCGGCGGTACGGAGGTCGAGACGATCCGGTCCGACCAGCGTGGCGCGTACTGCGGCGCGACACAGTTCTTCGTGCACCAGGAGAACGAACACCACTACGGCGCTTCGGTACACGCGGTCAGCGACCTCACCTTCCTGACCCTGCCCGCGGCCGAGTTCGCCACCGAGTTCCGCCGCTGGTTCCCGATGGCGACGCATCTGCTGGAGGGCATGTACCTCGGCTGGCGCAACAGCGACACGGTGATCGGCTCGCGGCGGCGCCTGCTCGCGCTCGGCGAGCTTTCCGCCGGGCTGACCCACGAACTCAACAACCCCGCCGCGGCCGCCGTGCGCGCGACGGCGGCGTTGCGGGAGCGGGTCGCCGGGATGCGGCACAAACTCGCGATGCTGGCGAAGAAGAACGTCGACCCGACGTTGCTGGAGCAGTTGCTCGAGATCCAGGAACAACTGGTCAAGCAGGTCGCCTCGGCGCCGAAGCTGACCGCGATGCAGCAGTCCGACCGCGAGGACGAGATCGGCGACTGGTTCGACGACCACGGCATCGACCAGGGCTGGGACCTCGCCGACATCTACGTCCGCGCGGGCCTGACCGTGCCCGATCTGGACCGGCTGCTCGACTCGGTCGGGGAGACCTTCCTCGACGGCGCCGTCCGCTGGCTGGCGTACGCGCTCGAGACCGAGATGCTGATGGGCGAGATCGAGGATTCGACGACCCGGATCTCGGTGCTGGTCGGCAAAGCCAAGCAGTACTCCCAAATGGACCGCGCGCCGCACCAGTGGATCGACGTCCACGAAGGGCTCGACTCCACTCTCGTGATGCTCGCGGGCAAGATCACGCCCGGGATCCGCGTCGTGAAGGAGTACGACCACGAGATGCCGAGGATCCCGGCGTACGCGGCGGAACTGAACCAGGTGTGGACGAACGTCATCGACAACGCGCTCGGCGCCATGGGCTCCGAAGGCACGCTGACCCTGCGGACGTCGCGGGTGAACGATCACGTGCACGTCGAGATCGGCGACACCGGGCCGGGTATCCCGGCGGAGATCCGGCAGCGGATCTTCGAGCCGTTCTTCACCACGAAACCGGTCGGCCAGGGGACCGGGCTCGGTCTGGACATCTCCTGGCGCATCGTCGTCGAACGGCATCAGGGCGACCTCCGGGTCGACTCGGAGCCCGGTGACACGCGGTTCACCGTCTGCCTGCCGGTTTCGGAGCAGTCGGTGATCTGACGGCACCTGCGCCGATTTTCCTTCTGCCCCAACGTTTCGCCAGTAACTGACGACTTCTTCCGTTCATCGATCGTTCACTTCGAAATGGCTCGCCCGCGCGTCAAATGAGGTGAACGGGCTGAAGGATCAGGCCTGTGAACGAGGGGGTGGGCCGGTGAAACGCCGTCTGTCGATCGGCCTGGCAGTGGTGCTGCTGCTGGCCGTGGTCGCCGTGATCGTCTGGGGCCGGGGCGGTGACGACGACACCGCGCAGGGGACCGGCCTGACCACGGTGCGCGGGGTCATCGGTTCGGAGAAGCTCGCGTTCTTCTCCGACAAGCGGGTGGCGGACGCGTTCGCCGAGCACGGCCTGAAGGTGGACGTCGACACCGCCGGTTCGCGGCAGATCGCGAGCATGGACCTCGGCGCGTACGAGTTCGCGTTCCCGTCTTCGTCGCCCGCCGCGCAGCGGATCCAGCGCGACCACAAGGTGACCGGCGTGCACACGCCGTTCCAGTCGCCGATGGCGATCGCGACCTTCGAGCCGATCGTGAACCTGCTGGCCGCCAACGGGATCGTGCGCAAGGGCGCGGGCGACTACCAGGTGCTCGACGTCGCGAAGTACCTCGAACTCGCGCAGAAGGGCACGCGCTGGGACCAGCTTCCCGGCAACACCGCCTTCCCGGCGCGCAAGAACGTGCTGGTCACCACCACGGATCCGCGTGAGTCGAACTCGGCGGCGATGTACCTGTCGATCGTTTCCTTCGTCGCCAACGGGAACAACGTGGTCAGCACGCCGGAGGCCGAAGCGAAGGTGCTGCCCGGGGTGTCGAAGCTGTTCCTCGACCAGGGTTACACCCAGAACACCACCGAAGGCCCGTTCGAGGACTACCTCGCGGCGGGGATGGGCAAGACGCCGATGGCGCTGATCTACGAATCGCAGTTCGTCGACAGGCTGGTCCGCGCGGACGGTTCGATCCGGCCGGACATGCGCCTGCTCTACACGGCGCCGACGGTGTACTCCAAGCACACGCTGGTGCCGCTGAAGCCGAACGGCGATCAGGTGGGCAGGCTGCTGGCGACCGATCCCGAACTGGGGAAACTCGCCGCCACCTTCGGTTTCCGCACCGGGGACCCGCGGTTGTTCGCCGACGTCGTCGCCGCGGCCAAGGCGCCGGTGCCCGCGGATCTGGTGGACGCCGTCGAGCCGCCGTCGTTCGAAACCTTGGAGCGTCTGCTCGACGCCGTGAAGAAGCAGTACTGATGGACGATTTCACGCTCACTCCACCCGAACCGGTGGAGGCGATCCCGGCCGAGCGGGCCGCCGGTCTGGTCACCCTCGGCCCGGAGGTCCACGCCGAGATCGCCGGCCGCGCGGAGAAGTTCGCCGCGCGGCTCGAAGCGCTCGACGTCCGATCACCGGAGTTCACCCGTGTCCTGGACGAACTGCTCGCGGTCGGCGAGTCCGACATGCGCGCGGCGGCCACCGTCGCCGGTGCGCTGCTGGACCGTTCGACGCGGGCGCTGGCGGAAATCGCGTCACCGCAACAACAGGCGACGGTGAGCTTGGCCGGGCTCCGGCGGACCGTGGCCGAGATCGACCCCGCGAAACTGCCGATCACCGGCCGCAAGCTGATGGGGCTGATCCCCGTCGCGGGCAGCGCGAAGAAGGCGCTGGACCGCTACCGCGCCGCCAACGAGCCGGTGAACGCGCTGGTACTGGACCTGCGTGCGCGACAGGACGTCCTGCGCCGGGACAACGCCGCGCTCAAGGGTGAGCGGGAGCGGCTGTGGGGGACGCTCGGCAAGCTGTCGGAGGCGGCCGCGTTCGCCGAGGCCGTCGACGCGGCGATCGACCGGCAGGTGGGGATCTTCGACCTGACCGACCCCGCGCGGGCCAGGTCGCTGCGGGCCGACGCGCTGCATCCGATCCGGCAGCGGCATCAGGACCTGCTGACCCAGCTCGCGGTGAGCGCGCAGGGTTATCTGACACTGGATCTGGTGCGGCGCAACAACGACGAGCTGATCCGCGGGATCGAGCGGGCGGTGTCGACCACGGTCGCGGCGTTGCGGGTCGCGCTGCTGGTGAGCGGCGCGCTCGCCGGGCAGCAGGACGTCCTCGACGAGGTCCGGGCCGTGCGGGCGACCACCGACGGGCTGATCCGGGCGAACGCCGAACTGCTGGAGCTGCGCAGCGCCGAGATCCAGCGCGCGGGCAGTGATCCGGCGGTGGCGGTGGCGACGATCCGCGAATCGTTCGAGCGGATCTACCGCAGTATCGACGCGATCGACGAGTTCAAGGCGGGGGCCGTCTCGACGATGGCGGCGACCGTGGAGGCGCTGTCCGGGGAGATCCGGCGGGCCGAAGACCATCTGCGCCGGTCTCACGAGACGGCGACGGCCGAGGGGGCATCGTGAAACGCTGGACGGTGGTCACGCTGGCGGCGATCTGCGCGCTGTCACTGGTTTCCTGCGATTCGGGGGAAGGCGCGACGGGACTGGGGGAGGCCGAGGCCGGCACTCTGCGCGTCCTCGCGGGAAGCGAGCTGGCGGATCTGCAACCGTTGCTGGAGCAGGAAGCGGCGGCGACCGGGGTCAAGGTCAAGTTCCAGTTCACCGGGACGCTGGAAGGCACCGAGTCGCTCGCGAACGGTAAGGCGGACGGGCAGTACGACGCCGTCTGGTTCTCGTCGAACCGCTATCCCGCGGCCGTTCCGGAGGCGGCGAAACGGCTCGGCGAGCAGGTGAAGATCATGAGCTCTCCGGTGGTGCTCGGGCTTTCCGCGTCGGCGGCGCAACGGCTCGGCTGGGCAGGGCGGCCGGTGGGCTGGGGCGAGATCGCCGAGCAGGCCGGGAAGAAGGCCTTCACCTACGGCATGACCGATCCGTCGGCGTCGAACTCCGGGTTCTCGGCCCTCGTCGGGGTCGCGTCGGCGCTCGCGGGTGCCGGCAACGCCATCGACGCACAGCAGATCGCTTCCGTCACGCCGAAACTGACCGAGTTCTTCAGCGCGCAGGCGATGTCCGCGGGTTCGTCCGGCTGGCTTTCCGAGGCCTACCAACGGCGGGCGAGCGGTCAGGATCCCGGCAAGAAGGTCGACGGCCTGATCAACTACGAGTCCGTCCTGCTGTCGATGAACGCGAGCGGGAAACTCCCCGAACCGCTGACGCTGGTGTACCCCTCCGATGGCGTCGTCACCGCCGACTACCCGCTCACCCTGCTGCAGAGCGCGAATGCCGACGCGCGGGACGCGCACCGCAAACTGGCCGATCGGTTGCGCACGCCGGACACGCAGCGCAAGATCATGGAGACCACGCAGCGCCGCCCCGTTGTTCCAGGAGTCCCATTAGGACAGCAGTTCGCGCGGAAGGACCTCGTCGAACTGCCGTTCCCCGCGACACAGCAAGCGGTCGACGCGTTGCTGGGCGCCTACTTCGACAAGATCCGGCGTCCGTCGCGGACGCTGTACGTGCTCGACACCTCCGGTTCCATGGCGGGGGACCGGATCGGGTCGCTGCGCACCGCGCTGATCGGGCTGACCGGCGCCGACGGTTCGCTGACCGGCCGCTACCGCCGGTTCCGCAGCCGCGAAGAGGTCACGATGCTGCCGTTCGACACCGTTCCCCGCAGCCCGGAGACCTTCGCGGTGCCGGAAGGCGATCCACAGCCCACGTTGGACAAGATCAAGCGGTTCGCGGAAGACCTCGACGCGAACGGCGGCACGGCGATCTACGACAGTCTCCAGCGCGCGTACGACATCATGGGCCCGCTGGTCGCGCGCGACCCCGACCGGTTCACCTCGATCGTGCTGATGACCGACGGGGAGAACGTGAGCGGCTCCACCTTCGAGGACTTCCAGCGAAAGTTCCCGTCGCTGCCGGAGCCGATGCGGCAGATCCCGGTGTTCACGGTGATCTTCGGCGAGGGCGACTCCGCCGAACTCGGCGAGGTCGCGAAACGCACCGGCGGCAACGTGTTCGACGCTCGGGGTGACGTGCTGCCCAAGGTGTTCCAGGAAATCCGCGGGTACCAATGACCCGGTACTTCGGCTCCACGAAGAACCTCGCCGGTTGCGTCGGCGGCCTCATCGGGCTCGTGCTGTACCTGACCGGTGTGGTCGGCGGGCTGTGGCCGGTGGTGGTCGCCGGGCTGTACGCCGTCTTCGCCCTGCTGGCGCCGCCCGAACGGGTCCGGCTGGTGCCGGTGGACGCCGTCGCCGAGGCCGGGCAGCTGCGCGCGGACCTCGACTCGTTGGTGGGCAAGGTGACCGCGCAGGCACAGCGCATGCCGGAGTCCTCTGTGGATGGTGTGCGGGGGATCGTCGAGGTGCTCGACGACATGCTGTCCCGGACGGAGCGGTTGTCGGCCAACCCAGACGTCCAGCATTCCGTGACCAGGCTGGCGCGGACGGATCTGCCGCTTTCCGTGCAGACCTACCTCAACCTGCCGTGGTGGTTCGCCGCCAAACGGCGGGCGAGCGGCGAGCCGAGCGCGTCCGAAGAACTCCTCGCGCAACTGGAGCTGCTGGAGACCGAAGCGCACCGGGTCGCGGAGCGGTTCTACGCCGGCGACGTCCACCAGCAGGCCGACCACACGCGATACCTGCGGGACCGGGGCGAGGCCTGAGGCGGTCCCGATCAGCGGCAAGCGGGAACCAGTCTGCCGGTCGTTCTGCATGGGCAAGCCGGGGTTCCCTGCGCTGGACTGGGCGACGCCGACCCGGTCGAGGTCGGTATTCCGTCTCTCCCAGGGAGCTCAGACGTGCGTAAATACAGACTCGGAGCGGCCGTCCTGGCCGCGGTCATGGTGTGTCTCGCCGGTGGTGTCCCGGCGAACGCCGAGCAGCGCGGCGACCACTGCGTCGCCGACACGGCGACCGGCGCGATCCGGTGCTTCGACAGCGTCAGCGAGTCCCTCGCCGCGGCGTCGGCCGGAAAGGTCGGTGCCTCCGCGACGGTGATCAGCGTGCTGTACGAACACGGCAACTTCGGCGGCGCCAGCCTGGCCGTCACCGGGTCGCCGTGCGTCGAGGGAACCAATCAGACCCTCGGCTTCCTCGGTGACTGGAACGACAAGATCTCCTCGTTCCAGACCTTCAACAACTGCTACATCACGATGTACGAGCACGCCGAGTACCAGGGCGAAAGCCAGGAGTGGTACGCCAACGACAGCGCCAACTACGGGTCGAACATGAACGACCGCGGCAGCTCCGTGGTGTATTCGCGCGGCCCCTCGCGCGCCGAACTGCTCAAGGACTGCGGCCGCGCCACCAAGAACTGCAACGCCCACGTCGACCAGCGCGGCCAGGACTTCTACGGCAGCTGGGGCCGGGTCGACACGGTGTACAACTGCAGTGCCAACAAGATCACCCAGGTGATCGGCAAACGCGACACCCGCAGCGGCAAGAACACGGTGTCGAACGAGATCAGCGTGACCGCGGGCTTCCAGTTCCTCGTCGACTGGTCGGTCGCCTACAAGCGCACGTGGGGCCAGGAATGGGGCTGGGAGACCAGCGAAAGCGTCGAGACCCGGATCGAGGTGAACCCGGGCTACTGGGCGGGCCTGGACCGTTCACCGGTGATGCGGATGGCCAGCGGCTCGTACGACATGTGGTTCGACAAGCGCAAATGGGGCCATCACCAGTGGTACGTCTGGAACTTCAGCGGTGAAGGCCCCGCTCCCGGTGTCGTGGGCCAGACCAGGACGGTCGGCAAGAAGATGACGTCGGACGAGAAGAAGAAGGTGTGCGGGAAGTCGGCCGGGCTCGTGCGGTCCTCCGCCGGTACCCAGGCGGAAAGCGCCGCGGCGGCGACGCCTGCCGCGCCCGCGGTCCGCGTCGCGGAAGGACGACTGCACAGCTGATCCGTTCGGCGGCCGATGGTCACGCGCTGACTATCGGCCGCCGAGCTTCGGCAGGGTCAGCGTGGTGACGGCCGTCATCACCCAGCCCAGCAGGTCACCGAGCGGGATCGTGGACAGCTTTTCTGGCCATTCCTCGGCCAGCGCGTGCAGGACGAGGTGACCGTCGTGCGCTTCGACCGCGGTGAGCCGGACCCCTTGCGGGAGTTCGGGCAGGGGCAGCACGATCGGCTTGAGCCGCGACGGCGGGCCGAAGCGGCGCCGTCCGATGTGGACGGCCATCGGCCGCAGGACGACGGCGTCGTCCTCCACGGTGGACTCCAGCACGAGATGTCCCCAACGGGGCCGCTTTTCCCAGCGGACGTGGAAATTCCCGTCGTCGCCGGGGGTCACGATGATGCCCGGCCGGGCTTCGGCGACCCGTGCCCGCAGGATCTCGGGCGCCACCCGGATCGCCATCTTCACCTGGTCGGGGATGGCGGCGGGGGACGGGAGCGAGCGGAGCCGGACGTTCGACGCCAGCACGGTGATGCGTTCCAGCGGCGTTTCCGGCCAGTCGACGTCCTCCACGACGATGCGGACGTCGCCGATCCGGCCGGTGGCGGCCAGGCTGAGGCTGTCGGCCTGGTAGTCGAGCCCGGTCAGGGTGAGCCCGACGTCGTGCCCGTCCACCTTGGTCGTCAGCCGCCGCCCGACCAGCTGTTCGGTCACGGTCTTGAGCACCGCGGCCGGGGTCACCGGGACGTTCGGCAACAGCGCCCGCCCGGCGGCTGCCAGGCCGAACAGCTCGGGAAGGGGGTTCAGCTCGAACCATCTGCCTTCGCTCATCCGACCAGTGTCGCCGAACGGGACGCCGATTGCCGCCGCAGGGGGGTCAGCGGGCCGCGAAACGGGCGATCACGCCCGCCAGGATCACCCAGAACGCCGCGGCCAGACCGTAGTCGAGGATGACCGCGAGATTCGGGTCACTCACCGGGAACAGCCCCGGCCAGAACAACGCCAGAGGTCCGGCGAGTGCCTGGATGAAAATGAAGAAACCGTTACCCGCGTTGGCTCCCGCGAGAACCATGACCATGTACAGCAGCTCGATGAAAGCGAACAGCGCGCCGATGCCGGTGATGACCCGCACGGCCGTGTTGCTCCTACTGGTGGTTCGCCATCTGGACATGCCGAAAAAGTTCCCAGATTCCGCGACGGCAAACGCTTCAACGGCCAAGTTGCGCCGATCGGCCGTATCCACCTACTCCCCGTAGGAACTAGCTGACTTTCAGGAACCCCCTGGTCGACGCGTCCGGGGCCCGAACTCACGTGCCTGAAGACGGAACTCGCGTGCTTGGAGGCGTGACTCGCGTGATCACGTGAGTCACGCAAAGGGGGCACCTTGCCACTGCCAGCCCGCGCGGGACGGGCGTCCGGGAAGTTCCACGCGGTCCGTGGCCCACAGCAACGCGGTCCAGGGATCGAGGCCGTCGGCGTCCACCTCCGGGAACATCCGCGCGAGGACCCGTGAACAGACGTCGCGGGGCGGATCGAGGGTGACGTCGAGCCCCCTGGCCATGTCCTCGCCGTGGACGAGGGCCTCGACGCACCCCATTCCGGCGAAGCCTTCGAGGTCGGCGCGGCCGCTCGGGTGGTACGCGCGGACATCCGGGGCCACCGTGCGCAGCGTGGCGCCCAGGATGCCGCCGCCGACCGTGACGAACTCCAGCATCTCGGACGGAGTCGCGGCGCTGTCGGCGACGGCTTCGAAGCAGACGAACCGCGGCGTCGACGGCCGCGCGATCAGCAGCCCGGCATAGGAGACGAGGCAGTCACCGAGGTGCTCGGCCGTCCGCCAGGCGTTCAGTTCGCCGGTGCCGGAGGCCGACGACCAGTCGTGGTCGGCCGCTTTCGCAGGTCGCTCACCACGCTGGTCACCGCCGCGTCGAGATCGCCGGGCGTGATCGTCATCAGGGCCTCAGCTCAAGGGTGTCGGAAACGCGACCGGGCCGCGGCGGCCGTTCTTCCCGACCGCGCGCACACCGAAGAACACATTGTCCTTCGACAGGTCGACCTTAGCCTCGGTCCGGTCGCCGACTCCGATCACGTGCGTCCATTCGGCCTCCGTCGTCTCCCGCCAGACGACCTCGTAACCGGCGAGATCCGGCTCGGTTCCGCGCCGCCACACCAGATCCGTGTCGTTCGTCAGCTGGTTCGTCCGGATCCGGACGTCCTCGGGGGCGCCGGGCGCGGTCGCGAGCGACCACAGCGTGGCGGCGTTCACCCGGGCGACCCTGGCGATGAACGGGAAGTCGCAGAACTCCGGCAGATCGCCGAACTGCTTGCCGTTCTCCACCCGGACGTCCTGGTGCTGGTGCGCGAAGTCCTCGTGCGGTTCGGTGAACCGCGCGGCCGGATATCCCTGCTCCAGGAACGGGATGTGGTCGCCGCCCCGAAGGTAGCGGTCGCGCCGGTAGATCACCCGCACCGACATCCCGGTCGCGTCGTTCTCCGCGACCGACCGTACGAACCGGGCCAGCTGACGGGACGGCGAATCGTTCTCGCCGCCGACGGCGCGCCGGATGTCGGCCTGCGCGGGGGTTTCCGACGTCGGCACGCCCTCGGCGAACAACCGGATCGTGCGCGGATCCCTGGTCCCGTCGTCCGCCCGGCTCGATCCGACGATGTCGTTGGTGAACATCGCGCGCACGTTCGTGCCCGCCGTTTTGTAGAGCGTGGCCAGATGCCGCGCGCCGAACAGGCCCTGTTCCTCACCCGCGACGGCCACGAACACGATGGTCGAGGCCGGGCGGCGGGTGGCGAACACCCGGGCGAGCTCCAGCGAGACGGCGACTCCGGAGGCGTCGTCGTCGGCACCCGGCGCGTCTTTGACGGCGTCGAGCGGATCCGAACACCGCGAGTCGTAGTGACCCGACACGACGTGGACCTGTTCGGGCGTGGTGGATCCGCGCAGGGTGGCGACGACGTTGGTGATCGTGGTGGCGACGGGGATCCGGGGCGGGGCGGGCGGCTGCACGTACGACTGCAACTCGACCTTCATCCGGCCGCCCGACCTTTCCGCGGATTTCGTCAGCTCCGCGAAGATCCAGTCGCGGGCGGCGCCGATCCCCCGGACGGGATCGGTCTGCGAAGACAACGTGTGCCGCGTCCCGAAGGCGGCGAGCCTGCGGACGGTGGCCTCGATACGGTGTTCGTCGATCTCCCGCAGGATCGCCCGGAGTTCCGCGTCGGGCCGTTGCGGGGCAAGGGATCCGCCGGGCCCGCGATCACCCGGCTGCTCGGCACCGGCCGGGACGCCGGTGAGGGCGACCGCCGACAGCGCGGCCGACGTGGACAGGAAAACTCGTCTGGACCTTTCCTCAGCCATCCTTCGTTCCTACGCGCGCGGGCATCGGGCGTCTACCCGCGAAAAGGATGAGCACGAGGTTCGAGTACTCCCGCGAGGGCCGAGGCGAGGAGGGCGACGGTGCGATCGTCGTCTCCGGCCAGGGTCCGCAGGACGCCCAGCGCCGGTTCCGGCGGCATCTCGACGAGGGCCTGGGTGAGGCGGATCCGCGTCGCGGGGTCCGCGGTGGGTGCGGCGAGTTCGCCGGTCAGGGCGCTCATGATCCGGTCCGCGCAGCCCGCGTCGCGGGCCAGGGTCCCGAGGACCTCGGCCGCCTCGACGTCGGTCGTGCCCTCGGCCACCATGCGGACGAGGGCAGGCACCGCGACGGTCTCGCCCCGCGAACCCAAGGCCAGCGCGGCACGGCCGCGGACGGCCGTGTCCGGGTCTTCGAGTACCTCCGTCAGCACCGCGGTCGCGTCGTCACCGGGCATCCCGGCGATCGCGAGGACCGCGCGCCGGCGGACCTCGACGTCCTCCGAACGCGTACCGGCCGCCAGACTCGCCACACCGTCGCCGCCCGCCCGCGCGAGAGCCCACCGCAGGGCCCCGGCGACGTTCGGATCGGCTTCGGCGAGGACCGCCCCGGCCAGTAGTTCGGTGGGCACCGGCACGTCTTCGGCCGGAGCCAGGACGGTCTGCTGCCGTCGCGCCGCGTGGGGCGAGTTGAGCCCGCGCAGGAGCTCGACGATGCGCAAGACGCCTTCCCAGCCGAAGGGCGCCGAGGCGTCGACCGCACGGAGCCGATCGAGCAACTCCTGTTCCCGCGCCAGGCGTTCCTCGGTCCGCCGGATGAGGTCGCCGACCAGATCGGACGGCTCGAAGGCCGGATCCTCCAGGGCACGCCCGATCTGGCGCAGCGACAAGCCGAGGGACCGCAGGCTCTCCACGTGGAAGATCCGGCGGATGTCCTCGTCGGAATACTCGCGGTAGCCGCCGTAGGTGCGGCCCGTCGGCCGCACCAGCCCGAGGGTGTCGTAATGCCGCAGCATCCGGCTGCTCACCCCCGAGCGGCGCGCCACCTCACCGATCAGCATTCACGCTCCTCCTGCTCGTTCCGGTCCGAGCGCGACGATCCGTTTCGCCTCGTCGACGGACGGGTCGAAAGCGGCCTCCGGGTCACGCAGGAGCCGCTCTGTGGCGCGGGCGTGCGCACGCACCTCCGGGTCGGCACTCGCCATGCCCGTCCGCAGGGCGGGCTCGATCTCGTCTCCCAGCGCGACGAGCGCCCTGCTGAGACTCAGCCGCACCGCCCGGTCGCCGCGGCCGAGTTGTGCCGCGAGGTCCGCGGCCAGCTCCTTCCGCTCCCCGTCGGGGACGAGGACGACGGCGGCACGCCAGGCGCTTCGCGCGACCTCGTCGTCGGCGTCGTGCAGCAGCGACCGGGTGATCGCGGGCCACGCGGTGACGTCACCGATCTTGGACAGCGTGTGCAACGCCTGGCTCCTGGCCTGGGTGACCTCGGAACCGAGCTCCGTCACGAGCGCAGGCACCGTGTTCTCCGCGGGCAAGCGGGTCAGCGCCCAGGTCAGCATGTCCCGTACGAAGAAGTCCGGCTCGATCGCGCACCGCGTCACCAGCGGCTCGACGAACCGGGCCTCCGGGTACGTCCCGGCCGCCAGGGCCGCCTGGAGCCGCGCCGACGAGCTCTCCGAGCTCAACGCGTCGAGCAGCCGCATGTCCGGCGAAGTCCTCTGTGTCGTGTCCATGGGGATCACCTCCTGCCCACAGTGAAGACCTTGTCACGATGTCAAGGTCAAGCACGGAGCCCGGACTTCTATCGGGTGAGGCGGCCGAGGCGCGGCCGCGCAGGGTGGTCGTGAGTGGCGATTCGGGTTCTGGTGGACCCGTATTTGCCTACCTACTGGATCCTGATGTCATCTCGGTGGCTTGTAGAGCTTGTTCTGGATGCCGATGTGGCGAGTGGGGAGGATTTGGGACGTTCAACGTCCCAAATCCTCCCCACTCGGCTGCCGTTCGCCGGGGTTGCGTGGTGGCTCGGTCTTGATCGACGGAGGATCGGGGACGTTGAGTGTCCCCGATCCTCCGTCGATCAAGTACCAAGACCGGAGCGACCCCCCGACGATGAAGGAATCGGGACACTCAACGTCCCAAATCCTTCATCGTCAACGCCTGGCACACGCGTGAGTCGCCACCCCAGCCGAGCGTGGAGGATTCAGGACGTTGAACGTCCCAAATCCTCCACGCTCGAACCTGCCGCGGTGAGAGTCCGGTGTCATCGAACTCCGAGACCGGGACCGACCCCCTCGACCCTCTTTGCCACTCACGACCTCCGCGAAACCGCACATCTAGCCATCAATCGGACATTCAGCTGTCAGGTAATGTCCCTTGTGGACACTCGGGAAAGGTTGGCGCCCGCTTGTCAGCCCGGAACCATGCCGCGAAGGCCACCTCGACCTTGAGGCTGGCGAAGGGGTCCTTCATCACAGAGGCTGGTCACGCCACCTGTGCCTTTTCCCGCCGCGAACCACCGGCCGCTAGGGCTTCACATCGCTTCGGGGGCGGTCGCGGGCAGCAGCTCCCGCAACATGGCCAGCAGCTCCCGCCGGTCCCCGGCCCCGAGCTTCCCCCGGATCCGCGCCATGTGGTGTTCCACGGTCTTGCCCGAGATGAACAGCTTGCTTCCGGCCTGCTTGTAGGTCAGCCCGTCGACGACCAGACGGGCGACCTCCAGTTCCCGTTCGCTCAGGGTGCTCAAACCGGTGGCCGCGACGGGCTCCGGAGCGCGGCCTTGGAACTGCCGGGCCGCTTCGAGCAACTGGACCATCGCCTTGCGGTCCGAAGTCCGGATCGCCGCCTGTCCGGCCAGCCGGGAGGCGTCCCAGCAGAGCCCGAGTTCGTGCAGTTCCGACGCCGCCGCGGTGATGACTTCGGGATCGAAGTTCCCGGTCAGGACCGCGAGCCAGCCGCTCGCGGCGGCGGCGAGTGCGGCCGGGTAGCGGCCGCAGGGCGCGAAAGCGTTGAGCGCGGCCAGGTGGTCCCCGGCCGAAGAGTGATCCTCGACGGTGATGGCGGCGTGCAGTTCGTGCCAGCGCAGGGTGGCCGTCCACAGTGGAGGGTTGCCGAGCGCGTCGAGGACGGTGTGCGCCCGTTCCAGGTGCCCGGCCAGTTTGGCGCTCGCGCCGCCCCGTGCGGCCGCGATCGCGAGTTCTCCCAGCGGCAGCAGCGAATACAGGTCCGGCTGCTGGCGCATCGTCGCCTGGTAGGCGCGGTCCCAGGATCGTTGCATCCCGGGAAGGTCGCTCGACCGTCGCGCTAAGCCCAGTTGCAGGGTGGCGGCGAAGAGTTCGTCGCGGGCTTCGAGGCCGTCCGGTGGCATCAGGGCTTCGGCGGCCGTCTTGAGGTCGCCCGCGGTCATCGCGACCCAGCCGAGCAGCAGCCGGTGCCGTTTCGCGAGCAGGTCGCCGCCGATCCGCCCGGTGACCGCGCGGCTCAGCACCGATTCGGCCAGCGCGAGTTCGCCGGAATGCAGTCCCACCAACGCCGCGAGGGCCGCCGGGCTGTCCGGGAGCGGTGCCGGTGCCCCGGCCGATTCCAGCATCGATGCCGCGCCGAGCAGGGCCGACAGGGTTTCGGCACCGCAGCCGGACACCGAGCCGGTGATCGCGCGCGCCGTCCGTGAGGCGGCGTTCGCGAACAGGGTCGGGACTTCGGGGGTCTCCAGGACACCCTGGGCGGCTTCGAGTTTTCCGGTGCCCAGCAAGGCGATCGCGGCGAACGCCTTCGATCCGGCCCGGCCGGACCATTGGTACAGCTCGGCGCTGTGCGCCAGTTCGCCGCGATGCGCCAGCACGGTCGCGGCCACTTCGGCGCCCGCGGCCCTGGCGTCGGTGTCCGAAGTGCCGCCGAGCATGCCGTCGCCGAGGCGGAGTGCGGTGTCGAGGTCTCCGGCCAGCGCCGCGGCGTGCGCCCAGCCGACGGTGAGCGCCGCGCCGCGCCCACCGGCCTCGGACGCCGCTTCGTAGAACCGCGCCGCGAGTTTCGTGTCGTCGGGCATCGCCTCACGCGCGGCCGCCTCGAAGGCGGCCGCCGCGCTCGCGCCCGAACTTCCCGTTCCCAGCAGGGAACGAGCGAGGTCCAGCACCGGAAGTCCGTCGCGCAGCTGGAGTTCCACCAGCCGTTGCAGCACCGTCAGCCGTCGTCCCGGTGACCCCCAGGCGCGGACGGCTTCCGCGGCGATCGGCAGCAGGACGTCGTCCTCGCCGAGGAGCCCGGTCGCCCTGGCGTCGTCGAAGACCTCCGGCAGGCCTTCGCGATCGCGGTTGAGCAGTGCCGCCAGGAGATCGAGATTCCGGCCCGCGCCTGCCTCGGCCGCGATCAGGTAGCGGTGCACGTCCTCGTCCAGCTGCTCCAGCTCACCGCGGAAGTCCGCGAGCCCGCCGGTGACCGCGCGGAGCACGAGCCCCGGCACACCACCGGTTCTGGCGTGGACGTCTCCGGCCGTGGCCCCGTCGCCACCGGCGTACTCGACGAGCCGCCGGACGTCGTCGAGGCCGAACGCGCCCAAGGACACGGATCTGCCGAAGGAATCCGCGAGCGCGCGCAGCGCCTTGGTCCGCCCCGTCGTTCTGCAGGCGAGTACGACGGGCACGGCCGTTTCCTCCGCCCGTGCCTTGATCTTCGCGATCTCGTCTTCGCCGAGCTGGTCGGCGTCGTCGACCAGCAGGGCCTCGACACCGGCACTCGCGTAGTGGCGTCCGAGCAGGCCGAGCAGATGGGTCTTCCCGTGCCCGCCGGGGGCGACGACGGTGAGCCGCACCGGGAGTTCCGGGGCGGCGGTCACCTCGTCGAGCAGACGCCGGGCACCCGGATGGATGATGCCGGGCTTGTCGAGCAGTGCGTTCAACAGCGACCTTTGGTGGAAGCGGCTGGGGAGGGAGAAGGGGGATCAGCCGGGTTGGGAGGATCGGACACAGTGGTGGTGCCGGGGGTGGGCGGCGCGCACGAGGTCGGCGTGGTGGGAGGGGCTTCGGGACCCTTGTCCGCGGTGGCTTCTCGGGTGGTCAAGGTGAGCAGCAGGGCGGTCGCGGCCAGCACCGCGACCGCGGTCCCGGCGACGAGGGGCTTGCGACGGCTGAGCAGTTTCGCCGCCCCGGTGCGTTCTGGCAAGGGGAACGGGGTGATGTCCACCGGCGGCCGTTCGGGCCGCTCGGTGAGCTCCGGAGTGTCGTCGACGCGGGGGAGCAGGGTGGTTTCCACGGTCGCCACGGCATTCACGGGTTGCGGAACGTCACGTCGCGCGGCGATGTTGGCCGCGCCGGTCGCCACCGTCAGGACCGGATCACTCGAGGCGAAGACGGGGCACGGCGTCCGGCCGGGAACCGGCGGGGCCTCGCCGCAGAGCACGATGCCCGCCAGCGCCTGCGGCTGGATCCCGGCGCCGTGCGCGAGTTCGAAGACCTTGCCGATGGCCTCGCCGGGGTCGACGCCTTCGACCGTCTTGACCGGCAGCCAGCCGTTGATCCCGGCGGCGGCGATCGTGACCACCGCGCCGTCCGGGCCGAATTCGCAGACACCGGCGGTGACTTCCCCTTGCGGGGCAAGGTACGCGTGCAGCGCGGCGACGGGCGCCGGGACCAGCATGGCGCGGGGGAAGCCGGCTTCGGCCAGTGCCCGGCGCAGCAGGTCACGGCGGAACGAACCCCAGCCGACGGGATGCGTGAGCACGATGTCCCGCGGTTTCTCGCCGAACCGCTCGGCCGCCTGATCCACCGCGGCGTCCACGAGGACGGCGCTGAGGGATTCGGCCGGAAACCGTTCACTGCCGACGATCACGGGGACGTCGTCGCCGATCCGCTCGTGGAACCCGGTCAGCAGCCGGGCGGGCGCGGACCGGCCCGCTTCGACGGCGGCGTCCCCGGTGAGCAGGTAGCCGTCGTCGTCGAGGAACACCGCGGACGCCGCCGACGGGCCGCGCGCGCCGAGCCACGACGGCTCCGGCACGCCCCAGCCGTCGCCCTGGTTCACGCAGGTGGCGGCGGTGGTCCGGGTCGAGGCGATATCGATGCCGAGGACGTAGGGCAACGAGCATCCTCCTTCGCTTGACCAGCCCCTAAGGACCTAATAGGGCCACTCACCCGAACGGCTTGACCCATCCGGGTGAGGGTTGGCATTAAACCCAACCGGATGCGTCTCGGTTAAGCCCCTAACGCCCTAACGATGTCATACCGATCCCCTATTGGCTGAGTGGGCGACGACCAGGAGTGATCCCCGATGTGCTGAGAGGTACCGGCTCACTAACTTCGGTGACCTGCGCTCAGCCGTGCCCTCCGGCCGCTGCGCCAGCCCCACCGACTAGACCACCAGGAGAGTCCTTCCATGGGTTCCGTCCAGACCCTGCACGACTTCACGCTGAACCTGCTGAACGACACCGCCGCCCGCGCGGCCTTCGCCAACGACCCGCAGCAGGTCCTCGCCGACGCCGGCCTCGGTGACATCAACGCCGCCGACGTGCACGAGGTCGTCCCGCTGGTGCTCGACTTCGTCCCGGTCGACACCGCCACCGACGTCACCGGAACCGCCGCGGCGACCGCCGACAACCTGGCGGGCTTCGGCGGCGTCGCGAACGTCGTCAACGGCACCGACGGCGAGTGCGCCGACGGTGTCCAGGGCGCGATCGACCAGCTCACCGCGCTGACCGCCGGCCTGCCGGTCGCCGTCCCGGGTGCCGGCGACCTGCCGAGCCTCCCGAGCCTGCCCGACGCCGGTCTCCCGGGTCTGCCGGAGCTGGGCGGCCTTCCCGCGGTCCCGGCCGTGCCCGCCGTGGGCGACCTGCCCGTCGACCTCCCGGGCCTGCCCGCCGTCCCGGCCGTGTCCGACGTGACCGACGTGTCGAACGCCGCCGCCGGCGTGACCGCCCTCGCGCAGAACACCATCGGCAGCTTCGGCCTGACCGGTGACCTTTCGGAGCTCGACGCCGTCTCCGCGGGCCAGGCCGGTGGCCTCGCCAACGGTGCCGTCGACACCGCGACCGACCTGGTCCACGACGTCCCGGTCGTGGACGCGGTTCCGGCCGTCGACTCGGTCCCCGCCGTCGGTGACCTGAACAGCGACCTGCCCCGCGTCGACGGTGTCGCGGGCGGTGCCCCGGACTTCCTGTCGACCGTGGGTGACCTGACCAGCGTCATCGGCCAGGTCGGTGTCGCGGACGTCACCACCAAGGTGCACGACATCGCGGGCAAGGCGCACGACATCGGCAACGGCAACATCGCGAGCGACGTGACCGACAACGTCGCGACCGACGTCACCGACAACGTCGTGAACGACGTCGCGAACCACGCGGGCGTCAACGACGTGCACGACGTCGTCTCCGGGGTGGCCAACAACATCGGCCACGTGGGCGACATCAACCTCGGTGCCGGCGACATCGCCTCGCACAACGACATCCACATCGGCTGAGCTGAATATCTTTCATCTCTTGCCGTGTGCACGGGCCCCGCGATCGCACCAGGTCGCGGGGCCCTCGCGGCATGTTGGCCCATGCCACATTGATTCCGTGCTTGGTTAAGGGAACACTGCATCCCCGTGACAGCCCCCGCCTGGCTCGACGTGCTCAACGAGACCTTGGACGCCTGTGCCGCCCACGGCCGCGCCGACCTGGCCGAACGCCTGCGGCGGAGACGGGACCAGCGGGTTCCGGGCACCCGGATCGCGGTGGTCGGCTTTCCCAAACAGGGCAAGGGATACCTGCTCAACGCGCTGCTGAACGCCCCGGTCTGCGCGGTCGGGGACGCGAGCACCCCCGCCGTCCCCACCGAGATCGGGTACGCCCCCGACGCGGCCGCCACCCTGGTCGGGCACGCCAGGGAAAGCGTGCCGGTGGCCGAGCTCGCCAAGGAACTCGAGATCCGGCCGCCCGGTTCCCTGCGCCGGGTCGAGGTCGGCCTGCCGCGTGAGCTGCTCGGCACGGGTCTGGTGCTGGTGGACACCCCGGCGATAGGGGATCCGCGCTCGCCGCGCACGGCGGCCACCCTCGACGTCCTCGCCGACGCGCACGCGGTGATCCTCGTCTCCGACGCGACGCAGGAACTCCAGCCCGCCGAACTCGCGCTGGCCCGGCACATCCGGACCTGGTGCCCGGCACTGGTGCTGGCGCTGACCAAGATCGACGTCAGCCCGGACTGGCGCGAACTCGCCGCCCGCAACCGCACCGCACTTTCCGAGACCGGCGTCGTCGCCGACGTCTTCCCCGTGTCCGCGACGGTGCGCCAAGCCGCCGCGAAGGCCGGTGACGCCGGCCTCAACGGACGGTCCGGTTTCCCGGAACTCCTGAACTGGGTGGGGGAACAGGCCTCGCGCCCGATCGAACGCACCCGGGCGCTCGCCGCGGCGGTGAGCGTCCGCGCGGCGGCGGTCGAGCTGGTCGAGACCCTGCAGACGCGACTCAACGCCGTCTCACAGGACAACGGAGTCGACCAGGTCACCCTGCTGCACCAGGCACAACGGCGCACCGAGGAACTGCGGCGGCAGAACGTCCGTTGGCAGAACCTGCTGTCGGACGAGATCACCGATCTGGTGTCCGACGCCGAATACGACCTGCGCGAGCGGACCCGGCAGATCGTGCGGCATATCGACCGCACCTTCGACGAAGGCGACCCGGTGCAGATCTGGCCGGATTTCCAGACCTGGCTGGAAGAGAACCTCGCCGAGGCCGTCGAGACGAACTACAACTGGGTGTCCGACCGGTCGACGTGGATCGCGCACGCGGTCGCCACGAGTTTCGGGCCGCGCTACGGCCAGGCCCCGGAGCTGCCGCTGACCGGATCCGGGGTGGACTCGATCCCCGAGGTCGGCGCCCCCAAGATCGAGCGGTTCAAGATCGGGCAGAAACTCTTCACCGGCTTGCGCGGTTCCTACGGCGGCGTGCTGATGTTCGGCCTGGTGACCAGTCTCGCCGGGCTGCCGCTGATCAACCCGGTGTCCCTCGGCGCCGGTGTCGCGTTCGCCACGAAGAGCGTGCGCGACGAAGGCGGGATGCGGTTGCAGCGGCGGCAAGCGCTGGCGAAGGCCGCGGCGCAGCGTCACGTCGACGACGTGTTCATCCGGTTCAGCAAGGAGATCAAGGACGAGATCCGCCAGGTCCAGCGGCGGCTGCGCGACCATTTCGCCGCGCTGTCGGACGAGCTCGCGGAAGAGCTGACCCGCCAACGGGAACTGATCATCGCCGGATCCGCCGAACGGGACCGGCGCACCCAGCGGGTCAAGAAGGAGATCGACCGGCTCGCCGCCCTGCACCGGAAGGCGGGCGCGCTCGGCAGCGGCGCGGCGCCGCGCCGGGAGCTCTCGGCGTGACCGCTCTCGATGTCCGCGAGCTGGTGACCGAGGCCGCGGCGCTCTACCGGGACCGCCCGCACGCGGTGGCGATGCTGCGCGAATGCCTGGAGCGACTGGAAGAACCGCTGCGTGTCGGCTTCGTCGGCACGCCGGGGACCGGTAAGTCCACTTTGGTCTCCGCGCTGTCGGAATGGCCGACGCGGGCCCTGCGTGACCTCGACCTGTTCGACACCCCGGCGCTCGCCGAACACGTCGACGCGACGGTGCGCCTGGTGCGCCACCTCGAACCCGACGAACTCGCCGGCGCCCGGCCGGTGGGCGGTTCGGCGTTCGCCCGGCAGAGCGCGGTGAACTCGGTGCTGGTGCTCGGCAGGGCCGACGAGGTCGGCGCGGGCCGGATCGACGCCTTGCTCACCGCGAAACAGCTGGCGCGGCGGGCTTGGCGCGAGGATCCGAACTGCGCGGGGTTTCAGGGAGTCCTCGCCGTCGCAGGGCAATTGGGCTACGCGGGGCGGGCGCTACGGGACGACGAGTTCGCGGTGCTGCGCGCGCTGGCGACGGTCTCCCGTCAAGAACTGGAACGGTATCTCCTGTCCGTGGATTCCTTTGTGGACGATCCGTTCCCGGTGGGGGTCCCGCCGGAGTCGAGGAAACATCTGGTTTCGCGGTTCGGGCTCTACGGCGTCCGGCTCGCGATCACCCTGATCCGCACGGGCTGTGAGAGCAGGCTGAAGCTTTCGGCGGAACTCGTGCACCGCAGTGGTCTCGGCGATCTGCGGGACACGCTCGCGGGATGCTTCGTCGCCAGGGCCGAAGCGTTGAAGGCACGCACGGCGGTGCTGCGGCTGGAAGGCCTGCTCGCCGCCGAACCGATCCCGCACGGCGACCGGCTGGCCGCACGCGTGGAGCGTTTCGCCGCGGCCGCGCACGACTTCCGGGAACTGCGGCTCATCGCCGACATCCGCGGCGGCCGCACGGCGTTGTCCGGGGAGATCGCGGAGGAGGCCGCCCGGCTGCTCGGCGCGCAGGGCCTCGCGCCCACCGAGCGGCTCGGCCTCGAACCCGGCGCGGACCCGGCCGAGATCCACGCGGGTGCCGAAAGCGCGCTCGCCGGATGGCGGCACGAGGCGGAACGGGCCGACGCCGCGCATGCCGAACGGGCCGCGGCGCGCGTGATCGTCCGCTCGGTGGAAGGACTGCTCAGCCTCTTCGTGGGCTGAAGGGGCCTTTCCCCGCATGGGATGAGGGCAAAGCGCCCTTCGCCGCATGTGACGAGGGGAAAGGCCCCTTCAGCTCCGGGGCTGGTCCCGCGTCAGGCGTTGCCGAGCACCCGGGTCACGGTGATCTCGATGACCACGCGGTCCGGATTCGGCTTGGGCTGCCGATAGCGCGCGGCGTAACGGTTTTCGGCGTCGCGCACCGACTCCGGATCCTCGCGCAGCACCGCGCGTCCCTCCAAAGTGGACCATCGCGGGCCGTCGATCTGGCAGGCGGCGACCGGAATGCCCTTTTCGTCCGCTTCCTTGATCATCCGGGCCTTCTTCGACGAGCGGAACGTGATCACGCGGGCGATCCCGGTCTCGAAGTCCACGGTGACGCCGACGGCGACCACGTGCGGGGTCCCGTCGGGACGGACGGTGGTCAGGGTGGCGAGATGCCGCTCGGTCCAGAATTCCCGGAAGGTCTCGCCGCGCGCGCTCAGGTCGATCGTCATGTGCTCACGCTAGGCCACCGTTCACGTAAGCGTCATTTGAGGTAATAGTAAGGAAACTTTCTTAACTCTCTTGTTTTTGGCCGACCCGGATGTCACCCTCGAAAAGCGCCGCCGCCACCAACGACGTTTCCGGAGGAGCCATGAGAAAGACCGTTCGGACAGTGCTGGCCGCGGCCGCGCTGACCGCCGGGCTGGTCGCCACGACCGCCCCCGCCACCGCGGCCACCGCTCAAGGAACCCCTTACCTGCCAGGCGTTCTCCGCCCGTCGGTGTCCCAGGCGACGCAGGACGCGGCACTCGCCAAGTACTACGACTTCTGGAAGAAGAACTTCCTCACCACCAAGTGCGGGACGGGCACCTACGCGGTCAAGGCGCCGGACGCCGACCACGCCTTCGTCGCCGAGGGTCAGGGCTACGGGATGACCATCGCGGCCATGATGGGTGACAAGGACTCGCAGGCCCGCACCGTCTTCGACGGCATCCTGAAGTTCGTGAAGGCGCACCCCTCGTCGATCGACAAGGACCTCCACGCCGCCGAGCAGGACGCGAGCTGCAAGAGCGTCAACGGCACCGACTCGGCGACCGACGGCGACCTCGAAATCGCCTACGGCCTGCTCATCGCCGACAAGGTCTGGGGCAGCGGCGGTTCGGTGAACTACAAGGCCGAGGCGCTGCGGATCATCAAGGCGATCAAGCGCAGCGAGGTGCACCCCACCACCAAGTTCATGCGGCTGGCCGACTGGGCGGACAGCGGCAAGTACATCAACAGCTCGCGGTCTTCCGACTGGATGCCGGGTCACCTCCGCGCGTTCGAGAAGGTCACCGGCGACTCGTTCTGGGGTCAGGTCCGCACCCGGCAGGAGCAGGCCGTCACCCAGCTCCAGCAGCAGTACGCGCCGAATACCGGGCTGATCCCGGACTTCGTCGTCAACACCAACTCCACGCCCAAGCCCGCCCCGGCGGACTTCCTCGAAGGCAAGGACGACAAGTACAGCTACAACGCCTGCCGTGACCCGTGGCGCCTCGGCGTCGACGGCATCACCGTGTCGGGCAGCCCGGCGCAGGGCCAGGTGAAGAAGATGAACACCTGGATCCAGCAGAACACCGGCGGCGACCCGGCCAAGATCACCACCGGCTACACGCTGTCGGGCTCCAAGATCTCCGGCGAGTCGGGTCAGCACCCCTGCTTCACCGCGTCGTTCGCCATCGCGGCGATGAACGACCCGGGCAGCCAGGCCTGGCTGGACAAGCTGTGGACCCGCGTCACCACCTGGACGCCGAACGCCACGGACTACTACGGCACCGGCATCACCGTGCAGGTCCTGCTCATCCTCTCCGGTAACTACATCGCTGTCTGACCTCCTCCGTGAAGGCCCCCTTCTCCCGGCTCAGCCGAGGGAAGGGGGCCTTCACACGCGATACGGACATCCATCGGACAGGATTTCAACTGTCAGTTGACCTCTTCAACAGGCAGTTGTAGCGTCGGCGACCACCCAAGGCACCGTGGAGGTCCCCTCATGCCGTCGACGCCGCACACCCTGACCCGAACCTGGCGCTTGGCCGTGCTCACCGGCCTGGCCGCGCTCGTCACCGCGGCCTGCGGAGGCGGTCCCGACGGGGCAGGCGGCCAGGAACCCGCGGCACCGGGGGCGCCCGCCGCGATCCCGGACACGACCGCCCTGATCGAGGCCGTCCAGAAGGACTCCGCCGTCGCCCTGCCCGCGAAATACGCGCAGGCCGGGATGCTGCACCTGGCGTCGAACCTGCAGTCCGCGCCCAACAACTTCTACGCCGCCGACGGCAAGACCCCGATCGGCTACGAGGTCGACCTCGCCAAGGCCATCGGCAAGAAGCTGGGCGTCACCGTCCACCACCAGGACATGGCGTTCGGTTCGCTGATCACGAGCCTCCAGTCCGGCCGCGTCGATCTCACGATGGCCGCGATGAACGACACCAAGACGCGTCAGGCGCAAATCGATTTCGTCGATTACTTCTCCTCCGGAATCACGATCATGGTCCGCAAGGGAAACCCCGACCGGATCTCCGGCCCGGACACCTTGTGCGGCAAGAACGTCGCGGTCGTACAGGGCACGAGCCACCAGAAGTTCGCCGAAGAACAGAACGGCAAATGCACGCAGGCCGGCAAGCCCGCGCTGACCGTGACCGCGACGGACAGCGACACCCAGAACCAGAACCAGCTCCGCACCGGGCGGGTCGCCGCCATCCTCAACGACCTGCCCAGTGCGGTCTACATCTCGCGGACCGCCGGCGAGGGCAAGTTCTTCGAGGTCGTCCCCGGCGAGCCGCTCAACGGCGGGCCGTACGGCATCGGCGTCAACAAGGAGAACAAGCCGCTGGCCGAGGCCGTCCAGAAGGCGCTGCAGTCCCTGATCGCCGACGGCGGCTACGGCAAGATCCTCCAGGCATGGGGCGTCGAGCAGGGCGCGGTCAAGGAGGCGAAGCTCAATGGTGGAAGCTGAACCGCTGCCCATCGTCCGGCTGAAGCACTGGGGCCGCTGGGTCAGCGCCGTCGTCATCCTCGTGCTGCTGGTCCTGCTCGGGATCGCGCTCGGGAACGCCCAGATCCAGTGGGATTCCGTCCCGGAGTTCCTGTGGTACCGGGTGATGGCGGTCGGTCTGCTCAACACCGTGCTGCTCGCGGTGATCGCGCAGGGTTCGGCGATCGTCATCGGGATCGTGATCGCACTGATGCGCCGGTCGGCGAATCCGGTGGCGCGCTGGTTCGCGGCAGGCTACATCTGGCTGTTCCGCGGGCTTCCGGTGCTGCTGCAGATCCTGATCTGGTACAACCTGGCGCTGGTCTTCGAGTTCATCTCGATCCCGCTGCCGTTCGGCGGTTACCTGCTGCACGAGCAGACCAACGTGCTGATCACCGCGTTCACCGCGGCGCTGCTCGGCTTGGCGCTCAACGAAAGCGCGTACATGGCGGAGATCGTCCGCGCCGGGCTGAACAGTGTCGACAGTGGACAGACGGAGGCGGCGAAGTCGATCGGGATGTCGCCCGGCGCGACACTGCGCCGGGTGGTGCTGCCGCAGGCGATGCGGGTGATCATCCCGCCGACCGGCAACGACTTCATCAACATGCTCAAGGGGACGTCGATGGCGTCGGTGATCGGCGTGACCGAACTGATCCACGCCGCGAACAACATCTCGTCCAACAACCTGCTGGTGATGGAAACGCTGCTGGCCGCCGCGGTCTGGTACATGGTCGTGGTGACCGTCGCCGGGGTCGGGCAGCACTACCTGGAACGGGCCTTCGACTCCGAAGACCGGTCGCGAAGTCCGTTTTCCCGTGCCGCCAAGGCTTTGCGCACCGCGCCGCTGGTGAGGAGTGAACGTGGCTGAGCCGCTGCTCAAGGCCGTCGGCGTCCGTAAGAGCTACGGCCACACCGAAGTGCTGAGCGGGGTCGACCTCGAAGTCCACAAAGGACAGGTGGTCTGCCTGCTCGGCCCGTCCGGCGCGGGAAAGAGCACGTTCCTGCGCTGTGTCAACCATTTGGAGACGATCGACGCCGGACAGGTCTGGGTCGACGGCGAGCCGATCGGGTTCCGGCTGAAGAACGGGAAGCTGTACGAGCTGAAGGAACGCGAAGTCGCCCGGCAGCGGCGCGACATCGGCATGGTGTTCCAGCGGTTCAACCTGTTCGGGCACCGGACGGCGCTGCAGAACGTCGTCGAGGGGCCGGTGCGGGTACTCGGCGTCCCGGCCGACGAGGCCCGGGAACAGGCACTCGACCTGCTGGACAGGGTCGGCCTCGCGCACCGTGCCGACGCCTATCCGGCACAGTTGTCGGGCGGGCAGCAGCAGCGGGTCGCGATCGCCCGGTCGCTCGCGATGAAACCGAAGCTGATGCTGTTCGACGAGCCGACTTCGGCGCTCGACCCGGAACTCGTGGGCGAGGTGCTGGCGGTGATGGGTACGTTGGCCGCGGAGGGGATGACGATGGTCGTGGTGACGCACGAAATGGGGTTCGCGGCCGAGGCCGCGGACGAGGTGGTGTTCATGGCCGACGGCGCGGTCGTCGAGACCGGCCCGCCGGGGGAGATCCTGAGTTCGCCGAAGCACGAGCGGACCAGGCAATTCCTGGCGCGGGTCCTCGCATGACGCGGATCTCGCCTCGGTACCTGCTGCAGTTCGGCGAACCGGCCGGGTACCTCGACTTCGCCCGGTTCGGGCCGCCGTCGCACGCCGTGCTCGACACGACGGCGAGCCTGCTCGACGCCTCGACCAAGGCCGGACCGTCCACTGTGGACGACCTGATGCGGCAGGAGACCCGGGCCAAGGCCGCCGCCGCGCGGCTTTCCGGCAGCGACACCGACCACACGGTGTTGTTGCCGCACACCAGTCTCGGGTTGTTCCAGGCCGCGTTCAACGCCCCGGGCGGCGAGGCGCTGGTCTCGGCGTCGGAGTTCCCGGCCAACACGTACCCGTGGGCGCGGGCCGAACAGGCTGGACGGCTGACAGTGCGCCGGCTGCCGCTGGGGAACGTCACGGCGGACGCGGTCAAAGCGGCCCTGACGCCGGAGACGTCGCTGGTCAGCGTGAGCGCCGTCGACTTCCGCACCGGATACCGCGCCGATCTGGCGGCGATCCGCGAGGCGGTGGGGGACAGGCTGCTCGTCGTCGACGGCATCCAGGGCTTCGGGGTGACCGAGGCGCCGTGGGAGGTCGCGGACGTGCTCGTCGTCGGCGGCCAGAAGTGGCTGCGGGCGGGCTGGGGCACCGGCTTCGCCGTCCTGTCCGACCGGGCGCTGGAGCGGATGGAACCGATTCTGTCCGGCTGGACCGGCGCCCGTGACCCCGGCCTGTTCGACGACGAGATCCATCCGGCCGACGACACCGCGGCCGCGTGGTCGATCTCGAACCTGAGCCCGATCACCTCGGGCGCGTTCGCGGCCGCGCTGGAACTGGTGGAAGAGGCGGGTGTCGCGGCCATCGCCGGGCGGATCGCCGAACGCGTCGGCGAACTCGAAGAGGTCGTGAAATCCGTGGGCGGCGAGGTGGTTTCGGCCGTCGAGCGGCGGGCCGGGATCCTCGCGTTCACTGTGCCCGGCCACGCCGCAGAACAGGTCGGCTCGGCGCTGGCGAACGCCGGGATCGCCGCGACCGTACGGCCGGAGCACGTCCGGCTGTCCCCGCACGCGTCGACTCCGGCGAGCACGGCGGAACTGGTGCGCTCGGCGCTGGAACGCTTGACGAAACCGGTCAGTGTTTTCGAGGCACCTGTCGTCGCGTCGGCGGCGTCGGGGGACTTGCTCACCGCGCTCGTCCCGGCGGTGCACGCGCTCGCGGCGATGCTGGGGCCGGGCAACGAAGTCCTGCTGCACGACCTGAGCAGGCTGCCGGACTCGATCGTCGCCATCGCGGGTGACCTCACCGGCCGGACGGTCGGCGGTCCGATGACGGATCTCCTGCTGGGCCTGGTCCGCCGCGGCACCACACAGGACCTGACGAACTACGAAACCCACGGCCCCGACGGACGTGCGATCCGGTCATCGACGGTGTTCCTGCGGGACGCCGACGGGGTCGCGATCGGCTGCCTGTGCGTCAACCGGCTGACCGACGGGGCGCCGAAGGCCAACGGGCACGAACCCGAGACGTTCCCGCCGGACGTCGACAGCCTGCAGCGGTTCCTCGTCGGGCGCGCGGTCACGAAGGCCGGGATCCCGGTGGACCTGATGAAGAAGCGGCACAAGGCGGCCGTGGTCCGGGAACTGGACGAGGCGGGGTTCTTCCTCATCAAGGACTCGGTGGACCACCTCGCCGGGGAACTCGACGTCACGCGGTACACGATCTACAACTACCTGAACGAGATCAGGGGCACCTGACGCTTCCGCGCGCGCTATGAAAGGCCCGTTACTTGCAAAATTTGCAAGTAACGGGCCTTTCATAGCATTGGTGAGGCGGTACAGGAGCTACTTCAGGAAGGACTCGACGGCATCCGCCGCCCGCTCGATCCCGCCGTTGCCCCGGGTCTCAGCCCGGACCTCGGCTAGGCGAGCCGCAACCGAAGGCGACCCGGCCACCCTCTCGACAGTGGCACGCAACACGGAAGCCGTCACGTCCGAGGCCGCGAGTTCCTCGCCGACGCCCAGTTCCGCCAGCTTCGCCGCGTTGCCGAAACCGTCGGTGGCCAGCGGGATCGCGACGGTCGGCACGCCGTACCACAGCGATTCCGTGCTGCCGCCCATGCCGGCGTGCGTGATGAACGCCGACGCGGCCTCCAGCACCGCGAGTTGCGGGACGAACGGGTGCACCTCGATGTGCTCCGGCAGCGGCCCGAGGTCGGCCGGATCGGTCTGGCCGATCGAGATGACCACGTGCCAGTCCGAATCGCGGAACCCGTCCACGCACGCGCGGAACAGGTCGAGCTGATCGGTGAACGCCGTGCCGAGGGACATCAGCAGGACCTTCTTGCCGCTCGAAGGCGGCGTCCAGCTCCGGTCGGCGAGGCGTTCCGGGTCCAGCGCCGGGCCGATGAACCGGACCGACGGCGGCACCCGGTCGACGTTGGGCTGCATCGCCCTCGGCAGCAGCGCGAGCACCTGCTCCGGATGGGAGATCCAGTCCCAAGCGTCGGCTTCGATCCCGTTCTCGTTCAGCCACCGGGTGAAAGTGGCGAAATAGTCCTTTCCGGACGGTGAGCTCCGGATCGAGGTCAGGATCTCGGCCAGGTCCTCTTCGTAGCCGTCCCAGGCGACATACGTCGGGGACAGCTGCACGGCCGGGACGCCGTAGCGCCTGGCCAGGATCGGCGCCGGGAGACCGCCGATGTCGTACAGCAGCAGGTCCGGGCGGTTCTCGTCGTAGAAATCGGTCAGCACCGGCATCGCCTGGATGCCTTCGTCGAGGAAGACCCGCATCTGGGACCCCGGGTCCTCCGGCCACGCCGACTGGTCGCCGAGCGGGAGGATCGACGGATGCGCGACCACCTCGGCGCCGGTCGGCTCGATCAGCCCGGTGAGCGGTTCGCCGACGACGTAGCTGACCCGGTGCCCGCGAGCGACCAGCTCACGGATGACGGCCAGCGAGGGGTAGATGTGGCTCGGCGCGGTGCAGCCGATCATCGCGATGTGGTTCTGCATGAGATCCTGTCTGAGATCGTGACGTCAGACGGCGCGCAGAAAGGGGGCCTCCCGATCGCGGGGGCCCTGCGGTCACGCCGTCTCAGGCGGTGCGCATGCGGATTCGGCAGATCATGATCGACAGCCTAGCGCCCACCGTGCGGCCTCCCAACCGATTAACCGGTTGCCCGGTTTGCCGCGATCGGGACCCGCCGTTGGTAGGGACCTTCGCCGAAGGGCTTCCGCAGGTCATGGACGTGGATAGGGTTTCGGGGCTTTCACCTTTGGAGGGAAAGGGAAAAACCTTGAGACGTGTGCTCATCACCGCGCTGGCCGTCGCCACGCTCGCCTCGGTCGCGGTGACCGCGCCCGCCGGTGCGGCGGAAGCGGCGCAACCCGCCGAGACCATCACCTGGGGGGCGTGCACCGACCCGACGTTGATCAACGCCGGCGCCGAGTGCGGCTACCTGTCCGTTCCGCTCGACTACTCGCGCCCGCGCGGCGAGAAGATCCAGCTCGCGCTCAGCCGCGTCAAGCACAAGACGCCCGAAGCGCAGTACCAGGGCGTCATGCTCACCAACCCCGGTGGCCCCGGCGGTTCCGGGCTGCTGCTCGCGACCCGCGGCACGCGCGTGCCGAACCACGCGGGTGACGCCTACGACTGGGTCGGTTTCGACCCGCGCGGCGTCGGCTCCAGCAAGCCCGCGCTTTCGTGCATCCCGAACTACATGGACTACAACCGGCCGGAATACGTGCCGACGACGCGGCAGCTGGAGAAGACCTGGTTGCAGCGCTCGAAGTCCTACGCCGACGCGTGCGCGAAGAACAACAGCCGCGCGCTGCTGGAGAACATCAAGACGACCGACACGGTCAAGGACATGGAGAGCATCCGCAAGGCGCTCGGCGCCGAGCAGCTGAACTTCTACGGGTACTCCTACGGCACCTATCTCGGCCAGGTGTACGGGACGCTGTACCCGCAGCACGTCCGCCGGATGGTCCTCGACTCCACTGTGGACCCCCGTAATGTCTGGTACCAGGCCAATCTGAACCAGGACCTCGCCTACGACGTCAACCTCAACATCTGGTTCGGCTGGGTCGCGTCGCACGACGACGTCTACCACCTCGGCAAGACGCAGGCCGCGGTGAAGCAGGTCTTCGACGAGCAGCTGAAGAAGCTGCGCGCGGTCCCGGCGGGCGGCTACGTCGGGCCGGACGAGTTCCTCGACGTTTTCAACCAGGCCTCCTACTACCAGCTGCGCTGGACACTGCTCGGTGACGCGCTCGCGAAGTTCGTCAACAAGGGTGACTGGCAGACGATGAAGGGCCTGTTCGAGAACTTCGGCGGCCGCGGTGACGACAACGGTTACGCCGTCTATCTCGCCGTCCAGTGCTCGGACGTGAAATGGCCGCAGAGCTGGCAGCAGTGGAAGCACGACAACTGGCGTACCTACCAGAAGGCGCCGTACTTCACCTGGCAGAACGCCTGGTACAACGGCCCTTGCCTGTACTGGCCCGCGAAACCCGGCAAGCCGGTCAAGGTCGACGGCAAGAAGGTGCCGAGTGTGCTGATGATCGGCGAGACGCTCGACGCGGCAACGCCGTACGAAGGCAGCCTCGAGGTGCGTAGCCGGTTCCCCGGCGCTCGCCTGATCGGTGAACCGGGCGGCACGAGTCACGCGATCACTCCGCGCGGCAACGCCTGCGTCGACAACAAGATCGCCGACTACCTGGCCACCGGTGCGCTGCCCGCGCGCAAGCCAGGGCGGACGGCCGACGTCGAATGCGCGCCGCTGCCGCTCCCGGTGCCTCCTCCGGTTCCGGCAGCCGCTGAGGCGGCCACCTCCCGGGTGCCCGCCTAGCTCCAAGTACATGAAGGCCCCCTTCCTTGCGCCTAGGTACAGGAAGGGGGCCTTCATGTACTCCCGGGGTTTCCAGGGCAGGGGACTTTGTGTTACAAAGTGCATATCGACTTTGTAGTTCAGAGTGCTCGAAGGGGGAAAGTCATGGCGGACGCGTTCAGCCTCGAAGGGCTCGTGAAGCGCTTCGGCGACGTCCTGGCCGTCGACGACGTCAGCGTGCGGGTCGCACCGGGGGAGGTCGTGGCGCTGCTCGGGCCGAACGGCGCGGGCAAGTCGACCACGATCGACATGCTGCTGGGCCTGACCAGGCCTGATGCTGGTCAGGTCCGTGTCGCCGGGCTCAGCGCGGCCGAGGCGATGGACCGGGGGATGGTCGGCGCGATGGCGCAGAACGGGACGCTGCTCAGGGACGCCACGGTCGCCGAACTCGTCGGCCTGTTCGCCTCGCTGCACCGGAATCCGCTGCCCACCCGCGAGGTGCTCAAGCGTGCCGGCGTCACCGAGTACGCGAACCGCCGCTGCGGGAAGCTCTCCGGTGGCGAGCAGCAGCGAGTGCGGTTCGCGCTCGCGCTGGTCGGCGATCCGGATCTGCTGGTGCTCGACGAGCCGACCGCGGCCATGGACGTCGACGGGCGGCGCCGCTTCTGGGCGGCGATGCGCGAGTACACCGAGACGGGCCGCACAGTCCTCTTCGCGACGCACTACCTCGCCGAAGCGGAGGACTACGCGGACCGTGTCGTGCTCATGCGGCACGGTGGGGTCGTCGCGGACGGGCCGGTCGGCGAGGTCCGGGCCGCGGTCGCCGGCCGGGTGCTGCGCGCCGCCGTCCCGGATGCCACCGAGGCCGCGCTCGCCGCGCTGCCCGGGGTGTCGCGCGCGGTACTGCGGGCCGGGCACGCGGAACTGAGCTGCGCCGATTCCGACGCCGCCATCCGCGGTCTGCTGCGTGAGTTCCCGCTCGCCGCGAACATCGAAATCACCGCCGTGGGACTGGAAGAGGCCTTCATCGCGCTGACCGCCGATGCGGCCGAAGGAGCTTTGAGATGAACCTGAGTTACCTCGCGCTGGAGATCAAGCGCATCGTCCGCAGCCCGCAGTTCGCGCTGTTCACCATCGGTATGCCGCTCGCGATGTTCCTGTTGTTCGGCGGGATCTTCGGCGCCCGCGAGATCGCTCCGGGGATTTCGACCGCGACCGTGACCATGGTGAACATGGCCGCGTACGGCGCCATGACCGCCGCGCTGTTCACCGGCACGCGCGTCGCCACCGAGCGCACCGACGGCTGGCAGCGCACCCTGCGGCTGACCCCGATGCGGGCGCCGGGCTATCTGATGGTGAAGGTGTCGGCGGGGTTGTTCGTCGCGCTGCCGGTGCTGCTGGTGATCTTCGCGGCGGGCATGATCCGCGGCATCCGGCTCGAAACCGGCCAATGGCTGACGATCTTCGGCGCGCTGTGGCTCGGCGCGCTGCCGTTCGCGGTGCTGGGCCTGATGATCGGGCTGTTCGGCAAGGGCGACACCGTGCAGGCGGTGACCGGTGCGCTGATGCTGCCGCTGGGCATGTTCGGCGGACTGTGGATCCCGCTGCAGATCCTGCCCGGCTGGATGAACACCGCCGGGCACATCATGCCGACGTACTGGCTCGGCGAGATCGGCCGCGCGCCGGTGCTGGGCGGGTCCGGCGCGCTGACCGCGGTCCTGGTGCTCGCGGCGTGGCTGGTGGTGCCCGCGCTCGTGGTGATGGCGAGGTTCCGGCTTGACACGGCGCGACTGTGAACCCGTGTTAGTTTTCCGAAGTGGTGGAGGATGAACGAGACGACGACGCGCGGCCGATGACGCCCGAGGAGTCGCTCGCGCTCATCGCCAGGCAGACGGAGGACACCCGGCGTGAGATCGGGCCGAATCCGGCCGTGCTGCTCGCCGTCTGGGGACTGGTGTGGCTGTTCGGTTTCGGGCTCGTCTACGTCTCCGCGCCGCCCACCGCCCTGATGCCGTTGTGGGTCGCAGGCGCGATCGCCGCCGCCGGTTTCCTCGGGGCGATGGCGTACTCGGCGATCTACGGGATCCGGGCGGGCCGCGGTGTGCGCGGGCCGTCCCGGCTCGTCGGGGCGATGTACGGGTGGAGCTGGATGATCGCGTTCGGCGGGCTGACGGTGGTGAACACCGCGCTGATCCGGCTCGGCCTCGACACCGAGCTGATCCCGTTGCTGTGGTCCGGGACCTCGCTCATCCTGACCGGCCTGATGTACCTCGCCGGCGGAATGCTGTGGCAGAGCAAACTGCAGTACGGCCTCGGCGTGTGGATCATCGCGTGCGGCGCGGCGAGCGTGCTGGCCGGGGGACCGCACAACTTCCTCGTGCTGAGCCTGGCGGGCGGCGGTGGCTTCCTGGTGGCGTCGCTGGTCTTCCTGGTGCGGTCGCGATGAGCGAAGACGGGCTGCCCCAGCTCGATCCGGTGATCCACGCGCAGGCGCGGCTGCGGGTCACCGTGGCGCTGTCGAGCCTCGGACCGGGGGACCGCATCACCTTCCCGCGGCTGCAGCAGTTGCTGGACATGACGCCGGGCAACCTGTCGACGCATCTGCGCAAACTCGAGGACGCCGGCTACGTCGAGATCACCAAGGCGTTCGAACATCGCACGCCGGTGACGCTGGTCGAGCTGACCACGCGGGGCCGGGCGGCGTTCGAGGAGTACACGAAAGCCTTGCACCGTCTTCTCGAGGTACCGGGCGATGGGCGGGCATGACCGGTGGGTCATCCACCTCGACATGGACGCGTTCTATGCCTCGTGTGAACAGCTGACCCGGCCGACCCTGGCCCACCGCCCGGTCCTGGTCGGCGGCGCGGGCCCGCGCGGCGTGGTCGCCGGGGCGAGTTATCAGGCGCGGGAACACGGCATCAAATCGGCGATGCCGATGTCACAGGCCCGGCGGCTGTTGCCGCCCAACGGGGTCATCCTGCCGCCGCGGTTCAAACTGTACGAACTGCTGAGCACGCGGGTGTTCGACCTCGTCGCCCAGTACGCGCCCGTGCTGGAGCGGATCTCCCTCGACGAGGCCTTCGCGGAACCGCCGTCGCTGGCCGGGGCGTCGTCGGCCGAGGTGCGGGAGTTCGGTGCCCGGCTGCGGGAGCACATCCGGTCCGAAATCGGGCTGGTGGCGTCGATCGGAGCGGCGTCGGGGAAGCAGGTCGCGAAGGTCGCGTCGGATCTGGCGAAACCGGACGGGCTGCTCGTCGTCGACCAGGGCACCGAACGCGACTTCCTCGCGCCGCTGCCGACCAGGGTGCTGTGGGGGATCGGCCCGGTGGCGGAAGGAAAACTGCGGGCGATCGGCGTCCGGACGCTGGGCCAGCTGACCGCGCTCTCCGAGGCCGACGCGGTGTCCACTTTGGGCAGTGTGGTCGGACGGGACCTGCGGCGCCTGGCCACCGGCGCCGACGACCGGCCGGTGTCCGGCCGCGCGGAGCTCAAGCAGGTCAGCGCGGAGACGACCTTCGACCGGGACCTGATCGACCTGGCGAGCCTGCGGCGCGAGGTCCGCGACCTCGCCGTCCACGCGCACAAACGGCTCGTCAACGCCGATCGGGTCGCGCGGACGGTGGTGGTGAAACTGCGGCACACCGATTTCAGCACGGTGACGAGGTCGGAGACGATGGCTTCGCCCACCGACGAATTCGACCAGCTCGCCTCGATGGCGGAACGGCTGCTCATCGACCCGGCCGAATTCGGCGGGGTGCGGCTGGCCGGGGTCGCGTTCTCCGGGCTTTCGGTACCGCATCAGGATCCGCTGTTCACCCTCGCCGTCCCGGCTCCCGAGGTGCCCTTGGTCGAGCGAGCGCCCGCGCCGGAGGTCGTCGTCTCCTCGACCTGGCGGCCCGGGGACGACGTGGCGCACGACGAGTACGGAAGTGGCTGGGTACAGGGGGCCGGGCACGGCCGGGTGACCGTGCGCTTCGAGACGCGGTCCAGCGGCCCGGGCGTCGCGCGGACCTTCCTCCAGGACGACCCGGCCCTCCACCGAGGCGACGCTGGCGACTGCCTGGCCTGAGGCCGCAACGAGTTCCGCTCGCGAAGCGATTCGGGTATTCTCCAGGCAGGTGCGCCGGGAAGTCTGGTCGGCATGTGTTCGTCGACCCCAAAGGAGTCCCGTGGCCACCCAACCTTCGGTGCCGATGCAGCTGGACCGGCGACGGATGTTCTACCTGGCGACCATGGTCGGGGTCGTAGTCTTCCTTGCCGCCGGCGTCATGCTTTGCCTCGGCTTGGCCGGGGACGGCGGCATCGCCTGGGCGGGAAGCGTCGAATTCGTGGCCACTGTCGTGGCCATGTCGGTCGCGCCCCTCGCCGCCGGGATCGCGTGCGTCATCGCTCTCCAGTACGGCCGCAAGTTACGCGGGGCCGCGGTCGGCACCTGGCTTCCCACGGAAACAGGCGTCGCACAGGAGTCCGGGCTCGAGGCGCAGTCCCGGCGCTTTCACACCATGAGCCTCCTGTCCATCCCGCTCTCCGGTTTCTGTGTCGTGACGTTCGGTCTCGTGGTTTGGCTCTCGGTGGCGTTTCGTTCACCGGGACTCGTGATTGTCTTCGGCATTCCACTGGCTATCGGGAGTGTGGGCGGTTTGACCGCCTGGGCCGGCTGGAGCAGAAGAGCCAGGTCGGTGCGGAAGACCGGCTGGTACACCGCGAAAATCGTCGATGTCGAAGTCTTCGAAGGACGCTTGGCCCCCCTGCCGCTGATCTCGATCGGCTTCGAAGACGGCAGCACGATCCGGCTCCGTCCGATCATGTCGACCTACGGAGCCGCGTATCAGGCGGGACGCCGCACTGCCGAGGCGTGGGTCGGCGGCGAAGACACCGCCATGGTCGTCTTGTTCGAACACGGCCGTTTCCGGAAAGGCCTCTATCCGGTACCGGTGAAGGCCATCGGTCCCCGTACGTTTCCGCGGAGTCCGGCGCCTCCTCGTGGCCGGGCCGACGGTCCGGGCTGGGTCAAGCGGGTCGGGCGCTAGCAGCCAGGGGTGAGGCGGGCCACCTGCTGCCCGGCGATCAGGAACGCCCCGACCCCGTGAGCGCCCGTGTCACCGGCTCGCGCGGGGCCAGGGCCGGAAGCGACCGGCTGGACGTAGCCGAGGAACCCGTCCGCCCGCAAAGCCTTGGTGGACAACGCCTTCCAGGCCCGGTCGACCGTGTGCCGGTACTTGCCCGCGTCGAGGATCCCGGCGTTGACGCCCCAGGCGAGCCCGAACGTGAACAGTGCCGTCCCGCTGCTTTCCGGCCCGCCGTGGTGCCACGGCCGCAGCAGATCCGTGTTCCAGAAGCCGTCCCGCCGTTGCAGGAACCACAGTGTGTTCGCCATCTTCTTGAAGACTCGCAGGTATTCCGGCCGCCGCGGGTCGTCGGAAGGCAGGACCTGCAACACCTTCGCCAAACCGGCGAGCGCCCAGCCGTTGCCGCGTGACCAGTAGGCATCGCTGCCCGCATCACGGCGCCAGAGGCCCAGCCCGTCGTCGAACAGCGTCTTTTCCGCCGAGCGGAACAGTTTTTGCATCGCCGCCAGGGTCGGTTCACTGCCGTCCATGACCCCGATCCGCGCCAGCGAGGGCATCGCCATGTTCAGCGCGTCGACGTACTTCCAGTAGGACGTGTTGCCCTGCTCCACACTGGCGACCTCGTCGGCGATCCGCTTGCGGACGTCGGCGATCACGGGAGCGTCGGGATGGAACGAGTACAGGTCGAGATACGCCTCGCCTGCGGCCTGGAAGTCCGGGAAGAACGGCCGCTTCGGATCACTTTGCAGCAGGTACTTGTTGTCCTGCGCCCAGGGAAGTGTCTTGTGGTTCGAGACGCCCGTCGTACGCACGAGCGCCAGGTTCCCGACGTGGAAGGTGCCGTTCTGCCACGAGTTCGCCGCGAGGTCGGTCCCGTTGGCGACCCAGTGGTCACCGGCCGCGATCATCGGCGCGGCCACCGGACACTGCTCGGACGCGACGGCACCGGGCGCGGTCAGCAGGCCGGCGCCGAGTGCCGCCGCGGCGAGCAGGGTGATCCGGCGAATTCCGGGGAAACGCATGAAGCGTCCTCCTCAAGCACTTCGCGGCGGCGGTGAGCCTCCGTGCCCGGAAACCCGGAATCGAGAATGGTGTGTACCACTGAGGGTGTCAAGATGCCGGTGAGCGGTACGGCACAACGGTTTCCAGCAAGTGCCGCGTCGCCGATTCCGCGCCGTCGGCGTTCTTTTCGAGCACCATCGCCACCACCCGCGCATGGGCGGCCAGCACGCCGTCGCCGGGAACCTCTTCGAGCGCGGCCACGGCCGGACCCCGCAATTGCGCGATCAAGGCGTTGCCCGACGCGCGAAGCAGGGCCGCGTGGAAGGCGCGGTCGGCCTCCTGGAAAGCCGGGAGGCCGACCGCGTCCACCATCAGGCCGTACGTCGCGACGAGGACCGCGAGCTCGTCCGGGCGCCGGTGCCACGCGGCCATTCTCGCCGCTTGCGGTTCGATCGCCAGCCGGAGTTCGAACAGTTCCGCCAGCTGCCGGGAACGCTCGGGTCCGGCGGCCCGCCAGGCGATGACGTCCGGATCGATCGCGTTCCAGTGTTCCGGTGGCCGCGTCCAGGTGCCGACGCGTGGCCGCGCCGCGACCAGGCCCTTGGATTCCAGTACCCGCAACGCTTCCCGCACCATCGTGCGCGACGCGGAGAACCGGCGCCCGAGGTCTTCGGGGACGATCGGCTGCCCGGCCCCGAAGACACCGGCGACGATCAGCCTGCCCAGTTCGTCGACGATCCGGGCATGCCGGGTCATACGGGCAGGCCGACTCGGCGTTCCCCGCTGCGGACCTGCTGGAGCACGACGGCGACGACGAGCAGGGTCCCGGTGGCCATGTTCTGCCAGAACGGGTTGACGCCGAGCCCGGACATCCCGTTGTTGAGCACGCCGAGGATGATCACCGCCAGCACGGTGCTGATGATGGATCCCTTGCCGCCCTTGAGCATCGTGCCGCCGAGCGCGGCGCCGGTGACGGCGAGCAGTTCGAGCCCCTCGGAGCCGGACGTCGGCTGGCCGGAGCCGGTGCGCGCGGTGATCAGCAGCCCCGCGATCGCCGCGACCACGCCGACGAGCGCGTAGACGCCGATGATGTAGCGGTTGATGTTGATCCCGGCGAGCCGGGCGGCGGTGTCGTTGCCGCCGATGGCGTAGATGTTGCGGCCGATGTCGGTGTAGCGCAACAGGAAGTGCAGCACCGCCGCGACGATCAGGAACACCCACAGCAGCGTCGGCAGCCCGGCGATGGATCCCTTGGCCAGGAAGATGAACAGATCGTCGGCGCCGGTGTAACCCTGCGCCTTGCCGTCCGAGATCACCTGTGCGATGCCTTTGTACGTCGCCAGCATCGCGAGCGTCGCGACCACCGGGTTGACCCGGCCGAAGATGATGATCATGCCGTTCACCAGGCCGCACACCACGCCGACGCCGATCGCGGCGAGGGTGCCGACAGCGGAGCTCCCGGTGGAGGTGAACACCATCGCCGACACCACCGACGCGAGCCCGGCCATCGAGCCGACCGAGATGTCCAGCGCGCCGAGGATGATCACCAGGGTCTGCACCAGCGAGAGCAGGCCCATGATGGTGATCGCGCTGCCGATCAGCAGCAGGTTGTTGGTACGGAGGAAGTTCTCGTTCAGCGAGCTCATCAGGATCACCAGCGCGATCAGGGTGAGCAGCAGGCTCGAGTTCTGCACGCCGATCGCGGTCACCGTCCGGCGGAACGGGGACACCGGGTGGGCGATGGTCGTCACGAGGCGATCTCCTCAGTGTCTTCGGTGGCCGGGATGGCCAAGGTCAGCACGGCTTCTTCACTCGCGTCGTCACGGCCGAGCTCTCCGGCGACCCGGCCCGCGCGCAGGACGACGATCCGGTCGGCGAGGCTCAGCACCTCGGGCAGATCGGACGAGATCACCAACAGGGCGATGCCCTCGGCGGCGAGACCGTCGATGATCCGGTAGATCTCGGCCTTCGCGCCGACGTCGACCCCGCGCGTCGGTTCGTCGAGGATCAGCAGTTTCGGGCGCCGCGCGAGCCAGCGGGCGAGGACGGTCTTCTGCTGGTTGCCGCCTGAGAGCTTGCGGACCTCCTGCTCCATCGACGGCGTCCGCACGCGCAATTCGCGCACGTATTCGTCGACGAGCTCGCGTTCCTTGGCCCGCCGCACCACCCGGAACCGGCTCAGCCGGTCCAGCACCGCGATGGAGACGTTGTCCCGCACGGACCGCTGCATCAGCAACGCGTCGGTCTTGCGTTCCTCCGGCGCGAAGCCGATCCCCGCCTTGACCGCGTCGCCGGGAGTGCGGGCGCGCAACGGTTTCCCGTCCAGTTCGACGGTTCCCGAGCGCACCGGCAGATCGCCGACGATCGCGTGCGCGAGTTCCGAGCGCCCGGCGCCGACCAGTCCGGCGAGGCAGACGACCTCGCCCGCCCGGACCTCCAGGGAGATGTCCGTGACGTCGTCGGTGGTGACGCCGTCGAGCCGCAGCACCACCCGGCCGGTCTCCTGCGCGCTCCGGCGCTCCAAAGTGGACAGATCGCGGCCGATCATCATGCGCACCAGCCGGTTCTCGTCGGTGGACGCCGCGTCCTCGACCCCGATCAGGGTGCCGTCGCGCAACACCGCCACCCGGTCGGCGAGCTGGAAGATCTCCTTCATCCGGTGTGAGACGTAGACGACCGCCACCCCGCTGTCCCGCAGCCGCCGGATCAGCGCGAACAGCGCGTCGACCTCGTGCTCGGACAGCGAAGACGTCGGCTCGTCGAACGCGATCACCTTCGGCGGTGTCGCGGCGGTGAGCACCCGCAGGATCTCGACCAGCTGCCGTTGTGCGGGGGACAGCCTGCTCCCGAGCGTCGATGGCTGCAGCACACCCTCGAACCCGTACTCCCGCAACGCGTCCTGCGTCATCCGGTGCAGGGTCCGGCGGTTGACCAGCCGCCCCCGCGCGGGCAGCTCGCCGACGAAGACGTTCTCCGCCACCGAAACGTGCGGGATGATTTCCGGCTCCTGGTAGATCACCCGGACTCCGGCGGCCATCGCGGCCCGCGGGGAGTCGAACAGCACCGGTGCGCCGTCGATCAGCAGATGCCCGTCGTCGGGACCGTGATCGCCCGACAGCACCCGCAGCAGGGTGGACTTGCCCGCGCCGTTCTCGCCCATCAGCGCGAGGACCTCGCCGGGCCGGAAGTCCAGGGTGACGCCGTCGAGCGCGGTCACCCCGGAGAACCGTTTGCTGATCCCTTCGGCGGTCAGCACCGCCGCGGGTTCGGATGTGGCCATGGGAACGCCTCCACGCGGGATCAGATGCAGTTGACGCCGGCCTGCTTGTAGTTGTCCTTGGTGACGATCTGGGTCTTCGCGATCGTCTCCGGGGGCAGGTCCTTCGAGTTCTTCACCTTGTCCACGAGCAGCTGGATCGCGGTGCGGCCGACCTCGGCGCCGGAGATGAACAGCGCCGCCTTGTTCCCGGTCTCCTTGCCCGCGGCCCAGTCCTTGCAGGTCAGGTAGGCACCGAGACCGACGCCGATGATGTCGGCCGAGGCGACGCCCGAGTTCGCGAGCGCGGTGACCGCACCGGTCTCGTTCTCGTCGTTGCAGCCCCAGACCACCCAGTGCTTGACGCCCGGGTTCGAGCCGATCACCGCGCCGGTGCGGTTCTGTGCGTCCACCGGGGTGTTGTCGGTGCCGACCTCGATCACCGGCACCTGAGCTCCAGCGTCCTTGTCGAAGGCGGCCTTCGCGGCGGAGACGCGGTCCTTGCACACCGTCAAGTCCTGCTTGTAAGCGCTGATGATCTTGGTGTCGGCCGCGGTCCAGCCTGCCGCCTTGAACAGCTTCGCCGCCTCCTCGCCGACCGAATCGCCCATCTGGGAGCCGTTGAAGCCGACGAACGGCGACTTCGTCCCGCCGCCGTCCTTGATCACGTCGTCGGAGGCGATGATCGGGATGCCCGAGCTCTTCGCCTTGTCGAGCACCTGCGGGCCGATGGCCTGGTCGGGGACGACGATCGCGATGCCGTTGGCGCCCTGGGCGACCGCGGCGTCGAGTTCGGTGATCGCCTTGTTGGCGTCCTGCCCGAGATTGACGACCTTCAGTTCGACGCCCAGTTCCTTCGCCTTCTCCTGCGCGCCCTGCGCCTGCTCGACGAAGTACTGCTGGTCGCCCTGTTTCTGCAGGTAGAACAGGGTGATCTTGCCGCTCGCGGGCGCCTGCTGCTGCGGCGCGGCGGTGTCTTTGCCGGACGAGCAGCCGGTCAACACGACACCGGCAATCAAACAAGAACCAACAAGGCGCCAGGGCAGGGACTTGTGTGAAGCTGTGGACATCGAATGCTCCCAGGACGAAGCGGAAGAGTGTGACTGGTATTACTAAACACTCTTCCGGGTGACGTCAAGGCACGATCACGGCACGGTCGACGGCTGTGGTCGTACTAATCGCACGTCGGGAGCCTGCTTCCGCAGCGAGCGGTCCTGTGGAACTTGTCCGAACTCTGTCCGATCGTTGTTGTTGACTTTGGTTGAGTGTCGCGGGCAATCACCGTAAGGCAGGATGAAAGGGACAGTCACCCGATCGAGGGAATCCATGTTCAGCTCCCGCGCCCGTCAGACCACCGCGCTCCTCGGCGCGGCCCTCCTGCTCACCGCGTGCAGTTCCACCCCCGAGCAGCAGCCGCCCGCCGCGTCCGCCGCGTCCGAGGCTCCGGCGACGGCGGGTCAGGCACCCGGCGGTGCGTTCACCGTGGTGGCGACCGGCGACGTGCTGATCCATCCCGCGCTGACCGACCAGGCGAAGGAGGACGGTGGCGGCAAGATCGACTACCGGCCGCTCCTGGCCGGGATCAAACCGCTGATCTCCGGTGCCGACCTCGGCATCTGCCATCTGGAGACCCCGCTCGCGCCGAAGGGCGGGCCCTACAGCGGCTACCCGTCGTTCAGCGCGCCGCCGGAGATCGTCGACGCGCTCAAGGACACCGGCTACGACAACTGCTCGACGGCGTCCAACCACACGATCGACCAAGGCGTGGACGGCGCGACGCGGACGCTCGACAAACTCGACGAGGCGGGGATCAAGCACACCGGCTCGGCGCGCTCGGCCGAAGAAGCGAAGAAGCCGCTGATCGTCGACGTCAAGGGCGTCAAGGTCGCCCAGATCTCCTTCTCCTACGGGTTCAACGGGATCAAGGTGCCCTCGGGGAAACCCTGGCTGGTCAACCAGATCGACGCCGAAGACGTGATCGCCCAGGCCAAGGCGGCGCGGAAGGCGGGTGCCCAGGTCGTCCTCGCGAGCCTGCACTGGGGCACCGAGTACCAGCACGACCCGACGGCCGAACAGCGCTCACTGGCGAAGAAACTCCTCGGCGACGACTCGATCGACCTGATCATCGGCCACCACGCGCACGTCGTGCAGCCCTTCGAACAGATCAACGGCAAATGGGTCGCCTACGGCCTCGGCAACAGCGTCGCCCGGCATTCGGAGCCGAAGGGCTCGACCGAACAAGGGGCGGCCGCGCGGTTCCGGTTCGTGCGGGACGGCGAACGCTGGAAGGTCGACAAGGCCGAGTACGTCCCGACACTGGTCCAGCTCGGTCCGCCGATCCGGTTGCTCGACCTGACCGCGGGGCAGAGCGGGAACGCCGGAGCGGACGCGCTCAAGGCCACCGACGAGGTCGTCCTCAGCCGTGGCGCCGGCGATCAGGGGTTGACCCGCCCCGGTCGCTGAGCTTCCGGCAGGGACACGGATGGGCCGGGCCCTTCGTTCCGGCCCACCCGTGCCTTTCTCCGCGCCCGACTTCAATATCGTCGCCGCACCACCAGTTTCGCGAGGGCCGCGAGCTCGGTGCCTGGGCGGGGCACCGGGTTCGAGACGGCGAGATGGTGCAGCGCGCCGGTCAGGAGCGCGTCGGCCTGCTCCTGGCTCCACGCCCGGCCGCCCGCCCGTTCCACCAGTTCCGCCGCGTGGGGCAATTCCGCGACGTCGAGGTTTTCCTTGCGGTACAAGGCCTCCAGTTCTCGCCCGGCTTCCGTCCCGGAGTGGAGCGCGGCCACCACCGGCAGGGACTTCTTCCGGTTGGAGAGATCCGAGTGGACCGGTTTCCCGGTCACCGCCGGATCACCCCAGATCCCGAGGAGATCGTCGATGTGCTGGAACGCCAGCCCGAGTGCCCTCCCGTACTCGGTCAGCCGGTCGACCTGATCCTGCCTCCCTTCCCCGGCGAGCGCGCCGAGCGTGCACGACGCCCCGAGCAACGCGCCGGTCTTCCCCTCGGCCATCCGTACGCATTCGGCGGTGTCGACGTCACCGCGTTCTTCGAACTTCAGGTCCGCGCTCTGCCCTTCCAGCAGATCGATCACGGCCGTGCTCAGCACACGCAGCGCGGTCTGCCCGAACGGGGCCAGCAGTTCGAGGGCCCGGGACAGCAGGGCGTCCCCGGCGAGGATCGCGGCGCCGGTGCCGAACACCGTCCAGGCCGTCGGGCGGTGCCGCCGGGTGGTGTCCCGGTCCATCACGTCGTCGTGCAGCAGCGAGAAGTTGTGCACCAGTTCCACCGCGACGGCCACCGGGACGGCCACTTCGGCGTCACCGCCGACAGCCTGCGCCGACAGCAGCGCGAGCGCCGGCCGCAACGCCTTCCCGCCGTCCGAAGTGGACGGACGGCCGTGCTCGTCCCACCAGCCGAAGTGGTAACCGGCGATGAGCCGCATGGACTCGGGAAGCCCGCCGACGGCCTCGCGCAGTGCCGGGTCGAGCAGATTCCTGCTCCACGTCAGGACTTCGGCGGCGGGACGGGCACCGGTGCCGGTGTCGATGGTCGTCAACGGACTTCCCTTCAGCCTTCGCGTCCGAGTTCGGCGTTCTCCAGGATCGCCAGTGCGTCAGGCACCAGCACCGCCGCCGAGTAGTACGCGCTCACCAGGTACGAAATGATCGCTTGTTCGCTGATCCCCATGAAGCGGACGTTCAGCCCGGGCTGGTATTCGTCGGGTAGTCCGACCTGATGCAGGCCGACGACGCCCTGAGTGTCCTCACCGGTCCGCATCAGCAGGATCGAGCTGGTGCTGGTCTCGGTGACGGGGATCTTGTTGCACGGCAGGATCGGGATCCCGCGCCAGGCGGGCACCTGATGGCCGTCCAGGTCGACGGCGTCCGGATAGAGACCCCGTTTGCTGCATTCCCGGCTGAACGCCGCGATCGCCCGCGGATGCGCGAGGAAGAAACCGGGATCCTTCCACACCAGGGCGAGCAGCTCGTCGAGGTCGTCCGGCGTCGGCGGGCCGGTGCGGGTGTGGACGCGATGGGAGAAGTCCGCGTTGTGCAGGAGCCCGAAGCCGGTGTTGTTGATCAGCTCGTGTTCCTGCCGCTCGCGCAACGCCTCGATGGTCAGCCGCAACTGCTGCTCGACCTGGTCCATCGGCTGGTTGTAGAGGTCGGCGACCCGGGTGTGCACCCGGAGGACGGTCTGCGCGACGCTGAGTTCGTACTCGCGCGGATTGGTCTCGTAGTCGACGAAAGTGCCGGGAAGGAGCGGTTCGCCGTCGTGGCCCGACGCGACGTCGATCCGTGCCTCACCGTGATCGTTGCTCGCCTGCGATCCGCCGGCGGAGAACGCGCCGAGGTGGTCGCGCAAGCTGTCCGAGCGATCGAGGATGTCGGCGAAAGCGGCGCGGGACAAGGAAAGCACGGTGCAGGAGGTGACCGCCTTCGCGGTGAACTCCCAGATCGCGTCGTCGTCGACCAGGATCTGCGATCCGAAATGCCCGCCGTCGGCGAGGGCGCCGAGGACGGTCTCGTCGCCGTACGCGCCGACACCGAGCTTGTCGATCTTTCCGTGCGCGATCAGGAAGACCTGGTCGGCCCGGTGGCCGAATTCCGTGAGGGTGTCGCCCGCGGACAGTTCCCGTTGGACGAACCGGCCGGCGAGTTCGCTGAGGACCTCTTCGTCGTCGAAACCCCGCAACGGCGGGAGTTCGCCCAGTTCCGGCGGGATCACCCGGACCTCGGCGCCGGCGGTGGTGAAGGCGACCCGTCCGTCGCCGACGGCGTAGCTCAGCCGGCGGTTGACCCGGTACGCGCCACCCGAAACCTGAACCCACGGCAGCACTCTCAGCGGCCATCGCGACGAGATGCCCTGCATCTGCGGGACCGACTTGGTGGTCGTGGCCAGCGTGCGAGCGGCGGCCTTGCCGAGGCTCAGTTGCGGGTTGTCCGTGATCGTCACCGAGAAATCCACCCATCGTCGTGGCGGGTATTCCCGCCCTGGTGAACTGCTGTTTTCCCAAAATCGCGGATACCCAAATCCGATGGGGAGGCGCGAAATGAACATAGCAAGCGAGAATGCCCGCACAAACACACGATCGGGTAGCCGGGTACGTTCACCTGTTTGCCGGATTGGCTCGTGCGGACGTTCCCGCAGCGGCCGTTCGGGCGACGAAGCCGCGGAGAATATCGGTATACGGCCAGGTCGGTGACGTCCCGTGGTGGCCGATCACTCGGTCGTGAAGCCGCGATCTCACAGCGGTGACGGCCCTTTTCGGCGCGTGTCGAAAATCGTTTCGCGGTATGAGAAATTGGGCCGAGACGGTGATGATCGACTTTATCCTTTCCGCCACCGGTATGAATTGATTCAACTGCTCTTCTCGGCGTACCTGGGGGTGAACTAGTTTCAGCAGTCTTCACGGGGTAAGGAGTCGAATGGGTATTTACCTGACCGGCATCGCCTGGGTCGTCGGCGCGGCGGCGGGGGCGGGGTTCGTCGGCTACCTCGTCCGCAAGTTCGGCTGGGACGAGGGGCGGCCCGACAACAACGACGCCGCCGGCCAGGTGTTCACCATCGTCGGCGGGCTCCACGCCGTCCTGGTCGCGTTCATTCTGATCTCCCTCTTCGACTCCACGAGCGCGGCGAGAGAGGGCTCGTACCACGAGGCGGACAGCCTGGTCGCCGCCGTCTGGGCCGCGGACTCCCTGGGAACCGAGGTCAAGGACGAGGTCCGGAAGCTGAGCGCCGAGTACGTCACCACGGTCGAACAGAAGGAGTGGCCGCGGATGGCCGAAGGCGGGGATGTCGTCCCCGACACCGGCTGGGCGCAACTCGACCAGTTGCGCAAGGCGGTGGACAAGGCCCCGTCGGACGACGACTGGGTCCGCGAACGCAAGGCCGAGGCGGCCGCCCAGCTCTGGCAGGTCTACGAGGCCCGGCAGGACCGGCTCAACGCGGTCGAGGGTGGCCGGGTCGGCGGTGTCGTCTGGTTCGCGCTCATCATCGGCAGCCTCATCTCGGTGCTGCTGCCCAACCTGTTCGGCGGCACCCGGCTGGCCGCGCATCTGGTGATCGTGTCCACCCTGGCCGGTACGGTCACGCTCCTGTTGTTCGCGATCTACCAGCTGCAGAACCCGTTCGGCGGCGGGGTGCGGATCCCGCCCGACGCGTTCACCGCCGCGCTGACGAGGATCGCTTGAGCCGGTGGGCACCATGGACGGCGTGACACGGGCCGCGGCGACGGTCGCCGTCGCCGGGCTGGTGGGGGCGTCGGCGCTACTGGCCCCGATGGCCGCCCGCGCCGCCGAATCCTGCCTGGTGGTGCAGGCGGAGACCGGGTCGCACGGGAAGTCGAAGCTGCGCTGGATCGATGTCGGCTCGGGGACCACCACACGGGTGACCGATGCGGGCTACCGGCTCAACGCGCTCGGTTACTCCGCGACGCGGGACCTGGTCTTCGGTGTCGCCGAAGGACTCAGCCGGGGCGCGCACGCGGTGACGATCGACCGGGACGGGGACACCCGGGACCTCGGCCCGATCACCCGCGCGGGGAACCGGCTGCCGGTGTGGAGTCCCGTCGCGGGCGTCACCGCGGGCGCGATCGGCGGGAATTCCTGGTACCTGCTCAGGAACGGCACTCTGTACACAGTGGATCTGACGCCGGGGGAGCGGTACCTGCGGGTGATCCGGACGGTGTTCCTGCGGCCGATCACGCTCGCCCACGACGTCAACGATTTCGCGTATCACAACGGACTGCTCTACGGCGTTTCCACCACCTGGCGCGGAAAAGGCGCCGTCATCACCATCGACCCGTCGTCGGGCAAGGTCCGCGAAGCCGACGACGCCCGGTTCCCGCCCGCCGACGTCTACGGTTCCGTCGTGCTCGGCCGTGACGGTGCCCTGTACGCCACGGCGAACCGGATCGGCGGGCGCAGTGTGCTGTACCGCCTGGATCGCGGTGGGCGGGTGACCGAGGTGCGGTCCGGTCCGCCGCTGGCGGGTTCGGACGCGGCGGGCTGCCTCGCCGCCCCCGAGCCGCCGAAACCCGAGCCGCCGAAACCGGAACCGCCCAAGCCGACGCCCACTCCGGTACCCAACCCGCCCACGCCCACCCCCACGCCGTCCCCGACGCCTGCTCCCGTCCCGGTTCCGACGCCGCCACCGTCTCCGTCCCCGACGTCGTCGCCGAGCCCGAGCCCCACTCCGAGTCCGACGCCCAGTCCGTCCCCGACGCCGACTTCCGCGCCCAAGGTGGTCCCGCCGCCCGTTCCGGTGCCGAAGCCGACCCGCGCGGCCCCGCCGAGGGAACGCGAGGAGGCGGCGGAGACCGATCCGCACGCCCGCACGAAGGAGAAGCGCCGGTGGGGTTTGACCGCGCTGGTCCTGATCCTCGGCGGCGGAGCCGCGGCGGGTGCCGTGCGGCGGGCCCGGTGAATCAGTACTTGAACTGGTCCACGTTCTCGCGCGTGATCAGCAGCGGGTCGCCCAGCAGGACGGTCTTCGTTGCTTCTTCGTACTTGATCGCCGGAAGTTCGAGGTTGACCTTGTTCGACGCGCCGAGCCGCCTGCCTTCGGCGATCTGCTTGCCGGCCCAGGCGGTGAGGTAGCCGAGTGATTCGACGTTCCACAGCACCGAAAGCGACGCGGAACCGTCCAGGAGGTACGGCTTGATCGCCTGCGGCGTCCCGACGCCGACGGTGAAGACGCGGCCGATCTTCTGCTGCGAGCGGACCGCCTCGGCGACCCCGGGGGCCGACGTCGTGCACTCGCCGACCAGGCCGGTGAGGTCCGGGTACTTGGCCATCAGGTCCTTGGCCAGCGTGGTGGCGTTGTCCTTGTCCTCGCCGGCGTAGACCGTCTCGACGAGCTGAGCGCTCGGATACTCCGTGGCGGTATACGCCCGCTGGACGGCGATCCACGCGTTGAGGTTCTCGGCGGTCTCGCCGCAGGAGACGATCGCGTACTTGCCCGCGCCGCCCATCTTCTTCATCAGGGCGTCGGTGAGCGCCTTGCCGATGCCCTCCGGGGTGGCCTGGTTGACGAAGAGCTCGCGATCGGTGCCGGGCGCGTCGGTGTCCGAAGTGATCACATGGACACCCTTGGCCCGCGCGTCGGTGATCGCCGGTGCCATCGTCTTGGGGTCGTTCGGGGCGATCGCGATGACGTCCACCCGCTGGTCGACGAGGCCGCGCACGATCGAGACCTGCGCGGCGGGGTCCACCGTGGCCGGTCCGGTCGAAGTCCATTCGACACCGAGCTGCTTGGCCGCGGCGATCCCGCCGGTGTTCATCGCCTCGAAGTACGGGATGCCCGCGACCTTCGGCACGAACGCGATCCGGATCGGCTTGGCCGCCATGCCGGCGGGCTCTTCGCCCGCGCATCCGGTCAGCCCGAACACCATGCCCAAAGCGAGCACAGTGGCCACGACGAGCGTCTTGGTCGGCCCTCGCATCTCCACCCCATAGTCACGGAACCACCTGAAACCAGCCGATCGGTCTTCGCGCGGTGGAGACCTCCGGCGAAACTAAGGTCTTCGGTTACCCCGGTCAACCGGATGAGCGCAAAGGGTTACGGAAGTGAGTTCATCGACCTGGTCCGATTACCGGGTCGGCCTATGGGGGTGACGGTGAGCGATCGGGAGACGCGGGTCACTGCGCCATATATACGGGTGGGGGGTATATTTCGCCGCATGAACGAGACACGGCATGGAGCAAGCTGGTCGATGGCGGCGTCGGCGACCCTGCACTGCCTCACCGGCTGTGCGATCGGTGAGGTCCTCGGCATGGTGATCGGCACGGCGCTCGGCCTCGGCAACGTGGCGACGATCGTCCTGGCCGTGGCGCTCGCGTTCGTCTTCGGCTACGCGCTGACCATGCGCGGCGTGCTGAAGTCGGGCCTGCCGTTCGGCACCGCGCTCAAGGTGGCGCTGGCCGCGGACACCGTGTCGATCGCGGTCATGGAGATCGTCGACAACGGGGTCATGCTGGTGGTGCCGGGCGCCATGGAGGCCGGGCTCGCGAGCCTGCTGTTCTGGGGCGCGCTGGCGTTCTCGCTGGCCGTCGCGTTCGTGCTGACGGTGCCGGTGAACAAGTGGATGATCGGGCGCGGTCTGGGGCACGCGAAGGTCCACGCGCACCACGGTGGCCACGAAAGCCACGGTGGTCACGAGGGCCACGCTCACTGAGCGGCCGGGTCGGGATTCGCTTGATCGCAGGTCCGTGAAGGCCTCCTTGCCTACCCTGAAGGTAGTGAAGGAGGCCTTCACGAACTCCGTGCTGCCTGGTGACCGTGTCGCGAAAGCCACTTTCGGGACATCCGACGTCGCGAAAGTGGCTTTCGCGACATCCGGGACGGCGAGCCCAAACCTCGTGAGTGGTAGGGACGGTTAGAGCGGACCGGTATTCGCCTACCTACGCGTGATCAGGGCAAGTGAGGTGCGGTAGTCGACGGGGTCGCTCCGGTCTCGGAGCTTGATCAACGGAGGATCGGGGACACTCAACGTCCCCGATCCTCCGTTGATCAAGACCATGCCACCCCACAACGCCATCCAGAACAAGCCCTACAAGCTCACCGAGACGACATCAGGATCCAGTGGGTAGGCAAATGCAGGTTCACCAGAACCGTCCTTACCACTCACGAGATTCCGGACCCGCGTCCCGGCGCGGTGGTCGGTGTTCCCAATGTCGCATTTGAGACGCTCAGCGTCCCTAGTGCGACATTGGGGACAGCAGGCGGACAGCCGCCCCGGTTAGACGCTCGAGAGGTCGATCGCCTTGTCGATCTCCTTCGGCATCAGCACCCGCAGGATGCCCTCCAGCAGGTAATAGTCGGCGTACGGCAACGAAACCTCGACGCCGTCCTCAGTCGGACGGTTGCGCGTGCCTCGCGCCACGATCGCCTCGGCGCGGGTGGACTTCGTGGTCAGGCAGGTGTCGCACAGCGCGGTGAGGATCCGGATCGCCGCTTCGCGGTAGTGCGGCCGGTTCGCGACCTTCGCCAGGTCGAGCAGGCCGCATGCCATCACGGCGCCGGCGGAGGAGTCCTTGATGTCGTGCGGGGCCTGCGGGGCGAGGTAGTCCCACACCGGGACGTTGTCCGGGGTGAGGGCGCGGAGCGCGAAATCCGCCAGGCGCTGCGCGGTCCGCAGGAACAGCGGGTCGCCGGAGCGCCGGTACATCGTGGTGAAGCCGTAGATCGCCCACGCCTGACCGCGCGACCAGCAGGACGTCGGGCCGTAGCCCTGCACGGAGTTCGGGCCGATCTCGGCGCCCGTGTCCGGGTTGAAGTCGAACACGTGCGGGGTCGAACCGTCCGGGCGCACGAAGACCCGTTCGGTGGTCTTCGCGTGGGAGACGGCGATGTCGAGGTACTTCCGGTCACCGGTCTGCTTGCTCGCGAAGGTCAGCAGGTCGAGGTTCATCATCGTGTCGACGATGACCCGGCCGGCGTTGCCCGGGGTGCCGAGTGCGCCCCAAGCCCGGATGAACCTCCCTTTTTCGTTGTAGCGCTGGATGAGTGACGACGCGGCGGTGAGCGCGCCGGTGCGCCATTTCTCGTCGCCGGTGAGCCGCCAGCCGGTCACCCACGACGGGTAGAACAGGAATCCGAGGTCGTGATCGCTCGTCTCGTACTGGCGCGGCGCGAGCTTTTCCGCGGACGCCATCGCGAGGGTCCGGAATTGCGGATCGCCGCTGTAGATCGACGCGAGCCACAATGTTCCCGGCCAGAAACCGCCGATCCAGCCGCCCTTGGCGGAATAGGTCCATTTCTCGAACCGCGTGATCTCCGGAAAAGTGCTCACGCCGGGGGCGACGGCTCGCAGCTTGGTGACCGCGTAGTCCGCCGCCCGGCGGAAACTCGTTACCCCGGCGGCTTCTTCCTCCGCCGCACTGGCGACGGAGGGGATCGCCGTCGCCGCGACGGCGGCACCGGCAGCGGTGGTCAACAGGGTTCGCCGCGAAACGCTCACAATGCCCGCCATTCGTCAGTGGGAAATGCGTCACGGGAGTTTCGCACGACGGTTACGCGCTTGTGAAGACCATTCATGGTTGTGAATAAAGAAGCCTCACTCAGCGGGACGGATGTTCGCATTGTGGTGGAACACGTTGCCCGGGTCGTACACCGCCTTGATCGCGGCCAGCCGCGCGTACTTCGCCGCGCCGTACGCCGTGCGCACCCTGTCCTCGTCGTATTCGTTCAGGAAATTCAGGTAACCGCCGTGGTTGTTGGAATGCGGCAGGAGTTCTTCCCACAGGGCCCGCGTCCAGGCGCGATCGGCGGCCAGGAGTTCCGGGGTCGGGGCCGTGGCCGCGAAACCGACGACGAAGCCGGGCGTCCGCGGGCCGCCGAACGCGGTCGCGTCGTCGTGCACCGTCGAGTACGTGTCCTGCAACGGCACGATCGGCATGATGGTCATGGGCGACGCCTTGTCCGGCAGGCGGGCGGCGATCAGGTCGATGACCTCTTCGGACAGTGAGTCGACGTAGAGCGATTTCTCATAGGCGAGGATGCCGCGGGGCGCAGTCGGATCCAGCAGTTTTTGCAGGTTGGCGTAAGGCATCGGGGAGACCAGTTCGAACGCCGTGGGCAGCCCGTCCCGGATCCGCTCGATCAGCCGGGCGTGCCGTTCGGGACCGTCGAAGCCGGTGACGACCAGCGCGAGACCCGGCACGAGGTGGTACTCGGCCGGGACGAACGGAACGGGTGGCGCGTTGAGCCCGACGAGCATGGCACCGGTGCCCGGCGGCAGCGTCGCGATCACGTCCCTCGCGAAGCGCAGCGCCTTGGGCGCGTCCTCCAGCGTCCAGAAGAACATCCCGACCTCGGCCAGGCCGACGCGGTGCAGCCGGAACTCGAATTCCGTGACCACGCCGAAGTTGCCGCCGCCACCGCGTAGCGCCCAGAACAGATCCGGATGTGTTCCCTCGGAAGCCCGCAGGATCCGGCCGTCGGCCGTCACGACCTCCGCCGAAACCAGGTTGTCGATCGTGAGCCCGTGTTTCGCGGTCAGCCAGCCGAAACCGCCGCCGAGGGTGAGGCCGCCGACGCCCGTGTCGCTCACCGTGCCGCCGACCGTCGCGAGCCCGTACCGCTGGGTCGCCTCGTCGACGTCGGCCCAGAGCGCGCCGCCGCCGACCAGCGCGGTCCGGGAGGCCGGGTCGACGGTGACCCGCCGCAGCCCGCCGAGGTCGATCACCAGGCCGTCGTCGGTGACGGCGGAACCGCTGAAGCTGTGCCCGCCGCCCCGGACGGTGATCTCGAGGCCCTTTTCGCGGCCGAAGGCCAGCGCGGTGACGACATCTTGGCGGCTGGCGCATTCGACGACCACGGCCGGGCGCCGGTCGATGTCCCCGTTCCACACGGCACGGGCCGCGTCGTAACCCGGGTCGGCGGCGGTGACCACCGCGCCGGACAGTTTCCGGCGCAACGCGGTCGTTTCAGGCGGATGCATGGGACCCCCTCAGGTCGTGGCTACCGCACAGTCTGGAGGGCGGACGACCCGGCACAAGGTCCATCCGCGCGGGAAAAAGGGCGGCCCAAAGGGCGAAGGCCCGGCGCTATGGGGTGCGCCGGGCCTTCGCGTTCAGGGGTGCCTCAGCACTTGGGTGCCACCGGCAGATCCGATCCGGTCTTCAGGTAGGTGTCGGAGACGTAGTGCCCCGGGCCGATCCGGTCCCAGATGTTGCTGGTGCCGAACTTGCCGGTGACGGTCTCGCCCTCGACGTAGCACTCGATGTTGACCTTCGCGTAGTTCGCCGCGAGGCCCTTGATCGCCGCGGTGGTGCTCGCCGACGCCCGGACGTTCATCGGGTCGCCCGCCGTGCTGATGACGCCGGTCGGGCCGGAGCCGGTCCACAGGTAGGAGACGTTGACCCAGCCGTTGTCCGTCATCTTCAGGCCGTCCCAGAAGGTGCCGTCCGCGAGGTCGATACCCGCCGGGTTGGCCACCTTGCGGCCGAACTCGTCCTTGCCGCCGTTGTAGCCGTCCTGGTACGCGGCCTGCGCTTCGGGCTTGCCCTGCGGCAGGTTCTTCCACATCTGGCGGGTGGCCGACGGGTTCCAGTAGTCGTCCTTGGTGTTCCACGGGCCGACGTCCCACACCGGCGCGTACTCGCAACGGCTGTTGTCGGTGCGGCACACGCGGACGGTGTAGTTGCCGGTGTTCTTGGGCGCCAGGCCGCGGCCCGACGGCAGGGCGACGAAGTGGTCGCGGGACTTGATCACGTGCCCGTTGGCGGTGGTGCCGCCGACGAGACCTTCACGGGTGCCGAAGACCTTGTACGTCAGCGGGGCGGCGGCCGCGCCGATCGCGTTCACCTGCGGGCCGAGCTCACCCTGGAGGGTGATGGCGCTGACCTTCGCGGTCACGCCGTCGTTCACGGTGCGCAGTCCGACGCGGACCTGGACCGTGGAGACCGAAGCGGACAGCTGGGCGGCGCCTCCTTCGGTGGGAGTCCATTCCGTCCAGTCGTTGGAGTTGAGCTTGCCGCGGACGTCGACCTCGACCTCGGTGCCCTTCGGCGCGTCGGCGGTCACCTGCGCGGTCACGCGGTTCACCGGCTTCCCGAGGTTCCGCTCGGCCAGCAGCAGGTAGCCCTGGCTGCCGATGGAGTCGGGTTTTCTGTGCCACGCGGCGTTTTCCAGGCTGAGCACACCGCCGTCGCTGCGGACGTTGACGTCGTCGCCATCCACAGTGGACAGATCGGCGCGCCAGCTTCCCTCCGCCGCCGCGTTCGCGGGGCCGGCGGCCAGCGCGGTGACCGCCCCCATGGCCAGCACGGCCGCCATCACGCGGCGGGCCTTCACGGTCCGGACCATTCCGGTCTCCCTTCGAGCACTCTCGGTTGCTACGAAGGGAGCTTCGCCGGGGCGTGTACACGATCGATACAAAAAGCGAGACGGCACCGGAGGGGGTGCCGTCTCGCTGAGTGAGGATCAGGCGGAAGCAGGCTTCCCGTAGGAGGCTTCGGCGGCTTCCTGAAGGCGCGAAGCGAGCGCGGATTCCTGCGGCCGCGCGGAGAGCTCCCGCCACAACGCCAGCGCGCGTTCCGAATAGGTCCGCGACCGCTCCGGCTGGCTCAGCGCCTCGTGCAGTTGCCCGAGCAGTTGCGACACCTCCGCCTCGGACCGGCGGTCCCCGTTGCGACGGTGCACGCTCAGCGAATTGACCAGCAGCAGTTGCGCGTGGGCGAGATCGCCGCTGTGCAGATACAACTCGCCGAGGTTCTGGTTCGCGTACCCGACGCAGTGGTCGTCGCCGAGTTCGTTGAAGATCGCGATGGCCCGGTCGACCCGCTCCCGCGCGCCGGCGAGGTTGCCCTGATGCTGCCGCAGCATCGCGAGCCGCTTCAACGCGTGCGCCTCCCGATGCCGGTCGCCGATGTTCGCCGACTGTTCGAGCGCCTCGGTGAACCAGTGTTCCGCGTCGGTGAACCGGCGCCGCGCCAGCCACACCGCGCCGATCGCGATCCGCGCGACGGCCTCGCCGTGCGGATCACCGGCCGCGGAGAACTGATCGAGCGCCGCGTGACAGTGCTCCAGCGCGACGGTGTCCTCGCCCTTGATCCGCAGCACGGTGCCGAGCCCGGCCAGCGCGATCGCCGCGCCCCGCGCGTCGCCGATCTTGTCGAACAGCAGTTGCGACTGCTCGAACGCGACCAGCGCTTCGGCGTAGCTGTCCTGGTACAGCTGGATCTGGCCGAGGTTGCGCTGGATGATCGCCTCCCCGCGGATCTCGCCGGACCGGCGGGCGGCGGCCAGCGCCACGGCGTGCGTCTGCAGCCAGTCGTCCTGGTGGCCGCGCTGGTCGAAGTACGGCGCCAGCGCGGCGGTGAGACGCCAGGCCAGCGCGTCGAAGCCGAGGTCGGCGGCCAGCGCGACGGCGGCGACACAGGTGTGCCGCTCGGCGGCGAACCATGCGGCCGGATCCTCGACCAGCCGTCCGGTTCCCCGCGGGAGCGCGGGCTGGTCGGCCGTGTCGTCCCGGTAGAGGCCGAAGAAGTGGATCGGCATCCGGTCCGCGGCTTCGACCGCGAGTGCGAGATAGCCCTCCAGCACCCGTTTCGTGGCCTCGCGCGCCTTCTCCGGGACGTCCTGCGCACGCAGTTCGAGGGCGTAGCATCGCAACAGGTCGTGCAGGCGATAGCGGGGCTCGCCGGTGCCGTCCGAGCCGATGAGTTCGACCAGGTGGGCGTCCACCAGCACGTCGAGGACGTCGTCGGCGTGCGCGCGGCCGAGCAGCGCCGCGACCACCCAGGCGGGGAACTGGACCGAGCCGAGCCCGCCGAGGCCGCGGAACGCGGTCGCCGCCGACATCGGCAGGAGGTCGTAGCTGAGCGTGACACTGGCGCGGACGGCCAGATCGCCGACCCGGAGTTCGTCGAGTCTTCGTCTCTCGTCCCGCAGCCTGTCGGCCAGGACGCGCAGCGTCCAGCCCGGCCGGTTGGTCAGCTTCGCCCCGGCGACCCGGATCGCCAGCGGCAGGTACCCGCAGTGCCGGAGGATCGCGGCCGCGCAGTCCGGCTCCGCGGCGACCCTCTCGGTGCCGACGATGCCTTCGAGCAGCTTCGCGGCCTCGGCCTCGGGCAGGAGGTCGACGTCGAACGGGGTGGCCCCGGCCAGATCCGGCATCCGCACCCGGCTGGTGACCAGCACCGCGCAGGCACCGGCGCCGGGCAGGAGCGGCCGGACCTGCGCCGCGCTGCCCGCGTCGTCCAGGACCACGCACATGCGCATGCTCGCCAGCCTGGACCGCAGCAGCGCCGCGCGTTCGGGAAGATCACGCGGCAGCCCCGCGTCGGGGACCCCCAGCGCGCGGAGCAACTCCGCGAGCACGGTCATCGGGGGCCGGGGCGAGGACGACGTCCCGGCGAGGTCGACGTGCAGCTGACCGTCCGGGAAGTCCTCCCGGACCGCGTGCGCCACCCGGATCGCGACCGAGGACTTGCCGACCCCCGGTGCGCCCGAAAGCACCGCGATCGCGGGTTTTCCCTGATCACGACGGTCGCGGAAGAGGTCGGCGAGGGCGCCGACCACTCCGTCGCGGCCGGTGAAGTCCGGCAGGTCGAGCGGGAGCTGGCAGACCGGCGTCATCGGCCGGGTGAGGGCGGCGGCCACGGCGTCCGCGGTCACGGGGGGCGTCACGACCAGCGAGGCCCGCAGTTCCCGCAGCCGCGGCCCCGGTTCGGTGCCGAGCTCCTCGGCCAGCACCTTCTCGGCCGTTTCGTAGGCCTCGATGGCGTCGGCCGTGCGGCCGTCGGCCCGCAGCGCCACGATCAGCTGCTGCCAGAGTTCTTCGCGCAGGGGATGCTCGGTGACCAGGCCGCGCAGTTCGGCGACGGCTTCGGCGGTGCGGCCGAGCTCGATCCTCGCCCGCAACCGCTGTTCCTGGACGGCGAGCCGTGATTCCGTCAGCCGGGCCACCGTCGCGCCCCAGCCGTGGTCGTGGGGGAGCCCTTCGAGGACTTCCCCGCGCCACAGCGCTTCGGCTTGATCCAGCAGGCCGAGGGCGGATTCGGCGTCCCCGTGGCCGAGCGCGTCCTGCGCGGCGGCGGCCAATTCGCCGAATCGGACGTGGTCGATCTCCCCCGGGGTGGCTTTGAGGATGTAGCCGGACGCCCGGCTGCCGATGCGTTCCCCCAGTTCCGGATCGCGATCGGCGAGACGTTTGCGGAGCGAATGAACGTAGGTGCGGATGTTCGCCGCCGCCGAACGCGGAGCCGACGAGGGCCACAGGACCTCGATCAGCAGTTCGGTGGAGACGACGACGTTGGGTTGAAGCAGGAGAGCGGCGAGCAGCAGACGCGGTTTGGGGCCGCCGAGCGGCACCACCTGTCCGTCCACCGCCACTTCGAGCGGACCGAGAACGCGAAACCCGAGAATTGTCACCTAAACCGCCAATACGGCAGGAGCCCCATATCTGCCGATAATATTGCCGTCCCGCCATGGTGGCTAGATCCATTCGCATGCAAGTGCAGACAGTGGACGCGGTTTGTACGGGTCGTGTACGAGGCCGGTCGACGCTGCAGCCATGAAGCGTTCAAGTGTCCGGCGGCTCGCCGGTTTCTTCCTCGTGCTGGCGACGGCGGGTGCTTTCGGCCTGGCCGGCGCGACTCCCGCGCTGGCCGCGGCCACCGGGACCGTCAAGACGGCGGGTGATCCGCTGAACGTGCGCCGCGCCCCGAGCACCACCTCGACCGCGGTGCGCACGGTGGCCAACGGCGCCACGGTGACCATCGACTGCCAGACGATCGGGACCGAGGTCACCGGTCCCCTCGGCAAGACGACGTTGTGGGACTACGTCCCCGCGCTCGGCGGCTACATTTCGGACGGCTACGTCTACACCGGCTCCGACCAGCGGATCGCGCCCGACTGCGGGGTCGGCACCGGCAGTGCCGAATGCTCCACCGGCGTCTGCGCCGGTGAGGGCCAGTTCCGTTCATCGGATGCTCATTTCCTGGTCTACGACAAGGACGCCGACGGCAAGTCCGCCGTGGTCGCCTACTGGCTGAAGGGTGGCGCCGGCCCGTTCTACGTCTGGGCTTCCGGCGGTAACGGCACCCACGTCGACAAGGCCGTGCCGGTCGCGAAGGGCTCGTGGGTCTATTACAAGGTCTGCGTCGCCAACGCTTCCGCGAATCCGGCCCTCGAAGCGTGTAGCGCCGGCATCACCGATTACGCCGCGTGAAATCCCTCCCCGTTCTTTCCCCACTTCGAAAGGTTGAATTCTCATGGGTCAGGTGAACCGGCGGGCGGTACTCCTCGGTGGAGCCGCGGCGGTTTCGGCGGCGGCGTTGTCGTCGACGGTGCCTTCGTGGGCGAACGCGAGAACGCTGGCGGCGGCGCCCGCCATCCGCGACCCGTTCCAGCTCGGCGTCGCCTCGGGTGACCCCCTGCCGGACAGTGTCGTGCTGTGGACGCGTCTCGCGCCCGCCCCGCTGAACCCCGACGGCTTCGGCGGGATGCCGGACGCTTCGTACACAGTGGACTGGGAGATCGCGAACGACCAGGCGTTCTCCTCGGTCGTGCAGAAGGGCACCGCGACCGCGGCCCGCGCTTCCGGGCACAGCGTGCACATCGAGCCGGTCGGGCTCCAGGCGGGACGCGAGTACTTCTACCGCTTTAAGACCAGCGGCTACATCTCCCCGGTCGGCCGGACCAGGACGGCCCCCGCCGCCGGTGCGGTCGTGGACCAGCTGAAGTACTGCTTCTCCTCCTGCCAGCACTGGGAGGAGGGCTGGTACCACTCGTACAAGGGCATGCTCGCCGACAATCCGGATCTGGTGCTGTTCCTCGGCGACTACATGTACGAGAAGAAGTCCGGCCGCGTGGCCGCCGAACGGAATCCGCGCAAACTGGCCTTCACCGACGAGGTGAAGACGCTGGCGCACTACCGCGCGCGGCACGCCCAGCACAAGACCGACGCCGACCTGCAGAACGCGCACGCGATGGCGCCGTGGATCGTGGTCTTCGACGACCACGAGGTGATGAACAACTGGAACGGCACCACCGCTCCGGCGACGGCGGAGCGCAAGACCGCCGGTTTCCAGGCGTTCTACGAGAACATGCCGATCCGCTCCACCGCCAAGCCGAGCGGTGCGGCGATCCGCCTGTACCGGCAGTTCGGCTGGGGCAACCTCGCCCGGTTCCACATGCTCGACACCCGTCAGTACCGCAACGCTCAGGTGACCGACCCGTCCGGTTCGGCGGGGCCGTCGTGCACCGACATGCGGTCGACGTCGCGCAGCATCCTGGGCACGGCGCAGGAGGCTTGGCTGCTGAAGGCGCTGGAGACGCATCCGGCGAAGTGGGACTTCCTCGGCCAGCAGGTCTTCTTCGCCACTCGTGACGGCGACGGCAACAAGGCGACCTGCGAGAGCCCCGACTCCTGGCAGGGTTACGAGGCCTCCCGCGACCGGATCGCGAAGGGGATCGTGGACCGCAAGGTGCCGAACCCGATCGTGCTGACCGGCGACGTCCACCGGCACTGGGCGGCCGATCTGCGCCGCGACTACTTCAACCACAGCGACCCGGTGTTCGGTTCGGAACTGGTGACGACCTCGGTCACGAGCAACAGCGACACCGCGACCGATCCGTCGTCGACCTGGCTGTCGAACAACCCGCACGTCAAGTACTGCCGGGGAAAGCGCGGCTACGTCCGGGTGACGGCGTCGCAAACGCAGATGCGGGCGGACTTCATGACGGTTTCGGACACCACCGAGTACGACTTCTCGAAGGTGACCCTGGCCGCGGACCGCAGCTACGTCGTCGAAGCGGGTAAGCCGGGGCTGCAGAAGGTCTAACGGTTCGGCACTCTGGTCGCCCTGAAGTACGTGAAGGACCCCATCATTGCGCTAGACGCAGTGATGGGGTCCTTCATGTACTTGGGGAAGGGCCTTCACGCATCGCGGTCGGGTGATCGCGCGACGAGCTGTTGCGAAAGCCACGTTCGCAACCTTCAACGTTGCGAACGTGGCTTTCGCAACACCGGGGATGGTGGCGTGCTGGGTCGGGGTGGTCGTGAGTGGCAAAGCGGGTTCTATTGAGGGGTAGGGCAACGGTGGCGTTGTGGCTGAACCCAAGGTGAGCGAGGGCGTGACTCGCGTGATCAGAGACGGATCTCGCGTGATCAGACGCCGAACTCCATGATCGCCGCCCGATCACGCGAGATCCGGCTTCAATCACGGGTGATCCGTCTCTGATCACGGGTGATCGCCGCCCGATCACACGTGAGCGCCCATCCCGCCTGAACACGACACGTTCGACCTCCCCCTCAATAGAACACGAAATGCCACTCACGACCACCTGGACCGAGGTCGGCCTGGTCGGTGATCGCGCGACGAGCTAACCGTCCTTACCACTCACGAGTCAGGACAGCAGGTCCACCAGCGCGTCACCGCGAGGCGTCCGGACGACGAGGACGACCTGACCCTCGCGGTGCCGCTGGATCAGACCAGCCGAGACCAACTGCTCACAGTGATAGGTCGCGGTACTCGCGGCACACGACAGGAGATTCGCGATCTCGCCCATGCGCGCGGGTTTTCCCAAGTGCCGCAACAGTTTCGCGCGGTGGGCGCCGACCACCAGGTCGAGTCCGTCGACGCCGGGGGGTGTTTCGGGCTTGCCGTTCTCGAGCAGGCCGTCCAGTCCCGGCAGCGGGTAGCCGATCCAGATGGTGTCCTCTTCGTCGAAGTTGGACACCACCGACCGGCAGCCGGCGAGCATCGGGACGAGGATCAGCTTGCGGCCCCGGGCGGTGTACCGAGCCGGTTCGGCGTCGGGCAGCAGCAGTGAGCCGTTGCTGAACCGGAAATGGGGCCGCAGCAGGCCGAGTACCGCGTCGGTCCCGCCGCGGACGGAGGCGACGCCGATGCGTTCGATCTCGCGGTCGAGCAGGGGGCGGGCCTTGGTCCACAGGTTTTCGGTCGCCAGCCGGGTCGCGGTGAAGGCGTCCGCGAGCGAGGCGACCCAGCGTCTCGGATGGTCGGCGGCCTGCCGCCACTGCGCGGGCAACCGGTCGCCGAAGACCTCTTCCAGGCCCTTGTGGACGTCGGCTTCGGTCAGGTCGCGCAGCATTTCCGTCTGCGCGGCGGCCGCGGCGTCCTCGGTGGGACTGATCGGCACGATGAAGTCCGGCTGGACAGAGGTCCCCCGGCGGGCGAGCGCGCTCGCGGCGCGGTAGCCCTGCTCGGGGATCGCCGAACCCACCTGACGTCGCCAGGGGGCGGGCAGGCCGCGGTCGTACCCGCCGACGACCTCGACGAGCATCGAAACCAGCGAGATGTGCGGGGAAACCGTCACACCTACCGAGATCGTGCTGGTGTCACCGAGTTCGAGCCGGGTATAAGAAGCCTGGGGCGGCGTCTCGCGCATCCGGTCGTCCCTCCTGGGAGTGGGCGTCGCAGCACGCGATGTTAGCGCCTCAGGTCAATACCCTGCACCGCCCGGGAAAAGCGAGTTGCTCATTCATGATGAGGAACGCACCGAGACCGTGGAAATCGTTGGTGTTGCGCTTACGCGCGTAGTAATACGCGGTGTCACCGACGTTAGTACCCTCGGAGATGTTCTTGATATCCGCCAATCCATCGGCACCGGCCGAGATCTGGGACAGGACCCCGCGGTGGCCCTTCGCGGCGACCGGCCGGTATTCCGGGCCGAGATGGCCGCGTTCCACGCCGCGCGAGAGCAGGAAGGTGTACATCGCCGACGCCGAGGTCTCCAGCCAGTTGTCCTGATCGCCGCCCCGGTCGACGATCTGGAACCAGCGGCCCGAGGCCCGGTCCTGCCACCGGGTGTAACCGGCCGCGAGGAACTTGACGACCTCCACGAGGCGTTTCCGGCGCGGATGGCCGCCGGGCAGGATTTCGAGCAGGTCGATCGCCGTCATCCCGAGCCAGCCGATCGCGCGGGCCCAGTGGAATTTCGAATGCCGCCCGTCGCCCGAAGCCCACGGTTCCGAGCCGTCTTCGTCGTAGGCGTGGTAGAGCAGGCCCGTGGCGGGCTCCTTGAGCCTGTCGAAGTAGACGATGACGTTCTTCGCGGCCTCTTCGTAGCAGTAGCCGGGATCGCCGAAGGTCTTGCCGTACAGGGCCAGGAACGGCTGCGCCATGTAGACGCCGTCCGCCCACAACTGCCCGGTCTTGCTCGTGGCGTGGAACATCCCGCCGTCGGACGTCCGGGGATAGGACGGGAACCGTCCGCGCAGCTGTTCCGCCGCGGTCTTGTACTTCGCTTGCCCGGTTTCGGTGTACAGCAAGGGGAACATCTGCCCGGAGCGCATCGCGTCCAGGTTGGTGAAGCCGCTTGCGATCCCGCCTTCGGTGACGAACCGGTCGTACCAGGCGAGGATGTAGTCGAGGTAGCGCCGCTCGCCGGTGCGCCGGTACACGAGGTACTGGCCGTAGAGGTAGAGGCCGCGGGTGTAGCCCCAGCCGCCGAGGGTGGCCGGGGTGAAGCGCTTCATCGTCGAGTCGACGACCGCGCGGGACCAGTCGACCGGAGTCGCGCTCGCCGTGCCGGGCAGGGCCAGCGCGCCGAGGGCGCCCGCGGTCCCGGCGAGCATCGTGCGCCGCGTCAGCCGGGCCGTGCGAAGAGGATCCGGGGACATGCGAGGCCCTTCCTGCGCGGGGACACCGGCTGAACTTTCCTTGCAGGACAACGTCTACCCGCCTTTTCGGTGGCGAGTCAACGGCCCTTCCCGCTGCCCGGGACGGTCCCGGTGGGCGGCACTCTCCGCGAGGCCGCCCGCTCGCCTACGATCGGTACGTGAACGAGCTGACCTTCCGCGGCCGCCGCGTCGCCCGGGACCGGGCCCTGGTCATGGCGATCGTCAACCGCACCCCTGATTCCTTCTACGACAAGGGCGCGACCTTCGCCGACCCGGACGCGCTCGCCGCCGTCGCGCGGGCGGTGGAGGAGGGGGCGGACATCGTCGACATCGGCGGGGTGAAGGCCGGTCCCGGTGCCGAGGTCGACGTCGAGGAAGAGATCCGGCGGGTGGTCCCGTTCGTCGAGCGGATCCGCGAACTGCACCCCGACCTGGTGATCAGCGTCGACACCTGGCGCCACGAGGTGGGCAGGCGCGCGGCCGAGGCGGGCGCGGACCTGATCAACGACACCTGGGCGGGAGCCGATCCGAAGCTGGCCGAGGTCGCGGCGGAGTTCGGCACCGGGTACGTCTGCTCGCACACCGGGAACGCCGTCCCGCGCACCCGCCCGTTCCGGGTGCGTTATCCGGACATCGTCGCCGAGGTCGTCGCGGAGACGACGGCCCTCGCCGAAGCGGTCGTCGCGCTCGGTGTCCCGCGCGAGGGGGTGCTGATCGACCCGACCCACGACTTCGGCAAGAACACCTGGCACAGCCTGGCGCTGCTGCGGCACGCGCGGGAACTGGCCGACACCGGCTGGCCGGTGCTGATGGCACTGTCCAATAAGGACTTCGTCGGGGAGACGCTCGGCGTGGAACTCGCGGAGCGGGTCGACGGCACCCTCGCCGCGACGGCCTGGGCGGTCGCCGAGGGCGCGAGGGTGTTCCGGGTGCACGAGGTCAAGCGCACCCGGCAGGTGGTGGAGATGGTCGCGTCGATCCAGGGCACGCGCCCGCCCGCGCGCGCGATCCGCGGCCTCGCTTAGCCGTCCATCGGGATCACAGCCGAAACCGTGCTGCCGGTACCGGGCTCGCCGAGGACGGTGAGCTCACCGCCGAGCGCGCGGACCCGGTCGCGCAGGCCGTGCAGCCCGGAGCCGCCGTCGATGTCGGCCTCTCCGGTGCCGTCGTCGTGGACGTCCACCCGCAGGCCGTCCTCCTCGACGCCGATGCGCACGCGGACCTCCCGCGCCTGCGCGTGTTTCAGCGCGTTGGTGACGCCTTCCGAGACGACGAAGTAGGCCGTCGCCTCCACGGCGCCGCTGAGCCGGGGCACGTCCGCCTCCTCGAGGTCGACCGCGAGCGGGATCCGGTCCAGCAGCGACCGGACCGCGGGGATCAACCCGGCCTCGGTGAGGATCGGGGGCCGGAGCCCGCGCGCGAGTTCGCGCAGTTCGGTGACGGTGGCCTGCAGCTCGTCGATGGTGCCCTTCAGCAGGGCCGCGACGGCCGGGGTCAGCTCGTCGCCGAGCCGGCGTTCGGCCATGCGCAGCAGCAGCACGATGCTCACCAGGCGTTGCTGCGCCCCGTCGTGCAGATCCCGTTCGACGCGCCTCCGCTCGTCGTCGGCGGCGGCCACGATGCGGGCACGGGAGGCCTGGACCTCGACGAGGCGCTCCTCCAGTTCCGCGGTGAGGCGCTGGTTGTCCAGCACCAGCCCGGCGGCGGCGTTGAGCGCGTCGATCGACCTGCTGTCCTTCCACACCTCGTCGTCCTGCACGAGCGCGGCCAGCCCCGAGCCGTCGCGTTCCAGCAGGAGCCGGATCATCTCCGCGTTGCCGACCCGCGCCCGCAGCACCCCGATCAGGAACGCCAGCGGCCACAGGCAGAACGAGATCCGGTACACGTCCAGCAGCGGTTCGGAGACCGGATGCCCGGAGCCGAGCGCGCTGCCGACCGTGGTGCTCACCGCGCCGATCACGGCGATCGCGACGACCGGGGAGAGCAGCCGCCGCTGCGGAAGCCGACCGGCGAGCCAGCGATAGAGCAGCACCACGACGACGCCGCCGCCGATCAGCGCGCCGACCAGTTCGAGCAGCCGTTTGACCAGCTGCTCGGCCTCCGGGGAGGCCGCGATCGCGGCGAGGTTCTTCGGATCGTCGTTGACCAGCAGGCCGAGTACCGCCGAGCCGAAGACCACGGCGTACGCGGAGAGGGCGAGGACACGCTCCCAGCGGGACCGGAGTTTCCCGTGCGGGAAGGCGAGCACGAGATGCGCGATCACCGGGCTGGACGCGGCGGTCAGCGCCAGGCCGGCGGTGTGCGCGAGGGGGTCCCCGGCGAACTGCAGGTCCTCGGCGAACAGCGCGAGCCCGGCCAGCGCGATCAGCAGGCCGATGGGGTTCGAGGCGCGGCGCACGTGCGCGACGGCGCCGGCGAGCAGGAAGAGGAACCCGGTCGTCGTCGACAGGGTGGTGTCGAGCACGGTGTGCGTGCCGTCGGCGATCTTGAGCGTCATCGCCAGTACGCCCAGCCCGATGCCGGCCGTCAGGACGCCCGCCATCGCGACGGTCCGAGGGTGCTTCACCACTAAGCGTGATTCGCCCGTTCGGCCCGGACCGTTACACCGGGAGGACGCCCGATCGGGCGTCACGGTCATGGGACGTCTGTCCTGACATGTGGAACACCTGTCTCGTCTGGTGTCAAGGTTTCGCAGGATTAATCCCGTCATGCGGATGGCGATGCAGTCAATCGGCCGGACATGTCACTCTCGCGGCCACCATCCGAGGCTGAGCTGTATCCCCCGAAAGGCGACAACCCCGTGAGCACCCACCACAGAACCCGCTTGCTGGCCGCGGCCTTCGCCGCCCTGACCCTGGCCGGTGGGATCGCGGGGTGTTCACGCGCGGAGAACGCCGCGGCGCCACCGGAGCAGAAGAGCCAGGGCGCCGCGGGCGAGGTGCGCGTCGGGTACTTCCCGAACGTGACGCACGCGCCCGCGCTGATCGGGGTCAAGAACGGCTTCTTCGCCAAGGAGCTCGGCTCGACGAAGCTCACCACCCAGACGTTCAACGCGGGACCCGAAGAGGTCAACGCGCTGCTCGGCAACTCGCTCGACATCGCCTTCATCGGCTCCGGACCGGCGATCAACGCCTTCACCAAGTCCAAGGGTGCCATCCAGCTCGTCTCCGGTGCGGTCACCGGCGGCGCGCAGCTGGTGGTGAAGCCCGAGATCACCACGCCCGAGCAGCTCACCGGCAAGAACATCGCGACGCCGTCGCTGGCCAACACCCAGGACGTCGCGCTCAAGAAGTTCATCGCCGAGAAGAAGCTGCCCGACGTCAAGATCACCAACCTCGACAACCCCAAGACCTTCGACGCCTTCAAGAAGGGCGAGCTCGACGGCGGCTGGCTGCCGGAGCCGTGGTCCTCGCGGCTGGTGCTGGACGCGGGCGCGAAGGTCCTCCTGGACGAGAAGACCCTGTGGCCGGAAGGCAAGTTCCCGACCACGGTCGTGATCGTCCGCAGCGAATTCCTGCAGCAGCACCCGGAGACCGTCACCGCCATCCTCAAGGGTGAACTCGCCGCCATCGACTGGGCGAAGACCAACCCCGCCGAGGCGAAGAAGGTGGTCAACGGAGAACTCAAGGCACTCGCGGGCAGCACACTGAACGAAGCCGTCCTCGACCGCGCGTTCTCCGGTATCGAACTCGGCATCGACCCCGTGGCGTCGACCTTCACCCAGCTCGCGAAGGACTCGGTGACCGCGGGCGTGGTGAAGTCCGCGGTGGACCTCAAGGGGTTCGCCGATTTCGGCCCGCTCAACGCCGTGCTCAAGGAGCAGGGCAAGCCCGGCGTGGACGCGCCCGGGCTGACGAAGTGACCGGAGGGGATCAGCGATGACGACCACCTTGGAGCCTGGCCTGTCCACCGGTGTCGCCGTGCGCCTGGACGGGGTCCGGAAGGCGTTCGGCCCGACCGGCCGCGCCGTCGTGGCCCTCGACGGAATGGACCTGACGGTCGCCCCCGGCGAGTTCGTCTGCCTGCTCGGCGCGTCCGGATGCGGCAAGAGCACGCTGCTGAACCTGGTCGCCGGTCTCGACCAGCCGACGTCCGGCTCGATCACGCTCGAAACCTCCCGGCCCGCGGTGATGTTCCAGGAAGCCGCGCTGATGCCGTGGCTGACCGCGGCCCGCAATGTGGAACTTCCGCTGCGCCTGGCCGGTTTCGGCCGGAGCGAGCGCCGCGAGAAGGCGGCCGAACTGCTCGAACTCGTTCGCCTCGGCGGCGCGGGCGACAAGCGGCCGCACGAACTGTCCGGCGGGATGCGGCAGCGCGTCGCGCTCGCCAGGGCGCTGGCCGCGACCCTGCGCGTCGGCGGTGACCCGGAGCAGTCGCTGCTGCTGATGGACGAGCCGTTCGCCGCGCTCGACGCCATCACCCGCGACGTCCTGCAGGGCGAACTGCTGCGCGTCTACCGCAGCACCGGCACCTCGGTGCTGTTCGTGACCCATGACGTCCGCGAGGCCGTCCGGCTCGGCCAGCGGGTCGTGCTGCTCTCGTCGCGGCCGGGCCGGGTCGTGCGGGAATGGCGCGACGTCCAGGCCGCCGACGCCGAAGAGCTGACGCTGGAGATCACCGGTCACCTCCGGGAGGTGATCAGTACCCATGCCGCGGCTTGACCGCCCCGACGCTGAAGTGTCCGCGGCGGAGGAGGCCGACGAAGCCGTCGGCGCGGGGCTCGACTCGCTCGACACGCCCACCGGCGAACGCCGGGAGAGCCGGGGGAAGCGGTTCCTGCGCGGGTTCGTGCCGCCGTTGCTCTTCCTGGTCCTACTAGTCGTGGTGTGGCAGATTCTTTGGGCCGCCGCGTTCTGGCCCGAGACGATGCTGCCCTCGCCGCTCGCGGTGTGGGACGAACTCGTCGACATCACGAGTACCGGCGAGATCTTCGAGTTCGTCTGGACGTCGGTGCACCGCGCCGCGCTGGGCTTCCTCATCGGCGTGGTCATCGGGACCCCGCTCGGCCTGCTGGTGGCGAAGGTCCGGCTGGTCCGCGCCGCTGTCGGGCCGTTCCTGACCGGGCTGCAAAGCCTTCCGTCGGTGGCCTGGGTGCCGGCGGCGATCCTGTGGTTCGGGCTGAACGACGCTTCGATCTACTTCGTCGTCCTGCTGGGCTCGGTCCCTTCGATCGCGAACGGCCTCGTCTCGGGCATCGACCAGATCCCGCCGATGCTGCCGAGGGTCGGGCAGGTGATGGGGGCGAGCAGGCTGTCCGCTGCCCGGCACATCCTGCTGCCCGCCGCGCTGCCCGGTTTCCTGGCCGGGCTCAAGCAGGGCTGGGCGTTCTCGTGGCGTTCGCTGATGGCCGCCGAGCTGATCGCGCTGTCCCCGGCGCTGGGCAAGGGCCTCGGCGCGTACCTGAACGAGGGCTCGTCGTTCAACAGCATGGAAGGCGTGATCTCGGCGATCTTCCTGATCCTGCTGGTCGGCGTCGGGATCGAGTTGCTGGTGTTCCGCCCGCTGGAACGTTCGGTCCTGCGTGCCCGTGGTCTCACGGCGTCCCTTTAGGACTTTGGCCAGGCTAGCCTTACCCGCATGTCCGATTTGGGTGTGCGGGTCAAGGCGATCCTGACCGCGCTGATGATGTCCTTGCTGGTGGCCGGATGCGGGTCTTCGCCGTCCGTCGACGAGACCCTGGTCCCGCCGGAGGCGCGAGGCACCTTCCCGGTGACCGTCGAGCACAAATACGGTTCGACCACAGTGGAGAAGCAGCCGTCGCGGATCGTCACGCTCGGCCTGTCCGATCACGACGCGGTGCTGGCGCTGGGGATCCGGCCGGTCGGCGCCGTCGACTGGTTCAAGGAAAGGCCGTACGGGAAGTGGCCGTGGACCCAGGCGCTCTGGGGTGACAAGCAGCCGGAGATCGTCGGCGAGCGCGACGACTACAACCTCGAGAAGATCGCCGCGCTCAAACCGGAGCTGATCCTCGCCCAGTACAGCGGCATGAAGAAGGAGCAGTACGACAAGCTCTCGCAGATCGCCCCCGTCGTCGCGCAGCCGCCGAAGTACGAGGACTACGCGGCGCCGTGGCAGGAGATGACGCGGATGGTGGGGCGCGCGCTGGGGCTCGCGCAGAAGGCCGAAGACCTGATCAAGGGAATCGACGCGCGGTTCGCCAAGGCGCGGGCGGAGCACCCCGAGTTCGCGAAGCTGTCGATGGTCGTCGCCGACACCTTCGAGGCGGGCAAGTTCTCGGCGTTCACCACGACCGACCCGAAGATGATCTTCATGACCGAGCTGGGCTTCCGGCCCTTCGAGCCGGTCAAGGCGGAGAGCGACCCGGCGAAGAACGTCGTCGAGGTCACCTCGGAACGGTTCGACCTGTTCGACGCGGATCGCCTGGTGTGGCTGAACTCCGACACCGGCGCGGAGGCCAGGGTCCGGGCGGATCCGGTGTACGGGAAGCTGAAGGTCTCGGCCGGAAAGCGGGATCTGTTCATCACCTACGACAATCCGCCGGTGGGGGCCGCGATCTCGTTCAACACGGTGCTGAGCATCCCTTACGCGATCGAGCAGCTGGTGCCGAAGCTCGCGGCGGTCCCGGCGACCTGAGGTCACACCGGACCGCCGCAGGTTGTGAGTTCACCTTCCGTGCCTGGTCCACCTACGGCACCGTAAGTTACGGTGTCGTAGGTAGACGTTTTCCGTTGTCCCGGAAGGACGAACGCATGGCGGTCCCCGAAAGCACCCGGCTGATGCTCGAGCTCGAAGGGACGGTCGAGGAGAACCTCAACCGGCATCTCGGGGTCGCCAAGGAATGGATGCCGCACGAGTACGTGCCGTGGAGCGAGGGCAAGAACTTCGCCGAACTGGGCGGTGAGCCCTGGGATCCCGAGCAGTCACGGGTGTCGCCGATCGCGCGGACCTCGCTGGAGGTCAACCTCCTCACCGAGGACAACCTGCCGAGCTACCACCGCGAGATCGAGCGGGCTTTCGGCCGCGACGGCGCGTGGGGCACGTGGGTGCACCGCTGGACCGCGGAAGAAGGCCGTCACGGCATCTGCATCCGCGACTACCTGCTGGTGACGCGCGCGGTGGACCCGGTCGAGCTGGAGCGGGCCCGGATGCAGACCATGCAGGCCGGGTACGACAGCGGCGACAAGGCACTGCTGAACGTCTTCGCGTACGTGTCGTTCCAGGAACTCGCGACGCGGCTTTCGCACCGCAACACCGGCAAGTACACGCAGGATCCGTTGTGCGAGAAGCTGCTCGCGCGGGTGGCGATGGACGAGAACCTGCACATGATCTTCTACCGGAACCTGGTGCAGGCGTCGCTGCAGCTTTCACCCGACGCGATGATGCGGGCCATCACCGACGAGGTCGTCCAGTTCCAGATGCCGGGCGCGGTGATCCCGAGCTTCGTGCGGAAGGCCGCGCTGATCGCGAAGGCGGGTATCTACGACCTGCGGATCCATCACGACGAGGTGATCTGGCCGCTGCTGCGGCAGTGGAAGGTCTTCGAGCTGGAAGGGCTCGGCGAGGTGGGGGAGAAGGCGCGGGACGAGCTCGACCAGTTCCTCAAGGGCCTCGACACCCAGGCGTCGCGTTTCGAAGAGCGCCGGGCGGCCGCCGCGGCCCGCGCCGCCGCAAAAGCGTGACTCGCGTGCCTGAACCCCGCACTAGCGTGATTGAGGCCGTAACTCACGAGTTACGGCCTCAATCACGCGAATCACGTCGTTGATCACGCGTTAGCGCGAGCGGCGGCCACCCGCGCGGGTGCCCGCGGAGAACGCGGCGGCACCGCCACGGCGGGCCGGAGCGCCGCCGGACTGAGTGCGCGACTGGGACTTCGAGGCACCGGCGGAGGCGCCACCCCGGCGCGGCTGGGAGTCGGTGGCCCCGCGACGGGCCTGACCGCCGCCCTTGGGCGCGCCTTCGCGACGCCCGGTGGTCTCGGCCGCACGACGGCCCTGACCCGCGGAGGCGCCGCCACGGCGGTCGCCTTCGGTCCTCGGCTGACGCGAACGGCCTTCCGAGGAGCCGCCACGGCCCCGTCCGCCGCCGGAAGCACCCCGGCCACCGGCCGAGGGGCCACGACCGCGACCGGTCCTGGTGCCCCGGTTGGCGGGGCGCTCTTCTTCTTCGCCCTTGCCGCGGATGGCCTCGCCACCGGCGGTGACCTTCTTCGGGCGCGTGTCCACGATCGGCCGCCGCGGCGACGCGGTGAACGAACGCTCGCCGGGCGCCAGCTTCGACAGCAGCGGGTGGCCGGGGCCGAGCTGCGTCGTGGTCGGCTTGATGCCCGCCTTGCGGGTGAGGTCGCGGACGTCGCCGACCTGCGCGTCGGTCATCAGCGTGACGACGGTGCCGGACGCCCCGGCGCGGGCCGTGCGGCCCGAGCGGTGCAGGTACGCCTTGTGCTCGACCGGCGGGTCGGCGTGGATGACCAGCGTGACGTCGTCGACGTGGATACCGCGGGCGGCGATGTCGGTCGCGACCAGCGTCTTCGCCGCGCCGGAGGCGAATGCCTCCAGGTTGCGCGTGCGCGCGGTCTGGCCGAGGTTGCCGTGCAGTTCGACCGCCGGCACGCCGGAGGCCATGAGCTTGCGCGTCAACTGCTTGGCGCGGTGCTTCGTCCTGGTGAACACCAGCGTGCGGCCCGGCGCGGCGGTGAGGTCGATCAGCACCGGCAGCCGGTGGGTCTCTTCCAGGTGCAGCACGTGGTGCTGCATGGTCGAGACCGGCGACTGGGCCGAGTCGACGCTGTGCGTGACCGGGTCGTGCATGAAGCGCTTGACCAGCACGTCCACGCCCGCGTCGAGGGTCGCGGAGAACAGCAGCCGCTGCCCGCGCTCCGGGGTCTCGGACATGATGCGCCGGACGTCGGGCAGGAAGCCGAGGTCGGCCATGTGGTCGGCCTCGTCCAGCACGGTGACCTCGATGTGGTCGAGTTTCGCCTCACCCGAGCGCATGTGGTCGGCGAGCCTGCCGGGGCAGGCGACGACGATGTCGACGCCGTCACGCAGCCGGGTGATCTGCGGGTTGGGGCTCACGCCGCCGAAAATGGTGGTGACCTTGAGACCGAGCGGCTTCGCCAGCGGCAGGAACGACGCCTCGATCTGGGTGGCCAGTTCGCGGGTCGGCGCCAGCACCAGCGCGCGCGGGCGGCCGGGACGGCGGCGCGTCGGGCCGGCGGCGAGCCGGGCGAGGACGGGCAGCACGAAGCCGTAGGTCTTGCCGGAGCCGGTGCGGCCGCGGCCCAGGACGTCCCGGCCGGCCAGCGAATGCGGCAGCGTGGCGGCCTGGATCGGGAACGGGCTGGTGACGCCCTGCTCGGCGAGTGAGTCCACGAGGGTCTTGGGCAGGCCGAGTTCGGTGAAAGTAGGTGTGCTCATAAGCGTATGGGCGCGTGTGCGCCCTGGTGTCTCCGTAAGAATAGGAACGGTTGTCCTGCCCGGCGCAGACCTCGGGGGTCGCGGCGCGTGGTCATTCGACAACGAAACGCGGCCCGAGGCAGAACTGAGCGGACCGCAACACCAGTGTACTTGGTCGTGATCTCCCGGGCTACGTGATATCGCCCGCACCCCGGTCGCGGCTAGCCGGAACCGACGAAGCGGGCGGCCGATGTTCGTCGGTTTCCACTAGTCCCCGGCCTCGTCACGGTGCCACGCTGGGCGGGACGAAAGGGGACACGGGTGTCGGACGTGCGGGAACTGCAGGGGCTGCTCGACGAGGGGGCGCGGGAAGCGGGTGTCCCCGGTGCCGTGGTGGGGGTGTGGCACCAGGGCGGAGAATCGGTGTTCGCCACCGGGGTGTCCAGTGTGGACACCGGACTGCCGGTCGACCCCGGAACGCTGTTCATGATCGGCTCGACGAGCAAGACGTTCGCCGCGGCCGCGTTGCTGTCGCTGGTCGAAGAGGGCGCGCTGGACCTGGACAAGCCGGTCGCCGAATACCTGCCTGAACTCGAGCTCGCCGATCCCGTGGCGCAGAAGACGGTGACGGTGCGGCATCTGCTCACGCATTCCGCCGGGTTCCTCGGCGACGTCGACCTCGACACCGGCTGGGGTGACAACGCACTGACCCTGGCCGTCGAGCAGTTCGGCGACCTGCCGCAGATCTTCCCGCCCGGCGAGGTCTTCTCCTACTGCAACGCCGGATTCCAGCTGGCGGGCCGCGTCGCGGAGGTCGTCTCGGGCCGCACCTTCGAGGACTTCGTCCGCACCCGGTTGCTGGAGCCACTCGGCATGACCGAGTCGTACTACCTGCCGTGGGAGGTGCTCACCCGGCGTCACGCCGTCGGCCACGTGGAGCAGGCCGTCGCGCACACCGTCGGCCTGACGCGCGCGGACAGCGCCAGCGGAGGCATGTGGTCCACCGCGGCCGACCAGCTGAAGTGGGCCCGATTCTTCCTGACCGGGGAGTCGGTGGGCGAGCCGCCGCTCAGTGCCGCGACCCGTGACCTCATGCGGGCACCGCAGCGCAAGGCGGCGCTGCGGTTCGAGGAGGTCGGACTGAGCTGGCTGCACACCACCCACGGGGACGCCCGGCTCGTGCGGCACGGCGGCAACGTCAGCAACCTGCAGCTTTCGGAGTTCGTCACGCTGCCGGAGGCGGATTTCGCGGTCACCGTGCTGACCAACAGCGCGGGTGGTGCGGCGCTGGGCCGGAAGGTCGTCGACTGGTGCCTGGAAAACCTGGTCGGCCTGCCCCCGGTCGCGAGCCTGCCACCTCGGCCGACGCCGTCGCCGGCCCAGTACACCGGCCGCTACGAGACCGGGCAGCTCGCGTTCGAGGTCACCGACCGCGACGGCGCACTCTGGGCCCAGATGGTCGCCGACGTCGAGGACTTCCCGTCGCCGCCTCCGTTCGAGGCCGTCTTCGTCGCCGACGACGCGATCGCCCCGGCCGCCGACACTCGCGCGGCCACCGCCCGCTTCCTGCGGAACGACCACGGGGAGGTGACTTCGGTCGAGTTCGGTGGCCGGACGGCGAGGCGGCGCGCTACGGTTACCGAGTAGTAACTTCGGCGACCATGGAGTGACGATGAGCGAAAAGGCGACCGCGTTGTTGCTGAACCCGGGTGGGTACGACCCACGGCAGTTCGACCCGGAGACGCGTCGCCTGCTGCGTTCCACCATCGAGTGGTTCGAACAGCGTGGCAAGCGCAAGCTCACCGAGGACTATCACGAGCGGACCTTCTACGCGGACTTCATCGAGTTCGCGGGCAAGGAAGGCCTCTTCTCGACGTTCCTCACTCCCGGCGCCAACGCCGAGGGCGACCCCGACAAGCGCTGGGACACCGCGCGGGTCGCGGCGTTGTCGGAAATCCTCGGTTTCTACGGCTTGAACTACTGGTACCCGTGGCAGGTCACCATCCTCGGCCTGGGCCCGGTGTGGCAGAGCGCGAACGAGGCCGCCCGCAAACGCGCGGCGGACTCGCTCGCGGCCGGCGGTGTCGCCGCGTTCGGACTGTCCGAAAAGGAGCACGGCGCCGACATCTACTCGTCGGACCTCGTGCTGACCCCGGACGGCAGCGGCGGCTACCGCGCGAACGGGTCGAAGTACTACATCGGCAACGGGAACTGCGCGCGGACCGTGTCGGTGTTCGGCCGCATCGACGGTGTCGAGGGCCCGGATCAGTACGTGTTCTTCTACGCGGATTCGGAACACCCGAACTACCGCGTGGTGAAGAACGTCGTGCCGTCGCAGATGTACGTCGCCGAGTTCGAGCTCAACGACTACCCGGTGTCCGAAGAGGACATTCTGCACGTCGGCGCCGAGGCGTTCTCCGCGGCGCTGAACACGGTCAACATCGGCAAGTTCAACCTGTGCTTCGGCGGCATCGGCATGTCGACGCACTCGCTGTACGAGGCGATCACGCACGCGCACAACCGTGAGCTCTACGGCAAGAAGGTCACCGATTTCCCGCACGTGCGCCGGGAATTCGTCGAGGCGTACGCGCGGCTCGTCGCGATGAAGCTGTTCTCCGACCGTGCCGTGGACTACTTCCGCAGCGCGAACCCGGACGACCGCCGGTACCTGCTGTTCAACCCGATCACCAAGATGAAGGTGACCACCGAGGCGCAGAAGGTCATCGGCCTGGTCGCGGATGTGGTGGCGGCCAAGGGTTTCGAGACCGACACCTACCTCGCGATGGCCAAGAACGACATCGACGGCCTGCCGAAGCTGGAAGGCACGGTGGCGGTGAACCTCGCGCTGATCGCGAAGTTCGTGCCCGCGTACCTGTTCGCGCCGCAGGCCTACGAGCCGGTGCCGACGCGCTCCGACGCGGCCGACGACGAATTCCTGTTCCGCCAGGGCCCCGCGCGCGGGCTGTCCAAGGTGCGGTTCCACGACTGGCGCGAGGCCTACGCCAAGGCGTCCGCGATCCCCAACGTCGCGCGGTTCACCGAGCAGGCCGAGTCGCTGGTGAAGCTGTTCACCGACGCCACACCGGACGAGGCGCAGCAGCAGGACCTCGACTTCGGTCTCGCGCTGACCGAGCTGTTCACGCTGGTCGTCTACGGGCAGCTGGTGCTGGAGCAGGCGGAGATCACCGGGATCGAGACCGAGGTCGTCGACCAGATCTTCGGTGTCCTGGTGCAGGACTTCAGCGTCGCCGCGATCGACCTGCACGGGAAGTCGTCCTCGACCGAGGCGCAGCAGGCGCTCGCGCTGGCCTCGATCCGTAAGCCCGTCGTGGACGCGGCCCGCTTCGACCACGTGTGGTCGCTGGTGCGGGACCTCTCCGGTGCCTACGCGATGAACCCGTAGTCCAAGTACGTGAAGGCCCCCATCCTTGCGCCTAGGTACAGGATGGGGGCCTTCACGTACTTCTGAGAGCTACTTGCCGTAGCCGGCCTTGCGGAGCGCGTCCGCCAGCGAGCCGCCCCCGCCGCCGGAGTTCCCGCCGCGGTTGCCGCCGCCACCGCCGCGGTTGCCGCCGCCCTGACGCTGCCCGCCCTGGCGCTGGCCGCCACCGCCCTGACCGCGGTCACGGCCGCCACCTCCGCCACCGCCCTGCTCGCGGGCGGGACGGCCGGGCTCGTCGTCCAGGCGCAGCGTCAGCGAGATCCGCTTGCGCGGCACGTCGACCTCCAGCACCTTCACCTTGACGATGTCGCCGGGCTTCACGACCTCACGCGGGTCCTTGACGAAGTTCTTCGACAGCGCCGAGACGTGCGCGAGCCCGTCCTGGTGCACGCCGACGTCGATGAACGCGCCGAACGCGGCCACGTTCGTCACGACGCCTTCCAGGCGCATGCCCGGCTTGAGGTCGCCGATCTTCTCGACGCCGTCGGCGAAGGTCGCGGTCTTGAACGCCGGACGCGGGTCGCGGCCCGGCTTGTCGAGTTCGGCGAGGATGTCGGTCACCGTCGGGAGGCCGAAGGTGTCGTCGACGAATTCCGACGGCTTCAACGCCTGCAGCGTCCGCGAGTTGCCGATCAGTGCGCGGAGGTCGGTCCCGGTCGAGGACAGGATCCGCCGCACCACCGGATAGGCCTCCGGGTGCACCGAGGACGAGTCGAGCGGGTCGTCGCCGTCCGGGATGCGGAGGAAGCCCGCGCACTGCTCGAAGGCCTTGGGGCCGAGCCGCGCGACCTCCTTGAGCCCGGTCCGCGTCTTGAACGGGCCGTTCTCGTCACGGTGCGCCACGATGTTCTCCGCGAGGCTCGTCGTGATGCCCGAGACGCGGGTCAGCAGCGGCGCCGACGCGGTGTTGACGTCCACGCCGACCGCGTTCACACAGTCTTCGACCACCGCGTCGAGGGACCGCGACAGCGAGATCTCGGACAGGTCGTGCTGGTACTGCCCGACGCCGATCGACTTCGGGTCGATCTTCACCAGCTCCGCCAGCGGGTCCTGCAGCCGCCGCGCGATCGAGACCGCGCCGCGCAGCGAGACGTCCATGCCCGGGAGTTCCTGCGACGCGAACGCCGACGCCGAGTAGACCGACGCGCCGGCCTCGGAGACGACGGCCTTGGTCAGTTTCAGTTCCGGGTGCTTCTTGATCAGCTCACCGGCGAGCTTGTCGGTCTCGCGCGACGCGGTGCCGTTGCCGATCGAGATCAGGTCGACCTTGTGCCGCGCGCACAGGGCGGCGAGTTCGGCGATCGACTGGTCCCATTTGTTGGCGGGCTGGTGCGGGTAGATCACGTGGGTGCCGACGACCTTGCCGGTGTCGTCGACGACCGCGACCTTCACGCCGGTGCGGAAGCCCGGGTCGAGGCCCATTGTGGCGCGGGTGCCCGCCGGGGCGGCGAGCAGCAGGTCGCGCAGGTTCGCGGCGAACACGCGGACGGCGTCGTCCTCGGCCGACTGGCGCAGCCGCATCCGCAGGTCGATGCCCAGGTGCAGCAGGATCTTCGTGCGCCACGCCCAGCGGACGGTGTCGCCGAGCCACTTGTCGCCGGGACGGCCTTCGTTGGCGATGCCGAACTTGTGCGCGATGCGGGTCTCGTAGTCGGTCGGCCCGGTCTTCGGCTCTTCGGACGGCTCCTCCGACTCCATCGAGAGGTCGAGGATGTCTTCCTTCTCGCCGCGGAACATCGCGAGGATCCGGTGGGAGGGGAGCTTGGTGTAGGGCTCGGAGAACTCGAAGTAGTCGGAGAACTTCGCGCCCTCTTCGGCCTTGCCGTCGCGGACCTTGGCGGCCAGGCGGCCCTGCGACCACATCTTCTCGCGCAGCTCGCCGATCAGGTCGGCGTCCTCGGCGAAGCGTTCGACGAGGATCGCGCGGGCGCCGTCCAGCGCGGCCTGCGCGTCCGCGACGCCCTTGTCGGCGTCGACGAACACCGCGGCGGCGGCCTGCGGGTCGGTGTTCGGGTCGCTCAGCAGCCCGTCGGCGAGCGGCTCCAGACCGGCCTCGCGGGCGATCATCGCCTTCGTCCGCCGCTTGGGCTTGTACGGCAGGTAGATGTCTTCGAGGCGGGACTTGGTGTCCGCCGCCATGATCGACGCTTCGAGCGCCTCGTCGAGCTTGCCCTGGCTCCGGATCGAATCCAGGACGGCGACCCGGCGCTCGTTGAGTTCCCGCAGGTAGCGGAGGCGTTCTTCGAGTGTGCGCAGCTGGGCGTCGTCCAGCATCCCGGTGACCTCTTTGCGGTACCGGGCGATGAACGGCACGGTGGATCCGCCGTCCAGCAGGTCGACGGCCGCCTTGACCTGCCCCTCGCGCACGCCGAGTTCTTCGGCGATCTTCTGCTCGACTGTCTGCAGGCCCTGCACGCTCACTCCCACGCTCCTGAAATCCGCCCTCGGGTGCTCTCGGACCCTGCATTCTGCCGCTTCCGCCGAGCCGACTTTCGTATGGCCTCCTCTAACCGAACCCTTGACAGTTGTATTGGTCTAGTCCATTTTGATGTGGCCGACATCACCCGTTCGTGGAGGCCACCTGTGAAAGTCAAGCCGAAACACGCGTTCCTCGCCCTGCTGTCGTCACTGGCCGTGTGCCTGGGGGTGACTTTCGCGGTCTCGGGCAGCGCCTCGGCCGCCAACATCCTGACCAACCCGGGCTTCGAACTCGGGACCACGAGCGGCTGGACCTGTACCGGCGCGTCCTCGGTGGTCACCACGCCGGTCCACTCGGGCAGCCGCGCGCTCAGCGCCACCCCGGCCGGTCAGGACAACGCCCGCTGTTCGCAGAGCGTGCCGGTCAAGGCCAACACGGCGTACACCCTCTCGGCGTGGGTGCAGGGCAGCTACACCTACCTCGGCGTCACCGGCACCGGGACGGGGGACAAGAACACCTGGACCCCGGGCACCGGCAGCTGGAGCCAGCTCTCGCTGAGCTTCACCACCGGCGCGTCCACCACCAGCGTCGACATCTACCTGCACGGCTGGTACGGCCAGCCCGCGTACTTCGCGGACGACGTCAACCTCGACGGTCCCGGCGGCTCGCCGACCACGACGCCCACCACGACCACGTCGTCGCCCACCACCAGCACCTCGCCGACCACGACGTCGAGCTCGCCGACGACCACGACGACCAAGCCGAACCCCGGCGACCTGCCCAAGCACGTGATCACCGGGTACTGGCAGAACTTCTACAACGGCGCGAAGGCCCTCAAGCTGGCCGACGTCCCGACGAAGTACAACGTCATCGCGGTGTCCTTCGCCGACGCGACGGCCACTCCGGGCGCGGTCACCTTCACCCTCGACTCGGGGCTGTCGAGCCAGCTTGGCGGCTACACCGACGCTCAGTTCAAGGCCGACATCAAGACGGCGCAGGCACGCGGGCAGAAGGTCATCCTGTCCGTCGGCGGTGAGAAGGGCACGATCCGCGTCGACTCCTCGGCCGCGGCGACGAACTTCTCCAACAGCATGAAGTCGCTCATCGCGACCTACGGCTTCGACGGCGTCGACATCGACCTCGAGAACGGCGTCAACGCGACCTACATGGCGCAGGCGCTCCGCAGCATCCACGCGGCGGGCGGCACGGTCATCACGATGGCGCCGCAGACGATCGACATGCAGAACCCGGCGGCGGAGTACTTCAAGCTGGCGCTGAACGTCAAGGACATCCTGACGATCGTCAACATGCAGTACTACAACAGCGGCTCGATGCTCGGCTGCGACCAGAAGGTCTACTCGCAGGGCACGGTCGACTTCCTCACCGCGCTGGCCTGCATCCAGCTGCAGAGCGGCCTGCGGGCCGACCAGGTCGGTCTCGGCCTGCCCGCCTCCGGTTCCGCGGCGGGTGGCGGCTACCAGGCACCCGGCAACACGGTCAACGCGCTGAACTGCCTGGCGAAGGGCACGAGCTGCGGTTCGTTCAAGCCGACGACGACGTACCCGACGATCCGGGGCGCGATGACCTGGTCGATCAACTGGGACGCTTCCCAGGGCTACGCGTGGTCGAACACGGTGAGCGCGGGCCTGGCCGGCCTCCCGTGATGATCCGCTAGACCGGGGCGGGTGCCGGCGTCGCGCGGGCGACGGCACCCGTCCCTTCCAGGTCAGAGGCGCAAAGCTCCCGCAGCCGTCGCGGGCACGACCGGCTTGAGCGGAGTGACGGGGGACAGCCGCCGGTAGGGCGAGCCGAGCGGCGGACGCGGGTCGGCCTCGCCCTTGTTGGGCCACAACGACATCGCGCGTTCCGCCTGCGCGGTGATGGTCAGCGACGGGTTCACCCCGAGGTTCGCCGAGATCGCCGAACCGTCGGCGATGTGCAGCCCCGGATGGCCGTGCACCCGCTGGTACGGATCGACGACGCCGGTCTCGGAGCTGTCGCCGATCGCGCAGCCACCGATGAAATGCCCGGTGATCGGGATGTTCGCCAGATCCGTCCACGCGCCCTGCGCCAGCCCGCCGATCTTGTCCGCCACCCGCCGGGTGACCTCGTGCCCGGCCGGGATCCACTCGGGGTTCGGGTCGCCGATGCCCTGTTTCGTGGTCATCTTGCGGCCGAAGAGCCCGCGTTTCGTGTACGTGGTCACGGAATTGTTCAACGTCTGCATCACCAGCAGCCCGACCATCCGCTCCGACCACCGGCGCGGGTTGTGCAGCCGCACCAGGTTCCGCCGGTTCCGCGCCAGTTCGCGCAGGCCCAGTACCCAGCGGCGCTTGCCGGGTTCGGCATCGACGAGCACCGTCGTCAGCAGGCCCATGAAGTTGCTGCCCTTGCCGTACCGCACCGGCTCGACATGGGTCACCGCGTCCGGGTGGATCGACGACGTGATCGCGACGCCGCGAGTGAAGTCGGTGTCGTCGCGCAGGGATCGCGCGGCGAGGACGGCCTCGGAGTTCGTCCTGGCGAGCAAGCCCAGCCGCGGCGACAGGTTCGGCAACGTGCCGGAATCTCTCAGTGAATGCAGAAGCCGTTGCGTGCCCAGGGAAGCGGCGGCGAACACGACCTGCCCGGCGGTGAAGGTCCGCTTGCGTTTGCGCAGCCAGCGCCCGGTCCGGACGGTGTCGACCGCGTAGCCGCCGTCGATCGGCCGCACCGACACCGCGGTGGTCAGCGGATGGACTTCCGCACCCGCTTTTTCCGCCAGGTACAGATAGTTCTTGACGGTCGTGTTCTTCGCGCCGACCCGGCAGCCGGTCATGCATTCACCGCAGTGCGTGCACGGCGTCCGCCGAGGGCCTTCGCCCCCGAAGAACGGGTCGGTGTCGCGCTTGCCGAAGTAGACCCCGACCGGCGTCGGCCGGTAGGTGTGCGCGATGCCCATGTCCTCGGCGACCTCGCGCAGTACGCGGTCGGCCGGGGTGACCAGTGGGTTCTCCACCACGCCCAGCATCCGTTTCGCCTGGTCGTAGTGCGGGGCGAGTTCGGCCTTCCAGTCGGTGATGTGCGCCCACTGCGGGTCTTCGTAGAAGGTGTCCGGGGGTTCGTAGAGCGTGTTCGCGTAGACGAGCGAGCCGCCGCCGACGCCCGCGCCGCTCAGGACGAAAGTGTTCTTCAGCAGGGTCAGCCGTTGGATGCCGTAACAGCCCAGTTTCGGGGCCCACAAATATTTCCGCAGCCGCCACGAGGTCTTCGCGAACTCGTCGTCGGCGAACCGGCGGCCCGTCTCCAGCACGCCGACGCGATAGCCCTTCTCGGTGAGCCGCAACGCGGTCACGCTGCCGCCGAACCCGGAGCCGATCACCAGCACGTCGTAGTTCATCGCGGTCCCGCCGTCCGGTAGTCGCCGAGGTCGAGCGTCTTCGTGCGACGGTCGTACTCGGTCACCAGGCCCGGCCAGTTCGTGCTCACCCGGCCGTTCTCCTGGCGGTACCAGCTGGCGCAGGCCGACCAGACACTCCGGCCGAGCCGTCGCTGGACCTCCTCGTCGTAGCGCTGCTCGACCTCCGGTACGACGTCCATATAGGACACCTCGGGCCGGGCGAGATGCTCGACGGCCTGGCGGATGTAGCGGGCCTGCCGTTCGATCATGTAGATGATGGAGCCCGCGCCGAGGTTCGTGTTGGGCCCGTAGACGCAGAACAGGTTCGGGAAACCCGGAACGGTCATGCCGAGGTACGCCCGCGCGCCGCCCTTCCACGCGTCGGACAGCGACCTGCCGCCGAGACCTTCCACCTTGAGCTCGCCGAGGAAGTCCGTCGCCGCGAAGCCGGTTCCGTAGACGATGACGTCGGCCTCGTGCTCGACGCCGTCCTCGGTGAGCACCCCGGACGGCGTGATCGCGCTGATGTGCCGCGTCTCCACGGCGACGTTGTGCTGGGCGAGCGCGGGCAAGTACTCGTTGGTGAACAGGATCCGCTTGCAGCCCAGCGGGTAGTCCGGGGTGAGTTTCTCGCGCAGCGCCCGGTCCTTGATGTGACGACGGCGCAACTGGGCCGTCCGCAGTTCGAAGACCTTGGCCAGGAAGGGATGTTCGGTCATCGCGTAGGTCGCGTACTCGGCGAGCAGGAAGATCCGGAGCCTGCCGAGCAGCTGCGTGGCCGGGAGATGCCGGAACAGCCGTTGCTGCCAGCGCCGGTAGCGGGTGTCCCGTTTGGCCATGATGTACGGCGCGGTGCGCTGGAACACCGTCAGCTCGCCCGCCTGGCGCTGGACCTCGGGCACGAACTGGATCGCGCTCGCGCCGGTGCCGATCACCGCGACCTTCTTGCCGCGCAGGTCGACGTCGTGATCCCAGCGCGCGGAGTGGAAACTGGCGCCTTCGAAGGTGTCCTGGCCGGGGATGTCCGGCTGGACCGGCCGCGAAAGCTGTCCGACGGCGGGAACGAAAACGGTCGCCTCGTAGGTCTCGCCGCCCGCGGTCTCGACCCGCCAGAGCCCGCGGTCCTCGTCGAAGGCCGCGCCGGTGACGCGGGTGCCGAAGCGGATGTGCGGTTCGAGCCCGTAGCGGCGCACCACGCGTTTGAGGTACTCGTGGATGTCGGGTTGCAGCGAGAACCGCTTCGGCCAGTCGGGATTGGGCTCGTAGGAGAACGAGTACAGCGGCGACGGGATGTCACAGCCCGCGCCCGGGTACGTGTTCTCCCGCCAGACGCCGCCCGGCTCGTCCGCGCTCTCCAGGATGGTGAAGTCGTCGAAGCCGGCGCGTTTGAGCTCGATCGCCGTCCCGACCCCGCCGAATCCCGTCCCCACGATCAGCACGCTCGTCTTGCCCATGCCGATCGAAGTTACGCAGCCCACACCCCGTCCGGAAGTACACGAGCGGCCACTCAATCGAGATTTCCGGCCACGCCCCTCCCCGCGAGTTGCACCGTGTGGGTTTCGGCGTTGGGGTGGGCCCAGGTCAGGAGGCGGTGGGCGGAGCTTTCGAGGGTGTCGAGATCGCGCTTCGGGACACGCTCGAACGGCGTGATCACCACGGAAGCGGCCTTCTTCGCCGCCTTGATCTCCCAGAAACCCTTCACGGATCCGTCGACCAGGATGGTGCCCTTGACCAGGCCGTTCTGCGTGATGACGACCTTGCGGTGCTCGTCGCTGATCACCCGGGTCCGGTCGGCGTAGGACAGCACGGTCTGGTCGAACGGCCCCAGCAGCCGGGCGGGCGCGGGAGTGTCCGGATCCGGGCGCGGCGCGTCCTCGAGGTCGAACAGCTCGCGCCCGTTCTCGTCGCGGAACGTCCGCAGCTCCGGACGCAGCCGCTCGGCGACGTCGCCGAGTTTCGTGATCCCCGCCCACGCCTGCGCGTCCTGGACACTGGCGGGGCCGAACGCGGCCAGATAGCGCCGGAACATCGCTTCCGGCGACGGCGTCGCGTCCGGTTCGGCGCCGAGCCAATCCCCGGTGGTCTGATACGTCGGCTGCCCGGACTTGCCCCACACACCCCGCGGCGGGACCTGCACGAGCGGCAGCAGCGCCCGCGCGACGTGCACCAGCGACGACGGCGCCACGCCCTCCCACTGCTTCGTCAGTTCCGCGCCGAGACCCGCCGCCGAAAGCGGCCGCTCGCTGAGCAGTTTGCGGGCGGTGCGGGCGATCTCCTGGTGGTCGAGGTCCTTGATGTCGGGGCCGAACTGGGTGTTGCCGGTCACCGAGCGGTCGTAGAGGGGCTGCACGATGGGCCGCCACGCCAGCGCGTCCGACGGCGTCACCAGATGGACCGTGCCGCGCATGAGCGCGATCCGCACGACGCTCTTGTCCAGCAGCAGGTTCGCCAGGTCTTCCTGGCGGAAGCCGTGCAGGCGGGTCCAGAGCGCGAAGTACGGCGGGTTCGGTGCCTGCGCCTGCAACCCGGCGAGATGCTCGACCGCTTCGAGCGCGGTCATCTTCGAACGCCGGAGCAGCAGCTGCCGGTCCAGCATGGCGCGGTTCAGGGCGCGCCTGCTCAACGTGTCGGACATGGGGCTCACCTTAAACAGGATCAAGGACAGTTACGGTCCTCAATGCGCCGATCGTTGCCAGGGGATCCATAATCCCGGCCATGGAACTACCGCCGCCGGTGATCCGGGACTGGGACTACCCGCGCGGCACGGCGAGCATCGTGCTCATGGCCCGCTTCGCTGCCGAGAACGGCATCAAAGGACTGGAGTCCTACGAGCACGCCCCCGTGGACGGCCAGGTCGATGCCCGGCAGGAACTCGCGGTGGTCCGTGAGCTGGCCCGCGGGCTCGGTGGCGGGGACGACATCGCGCTGCGGCTGAGCAGGCGGTACCGCGTCAGCGCGTTCGGCATCTTCGGTTTCGCCTGCATCAGCAGCCCGACATTGGGTGACGCGATGCGCTTCGCCCTGCGGTACCTGGACCTGAGTTTCACCTTCTGCATCCCGCACGTGACCGTCGAGGCCGGACGGCTCGCGCTGGCGATGGACGACAGCCGCGTGCCGGGCGACGTCGCCCGCTTCCTCGTCCTGCGCGATCTCGGTGCCATCCACACCGTCATGCGCGACATCCTGCCGGAAATTTCCCTGCGCTCCTTGGCCTTCCGGCACGACAAACCCTCCACTGTGGACGAATACGTGCGGACCTTCGGGCTGGCGCCATCGTTCTCCGCGCCGTCCCACGTCGCCACCCTGGACCCGGTCTTCCTCGACAGACCGCTGCCGCAGGCCAACGACCAGACGGTCGCGGTCTGCGCCGCGCAATGCGATCTGCTGGTGTCACGGAAGCGGGAGCGGTCCGGGATCGCCCAGCAGGTGCGGGAACGGCTGGTGCGGCTCGGCGGGGTCGACGCCGGGATGGAGGAGGTCGCGCGGCGTCTCGCGCTCAGCCCCCGGACCCTGCGACGGCGGCTGTTCGAGGCCGGGACCGGCTACCGGGCACTGCTGGACGAGGTCCGCCAAGCGCTGGCGGAGGAGATGCTCGACACCGGGGCGCTCAGCGTGGAGGACGTCGCGCTGCGGCTGGGCTACGCCGAGGCGTCGAGTTTCATCTACGCCTTCAAACGCTGGAAGGGGATGACGCCGGCGGCCTATGCCCGGCGGAACGCGTTGCGAGCACGGCCGGGTAGGTGACGCGCAGCAGGTGCAGGATCGAATCGGTGAGGAAGACCCGAAGTTCCTCCCGGTCGAGCGTGCCGCGGATCAGCCACTCGCGTGACGCGGCGCGCAACATCCCGCCGTAAGACCGGATCATCGCGCGGAGTTCCTCACGGCCTTCGGTGATGTCGCTCATCAGCGCGGCCGCGAGCACGCGGTCGGCGGCGATCTCGTCACCCTCCAGCATGATCCGCTCGATGTCCGGATCACGGCCGACGGCCTCCTGGCCGATCGCGGTCAGCCAGGCCTGCTCGTTGCGCTCGACGACCTCGATCCAGTGCCGGACGCTGATCGCGAGCCGCTCTTCGGCGGAGGTGTCGGGCAGGTTCTCGATCACCGGCGCCGGCACGATCATCATCTGCCGGACGACTTCCAGGTACAGCTCGCGTTTGCCGCCGAAGTAGTGGTTGATCAGCGGCCGGGCCACCCCGGCCGCTTTCGCGATGTCCGAGGTCGAAATCGAGGCGTACGTGCCCGCGCCGAACAGCCGCCGGGCCGCGGCGAGGATCTCGGCACGCCGGGCGGCCGGTTCGAGGCGGCGCCGCCGGGTTTCCGGATCGGTGCTCATGGGCCGAGCGTAACCGTTTCAGGTGAGCGCCTGCCGTTATTCATTCGGAACAACCCGCAGGTAACCCCTGGGGCCTTCGAGGCGACGTTGGGGGCGGGGGGACCGGGTGTCATGGGTAGGGACGAATGACCAGTGCTGAACGCGATCCGGTGCGCCGTGTCGGCCGGTGGGTCAGTGTGCGGCTGCAGAAGCGCGACGTCCTGATCGAGGGTGACAGCGGAGACGAACGCGTCTCGTACGCGGGGATCGTGATCACCAGTTTCGAGAACGGCGACGAGGTCGGCGAACGCTGGATCCCGCTCGGTGTCGATCCGTCGGAGGCCGACGACGAACAGCTCATCCAGCAGTTGCGGGACGCGCTGATCTGGCAGGCGAGGCGTCCGCCCCAAGCCGCGGGGGAGTAGACACGCTACACCCGCTCGGGTACTCGAGAGGCTTTCGCGGGCCAGCTGTGCGAATCCGGCGCAGCGTGTCCCCAATGCGGCATTGGGGACACTGAGCGACTCCAATGCCGCATTGGGGGCACTCGAGAATCCTCCACGGGCCTGCTGCGTCGCCGGTTGGCGGCAATGGCCCCAAGCCGCGGGGGAGTAGCTGAAGGGGCCTTTCCCCGCATCCGACGAGGGGAAAGGGCCCTTCACCGCGTCGCATGAGGGGAAGGGGGCCTTCAGCCCGCCTCGACGGCTACTGGGTCCGCAGGCCGTCGAAAGCGATCTTGCACACCGCGTCCGCCAGTTCCGTGCCCGCCGAACCCCGGCGCGGCCGGTACCACTCGATCAGCGAGTTCACCATGCCGTACAGCAGCCGCGCGGTGACCGCGGGATCGATGTCGGGCCGCACGTCGCCCTCGGTCTCGGCCCGTTTCACCAGTTCCGTCACCAGCCGGTCGAATTCGCGCCGCCGCGCCAGCGCCGCCCGCTCGATCTTGGTGTTGCCCCGCACCCGCAGCAGCAGCGTCACGAACGGCAGCTGCTCGACCAGCACGAGGACACTGCCCCGCACCAGATGCTCCAGCTTCTCGATCGCCCTGCCCTCGAAGGATTCCGTCTCCGCGGCGACGGCGAACAGGCCGTTCAGCGCGCGGTCGACGGCGAGCCGCAGCAGCTCTTCCTTGCTCGGGACGTGGTGGTAGATGGCGGATTTCGTGATGCCGAGCTTGCGGGAGAGGTCCTCCATGCTGGTGCCGTCGTAGCCGCGTTCGTTGAACAGTTTGACCGCGACCTGCAGCAGCGACTCGAGGTCGTAACCGGGGCGCCCCCGGCGGGCGGGGGTGGTCACCCGCGGTTCCGCTCGTCGAGGACGCGGCGCATCTTGCCCAGTGATCGCTCCAGCGTGTCCGGGTCGACGACCTCGACGCCGACGCTCACGCCGACCCCGTCCTTGACCCCGGCGACGAGCCGGGCGGCGGCCTGGTCGCGCTGCTCGGCCGTCGCGTCCGGGCGTGCTTCGACGCGGACGGTCAGGGTGTCCATCCGGCCCTTCGTGGACCGGATCAGCTGGAAATGCGGCGCGAGCGCGGGGGTGACCAGCACGACTTCCTCGATCTGCGTGGGGAAGACGTTGACGCCACGCAGGATGATCATGTCATCGCTGCGCCCGGTCACCTTCTCCATCCGCCGGTACGACGGCCGCGCGGTGCCGGGCAGCAGCCGGGTGAGGTCGCGCGTGCGGTACCGGATGATCGGCAGCGCCTGTTTGGTGAGCGAGGTGAACAGCAGTTCGCCGGTGTCGTCGACGGGTTTCTCGGTGAACGGGTCGATCACCTCGGGGTAGAAGTGGTCCTCCCAGATGTGCAGCCCGTCCTTGGTCTCGACGCATTCCTGCGCGACGCCGGGGCCCATCACCTCGGACAGGCCGTAGATGTCGACGGCGTCGATGCCGACGCGCTCCTCGATCTCCGTGCGCATCTGCTCGGTCCACGGCTCCGCGCCGAAGATGCCGACCTTGAGCGAACTCGACTGCGGGTCGATGCCCTGCCGCTCGAACTCGTCGAGCAGCGTGAGCATGTACGACGGCGTCACCATGATGATCTCGGGTTTGAAGTCGGTGATGATCTGCACCTGGCGCGCGGTCATCCCGCCGGACGCCGGAATCACCGTGCAGCCCAGTTTCTCGGCGCCGTAGTGCGCGCCGAGCCCGCCGGTGAACAGGCCGTAGCCGTAGGCCACGTGGACCTTGTCGCCCGGCCGTCCGCCCGCCGCGCGGATCGACCGCGCCATCACCGTCGCCCAGGTGTCGATGTCCTCGGCGGTGTAGCCGACGACGGTCGGCTTGCCGGTGGTGCCGCTGGACGCGTGGATCCGGCTGACCTGCGACTCCGGGACGGCGAACATGCCGAACGGATAGTTGTCGCGCAGGTCCTGCTTGGTGGTGAAGGGGAACTTCGCCAGGTCTTCCAGCGTCTTGCAGTCGTCCGGGTGAACGCCCGCCTCGTCGAACTTCCGGGTGTAGAACGGCACGTTGTCGTAGGCGTGCCGCAGCGTCCACCGGAGGCGGCTCAGCTGAAGCGCCTGGAGTTCGTCGATGGTCAGGTTCTCGGCGTCGTCGCTGAAAGTCATCGTCATGCCTTCTGGATGGTGCGGCTGCGGCCGCGGAATTCGGCGACGACCTCCGGCCCGTCGGGGGTCTCCCGGTGCACGGTGACGTCGTAGATGCCGTTGCGGCCGTAACGGGTCCGCTCGGTGGCGGTGGCGATGAGGTGGTCGCCGAGCCGTCCGGCGGCGACGAAGGAGATCTCCGCGCCGGAGGCGACGGTGACCGGGCCATGGCTGTTGCAGGCGCAGGCGAACGTCGTGTCGGCCAGCAGGAAGACATAGCCGCCGTGCGCGATGTCGTGGCCGTTCACCATCGTCTCGGTGATCTTCATGGAGGCGACCGCGTGCCCTTCGGCGGCCTCGATCAGCTCGATGCCCAGCGCGTTCGACGCCCGGTCGCCGGTGAACATCGCGTGGGCCGCGTTGGTAGTCAAGGCACCGCCTCGTGAGTTACTGACCGAATGGACGGTTGTTAAAGGGTGTCGCCAGTAAAGGCGCGACGTCGCGCAGATGTCAAGGGTCCGCCGCCGTCCGGGGGTTTGCAAGTGCCGGGGCACGAGCTACAGTGAATTACTGAACGGACGGTCTGTAATTCAGTCAAGTATCCAGTCCACCATGAAGGGTCGCCCCATGGCATTGCTGCGCAGCTACGTCTCCGGCGGATGGCACACGGCGGAAAAAGACGGCGTACCGCTGCACGACGCCTCGACCGGTGAAGAGGTCGCCCGGGTCTCGTCCGACGGCATCGACTTCGCCGCCGCGCTGGAGTACGGCCGCCGCACCGGTGGCCCCGCCCTGCGTGAGCTGACCTTCCACCAGCGCGCCGCGTTGCTGAAGGCCCTGGCCTCGCACCTGCGCGAACATCGCGACGAGCTGTACGCGCTCTCGGCGCGGACCGGCGCGACCAAGGGCGACTCGATGGTCGACATCGACGGCGGCATCGGCGTCCTGTTCGCCTACTCCAGCAAGGGCAAGCGCGAACTGCCCAACGACACCGTCTACGTGGACGGCAACGTCGAGCCGCTGAGCAAGGGCGGCACGTTCGTCGCCCAGCACATCGCCGTCCCGCTGCGCGGCGTCGCCGTCCAGATCAACGCCTTCAACTTCCCGGTCTGGGGCCCGCTGGAGAAGTTCGCGCCCGCGTTCCTCGCCGGCGTGCCGAGCCTGATCAAGCCGGCCAGCCAGACCGCGTACCTGACCGCGCGGCTGGTCGAGATCATCATCGAGTCCGGCATCCTGCCCGAGGGCACGCTGCAGTTCGTCGCGGGCAGCGTCGGCGACCTGCTCGACCACGTCACCGCGCAGGACCTCGTCTCGTTCACCGGCTCCGCGTCCACCGCGCAGAAGCTCCGCGCGCACCCGGCGATCGTGCGCAACTCCGTCCGGTTCAACGCCGAGGCCGACTCGCTGAACCTGTCGATCCTCGGCCCGGACGCCAAACCCGGCACCACCGAGTTCGACCTCTTCGTCAAGCAGCTCACCACCGAGATGACCGTCAAGGCAGGCCAGAAGTGCACCGCGATCCGTCGCGCCTTCGTGCCCGCGGACCTGCTGGACGCCGTCGCCGAGGCCGCGAGCGCGCGGCTGGCGAAGACCGTCGTCGGCAACCCCACCGCCGAGGGGGTCCGGATGGGTGCCCTGGCGAGCCTGGAGCAGCGTGAGGAGGTCCGGCGGTCGCTCAAGGCGCTGCTGGACGTCGGCACGATCGTCTTCGGTGACCCCGAGCAGGTCGAGGTCGTCGGCGCGGACGCCGAACGGGGCGCGTTCATCTCGCCGGTGCTGCTGAAGGCCGACCCGGAACGTTCCGAGCCGCACGAGGTCGAGGCGTTCGGCCCGGTGTCGACGCTGATGCCGTACACCTCGACCGAGCAGGTCATCGAGCTCGCCGCTCGCGGTGGCGGCAGCCTGGTCGGCTCGATCGTCACCGCCGACGCCGAGTTCGCGCGCGAGGTCGTCCTCGGTGTCGCGCCGTACCACGGCCGCCTGCTGGTGCTGGACGCCGACGACGCCAAGGAGTCGACGGGCCACGGTTCGCCGATGCCGCAGCTGGTGCACGGCGGACCCGGCCGCGCCGGTGGCGGCGAGGAGATGGGCGGCGTCCGCGGCGTGCTGCACCACATGCAGCGCACGGCGGTCCAGGGCAGCCCGAAGGTGCTCAGCACGGTCACCGGCCGCTGGGTCACCGGCGCCCCGCGTACCGAAGGCGACGTCCACCCGTTCCGGAAGTCCTTGGCGGAGCTGAAGATCGGTGACTCCGTCGTCGCCGGGCCGCGCGAGGTCCTGCAGTCCGACGTCGACCACTTCGCCGAGTTCACCGGCGACACCTTCTACGCCCACACCGATCCCGAGGCCGCGGCGGCGAACCCGCTGTTCGGCGGGATCGTGGCGCACGGGTATCTCGTGGTCTCGTTCGCCGCCGGCCTGTTCGTCTCGCCGGAACCCGGCCCGGTCCTGGCCAACTACGGCCTGGAGAACCTGCGGTTCCTCACCCCGGTCAAGGTCGGTGACACCCTCACGGTGACCCTGACCGCCAAGCAGATCACCCCGCGCATCGACCAGGAGTACGGCGAGGTCCGCTGGGACGCCGACGTCACCAACGCCGACGGTGACTCGGTGGCCAAGTACGACGTGCTGACCCTGGTGGCGAAGGAGCAGTCATGACGGCCACGTTGCCCGAGGAAGACCTCGAACGGCACTTCGAGCACACCATCGAGCGCGACCAGCGCGTCGAACCGCGCGACTGGGTGCCCGAGGGCTACCGCAAGACGATGATCCGCCAGATCGCGCAGCACGCGCATTCGGAGATCATCGGCATGCAGCCCGAGGGCAACTGGATCACGCGCGCACCTTCCTTGCGGCGCAAGGCGATCCTGCTCGCCAAGGTCCAGGACGAGGCCGGGCACGGGCTGTACCTGTACTCGGCCGCGGCCACGCTCGGCGCCGACCGCGCGGATCTGACCGACAAGCTGATCAACGGCAAGCAGAAGTACTCGTCGATCTTCAACTACCCGACGCTGACCTTCGCCGACGTCGGCGTGGTCGGCTGGCTGGTCGACGGCGCGGCGATCTGCAACCAGGTCCCGTTGTGCCGCAGCTCGTACGGGCCGTACGCCCGCGCCATGATCCGCATCTGCAAGGAGGAGTCCTTCCATCAGCGGCAGGGCTTCGAACTCCTGATGACGATGATGCGCGGCACCGAAAAGCAGCGCGCCATGGTGCAGGAGGCGGTGAACCGCTGGTGGTGGCCGTCGCTGATGATGTTCGGCCCGCCGGACGCGGATTCGCCGAACACCGCGCAGTCGATGGCGTGGAAGGTCAAGCGGCACACCAACGACGAGCTGCGCCAGCGCTTTGTCGACATGTCCATCCCGCAGGCCGAGGCGCTGGGCGTCACCTTCCCGGACCCGGATCTGAAGTGGAACGCCGAACGCGGGCACTACGACTTCGGCGCCGTCGACTGGGACGAGTTCAAGAACGTGTTGAAGGGCAACGGCCCCTGCAACGCCCAGCGCGTCGCGCACCGGCGGCGGGCCCAGGAAGACGGCGCATGGGTGCGCGAGGCAGCGGCCGCCCACGCCGCCAAGAAAGGGGCTTCGTGATGAAGCACGACTGGCCGTTGTACGAGGTGTTCGTCCGGGGCAAGCGCGGCCTGAACCACGTGCACGTGGGTTCACTGCACGCGGCGGACGACGAGATGGCGCTGCACCACGCGCGGGATCTGTACACCCGCCGCAACGAGGGCGTGTCGATCTGGGTCGTGCGCGCGTCGGACATCACCGCGTCCTCGCCGGACGAGAAGGACCCGTTCTTCGCGCCCAGCGGCGACAAGGTGTACCGGCACCCGACGTTCTACGACATCCCCGACAACGTTCCGCACATCTGACATGAGCTTCGACAACGCCTACGAGGCGATCACCGAGGAAAACGACGCGCGCTGGGCCTTCGGCACCGGATTCGAGGATCCACTGTCTGGAGTGGACACTTCGGTGCCGTCCGGTGTGGACGGTGCGCGGCTGGCGGCCTACTGCCTGATGCTCGGCGACGACGCGCTGATCTTCTCGCACCGGCTGCAGGAGTGGTGCACGAACGCGCCCGAACTCGAGGACGAGGTCGCGATCGCCAACATCGCGCTCGACCTGCTGGGGCAGGCGCGGCTGCTGCTCGCCCGCGCCGGCAAGGCCGACGGGAGCGAGCGCTCTGAGGACTCCTACGCCTTCTTTCGGAGCGAGCAGGAGTACCGCAACGTCCGGCTCGCCGAACTCGAAGGCGGGCACTTCGGGCACTTGATCGCGCGGATGCTGGTGTTCTCCATCTGGCGGCTCGCTTTGCTGCAGCGCCTCCAGTCCTCTGTGGACCCGGTGCTCGCGGCCATCGCGGACAAGGGTGTCAAGGAAGTCGCTTACCACCGCGACTACGCGGCACAGTGGGCCGTCCGGCTGGGCGACGGGACCGAGTTGTCCCGTTCCCGCATGCAGGAAGGACTCGACGCGGTCTGGCCGTACGTCGGGGAGCTGTTCACGGCGCACGAGGTCGAGTTCGTCGAGGCACCGTCGCTGCGGCCCGAGTTCGACGCGATCCTCGACCAGGTGCTCGCCGCCGCGACCCTGGACCGCCCTGAGATCGGCGCGCTCGCCGGGGTCTCCGGCCGGATGGGCCGCGACGGCGTGCACACTGAGCGGATGGGCTTCCTGCTGGCGGAGCTGCAGAGCGTCGCCAGGGAACACCCGGACGCGACATGGTGACCGCGTACGCCGTGGCGGCCACGGTCACCGATCCGGAACTGCCGATGCTCACCCTCGCCGATCTCGGCGTGCTGCGTGAAGTGTCCGAATCCGACGGCCGGGTGGTCGTCGCGATCACCCCTACCTACACCGGCTGCCCGGCGATGGACACCATGCGCGACGACCTCGTCCACGCGCTCACCGGTGCGGGTTACGGCGAGGTCGAGGTCCGCACGGTCCTGCAGCCAGCTTGGTCCACCGACTGGATCACCGAAGACGGCAAACGGAAACTCGCCGAAGCAGGCATCGCGCCGCCCGGAGCGGCGCCGGTCCGAACCGGTCCGATCCCGCTCACGCTGAGCCCGCCGGTGTCGTCGGTCCGCTGCCCACACTGCGGTTCCGCGGACACCGAGGAGCAGTCCCGGTTCAGCGCGACGGCGTGCAAAGCCTTGCGCCGCTGCCGGTTCTGCCTCGAACCGTTCGAACACGTCAAGGAGATCTAGTGACTGCCACTCTCCGCCGCACGGGTTTCCACACCCTGAAGGTGTCCGACGTCCAGCGCCTGTGCGACGACGCCGTCGCGGTGACCTTCGACGTGCCCGAAGACCTCGCGGAGACCTTCCGTTTCAAGGCGGGCCAATCGCTGACCCTGCGCCGCGAGGTCGACGGCCGCGACGAGCGCCGCTCCTACTCGATCTGCGCGCCCGCCGGTGCGGCGCCGCGGGTCGGCGTGCGCGAGGTGCCGGGCGGGCTGTTCTCGTCGTGGCTGGTGCGTGACGTCAAGCCCGGCGACGAGGTCGAGGTCGCCGCGCCCACCGGCAACTTCAGCCCTGATCTGGAAGCGGCCGGGCACCACGTGCTGATCGCGGCGGGCTCCGGCATCACGCCGGTCCTGTCGATCGCGTCCTCGCTGCTGAGCGATTCCGACGCGACGGTGACCGTGCTCTACGGCAACCGGCGCACGGACACGGTCATGTTCGCCGACGACCTCGCGGACCTGAAGGACCGTTACCCCGCGCGGCTCGAACTCGTCCACGTGCTCTCCCGCGAGCCGCGCGAGGCCGAACTGTTCACCGGCCGCCTCGACGCCGAGAAGCTGCGGCGCCTGTGCACCGTGCTGATCCCGGTCGAAGACGTGGCGCACTGGTGGCTGTGCGGACCGTTCGAAATGGTGACCGGCGCCCAGGAACTCCTTCGCTCGCTGGACGTCGCCGACGAGAACATCCACCAGGAACTGTTCTATGTGGACACTCCGCCGGAGCCGGTGCACCACGTCGACCCGGCCGTCGTGGGCTCTTCCAGCGAGGTCACGCTGGTGCTCGACGGCCGGTCGACGACGATGACGCTGCCGCGCAACTCCTCCCTGCTCGACGGCGCGCAGAAGTACCGCCCGGACCTGCCCTTCGCCTGCAAGGGCGGGGTGTGCGGGACCTGCCGGGCGAAGATCTGCGACGGCAAGGTGGACATGCGGCGCAACTTCGCACTGGAGAAGGCCGAAGTGGACGCCGGGTTCGTGCTCACCTGCCAGTCGGTGCCGGTGTCCGAAGCCGTCACCGTGGACTTCGACGCCTAGGACCTCGTGAGTGGTAAGGACGGTTAGAACCGCCCTTACCACTCACGAGGCTTTACCGCTCCAGCCATCTCGTGATGCCGATGTCCTTCAGGAACGGCCGGTCGTGGCTCGCCACGATCAGCGTGCCCCGATAGGCCAGCAACGCTTCGGTGAGCCGCCGCACGCTCGCCAGGTCGAGGTTGTTCGTCGGCTCGTCGAGCAGCAGCAGTTTCGGCGTGGGTTCGGTCAGCAGCAGCGCCGCCAGCGCCGCCCGGAACCGTTCCCCGCCGGACAACGACGCCACCTCACGGTCGGCCGCCTTGCCACGGAACAGGAACCGCGCCAGCCTCGCGCGGATCTCGTTGTCCGTGAGCGACGGCGCGACCAGGCGCACATTGTCCACAATGGACATAGTGTCGTCGAGGATGTCGATCCGCTGGGGGAGCAGCCTGCTGGGGACGAACAGCCGCACTTCGCCCGAGCGCGGCGGGAGCTCGCCGGTGATCGTGCGGAGCAGGGTCGTCTTCCCCGACCCGTTCGGGCCGACTAGCGCGATCCGCTCGGGGCCCATGACGTGCAGGTTCACCGGCGGGCCGAACCGGGGTTCGGCGTCGATCCGGAGCACGTCCGTTCCCCGCGCGACCGTCGTCTCCGGCAGCTCGACGCGGATCTCGGCGTCCTCGCGCACCAGCTCCTCGGCGGCCTTCAGCGCTTTGACGGCGTCCTCCAGCCGGTCGGTGTGCAGGTTCCGGTACTTGCCGGCGGCGATCTGCGCGTCCTCCTGGCGTTTGCGCATCCGTCCCTTCGGTTCGCGTTTCTGGTCCCACATCTTCTGGCCGTAGCGGGCGCGCCGGGCGAGGGTGGTCCCGGCCTCGATCAACTCCCGCTTCTGGCGTTTGACGCACGCTTCTGCCGCTCGCACGTGTCTGCGCGCGGCTTCCTGGGCGACCTCGACGGCGTGCTCGTAGTCCTCGAGGTTGCCGCCGTACGTGGTCACCTCGCGGTCGCGGACCTCGACGATCCGGTCGACCAGCCGGAGCAGTTCGCGGTCGTGGGAGACCACCACGAGAATCCCGCTCCAGCCCTCCACCTCGCGATGCACGAGTTCGCGTGCCCGCAGGTCGAGGTTGTTCGTGGGTTCGTCGAGCAGCAGCGCGGCGGGCCGCCGCAGGAGCAGGGCGGCCAGCCCGAGCAGCGTGAGTTCGCCGCCGGACAGCTCACCCGCCCGCTGGTCGAGGCGGACGGCACCCAGCCCGAGCCGATCGAGGATCGCGCGGATGCGTTCCTCGACGTCCCAGTTGTCGCCGATGGCGGCGAAGTGCTCCTCGGTGGCGGCGCCGCTCTCGACGGCCCTGATCGCCGCGCGGATCGCGGTGACGCCCAGCACGTCGTCGACGCGGCGGCCGGTGTCGAGGGCGAGGTTCTGCGGCAGGTACCCGAGCTCGCCCGGTGCGGTGACAGAGCCCGTGGTGGCCTTCAGCCTGCCCGCGAGCAGGCGCAGGAGCGTGGACTTGCCGGATCCGTTGGTGCCGACCAGGCCGGTGCGGCCGGCCCCGATGGTGAGCGAAAGGCGCTCGAACACCGGGACACCGTCGGGCCAGGTGAAGGTGACGTCGGAAAACGTCAAGGAAGAAGACATGAGACTCCCTGCGAAGGAGGTGGGATGAGGGCGCAGGTTCGTCTCAGAAGATCACCGGACCACCGTAGCCGGGCGGCGGTCCCGGTGCGACCGATTTAGCGGGGGCAGCCAGTCGGTGCCAGAGGCCGGTGGCCGTTTCGTGGCAACGGAGTCAGAACGATGGTTCCTCGGTGCGGGGTGTGTGCAGCGGCCGAGGCTTGCTGTCGTAGGCCTGGCCGGTGGCACCCTGGTCTCCGGCATTCGCGGTCGCGGACTCGGACGAACTCGTCAAGACCGGCCGTCGGTCGATACCGGTCCCGGCCGAGATCCGCGACCTGGCCTGACAGCGGGTCGGTGATGATCCGCCGCAGCACCGTGTTGGGTCCGCTCGCGATGTGCCGCGCCAGCGACGCCGGGATGTGGCCGTGTCCGGCCATTTCCGTCGGTTCGTCGTTGAGGCCGAGGTAGGTGAAGAGGTCCATATAAAGGAATACTTCGGCGCGTTCACTTTTCCCGCCGGTGCCGCCCAACAAGAGGTCGAGGGCGACGTCGGCGCGAAGCTGGTCCAGAGTGCTTTCGCGGGCCTGCTCGCAGCTCGGCATTCTTACCGGGCAACCGGTCTTCCAGCAGGGCATCAGCGGCGAGCGCGTGCTCGTCTGACAGCCACGCGGTGGCCGTGACGACTTTCATCGCGCCGAACCCGTCCACCTGACCCTTGTCCATCAAGCCAAGGGTGCGGGGCAGCCTGGTGGTCAACGCCTCGGCGGCGGCGACCAGCCGGGCGATCCCCACCGACGCCGCTTGCGCGAGGGCGACGGATTCGTTGTCTTCCAACGAATCCACGGCGGTATTGATGGCCTTCAGGTTGTCGGGGTCGGTGATTTCCTCAAGTAGCGCCACAGCGGTGGCTCGGTAAGTGTCCACCCGACGAACCTACGATCCCTCACCGACAGTTCTGGATCTTGTGGCTGCCGCCGCCGTCACCGAATTTCGGTAATCGAGGACCTGGCACAAGCCCGACGCCCGAGAGACAGTCTGTCACCTCGGCGACCCGCGACCGGCCGGGGCATACTGGCGGCGTGACCGAACGCCCCCACGTCCTGCTGTCCGCCGCGGTCTCGCTGGACGGCTACCTCGACGACGCGACCGACACCCGGCTGGTGCTGTCCAGCCAGGACGACTGGGCCAGAGTGGACGGCCTGCGCGCGGCGTCGGACGCGATCCTCGTCGGCGCGAACACGGTCCGCGCGGACAATCCCCGGCTGCTGGTCCGTTCGCCGGAACTGGTCGCCGAGCGGGTCGCGGCCGGGCGTCCGGAACAGCCGGTCAAGGTCACGCTCACCCGGAGCGGCTCGCTCGATCCGGCGGCACAGTTCTTCACCGTCGGGGACGCGGAGAAGCTGGTCTACGCGCCGCCCGGTGTCGTCACGGGCGTGAAGGCGACCGTCGTCGAACTGGCGGGCCTGCGGGAAATGCTGGCCGACCTGCACGCGCGCGGCATCCGGCGGCTGATGGTCGAAGGCGGCGGCGCGATCCACACCCAGTTCCTCACCGAGGGACTCGTCGACGAACTGCACCTGGCGGTCGCGCCGTTCTTCGTCGGCGATCCGCGCGCGCCTCGGTTCACCGGTCCGGGCGCGTTTCCTCGCGGGCTCACCCTGGTCGACAGCACTCGGCTGGGTGACATCGCCGTCCTGGAGTACCACGCGACGCCGGAACCGTCCGAAGTGGACATTCTGCGGCTGCGCGAGGCCATCGCGCTGGCCGAGAACTGCCCGCCGCGCACCTTCCGCGTCGGCGCGGTCATCACCGGCGCCGACGGCGAAGTGATCTCCACCGGTTACTCGGGCGACGGCGATCCTAACAACCACGCGGAAGAAGCCGCGCTCGCCAAACTCGAACCAGGGGACCCGAGACTGGCGGACGCGACCATGTACACGTCGCTGGAGCCGTGCAGCTCCCGGACGTCACATCCGCGGAGCTGCACCCAGCTCATCCTCGACGCCGGAATTCCCCGCGTCGTGTTCGCCTGGCGCGAGCCGTCGGTGTTCGTCGACTGCGTCGGCGCCGAAACGCTGGAAGCGGCCGGACGCCGGGTGGTCGAGGTGCCTGCCCTCGCCGCCGACGTCCGCCGCGCGAACACCCACATCCCGGGTGTCCGCCCCTGACCTACTTGCAGGCGTCGCAGCAGCCGCAGCCCTGACCGGTGCACGCCGAGCAGCAACCGTGGCGAAGCACGACCTTCAACAGACGCTTGATCATCGCTGTCCTCCCGATCGTTGTCATCCCACCGCCCTGTCACGCTAAGTTCTGCGCATACGACAGTGGTACCGCCGGGCGGGCCATGACCGCGCTCCAGCGGGTGATGTCAGGATTCGAGGTCCCCCTCCAGCGATAGGTAGACCTCGCGCAGCTGAGCCAAAAGGTCGGCGTCCGGCTCCGCCCAGAGCCCCCGATCGGCGGCTTCGTTCAGCCGCTCGATGATGCCGCGCAACGCCCACGGGTTGGCTTGGCGCAGGAACTCCTGGTTGACCTCGTCGAGCACGTAGGACTCGGTGAGCTTTTCGTACATCCAGTCTCCGACGACCCCGGCGGTGGCGTCGAAACCGAAGAGGTAGTCGACCGTCGCCGCCAGCTCGAAAGCACCCTTGTAACCGTGCTTGCGCATCGCCGCCAGCCAGCGCGGGTTGACCACGCGGGCACGGAAGACCCGGGCGGTCTCCTCGCCGAGGGTGCGGGTGCGGACCGCGTCCGGCGTGGTGCTGTCGCCGACGTAGGACGCGGGCGCGGTGCCGGTGAGCGCGCGGACCGTCGCGATCATCCCGCCGTGGTACTGGAAGTAGTCGTCGGAATCGGCGATGTCGTGCTCGCGGGTGTCGGTGTTCTTGGCCGCGACCACGATCCGTTTGTACGAGTTCTCCATGTCCTCGCGCGCGGGCCTGCCGTCGAGATCGCGGCCGTAGGCGAAGCCGCCCCAGACCGCGTAGACCTCGGCGAGATCCTTGTCGTCGCGCCAGTTCCCGGAATCCATCAGCGGCAGCAGGCCCGCGCCGTACGCGCCGGGCTTGGAGCCGAAGATCCTCGTGGTGGCCCGGCGTTCGTCACCGTGCGCGGCCAGATCCGCGCGGGTGTGGGCGCGGACGAAGTTCTGTTCGTCCGGTTCGTCCAGATTTGCGACCAGGCGCACGGCGTCGTCCATCAGGGCGATGACGTGCGGGAAGGCGTCGCGGAAGAAGCCGCTGATCCGGACGGTGACGTCGATGCGCGGGCGGCCGAGTTCGGCGAGCGAGATGGCCTCGATCCCGGTGACGCGGCGTGACGCCTCGTCCCAGACCGGCTGGACACCCAGCAGGGCCAGGACTTCCGCGGCGTCGTCACCCGACGTGCGCATGGCCGACGTGCCCCACACCGAGAGGCCGACCGAACGTGGCCAGTCGCCCGTGTCCTCCTGGTAGCGGCGGAGAAGCGAGTCGGCGAGCGCCTGCCCGGTCTCCCACGCGAGACGGCTCGGGATGGCCTTCGGGTCGACGGTGTAGAAGTTGCGGCCGGTCGGCAGCACGTTGATCAGGCCGCGCAGGGGAGACCCGCTGGGGCCCGCCGGGATGTAGCCGCCGTCGAGGGCGTGGAGCACGGCGTCGATCTCGGCGCCGGTGCCCGCCAGGCGCGGCACGATCTCGGTGGCCGCGAAGGTCAGCACGCGGGCGACGTCCTGGTGTTCCGGGACGTCGGCGACGACCTCGGCGACGGCGGCGGGGGACCAGTCACGGGCCTCCATCGCCTCGACGAGCGACCGGGCCTTCTGCTCGATGGCGTCCACTTCGGACAGTGGCGCGTCGCTGTTCTCCTTGAGGCCCAACGCGGAACGCAGTCCGGGAACCGCGCCCTGCTTGCCGCCCCACATCTGCTGGGCGCGCAGCATCGCCAGCACGAGGTTGATCCTGGCCTCGCCTTCCGGCGCGGCACCGAGGATGTGGAGGCCGTCGCGGATCTGGGCGTCCTTGACCTCGCACAGCCAGCCGTCGATGTGCAGCAGGAAGTCGTCGAACTCCGCGTCGTGCGGGCGTTCCTCGACACCGAGGTCGTGGTCGAGCTTCGCGGCCTGGATGAGCGTCCAGATCTGCGCGCGGACCGCGGGCAGTTTCGCCGGGTCCATCGCGGCGATGTTGGCGTGCTCGTCGAGAAGCTGTTCCAGGCGGGCCATGTCGCCGTAGCTCTCGGCGCGGGCCATCGGCGGGATCAGATGGTCGACGATCGTGGCGTGCGCGCGCCGTTTAGCCTGCGCGCCCTCGCCGGGATCGTTGATCAGGAACGGGTAGATCAGCGGCAGGTTGCCGAGGACGGCGTCCGGCGCGCAGGAGTCCGAGAGACCGGCGGTCTTGCCGGGAAGCCACTCCAGCGAACCGTGTTTGCCGAGGTGGACGACGGCGTGCGCGCCGAACTCCTCCTCCAGCCAGCGGTACGCGGCGAGATAATGGTGGCTCGGCGGGAGGTCCGGATTGTGGTAGATCGCCACCGGGTTCTCGCCGAACCCGCGAGGCGGCTGGATCATCAGGATGACGTTGCCGGACTGCAGGGACGCGAGCACGATGTCGCCGTTGTCGACGTAAAGCTCACCGGGAGCGGGACCCCAGTGCTCCTCCATCCCCTCGCGCAGTTCCGCTGGCAGCGCGGCGAACCACTCGCGGTACTTGTCGGCCGGGACGCGGATCGGGTTGCCGGACAGCTGTTCTTCCGTCAGCCACTCCGGATCCTGGCCGCCCGCGGCGATGAGCGCGTGGATCAGCGCGTCACCGTCGGGCTGGTCGGTCCCGGTGGGCTCGACGCCGGGGAACGGGTCCTCGCCGAGGTCGTAACCCCGGTCGCGCATGCGGCGCAGCAACTCGATCGCGGACGCCGGCGTGTCGAGGCCGACGGCGTTGCCGACGCGGGAATGCTTGGTCGGGTACGCGGACAGCATCAGCGCGATGCGGCGTTCCGGCGGCGGCGTGTGCCGCAGGCGGGCGTGGGCGAGCGCGATCTTGGCGACCCGGGACGCGCGCTCGGCGTCCGGCACGTACTTGGGGAGACCGTCGTCGTCGATCTCCTTGAACGAGAACGGGACGGTGATGAGGCGGCCGTCGAACTCGGGAACGGCCATCTGGTTGCCCGCGTCGAGCGGGGAGAGGCCGTCGTCGTTCTGCGACCAGGTCTCGCGGTCGCTGGTGAGGCAGAGGGCCTGGAGAATCGGGATGTCGAGCGCGGCCATCTCGGAGACGTCCCACGCCTCGTCGTCCCCGCCCGCCCCGACCTCGGAGGGTTTGGTGCCGCCGGCGGCCAGCACGGTCACCAGGAGCGCGTCGGCCTTGGCCAGCTCGGCCATCATCTCCGGCTCGCGGGTGCGCAGGGACGCGCAGTGGATCGGGAGCGCGCGGCCCCCGGCGTCCTCGATGGCGTCGGAGAGGCTGTGGACGAACTCGGTGTTCCCGGACAGGTGATGCGCGCGGTAGTAGAGGATCGCGATGACCGGACCCTCGGCGCGGGTGTTTTCTCGCTGGAGGACTCCCCACAGCGGCTGCACCTTGGGCGGCTCGAAGCCGTCGCCGGTGAGCAGGAGCGTGTCGCTGAGGAAGCGGTGCAGCTGGGTGAGGTTCTCCGGCCCGCCCTGCGCGAGGTACGCGTGAGCCTCGGCCGCGGTGCCCGCCGGAACCGTCGAGAGCTTCATGAGCTGCGCGTCCGGCGTCTGCTCGCCGCCGAGGACGACCACGTGCGCGCCACTCGCGCGGACCGTGTCGAGCCCCTCCTGCCAGCTCCGCTCGGATCCGAGGATCCGGACGACGACGATCTGGGCGCCGTCGAGCAGAGCGGGCAACTCGGCCAGGTCGAGCCGGGCTGGGTTGGCCAGCCGGTAGTCGGCCTCGCCGGCGCGGGCGCTGAGCAGGTCGGTGTCCGATGTGGACAGAAGCAGGATCACGGCAGTCCTCACTCGGGGTGTCCGCGCCCCGGGTCGTGCGGTCGCGACGGCCGGAGTTCCTGGCTTCCCCTCTCGTGGCTGGGAGGGGTGACAGTGGCGGGACCGCCCCGGACTCTCACCGGGTTCCTCCCTCTGCCGACGCGTGGGTTCACGCTCACTCTCCGGTGCGGTCCGGCGGGAGTCAAGGTGATGTGTCCGGCAGGTGGTGGGCTGGGGTGAGTGCTGGGTCGGCCAACCGGACCGACCCTGGTCCGGCCCTGTGGTCGCCCTGAAGTACGTGATGGCCCCCTTCCTTGCGTCTAGCGCAAGGAAGGGGGCCATCACGTACTTCGGCCAGGGGCGAGTGGGGAGGATTTAGGACGTTGAACGTCCGGAATCTTCCCCGCTCGGCTGGGTACCCGGGTTTGCGTGGTGCGGGCATGCCGAGGGCTCCAAAAGCCCGCACATTCACCACCATGGGGTGATTTCAGCAGGTAGCCACCGCTACCCGGCGCGACACCGAAACTCAGTCACCGCATTTAGTCGACTAATCGCGAAGCTCCTGAAGTCTCGCGACCTGCTCCCGCAGTGAAACGACCGCCTCGGCGAGATCCACCGGATCGACCGTCCCGGCCCACTCCCGGATAAGCCGGGACCGCAGGCGGACGACCTCCTTCTCCGCGTCGCGCACGATCGCCGCCTGGGCGTACTCCTGCGCGTCGACAGCCGCTTCCTTGCGTCGCCGGTGCTCGGCGATCTGGTCGCTGAGCAGGTCGATCTCGGGCGGCGGATCGGCAGGGCCACGAGCAGGGGAAGCCGGAGTACCCCAAACGGCGTTCTTGTCGAGCAGCGGAGCCCAGATCCGGGCGTAGGCCTCGCGAACCTGCTCTTCCGTCACACCGTGTTCGCCCAGCACGCGAGTCACTCCGCCACCGGCCGACGACAACGCGGCGAGCATCTCGAGGAAGCCGTCGTGCCGCAGCACTTCGCGGACTTCGGCGGTGACCGCGAAACCCGACTCGGTGCCCGCGGCGACGTCGGAAGCGGGCGCTTTCTCCAGTTGCCACACGAGGACATCGCGGGAAATCCCCAAGGCGCCGGGAAGTGCATACCCGACGCCATCGTCCAAAATGGCGAGCAGGAGTTCCTCCCCGCCGACCCGGTCCCGTCCCAGCCGGACGGCGTGCGCGTGCGCCCGCTCCACCAGGTTCACGCCGAACGCTCCGAAGAGGAGTCGCCGATCCGCGGGAAGGGGGCGGTGGAGAAGATGATCTCCACCGCCACCTCGAAGAATGCCGCGATCCGCAGTGCGAGGTAGAGGCTCGGGCTGTACTCGCCGCGTTCGAGATAGCCGATGGTCTGGTAGTGCACGCCCAGCGCATCGGCGAGCTCGCGGCGGGAGATGCCCCGTTCCGCCCGTAGCATCGCGATCCGGTTGTAAACGACCTCGCTCATGAACTAGCCAATTCGCTGCATCGCCTTTTCCCGTCGTGCCGCCACCGAGGACCCGGACTCACGCCGCGCCATGCGCCGAAGGACGACCGGGGCCAGTACCAATCCGATCACGGTCCACGCGGTCAGTACGCCGAGGGTCTCCCATGGCCGCCAAGACTGCCCGATCTCGATCATCACCGTCGAGTCCGGCAGCAGCGCCGAGCGCATGCCGAGGCCGAGCCAGTACATCGGGAACACCTGCCCGATGTACTGCAGCCATTCCGGCAGTGCGGTGATCGGGTAGAAGATCCCCGAGATCGCGCCGATTCCCAGGGTGGGCAGCATGATCAGGCCGATGCTGCGCGCGTTCGTGGTCAGTGAGCCGAAGATCGCGCCGATCGGCATGGTGGCGAGCAGGCCGAGCACCAGCACCCACAGCAGGCCCAGCCACGACGCCCACCCGCCGGGCGCGATGCCGTCGAACAGGATCAGGCTGGGGATCAGCACCAGCAGGATCCCGATGACCGTGCTGAAGGACACCGTGACGACCTTGCCGACGAGGTAGCCGATCATGCCGTTCGGCGTCGCCTTGGCACGCAGGAGCGTGCCGTCCTCGCGTTCGACGGCGAGGATGCCCGCCATGCCGAGCATGCCGCTGAACACGATCGACGCGCCCAGCACGCTCGGCACGGTGGCGGCGCCGAGCGAGAACTCCATGCCCGGCAGTTTCGCGTCGCGCATGAAGAACATGACGACGACGAAGATCGCCGGGAAGAGGAAGGTGTTGAACAGGTCTTCGCTGTTGGTCATCATCTGGCGGGCTTCGAGCCAGCCTCGCCGGATGCCCAGCCGCACGCTGTGCTGAACCGGGTTCATCGCGCATCCACCTCCGTGAGCGGGGATTCCGCCTGGCGGACCAGGGTCATGTAGGTGTCCTCGAGCGACGCCCGCCGGACCTCGAGGTCGCCGATGGCGTCCCCGTGCTGCTTGAACAGTTCGTGCACGTACTTCGTCGATTCCGTCGTCGAGTGCACGAACCGCTGGCCGTCCAGCGTCCAGCGCACCTCGGCCTCGCCGGCGATCTGCCTGCTCAGCGCGTCGGCGGAACCGTCGGCGACGATCCGGCCGTGGTTCAGGATCAGGATCCGGTCGGCCAGCTTCTCGGCCTCGTCGAGGTCGTGCGTGGTCAGCAGGATCGTCGTGTCGTCGTCATCGGTCAGCCGGTGCACGAGTTCGTGGAACTCGCGCCGCGCCTCCGGGTCGAGTCCGGCGGTCGGCTCGTCGAGGAACAGCAGTTCCGGACGGCCGACGATGCCGATCGCGACGTCCAGCCTGCGCCGCTGCCCGCCCGAGAGCATCCGGACCTTCTTGTCCGCGTGCGCGGTCAGCCCGACCGCGGCGACCAGTTCGTCCGGATCCCACGGCCGCTTGATGCGGTCGGTGGAATACGGCGCGTAGTAGCCGCCGAGGTGCTCCAGCAGTTCCCGCACCCGCCACTTCGCGTGGTCACGCCAGGCCTGGAGGACGACCCCCAGCCGCGCCCTCCAGTTCTCGTCCGCGTGCGCCGGGTCGACGCCCAGCACGCTGACCTCGCCTTCCGAGCGCATCCGGAAGCCTTCGAGGATCTCGATCGTCGTGGTCTTGCCCGCCCCGTTGGGACCCAGCAGGCAGATCACCTCGCCACGGTGCGCGGTGAAGTCGACGCCGTGGAGGACGTCGTTCGTTCCGTAGCGCATCCGGAGATCTTTGACGGAGATCATCACGTCTTGTGGATCTCTCATTGGTCACCCCCATCTCAGTGCTGCGACTGAATGTAGCACATCTACTACATATGATCTGAGAGGTACTCTCGCTCCAGGTCGCCATCTACAGTGAGCGCATGTCCACGAGCACGCGTGTCCGAGCCGACGCGTGCCCCGGTGTTTTCGCCACGCACGACGCGGCGGACGGTCCGCTCGCCCGGATCCGGCTGCCCGGCGGGGCCATCACGAAAGACCAGCTCGGGGCTCTCGCGGACGCCGCCGACGACCTCGGGGACGGCGCGCTCCACCTGACCTCTCGCGGCAACATCCAGCTCCGCGGCGTCACCCGTCCCGGCCTCGCGGCCAGGCTTTCCGCGGCCGGACTCCTGCCTTCGCCGCCGCACGAACGCGTCCGCAACATCCTCGCCTCGCCCCTGAGCGACGTCGCCCAACGGCTCGCCCCGGCGCTCGACAGGGCCCTGTGCGCCGTTCCCGAGCTGGCCGAACTCCCCGGACGTTTCCTCTTCGCCCTCGACGGCGGCCGCGGCGACGTCGCGGGGGAGGGCGCCGACGTCTGCTGGCGTGACGGCGCGCTGCTGCTCGACGGCGCCGACACCGGCCTGCGCGTCACCGAGGAGCACGCCGTCGAGACGCTGATCTCGGTCGCACGCGCTTTCCTCCGCATCAGGGGAACCGCCTGGCGGATCGGCGAACTTCCCGGCACACGACCACTTCTTCGGGACATCCCGGGCGAAAAGGAAGAACCGCGGGTCTTCGACACGAACCCGGGTCTGCCCATCGGGCGCATCGGTGACGCCTTCGGAGTCGCGCCGGTCTTCGGCCGTCTGACCACCGGGCAGGCGCGCGCGATCGCGAAGGCGGGCAACGCGGTGGTGACGCCGTGGCGCTCGATCCTGGTCCTCGGCACGCTGGACGACGACGCCGGTCTGATCACCGATCCGGACACGCCGTCGCTCGGGATCAGCGCCTGTATCGGCCGTCCGGGCTGCGCGAAGTCGCTCGCCGACGTCCGGGCCGACGCGGCACGGGTCGGCCGGACCCCGATGGCCCATTTCGCCGGATGTGAACGGCGGTGCGGAAAACCCGCGCGCGAGCACGTCGACGTGCTCGCGACAGAGGACGGTTACCTGGTCGACGGGGAGTTCGTCCCGGTCGGCGAGCTGGCCGGGACGTTGGCGCGGAAGGGCAGTGCCGAAGTGAAGGGAAAGCAGTGATCGACTACCTCCGGGACGGTGCCGAGATCTACCGGCATTCGTTCGCCACCATCCGCGAGGAGGCGGATCTCGCGATCCTGCCCGACGACGTCGCGGTGCTGGCCGTGCGGATGATCCACGCCTGCGGGATGGTCGACCTGGTCGACGACCTCCGCTACAGCCTGGACGTGGTGGAATCCGGCCGCGCCGCGCTCGAGGCGGGCGCGCCGATCCTCTGCGACGCCAACATGATCGCGTCCGGGGTGACCCGCAAACGTTTGCCTTCCGCCAACGAGGTGCTGTGCACGCTGTCCGACCCGAAGGTGCCGGGGCTGGCCGAGCGGATGGGCACCACCCGGTCTGCGGCCGCGCTGGAGCTGTGGCGCGACAAGCTGCCCGGTTCCGTGGTGGCGATCGGCAACGCGCCCACCGCGTTGTTCCGCCTGCTGGAACTGCTCGACGAAGGGGTCGGTGCCCCGGCGGCGATCATCGGGGTCCCGGTCGGGTTCGTCGGCGCCGCCGAGTCCAAAGTGGAGCTCGCCGAGCGGGCGCCCGCGCCGTACCTGGTGGTGCACGGACGCCGTGGCGGCAGCGCGATGGCCGTCGCCGCGATCAACGCGATGGCGAGTGAGGTCGAATGAGCGGGCCCGGGAAACTCTGGGGTGTCGGGCTCGGGCCCGGTGACCCCGAACTGATGACGGTGAAGGCCGCGCGGCTGATCGGCGAGGCCGACGTCATCGCCTATCACAGCGCCCGGCACGGCCGGAGCATCGCGCGTTCGGTCGCCGAGCCGTACCTGCGCGACGGTCAGCTCGAAGAGAAGCTGGTCTACCCGGTCACCACCGAGACCACCGACCATCCCGGCGGCTACGAAGGCGCCATCGCCGATTTCTACGAGCTCAGCGCGAAAAGGCTCGCCGAACATCTCGACGCCGGACGTGACGTCGTCGTGCTCTGCGAAGGCGACCCGTTCTTCTACGGCTCCTACATGTACATGCACGAACGGCTCGCCGACCGCTACGAGGCGACCGTCGTGCCCGGCGTGACGTCGGTCAGCGCGGCGTCGTCGGTGCTCGGCCGCCCGCTGGTGCAGCGCGACGAGGTCCTCACCATCCTGCCCGGGACCCTGCCCGCGCCGGAACTCGCGCGCCGCCTCGCCGACACGCAGGCCGCCGCGGTGCTCAAACTCGGCCGTACGTTCGGCAACGTCCGCGAGGCGCTGGCCGAGGCCGGGAAGCTGGACGACGCCTTCTACATCGAACGCGCGACCTGGCAGGCGCAGCGCGTCGAGCCGTTCGCCGACGTCGACCCGGAGTCGGTGCCGTACTTCTCGCTGGCGCTGCTGCCCAGCCCGGCCTACGCGTCCCGGCTCGCCGACGAACCGGAGAGCCCGCGAAAGACCGAAACGCACACCGGTGGCGAGGTCGTGGTCGTCGGTCTCGGCCCGGCGGGCCCCGGCTGGCTGACCCCTGAAGCGGCCGAGGAACTGGCCGCGGCGGAGCACGTCGTCGGCTACGGCCCGTATGTCGCGCGGGTACCGCAGCGCGCGGGCCAGCAGCGGCACGCGTCGGGCAACCGCGTCGAGGCCGAACGTGCCGTCGAAGCGCTGGAACTGGCCGCGAACGGCGCCAAGGTCGCGGTGGTGTCCTCGGGCGATCCCGGCGTGTTCGCGATGGCGTCGGCGGTGCTGGAGCAGCTCGCCGCCGGGCACGGCACGGGGACGCGGGTGCGGATCGTGCCGGGGGTGACCGCCGCGCAGGCGGCCGCGTCCCGGGTCGGCGCGCCGCTGGGCCACGACTACTGCGTGCTTTCGCTGTCCGACCGGCTCAAGCCGTGGGAGATCATCGAACGGCGGCTCGACGCGGCGGGGGCGGCGGATCTCGTGCTCGCGCTGTACAACCCGGCCTCCCGCACCCGGACCACGCAGCTCGCGCAGGCCCGCGACGTCCTGCTCCGGCACCGCGCGCCGGAGACGCCGGTCGTCGTCGCCCGTGACGTCGGCGGTCCCGAGGAGGACGTCCGCGTGGTCACCCTCGGCACGCTCGATCCGGCGGAGGTGGACATGCGCTGCCTGCTGATCGTGGGTTCGTCGAAGACCCGTTCCGAGAACGGGATCGTCTGGACGCCCCGCAGTTACGAGTGACGCCCGAGCCCGGCGTTGCGCGCCTGGCCGAGCAGCACCTCGCGATCGACGGTGCCGGCCTTCGCGTGAATCGACGAGACCACGTTGCGCACGGTCTTGGGAGCGAGCCCCAATTGCCGTGCCACCTGCGTGATCGTCAACCCGCCCGCCAGGAGGTCCAGCACTTCGTGCTCGCGTGAGGTCAGCCGCGGGAACATCCGGACCGGCTCGGAGGCGGCCAGCAGGCCGTAGAGCCGGTCCGCCGCGCGTTCGCCGAACACGACCGCGCCCGCCGCGACCCCGCGGATGAACCGGACCAGGTCCGCGTGGCCGGCGGTCCGCGACAGGACGCCGCGGGCACCCGCGAGCATCGCGGCGACACCGAGTTCGCCGTCGCCGGGCGGGGTCAGCGCGAGCACGGCGGTTTCCGGCACGCGCGACGCCAGCTCGCGGGTCACGGCGAGCCCGTCGAGCGCGGGCGGGTGAACGGACAGGACGAGGACGTCCGGGCGCAGCACGGTGGCGTGCCAGACCGCTTCGCGTTCGTCAGGGGTATAGGCGACCACTTCCAGTTCCGAGGACTCGGGCGGCTCGGGGACACCCGCGAAGACCACGCTCACCACTTGGGTTCGAATCGGCACGCCATCGGTTGTAGCGCAGAACTTTTGTACAGTGTCCGGCCGTTTTGGGTGAACAATGACCATTCGATAACGCTTCGACGATCAGGGGGGCCTGGTGCCGAGACGCGAGCGCCCGCTGGGGCCGGGTGACGACGTCGTCGTGAGGTTCGCGGCGGATCTTCGCCTGCTCCGCGAGAAGGCGGGCGGGCCGACGTACCGGGACCTCGCCGCTCGCGCGGGCTACTCGGCCGCCGCCCTTTCCGAGGCGGCGGGAGGCCGGAAGCTGCCGGGGCTCGCGGTGACGTCCGCGTACGTCACCGCGTGCGGCGGGGATCTCCCGGCGTGGGAGGAGCGCTGGCGCGCCGTCGCCGCCGGGCTCGCCGCGGCCGACGGCGAACGCGACGACACCGAGCTCCCGTATCTGGGCCTGGCCGCGTTCCAAGCGACCGACGCCGACCGGTTCTTCGGCCGTGAGCGGCTGGTCGCCGAGCTGACCGGCAAGCTCGCGGAACGACGGCTCGTCGGCGTCTTCGGCGCCTCGGGGTCGGGAAAGTCGTCCGTCCTGCGAGCCGGGCTGGCGCCGTCGAGCGAACGCCCGGTCGACCTTCGCACGCCTGGAGCTCATCCGCTCGAAGAGGACTGTGCCGTCGCGGGGCGGCTGCTGATCGTCGACCAGTTCGAGGAGCTTTACGCGCTCTGTCACGACGAAGGCGAGCGCACCGCCTTCATCGACGCGCTGCTGGAGCTCGCGAGCGACGAGCACGGGACCCGGGTCGTCCTCGGTGTCCGCGCGGACTTCTACGGTCACCTCTGCCGTCACGCGGGTCTCGTGGAGGCCCTCACCGACGCACAGGTGATGGTCGGCCCGATGACCGCCGACGAACTCCGCACCGCGATCGTCGAACCCGCCGTCCGCGCGGGCTGCCGGGTCGAGGCGGCGCTGGTCACGACGCTCGTCGCCGACGCCACCGGCCAGCCCGCGATGCTCCCGCTGGTCTCGCACGCGCTGCTGGAGACCTGGCGGCGGCGGCAGGGGATCACGCTGACCAGCGCGGCGTACGAGTCGGCGGGCGGGATCCTCAACGCGATCGCGCAGACCGCGGAGGCGGTGTACACGGATCTGGAGCCGGACAGGCAGGCCCTCGTCCGGCAGATCTTCCTGCGGCTGACCGCGCTCGGCGAAGGCACCGAAGACACGAAGCGCCGTCTCAACCGGCGCGAGCTCGACGAAGATCCCGCGACGACGGAGGTCCTCGGACGCCTCGCCGACGCGCGTCTGCTGGTCCTCGACCGCGACGGCGTCGAGATCGCCCATGAAGCCTTGATCCGCGGCTGGCCCCGGTTACGCGACTGGCTCGCGGAGGACCGCGAAGGACATCGGCTGCATCGTCAGCTGGCCGAGGCGACCGACCTTTGGGAGTCGCTGGATCGCGACAAGGGCAGCCTCTACCGCGGTACGCGGCTGGGTCTCGCGGCCGAATGGGCGGCCAGGGCGCCGGACGCGTTGAGCACGCGCGAGCAGGAGTTCCTCCGGGCCGGACTCGACGCGGAAGCCGAGGAGACCGCTGTCGGCCGCAAACGGACACGGAGGCTGCGAAGGCTTGTCGCGCTCCTCCACGTGCTGCTGATCCTCGCGGTCGTGGCCGTCGTGTACGCCGTCGACGCCGGGAACACCGCGACCGATGAGCGGAACGTGGCGCTCGCGCGCAAGGCCGTCGTCGACGCGAAGACGCTACGGGAGTCGAACCCGGCGCTGTCGACACAACTCAGCCTCGCCGCGTACCGGCTCGCGCCGATCCAGGAGACCCACGACGGTCTGCTCGCGTCCATGGCGGCGCCGTTCGCCACCAGGATGACCTTCGACCCCGGTGACGTCACCGTCGTGCTGGGCGGGCGGCTCATGGTCACCTCCGACTCCTACCGCGCGACGCAGGTGTGGTCCATCGCCGATTCCCGGCGTCCGGAACTCCTGTCGACGCTGCCCGGTTCGGAAGCGGTTCGCGGCCCGCTCGCGTTCAGTCGCGACGGACGGGCGCTGGCGACCGCCACCCGGGAGCACGCCGTCCGGCTCTGGGACCTGACCGATCCACGGAATCCGGTGCGGAAGGCGGACGTCACCGGGCACCGGGAAGTGGTGATCTCGGTCGACTTCGGCCCCGACGGCCGCACGCTCGTCACCGGATCCGACGACCGCACCGTGCGGCTCACCGACGTCACCGACCTCGGGGCGCCGAAACCGTTCGTGGTGCTCGGAGGGATCCCGGACGGGCAACTCGCCCGGGCCGCTTTCAGCCCCGACGGCAGCCTGCTGGCGGTCACGAACACGAACTGGACGGCGGAACTCTGGGACGTCACCACCCCGGCCGCGCCGCGGCGGCGCTCCGTCCTTTCCGGACACAAGGATCTGCAGCTCACCCCGGCGTGGAGCCCGGACGGCAGACGGCTGATCACCACCAGCTGGGATCGCACGGCCCGGCTCTGGGACGTCGCCGATCCGGCGTCGCCGCGGCCGCTGTCGACGATGACCACCCCGGCCGTGGTCTGGGCGGCCGGGTTCAGCCCGAGCGGCAGGCTGGTGGTGACCGCGGGGGACGACCAGTCCGTGCGCGTGTGGGACGTCACGGGAGCGGCGGCGAAGGAACTGCCGCCGCTGTCCGGGCACACGAACGCCATCTGGTGGACCGGGTTCACCCCGGACGGCAAGACCATCGTGTCCACCAGCGCGGACCGGACCGTCCGGTTGCAGGACGTCGGCGAACTGGCACTGGCCTCGAGCGCGGGCTGGAACGTCGGCACGTTCACCGAGCAGGGGCGGATCCTCGTCACCTCCGGGGACGACGTGCGGCTCTGGACGATGGACGACCTCCGCGCCCCGCGACAGCTCGCGAAACTCCCCGGACCGGCCACGGTCACCGCCGTCGCGCTCAGCCCGGACAAGCGCAGCCTCGCGCTGGCCGCGCACGACGGCGCGGGCGTCGCCGGGACGTTCCTGCTCCAGCGCTGGGACATCAGCGATCCGACGGCGCCGAAGCTGACGGCCTCCACCGAGGTCAAGCCGACGTATTCACTCGCGTTCAGCCCGGACGGGAAGACGTTCGCCTCCGGCCACGACGACGGGCCGATCCAGCTCTGGGACGTCGGCGATCCCCAGCGGTTCGCCGAGCCGCGGACCCTCCCGGTCGGTGACGGCACGGTGTGGTCGCTCGCGTTCACGCCCGACGGGCGGACGCTCGTGGGCAGCCAAGGTCTCAGCTCGTCGGCGGTGACCTTGTGGGACGTCGCCGATCCGAAGCGGCCGAGTCTGGTGTCGACCCTGCGGCCCGACGCCGGCGCCCTGTTCAAGATGGCGCTCAGTCCCGACGGCCGGACCGTCGCCGCGGGCAGCAGCGACCGGAACGTCTACCTGTGGGACATCGCCGATCGCGCGCACGCCGTGCGGCTGGCGAAACTGGGCGGCAACCCCGAAGGCGTCGGGCATCTCGCGTTCGGCCCGGCGGGGCGGGAACTGGCTGCGTCGGCGTTCCGGACGGTGCGGGTCTGGGACCTCGCCGATCCCCGGAACCCGGTGGAGCGCGCGCAGCTCACCGGGTTCGCCGCGACGGTCAACTCGGTGGCTTACCGGGACGACGGGCAGACGCTCGCGATCGGGAGCAGCGGTGTGCAGCTGTGGCAGACGAACACGGATCGGGTGGGCGAGGAGATCTGCCGGTTGGCGACGCCGAGGATCACGAGGGAGGAGTGGGAGAGGTACTTTCCGGGGCTCGAATACGCGCCACCGTGCGGATGACCGACTCTCTCCGTAATAAACATATAGCGCATGGGGGGACTTGCCACAAGACCCCGGTCATGCTTCAAACTCACTCGCCGTAGCCGAAACCTGGCGAAATGGGAGTCTGTGTCAACTCAGGGTCATGAAGAAGAGCTGCGGTCCGAACGCGAGTACGTCGCCGGGCTCTACACGCGCTTGGACGCCGAACGCGCGCGGGTGAAGGGGGAGTTCCAGGCCGCGCTGGGCGGAACCGGCGCGACGGCCATGGAACGCGACGTCGAGGTGCGTTCGCTGGCCAGGGAGTCGCGGCGGCTCGACGTCGTGGACAACGGCCTGTGCTTCGGCAGGCTGGACAGCGACGCGGGGGAGACCTTCCACATCGGCCGTATCGGTCTCTTCGACGAGGACAAGGACTACGAACCGGTACTCCTCGACTGGCGGGCGCCGGCGGCACGGCCGTTCTACACCGCGACCGCCGCGACACCGGAGAAGATGCGCCGCCGTCGCCAGTTCCACACGCACGGGCGTGCGGTGACCGGGTTCACCGACGAGGTGTTCGGCCGCCCCGGCGGGGACGCGGAAGGCGACGCGGCGCTGCTCGCGGCCGTCAACGCGCCGCGCGGTGAGGGGATGCGCGACATCGTCGCGACCATCCAGGCCGAGCAGGACGAGATCATCCGGCACGAGCACCCCGGTGTGCTGGTGATCGAGGGCGGACCGGGCACCGGGAAGACCGTGGTCGCGCTGCACCGCGTCGCGTACCTGCTCTACACCCAGCGCGAGCGGATGGAACGCCACGGCGTGCTCGTGGTCGGGCCGAACCCGGCGTTCCTGCACCACATCGGCCGGGTCCTGCCGTCGCTGGGCGAGACCGACGTGGTGTTCATGACCACCGGCGATTTCGCCCCCGGCAAGCACGTCACCGCCGAGGACGGCCCCGAAGTGGCGCGGCTCAAGGGTTCGCTGAAGATGCTGGACGTCCTGGCCGCCGCCGTCGCCGAACGCCAGCGGTTGCCGGAGGAACCGCTGGCGATCGACCTGTCCGACGTCACCGTCCGGGTCGACGCCGAGACCGCGGAGTGGGCCAGGGACGAGGCGCGCAAGAGCGGCCTGCCGCACAACGAAGCGCGGGTGACGTTCACCGAGATCGTCACCTATGTCCTGACCGAGCGGGCGATCGCGCGGATCGGCCGCGGCTGGCTGAGCCGGGACGACCGCGACGAATGGGAGCGGCTGCGGAAGGACCTGCTGAAGGAACTGGCGGAGAGCGAGACGTTCACCGCCGCGCTCGACGCGCTCTGGCCGATCCTGACGCCCGAGAGCCTGCTCGGGTCGCTCTACGCGTCACCGCAACGGCTGACGGCGGCCGGTGCCGACCAGGCGCTGCTGCGCGCCGACGGGGAAGCCTGGACGGTGTCGGACATGCCGCTGCTCGACGAACTCGTCGATCTGCTCGGCCGTGACAAAGCGGCGGAGCAGGCGGCGGAGAAGGCCGTCGAGCGGGAGAAGAAGGCCGAGGCCGAGTACGCCGAAGGTGTGCTCGACACGATGAAGCTGGACCGCGAGGAGATGGACGAGGACGTCCTGCTGTCCGCGGAAAACCTGCTCTTCGCCGACGAACTCGCCGACCGGTTCGTCGAGCACGACACGCGCAGCCTCGTCGAGCGGGCCTCGGCGGACCGGGACTGGACGTACCGGCACGTCGTGGTCGACGAGGCGCAGGAACTGTCCGAAATGGACTGGCGGGTGCTGATGCGGCGCTGCCCCAACCGGTCGTTCACCGTCGTCGGCGATCTGGCGCAACGCCGGTCCGAAGCCGGGGCGCGGTCCTGGGGCGCGATGCTGGAGCCGTACGTGCCGGGCCGCTGGGTCTACCGCTCGCTGGCGGTGAACTACCGGACGCCGGCGGAGATCATGGCCGTCGCGGCCTCGGTGCTCGCCGAGTTCGCGCCCGACGTCCGGGCGCCGGAGTCGGTCCGTTCCAACGGTGTCGCGCCGTGGGCGCGGCAGGTCACCGGGGATTCCCTGGCGGGGGCCATCGAGGAGTTCGTCAAGGACGAAGCGGGCCGCGAGGGCACCAGCGTGGTGATCGGGCCGCCGGGGGTGCCGGGCACGGTGCCCGCGTCGGAGACGAAGGGGCTCGAGTTCGACGCGGTCCTGGTGGTGGATCCGGTGCGGATCCTCGCCGACGGACCGCGTGGGGCGGCCGAGCTCTACGTCGCGCTCACCCGCGCCACGCAGCGGCTCGGGGTCCTCTACGGCGATGCTTTGCCGCCGGCGTTGGCGGGCCTGGCCGTCCAGTAAGCGTTGGGTCTCGTGAGTGGTAAGGACGGTTCTAACCGTCCTTACCACTCACGAGGTCACTGGCCTAGACGGTCGGCGTGACCGTCCACTGCTGCTCGTCGCCGTTGCTGTCGGCGTACTGTCGGACGAGGGCGCCGTTGTGCGTGGCGGAGTTCTCCACCGTGGGCAGGCCGCCGGTCTGAGCGTTGACCAGCTTCACCGCGCCGTTGCGCCCGGCGTAGAACACCCACTGCTGGTTCGCGCCGCCGTGGCAGTCCCACTGGCCGAGGTCCGCGCCGTTGGTCGCGCGGGAGCCCAGCACGTCGAGGCACTTCCCGGAGTTGACGTTCTTCAGCGTGTACTTGCGGTCACCCGCGTCGGCCAGCACCCAGCGCTCCTTGGGCGCGCCGCCGATGCAGTCCCACAGCTCGGTCTTGGCGCCCCGCGCGAGCGAGCCCTGGTCCGGCTGGTCCCACATGCCCGCGATCTGGAGGCAACGGCCGGACTGGAGACCCTTGAGGTAGACCTCGCCCGGCTGCATGGCCAGCGTCGCCGAGTTGTGGTTCACGTCGATGAGCCGCCACGCCTGGTTGCTGGCGTGGGTGTTGGTGTACTGCACGACCAGCGCGGCGTTCTCCGTGCCACCGCCCGCGACGGTCGCGGCCTTGCCGCTCTTGACGTTGCGTAGCTCGACCATGCCGAGGTCGCCCACCGGGAGGAACTCCCACAGCTGGGCGGTGTCGGCGGCGTTGCAGTCCCACTGCACGAGCTGGTCTTCGTTGTTCACGCCGCCGCCCGCGACGGTGAGGCACTTGAGCGAGTTGACGTTCTCCAGCTGGTAACGGCCGGTGCCGCGGTCGTGCAGGACCCAGCGCTGCTTGATCCCGCTGACGCAGTCCCACAGTTCGGTTCCGGTGCCGTTCGCGTGCGCGCCTTCACCGGGTCCCCACAAGCCCGCCACCTGCAGGCACCGGCCCGACTGGAGCCCCTTCAGCTCGATGACCATGCCCTCCTTGGGCTTGGCGAGGTCGAGCTTCGCCGCTTCGTGCTGCCCCTTGGCGAGGAAGTCGGTGAGCACCTTCAAGGTCGGGTTCTTCAGCGCCTCTTTGGCGGCGTTGACCAGGTTCGGCTGGAACCCGTCGCGTTCCGCGTTGGCCAGCACCTCCTGGACCTGGCGCAGTTTGACCTCGCGGTCCTTGGCGTTCGCGGCGTCGATGTCCCGCTGATGCGCGGCGTGCACGCCGGTGAAGATGAAGTCGCGGAGCGCCTTCGAGTCGGCGCTGTCGAGCGCGGCCCGCGCGGCCAGCCGCACCTCGGTGCCTTCGGTCTTGCGGTAGATCAGATCCACGAAATCGCGGTCGGAAAGGGCGAGCATGTTCGCGTCGGCCGCGACATTCATCGCCGCCGGTGCCGCCGACTCGCGGGCGGCTTTGTTCGCCCGCGCTTCTTCTTCCTTACGCTTGGCCTCGTCCGCGTCCGCCAATTCTTTCTGGCGATCGAGTTCGCGCAGGGCTTTGATATCGGTTCCGATGAACTTCTGCAACGCTTCCGGAGTCGCGTTTTCCGGGCGCAGCACCGCGGCGGCCCCGGTCTTCACCTGGGAACCGTCCTTCGCGTTCTGCCAGATCGCGAAAACGAAATCCTTGTCCGACATCGTGTAGATCTCGTCGCCGGGTTTCCAGCCGGGAACCTGGGTGACCGCGTCCTGGCGCAGCTTGCGCTTCGCGGCCTCGGCCTGCTCGCGCTCGGCTTCCTTCTTGATGTCGAGCAGCGCGGCCGTCCGGACGCCGGTCTTGATGAACCGGGTGGGCGCGTAGGAGTCCTCGCTGGTGAACGCCGCGAGCGCGGCACTCTTCAGCTCGCTGCCCTCTTTCGCCTTGCGCCACACCGCGACCACGAAGTTCATGTCGTTCAGCGCGAGCAGATCGCGGTTCTGCGGGATGGCGGCCCAGTCGAGCGCCTCCATCTTCTCTTCCACAGTGGACTGCTCGAGCGGCGCATCGGCGGCCACCGCCGTCGTGGCCGCGGCGGTACCGGTCAGCGGCACGGCCCCGGCGACCCCCGCGCCGAGTGACGTGACGAGCACGGCGAGTACGGCGACGCCGGTGGTCGCACGAATTCTCAAATTACGCATTCCGCGATAACTCCCCAGTTTTCGAATTCACTGAACTGCCCATCGCGATCACCCGGCAGCGCGTTACCTTGCCGGTCGTGTGAGCTGCTTCACCAGACTAAAGTAGTTCCCCGCTTGCTCGCGGAACAGTTCGTGAGGTTGGATCTGCTCGCAGTCTTCTCTGCATTTTCTTACTGGGGTCGGGGGCGGATCGGGTGATCCGCGAGAATTTCGGATGGCTAGGGGGATTCGATGACGACCAAGCGATCGTTGGCGACGATCGCGCTGCTCGCCGCGCTCGGCGCCGGGACCATGGTTCCGGCGGCGTACGCGGCCGATGCGGCGACGGCGGTGGGGGCGACCACCGCCCTGCCCGCGTGGAAACGGGATTTCGTGGTCCGGCTGACCGAGACCGATCCGCGGCCGGAGGTGGTGCTCGCCGCGTGGACCGCGTTGCGCAACGGCGATAGCGGGATCCTGGCGTTCATGGCGCCCGACGGCGGTTTCGCGAAGGCGAAAGCGCGTCATCTCGAGCAGGCGAACCGATACGACACCATCATCGCCAGGGTTTTGCGGACCACGACCCGCAAGTCCTCGCCCGCCGTCTGGCGTGCCGCCGATTTCGCTTCCCGCGGGGTGTTCAGCGACAAGGACCACTTCGTCAACACCGGCTGGGACGCGGCGATCGCGGAGGACGAACGGAACGAAAACCGCGAAGAGGAACAGGTCGCCCGGCAGGCGCAGGCCGACCGGGACTTCGTCGGCTCCCTCGCGAGCAACGATCCCGGCGCGTGGGTGCGTGCCGCCGCGACGCTGGCGGGCAAGGGCGACGCGGAACTGGCCGACTTCTTCAGGTTCGGCTGGGACACCGCCGCGCGCGGCGACACCGAGGCGCACCGCGTGCGCGTCGGGGACCAGGAAGCCGTCTGGCAGCACCGCGTGACCACGCTCCTTCGCGCGGCCGAGGAGGCCGAGACCGCTCTCGCGAACGCGGACGCCGCCTTGGTGGAGAAGGCCCGCGAGACCGCGGTGAACGCGTGGCGTGAGGTGTCCGGTCTCGCCGGGTCGGCCCAGCGCGGCTGGGACGCCGAACGGGCCCGCGCGGCCGGGCAGGCCGCGTCCTGGCGCGCCGTCGCCGACTTCGCGCGGACGGCGACCACCGCCCAGAACTGGCACGACATCTCCGAACACGCCGGGACGACGGGTACTTCGTGGGCAGGGGAGCGCGAGTGGGCCGAGGCGCAGGCGCGCCAATGGACCTCGCTGCTCGAGTCCGCGCGCGCGGCCGAAGCCCGCGTCGCCGCCGTCTGACCGTCACACTCACTGGGAGCACTTTCTTCATGTACGAAAAGAAAACCGGGCTGAGACACGCCCTCGCGCGGGTCCTGATCGTCCTGCTCGTGCTGGCGCTGCCCGCCGGGCTGGCCGGTACCGCGGTGGCCGCCGAACCGGCCCCGGCCGCCGCCGCGCCTGCGGCACAGAACCCACCGCCGCCGATCGACGAGGAAGACGCGTTCAACCGCGAACTCGTCCAGGACATCGCCGACCACGCCGAGGACGTCGAAGTCCGGGACGCGGCCCGCGCCGCGCTCGCGACCAACGACCCGGCCAAGATCCGCGAATACCTCGACACCGGTGACGCGCTGGCCAGGAAGGCCGCCGCGGACCGCAAGAAGCGGGTCGCCGCCGACAACCGGGCGCTGGTCACCGAATGGTCGAAGACCGCGGGCCCGATCGCGCGTCAGCGCGCCCTGGACGTCCTGGGCACCAACGACGACAAGAAGATCGCGGACTTCGTCGCCTTCGGCAAGGATCTCGCCGACGCCGAGGACCGCAACACCGTCGAGGACGCCGCTGCCAAGGCGGAGCGCATCAAGGCGCGCGTCACCGACATGGTCGCCCGCGGCGGGCCCGAGGTCCAGGTGCTCGGACAGGCCGCTTTGGACAGTGGCGATCCGGCCGTCATCGAAGAGTTCTTCACCACCGGGTACACCGAAGCGAACAAACGCGACGGTGAGGCCCGCGCCGCGATCGAAGCCGCGCAGACCGCGCGGAACAAGGCGCTGCAGGATCTCCAGGATCTCGCCGACCGCTCCGCGCGTGCCTCGAACGCCCGGACCCAGATCCTGAAGTCCAGCGTGCAGGCCGTGAAGTCGCTGACCGACGCGTCCAACGCGATGGGCTTCGGCAACCAGGCGGCCAAACGCGCCGACCAGATCTTCGACGAGGACAAACCCGGCCGCCCGGCCGGGAAACGCGGCCGTGCGGCCGAACTCGCCGGTCTCACCGCCGAGGCCAAGCGCCAGTTCGACGGCGCCACCGCCGCCGCCAGGGAGGCCACCACCCAGGCGGGCCTTTCGGACGCGGCCGCGCAGCAGCTCAAGGACACCGGCCTCACCCAGGGACTCGACTGGGTGCAGGTGACCAAGGCCGTCGCCGCCGCCTCGCAAGCCGCGGTCAAGGCGGCCGAGACCGCCTGGCGCGCCACGGAGGCGACCGAAGCCGCGAGCCTGGCACTCGACGCCAACGCGAACGCGCAGGCGCACGCCGACAACGCCAAGAAGTACCGGCTGTCGGCCGAGGAACACGCCCGTCAGGCCCACGATCTCGAACTCGCCGCGGCCGCGCAGGCCGCCGCGGCCCAGGCCGCCGCCGCCAACGCGCACGACGCGCGGCTCAAGGCCGAGCAGGCCGAGAGGAACGCCTGGGCGCACGCCGCCAAGGCCCGGGCCGCCCTGGACCGGGCGCGGTCGCAGCGCGCCATCGCGCGGCAGGCGATGACGAACGCGGTCAGCCAGGCCGGGCTGGCCAACGCCGCCACCCGCCGGGCGATCGGGCAGCAGGACGTCGCGCTCTTCCACGCGGGAAAGGCGATCGAGGCGCACAACAACGCCGTCGGCGCCGGGAACCGGTTCATCGACGCGGGTAACAAGGCGGCCGACGCCGCCGGCCGGGCCCAGCGGGCCAGGGACACGTTGAACTCGGCCGAGTTCAACCTGGCCGCGGCGGACGCCGCCGCGGCGGCCAAGGTGGGCACCCCCGAGGCGGAGACCACCGCCCGGGAGGCGAAACGCGCCCGCGACGAGGTCAACCTCGCCCGGCCCGCCGCGGAGAACTCGCGCTCCGAGTCCAACGCCGCCGGTGCGGCAGCGGCCGCCGCGGGCGCCGAAGCGGCACGCGCCAGTGCCGCCGCCGCGCAGGCGAGGGCCGAGGCCGCGACCGCGTCGCGCGAGGCCAAGAAGACCCACGACGAAGCCGTGCGGTCCCGCGCCGAGGCCGATCGCGCCAACGCCGAGGCCGTCAAGGCGAACACCGACGCGCAGACGACGGTCAACCTCGCCCAGGCCGCGATGGAACAGGCCGCGCAGGCCAAAACCGACGCGGAACTGACCAAGTCCGAGGCGGAGGCGGCCGCGAGCGAGTCCGTCGTCGCCCAGGTCCAGGCGAAGGTCGCGGGCCGGGCTTCGCTCAACGCCCGGGTCGCCGCGGACGGCATCGCCTCACCCGCCGCGCGGGCGCTCGATCTCGCGGGCCCGCTCGCCGAGACGGATTCCGACGCGGCGCTCGCCGCCGACGTCGCGTCCCTCGCGCTGGCGATCGGCCAGGACCAGGCCGACAAGGCCAAGAGCCACGCGGACCAGGCCGATCAGGCGGCCAAGGACGCCGCCGACGCCGCCAAACGAGCACTCGGCGAGGTCGCCCCGGCGTACCAGGCCGCGGCGGACGCGGCCCAGTCCGCGGCCAAGGCCGTCCGCTCGGCGGAAACCGCGATCAGGGCGGCCCGCCAGGCGGCCGTCGACGCCACCTACGCGCGCGACGCGAGCCGCCGCGCCGGTTACGCCGACGCGCAGGCCCGGCAGGACGCTTCCGCCGCGCACGGGGTCGCGGCCGAGGCGTCGAACGACGCGTCGATCGCCCGGCAGGCCTACAACCAGGCCTTGAGCGACGCCTCCCAGGCCAACCTGGCGGCGTCCGCGGCGGAGGGCGCGGTCAAGCAGGCCGACGACGCGGCGGCGGCCGCGGAGGGCATGGCCAACCTGATCGGCCCGATCGCGCAGCAGATGCGCGACCTCGCGACCACGCTCGAAGGCATGGCCCCGCAGATCCGCGAGGCCGAGCGGACCAAATGGGTCACCGACGTCCAGAAGTGGCTCGACGAGCACCTTCCCGGCGACACCAAGGGCGAGTTCCTCAAGGGTGTCGCGGGCGAGATCGTCAACATGGGCTTCGGGATCTGGACCCTCGCCAGCTGCGGGATGGGCCCGCAGACCGGTTCCGGCCCGGTCATGGGCAGGGAAGAAGCCTGCAAGTCCATTGTGGACGGCATCGGCAAGCTGATCGACGACCCGAAGCAGCTGCTGCACTGGGACGAGTGGGCGAAGAACCCGGCCAAGGCGCTGGGCATGACCGTCGTCGACATCGGCTCGTTCTTCATCCCGGGCGCCGGTGGCTTGAAGGTCGGCGAAGGCGTCGGCAAGGGCGCGGGCAAGGCGATCGTCGCAGTCGGCGCCGGTGCCGCGAAGACCATCGGCTCGCTGCTGATGAAGGGCATGCTCGACATCGGCGGCACCAGGTTCGCCGAGCTGGTCGGGAAGTTCGGCTCGGTCAACCTGTCGAAGGTGCTCGGCGAGGTGAGCATCGCCCAGTTCGTCAAGACACTCGACTCGGTCGGTGCCGCCTACGTCACCAAGTTCATCGCCGACAAGGGCGGGGTCGAGCTCGGCAAGCTGCTCGTCGGCAAGTCGCCCGCCGACGTAGCCAGCGCGCTGAAACTGGTGGCCGACGCGTCGGACCGGGCGGCCCTGGCGAAGCTGGTCGACGAGCTGACCACCCGCGGCAAACTCGGTCCGGACGTCATCCCGGCCAACGTGCCCGGGAAGATGCTCGACGGCTGGAAGCCGTTCGAGAAGATGAGCCGCGAAGACATGGCCAAGCTGTGGGTGCCGGACGGCGGCTGGGACAAGACCGGCGCCTGGGACTGGCCGAAGGCCGCGCCCAACAACGGCAAGGTGCCCGGCACGTCCAACCCGAACTACCAGCCCGTCAAGGGTGACGTGTGGGATCGCTTCGGCGACGCCAAGTTCGGGAAGAACCTTTCGCCCGACGGGGTGCCCTACGCCGAGCGCGCGATCCCGCCGACCAACCTCGGCGACGGTTACCATCGCTACGAGTGGATCAAGCCGTGGGACTCGAACGCGGGCGCCATCGAATCCAGCAAGGTCGCCCCCGCCTTCGGGCAGCCCGGCGGCGGGATCCAGTTCCAAACGTCGAGGACCGTCCAGCAACTCATCGACGACGGCTACCTGAGGGAGATCTTCTGATGGACGTCTGGCAGCTGCTCGCGGAGCTGGACAAGGCGGGCGTCGACCGGTCCGAGTACTACTTCCCGGGCATGCCGCCGCGGGAGAGCAACCCGGACGGCGGCACCTACCTCGAGGTCGAGGACGGCCGGTGGCAGGTCAAGCAGGCCGAACGCGGCCAGTCCTGGACGCGCGGGTCGTTCGGCACCGAGGACGAGGCGTGCCGCTTCCTGTACGACCTGCTCACCTGGAAGGCGCCCGAGCCGTACCGGCAGACGCCCGAGGAGGCCGAGGCCTCGCGACTGCACAACGAGCGCAGGCAGGCCGAAGACCGGCGGAACCTCTAGAGAGAGCTGAAGGGGCCCTTCACCGCATCACATGCGGTGAAGGGCCCCTTCGCTGCGTCCTATGCGGGGAAAGTCCCCTTCAGCTCAGCGCGTCGGGTCCTTGCCGTTCGGCTGCCTCGGTCCGGGACCTGGCGACCACCAGCCGGGGACGACCTTCTCGCCGTGGATGATCGTCGGCGCGATCCCCTCGGTGAACGGTTCGACCTGCAACAGCTGGCCCCACGACTGGCTCGGCTGGCCGATCAGGTAGCTGGGCACCTCGGGTTCGGCGGCGACCTCTTCGAGCCAGCCGATCGGACCGCCGTTGGTGCTGGACGCCCAGTTCGCCTCGTCGGCCACGGCGCCCGCGGTGATCCGGTACTCGGGCATCTTCGAGATGCCGTCGTGCGAGGTCACCGGCTGCACGCACGGGTAGACGAACGACGCCGGCCAGTCGACGTACACCGGCTTGCCCGCGATCTTCTCGGTCAGCGTGGTGAACGTCGGCACGCGGGGCGCCGAGGCGGCGATCCAGCCGTCTTCGGTGAGGTCGTTGTCGACGATGTTGATCCGCACGGACGTCGTCTCGGCGGGGAGGTCGCGCAGGTTGATCCGGGTGTCGTTCCAGCCGTTGGTCCCGGCGCCCGGAGGGAGCACGAACTGGCTCCGGACGATCTTCACGCCTTCGCCGGTGTTCACGCCGTAGTCGAGGCTGACCGACGTCGGCCGCCGCGAGGCACCCGCGGTGGCGACGACGATCTGGCCGTCAGCGGGCTTCTCGGCGAGGGCGTACCAATCGCTGCGAAGCCGTCCGGCCCGCGTCTCGGGGTCGAGGAAGCTGCTCCACATCGGCACTTCGTCGGGTTTGAAGCCGTGCGGCGGTTCGGCCAGCGGATCCTTGTCGTCGATCGCACGGGTGTGGAACCCGGTCTGCACGCGGCCGTTGTCCTGTTCCGGATCGGGCAGCGGTGGCGGGGTCTGCCCGGCGGGCGGCTCCTCCTTCTTCACCGGCACCGTCCGCTGTTCGGGCTGGGCCCGCAGGATGCTGGTCGCGGCGTCCCGTTCCACCATCACGTGGTCGGAAAGGTTGCAGCTCTTGCCGGACAGATGCCCGAAGTTCGCGGCGCCGAGGCTGTAGGAACCGGCCTGGTTGTGGATCGCCCAGGCCATGCTGACGAACTCGCCCCCGGCCATCAGACCGCAGACGACCACCAGCGAAAGCGACCCGAGCCGCAGCGACCGGCTCCGGCCTTCCTGCGGCCCGGCGGGCAGCCCGGGCCGGTGCGCGCGGACGTTCTCCACGAACGCGTAGATCCCGGAGATCGCGGCCGCGATGAGCAGGATCGTCGACAGCGGGATCCCGCCGATCGACGGCGCCACCCCGGTCCACTGCACGCCGAGTTTCGAGACGAACCAGAAGGAGTTGGGCCCGGTCGCGGCCAGCGCGCCGACCACGAGCAGCCCGGCGAGGAACGCCGCCCGGTTCCGTCTCGACCGCAGCACCGTCGAACTGGTCGCCAGCGCGGTCAGCGCCGCCATGGCCGCGCCGACCGCGGCGAACGCGCCGAAGTGGTGCGTCCACTTGGTCGGGGTCAAGGCCAGCAGGAGGAAGAAGAGCGCGACCGTCCCGATCAGGCGACGGCTGGGGCCGAGCGCGGCACCCGGGATCCGGCCGCGGCGCAGCAGCACCACCAGGCAGGTGCCGGTGCACAGCAACACGAGCAGGACGGGGAAGCGGCGCGGCATCGAGCCGTCCGGCAGGCTTTCGAAGAGCAATTGGTAGCGCGCGAGCTCCTGGAACCACGACAGGTTCGGGCCGACCTGGGTACGGATCCGGGTCGCCTCCTGCACGGTGGCGAAGGTCTGGTCGGCGAAGACCACGATCAGCACCAGCAGCCCGGCGGCCAGCACCGGCGCGAGCACCGGCAGCCAGCCGTTCTCGGCGCGCTGGCGGACCAGTTTGAACAGCGGGCGGGCGGCGACCAGGAACGGCGCGACCGCGATCAGCCCGGTCGGCGTCGCGGCCAGGGTGAACCCGGCGGCGGTGAGGCCGAGGGCCAGCGGCAGCAGACGGCGCGTCACGAGCGCGCGCTCCACGGCGCAGATCGCCAGCAGCGAGCCCAGCGCGGCGACCGGTTCCGGCCGGACACCGTTGTTGAACGGCATCCACCAGACCAGGAAGACCGCTGCGGCGGCCCAGCCGGCCGCGCGGCTCGTCCGGACCTGGGTGCCGAGGCGCGGCATGACCTCGCGGCTGATCAGCAGCCAGCTCAGCACGCCGAGCACGAACGACGGGAGCCGGATCCACGGCGGCACCGTGCTGACGTGCGCCATCAGCTGGAACACGTGGTAGAACCAGCCGAACGGCGCTTCGGCGACGCCGAACCAGCGGTGGTAGTTGGTCATGTAGCCGGTGTCTTCGGCGACTCTGGACATCGTGAGGATGTAGCCGTCGTCCGAGGTGACCGGGCCGATGAAGACCCACGCGCCGAGCGCGATGATCACCGTCGCGTCGCGGGCGGTCAGCCGCCACCAGCCGACCGGCGCCCAGCGGGGCGCGCGGCGGGCGAACCCGGAGTCCATCCGCCACACCGCGATCAGGCAGCCGATGAACGACAGCGCCGCGATCAGGCCGACGATCCACTTCAGCACCGTCGGCGAGGTCTGGTAGCGGGTGTCCGGGACGACCGAGACGTGCAGCCCGGCGATCGGGTCCTTGCCCGCGTTGATCGACGAGTAGATCCCGACCAGCCGCGGCCGGACGTCGCCCTCGGCGTGGAAGACCACGGTCTCGGCGACGGTCAGCGTCATCTGGTTCGCGTCCGCACGGAGCTTGACGTCGCAGTTGGCCGGTGACGCTGACTGCGGAGGCAGCGGTTGCTGCACGATCTGCTGGCCCTGGCTGGACGCGAGCAGCACCCCGTTGTCGATGCGCAGCTGCAGGCCGACACCCTTGCCCGCGCGCGGGTCGGTGCGGCCGTCGGGCACGGTCGAGAACAGCAACGCCTGGCCCTGTGAACGCGCGTCCAGTGACCGGACGGTCGTGCACGGCAGATCGACGCGCAGGTCCTGAGCCCAGTACCCGGTCAAGGGCGCGTTGACGGAGCGGGTGTCGCCGCCCGTTGGCCAGACGACCTCCGCTGTGTCCTGCACCACCGGCAGGAAGGGGAAAGCCAACGCGCACAAGGCGGACAGCAACCCCAGCGTGACAGCGATCAAACGCATCGGCGCAACGCTAACGGGTCTGGTCCGAACGGCTTACGCAGGGCTGCCCTTGGTCTCGGCGTCGAGCCAGGTTAAGGCGTCCTGAACCGTCGTCACGCTGGCGGTTTCGGGGCGCCGCGGCCGCCGGACGACGACCACGGGGAGGCCGAGTTCGCGGGCCGCGGTGAGCTTCGCGGCGGTCATCGCGCCGCCGCTGTCCTTCGTGACGAGCACCTCGACGCCGTGCCGTTCCATCAGCCCGCGTTCCTTGTCCACCGTGTACGGACCGCGGTCCAGCAGGACTTCGCACCGTCTGGGGAGCCGCACCTCGGGTGGATCGACGCAGCGGATCAGGAACCAGAGGTGGTCGAGCCCGGCGAAGGCTGCGAGACCTTGACGGCCGCTGGTGAGGAACACGCGTTCGCCGAGAGCCGGGAGCAGCCGCGCGGCGTGGTCGAGGTCGTCGGCCCAGTGCCACGTGTCGCCGGGCTGTCCGGTCCAGCCAGGCCGGGCGACCCTGAGCAACGGCGTGTTCGTTTCGCGCGCGGCTTCGGCCGCGTTGGCGCCGATGCGTTCGGCGAAGGGATGGGTGGCGTCGATCAGCGCGGCGACGTCGTTCTCGGCCAGCCAGCGCGCGAGACCTTCCGGGCCGCCGAAGCCGCCGACGCGGACTTCACCGTCCGGCAGTTTCGGTCGCGCGACACGGCCCGCGAGCGACGACACGACGTGTTCGCCGCGCGCCGCCAGCTCCTTCGCCAGCTCCCGTGCTTCGCCGGTGCCGCCCAGGATGAGCACTCTCATCGGGCTACGGCGGCACGCCAGCGTTCGAGGGTGCGCAGGTTGGCGAGCGTCTCCGCCCAGGTGAGTTCGGGTGCTTGACGGTCTTCGAGGTGCGTGGCGACGTGGTCGGCTTCGCGGGCGAAGAGGCCCTGCGTCGCCTCGACTTCGATCACCTCGGGTTCCCCGCCTTCCGGCGTGAGGATGATCTGCGAGGTCTTCGGCTTGCGCATTTCGTGGATCCACGCCGGCTTCGGCACGTACAGCTGTCCTTGTGAGCCGTACACGCGGATGTGGTCGTCCTGCGTCAGCTGGAAGCCGCAAGCCAGTTGCGCGAGGATCCCGCCCGGCAGCCGCAGCAGGCCGAACGCGAACTCGTCGATGCCGTTCTCGTCGAGCCTCGCCATCCCGAGCACTTCTTCGGGCTCGACGACGTCCTGCCCGGTCGCGGCCTGCGAGACCAGCCGCGAAAGCGAGGTGCAGTAACACCCGACGTCGAAGATCCCGCCGCCGCCCAGCGCGGGATCGGTGAGCCGGGGGACGGCGAAGTTGTAGCTGAAGGCGACGTCCACGGCGCGGACCTCGCCGATGGCGCCGCAGGAGATCAGCTCGGCCAGCCGCCGGATCTGCGGATGCAGCCGGTACATGAACGCCTCCATGAGGAAGACGTCGTTGACGCGGGCCGCTTCGATGACCTTCTCGGCTTCGCTGACAGACACGGTCAGGGGTTTCTCGCACAGGATGTGCTTGCCTGCCTCGGCCGCGCGGATCGCCCATGCGCCGTGCAGTGGATGCGGCGTCGAGATGTAGACCGCGTCGACGTCCGGATCGGCGAGCAGATCCTCGTAGGAGCCGTAGCACTTCGGGATCTCGAAGCGGCTCGCGAACTCGGCGGCCCGGTCGCCGGACCGTGCGGCGACGGCCTCCAGCACGCCGTGCTTGCTCTCTTCGACGCCCGCCGCGAACTCGGCGGCGATGGTCCCGGCGGCCAGCAGGCCCCAGCGAAGGTTCTTCACAGTGACTCCGGTTGATTCGCGCGATCACGGGTGGCCGAGTACAGGAAACTGTCGGGAAACCCTTCGGCGGCAAGGACTTTCCCGACGAAGATCATCGCCGCGCGGCTGATCCCGGCTTCGCGGGACTGGGCGGCGATGGTGCCGAGAGTCCCGCGCAACACCTGCTCACCGGGCTGACTCGCCAGCGCCACCACCGCCGCGGGGCAGTCCTCTTTGTAGAAGGGCAGCAATTCGTCGACCACCTGCTCGATGCGGTTGATCGCCAGATGCAGCGCGAGCGTGGTGCCGGTGCGCGCGAAGTCGGCGAGCGTTTCCCCCGGTGGCATGGCCGTGGAGCGTGCCTGCGCCCGCGTGACGACCAGGCTTTGGCCGACCTCGGGCACGGTGAGTTCGCGGTTGAGCAGCGCGGCCGCGGCGGCGAACGCGGGAACGCCGGGGGTGACGTCGTAGGGGACGCCGGCCGCGTCGAGACGGCGCATCTGTTCGGCGACCGCGCTGTAGATCGACGGATCCCCGGAACAGAGCCGCGCGATCTCGTGGCCGTTGTGGTGGGCCTCGACCATGCGCTCGACGATCGCGGGCAGGTCGAGGTTCGCGGTGTCGACGAGGTCCGCGTCGCCCGGGCAGTACGCCAAGAGCGCCGTGGGCGTCATGCTGCCGGGGTACAGGCAGGTTCCGCAGCGGGCGAGCAGGTCACGGCCCCGCACGGTGATGAGGTCGGCGGCGCCGGGACCGGCGCCGATGAAGTGCACGGTCAAGGTCTGCTCCGATAGCTCCACTGCGTCACGGCTCGCGCCGGGGTCCAGCCGGTGAATCCGCCCAGCGGCGCGGCCTGTTCGACCCCGACGCGGATCAGCTCGCCGCCGTGTTCGGTGTACGCGCGGGCCAGCGCTTGTTCGGATTCGAGGGTCACGCCGTGCGCGACCAGCCGTGCGCCGGTCGCCAGGCAGGCGTCCAGAACACCCGGAACGGTCAACCCGCCACCAAGGAAGATCGCGTTCGGCTTGGTCAGTCCTTCGAGTGCTTCCGGGGCCGCGCCGATCACCACGTCGAGTTCCGGGACGCCGAGCGTGTCCGCGTTCCGGGCGATCCGGGTGGCTCGTTCCGGGAGGCGTTCGATCGCGATTGCCCGGTTCAACGGATGCACCCGGGACCACTCGATCCCGACGCTGCCCGCGCCCGCGCCGACGTCCCACAGCAGTTCGCCGGGCGACGGCGCGAGCCTGGCCAGCGCGGACGCGCGGAGGTCGCGTTTGGTGAGCTGTCCGTCGTGCTCGAAGGCGTCGTCCGGCAGGCCGGTCAGCGGCAGCGCGGGACCGTCGGCCTCGACGGCGAACACGGTCAGCGAGCCGGGGCCGATCCGCTCGTCCGGGCCGCCGAGGTCGGACAGCGCGGTGACGCGGCTCCGTTCGTATCCGCGGGCTTTGAGCAGGTCAAGCAGGTCTTCGGCGTTCGCGCCGAGCACGAGGACCTTCCGGCCCGGCGCCAGCGCCCGGCTCACCCGGCCGATCGCGCGGCCGACGACGGTGACCACCTCGGTCTCCTCCGCCGCCCAGCCGAGCCTCGCGCGGGCGAGCGTCACGGAGGAGAGCGCGGGCAGGATCTCGACGTCGTAGCCGCGCCGGAGGAGCGTCGTGCCGATGCCGGACAGGAGGGGGTCGCCGCTGGCCAGCACGCAAACCCGGCCCTTGCCCGCCAGGAAGCCGTCCAGGGCGGGGAGCAGGGGACTGGGCCACGGCTCGGATTTCACCTCCGAGGGCAGGTACGCGAGTTGCCTCGGCGAGCCCACGGCGACGTCCGCGCGCAGCACCGCTTCCCTGGCCTGCCCGGACAGGCCGGACCAGCCGTCGGCCCCGATCCCGACGACCGTCAGGGGTGATTTTTCGCGCACGCTCGTCACGCTAGACGACGGATTTCCTGTGCGATGATCGGCCGGACGTCGTCGACGACAGGAGAGCTGTGAAGCCGTACCCGTTCACCGCCGTTGTGGGGATGCCGGATCTGCGCCTGGCGCTGGTGCTTTCCTCCATCTCACCCGCCGTCGGCGGGGTGCTGGTGCGCGGGGAGAAGGGCACGGCGAAGTCGACCATGGTGCGCGCGCTGGCCGGTCTGCTGCCCGGCGTCGACGTCGTGGACGCGTGCCGGTTCTCGTGCGATCCCGTCGAACCCGACCCGGCCTGCCCGGACGGCCCGCACGCCGAGGGCTCGCCCGCGCACCGCCGTCCCGCGCGGCTGGTGGAACTGCCGGTCGGCGCGGCCGAAGACCGCGTGATCGGCTCGCTGAACCTGGAACGCGCGCTCGCCGACGGCGTGACCGACTTCCAGCCCGGCCTGCTCGCGTCGGCGCATCGTGGCCTGCTGTACGTCGACGAGGTCAACCTCCTGCACGATCACCTGGTCGACACGCTGCTCGACGCCGCCGCCATGGGGCGCGCGACCGTCGAGCGCGAAGGTGTCTCGGTGTCGCACGCCGCCCGGTTCGTCCTGATCGGCACGATGAACCCCGAGGAAGGCGAGCTGCGGCCGCAGTTGCTCGACCGGTTCGGGCTCACCGTCGAGGTCGCGTCCAGCCGGGATCCCGAACTGCGCGTCGAGGTCGTCCGGCGGCGGCTCGCCTACGAGGCGGATCCTGACGGTTTCGCCGGGCAGTACGCGGCGGCCGACGCCGGACTGGCGGCCGACATCGAGGCGGCGCAACGACTTCTGCCGTCGGTGAAGCTTCCGGACGACGCGCTGCGGCAGATCGCCGAGGTCTGCGCGTCCTTCGAGGTCGACGGGATGCGCGCGGACATCGTGACCGCGCGGACCGCCGTCGCGCACGCCGCCTGGGCCGGGCGGACCGAGGTGACCACCGAGGACGTCCGGGTCGCGGCCCGGCTCGCGCTGCCGCACCGCCGTCGCCGGAATCCCTTCGACGCGCCCGGAATCTCCGAGGAACAGCTGGAACAAGCACTGCAGGACGCCCAGCCGGAGGATCCCGGCCCGGAAGACGACGGGCCCGGCTCTGGAACCCCGCCGGAGGGCGGCGAGACCTCGGGTCCGCCCCCGTCGGAGGGCGGCCAGGAACCTTCGGGCGGCGGCAAGAGCGGCGGTGACCAGAAGCCGGTCGGAGCCGGGGAAGCCTTTCGTGCCCGGCGTTTCGAGGTGAAGGGCACCGGAGAGGGCGCGGCCGGGCGGCGGTCTCGCGCGATCACCGACAACGGCCGGACCATCGGCGTCCAGCCCGCCGGGAGCAAGGACGGTCATCCGCATCTGCTCGCGACCGTGCGCGCGGCCGCGCCGCACCAGCGTTCCCGCGGACGCAGCGGCGCCGGGCTCGTGGTGCGGCCACAGGACCTCCGGTTCGCGCGGCGGGAAGGGCGCGAGGGCAACCTGGTGCTGTTCTGCGTCGACGCGTCCGGCTCGATGGGCGCTCGCCAGCGGATGCGCGAGGTCAAGACCGCCGTGCTGTCGCTGCTGCTCGACGCCTACCAGCGCCGCGACAAGGTGGGCCTGGTGACCTTCCGCGCCTCCGGCGCCGAACTCTCGCTTCCGCCGACGATCAGTGTCGACGCCGCGGCGTCCCGTTTGGACGGTCTCGCGACCGGCGGCCGGACGCCGCTGGCCGAGGGACTCCTTGAGGCGGCGAGGGTGCTGCGGATCGAAGCGGTCCGCGATCCGCTGCGGCGCCCGCTGCTCGTCGTCGTCACCGACGGCCGCGCCACCAGCGGTGCCGACGCCGTCAAACGGGCACAGCAGGCGGCCGGGCTGCTGGCCGGGAACGTGACTTCGATTGTGATGGACTGCGAGAGCGGCAAGATGCGCCTCGGGCTCGCCGCGGAACTGGCGGAACACCTGGGCGCGGAACACGTCCCGGTCGCCGAAGTCGCCGCCGACGCCCTGGCGGGCGCCGTCCGCACCCGGATCTCCGGAAGGGCCGCGTAATGCCCCAGGGCAAACCGGAAACCGTGCCCGCAGACGGGCTCACCACCCGCCAGCGCCGCAACCGTCCCCTGCTCGCCGTGCACACGGGTGAGATGAAGGGGAAGTCCACGGCCGCGTTCGGGATGGCGTTGCGCGCCTGGAACCAGGGCTGGTCGATCGGGGTGTTCCAGTTCGTCAAGTCGGCGAAATGGCGCGTCGGCGAGGAAGCCGCGTTCCGCGCGCTCGGCAAGCTGCACGAAGACACCGGCCAGGGCGGCCCGGTCGAATGGCACAAGATGGGCGAGGGCTGGAGCTGGGCTCGCAAGTCCGGCACCGAGGAGGATCACGCCGTCAACGCCCGCGAGGGCTGGGCCGAGATCAAACGCCGTCTCGCCGCGGAATCCCACGACTTCTACGTCCTCGACGAGTTCAGCTACCTGCTCAAATGGGGCTGGCTCGAGGTGGACGACGTCGTCTCGACGCTGACCTCGCGCCCCGGTCACCAGCATGTGGTGATCACCGGCCGGTACGCGCCGCCGGAGCTGATCGAGGCCGCGGACCTGGTCACCGAGATGACCAAGGTGAAGCATCCGATGGACGCCGGGCAAAAGGGCCAGCGAGGCATCGAATGGTGAGTCGCGTGGTCATCGCCGCACCCGGCTCCGGGCACGGCAAGACCACGATCGCCGCGGGCCTGATGGCGGCGTTGCGGGCGCGAGGTCTGGAGGTGTCCGGGCACAAGGTCGGCCCCGACTTCATCGACCCGAGCTATCACGCCCTCGCGACCGGGCGGCCGCCACGCAACCTCGACCCGTTCCTGCAGGGCGAGGAGCAGCTGATCCCGTTGCTGCTGCACGGTTCCGCCGGGGCCGACATCGCGATCATCGAAGGCGTGATGGGCCTGTTCGACGGCGCGCTCGGCACCGAGGGCTACGCCTCGACGGCGCACGTCGCGCGGCTGCTGGACGCTCCGGTGGTGCTCGTCGTGGACGCCTCGGCCGCTTCACGCAGTGTCGCGGCGACCGTGCTCGGATTCGCGCAGTACGACACGCGCGTCCGGCTCGCGGGCGTCATCCTCAACAAGCTGGGCTCGCAGCGGCACGCGGACGAGATCGTCACCGCGCTGGAAGCGACCGGTGTCCCGCTGCTGGGAACGTTGTACCGCAACGAAGAGATCCACGCGCCCAGCCGTCACCTCGGCCTGGTCCCGGCGGCCGAGCGCGCGAGCGAGTCGGAACGGCTGCTGCCGCAACTGGCCGGATGGATCAGCGAAGGTGTCGACCTCGGCGCCGTCGTCCAGGTCGCTCGCTCCGCCTCCCGCCTCTCGGGTGAACCCTGGCGGCCTCCGCTTTCGCATGACGGCCCGCGCACGGTCGTCGCGGCCGCCGCCGGTCCGGCGTTCACCTTCCGCTACACCGAGGCCGTCGAACTGCTCGCCGCCGCCGGTGTCGACGTCGTCGAGGTGGATCCGTTGCAGGACAAGGAACTTCCCGAGGGCTGCGCCGGACTGTACTTCGGTGGCGGCTTTCCCGAGGTGCACGCCGAAGAGCTGTCGGCGAACGTCCCGCTGCGGACGGCGGTGGCGCGGGCCGTCGGCGACGGTATGCCCGTCGTGGCCGAATGCGCCGGACTGCTGTACCTGTGCCAGGACATCGACGGGTTGCCGATGACCGGCGTCCTCGACGCCTCGGCGACCATGACCAAACGCGGGAAACTCGGCTACCGCAAGGCTTTCTCGCCCGCGGACACCCTGCTGGCCGTCGCGGGCCAGCGCGTCACCGGCCACGAATTCCACCGCACGATCGTCGAACCCGGCAGCGGTCCGACGCCCGCCTGGGGCTGGGATCGCACGCCCGACGGCTTCGCGTCGGCGACGCTGCACGCGTCCTACCTGCACGTCCACTGGGCGGGCTACCCCGAACTCGCCGAGCGCTTCGCAGCCGCGGTACACGCCCATGGCTGACTACGACCTCTGGCACCACGGCGACCGCGAGGTCGGCGAAGGGCTCGTCGACCTCGCGGTCAATGTCCGGCTCCCGGCCCCGCCCGCCTGGTTGCGCGCCGAACTGGCGGCCGCCCTGGACGACCTGGCCGCGTATCCGGACGTCACCGCCGCGGTGACGTCCGTGGCTAGGCGACACGGGTTGCCTGAGTCCCAGGTGCTGGTGACGTCGGGTGCGGCCGAGGCTTTCACCTTGCTGGCCACGGCTTTGCGGCCGTCGCGGGCGGTGGTCGTGCATCCGCAGTTCACCGAACCCGAAGCCGCTCTGCGCGCGGCAGGTCATCCGGTGCACCGCGTCCTGTTGTCGCCCGACGACGGTTTCCGGCTTCACCCGGTCCCGGACGACGCGGATCTGGTCTTCGTCGGCAACCCCACGAATCCGACCTCGGTGCTGCACCCGGCCGCGGACCTGCTCGCCCTCGGCCGCCCGGGCCGCCTGGTCGTCGTCGACGAAGCCTTCCTCGACGCCGTCCCCGGCGAGACCGAAACCGTTGCGGGACAACCGGGTTTCGTCGTCCTCCGCAGCCTGACGAAGACCTGGGGGATCGCCGGGTTGCGCGCCGGCTACGTACTGGCGGAGGAGTCCGTTGTGGACAGTCTGCGCGCGGTGCAGCCTCCGTGGTCGGTGTCGTCGCTCGCCGCCGTCGCCGTGGTGGCGTGCTGCCGCCCGGCGGCGCTGGAGGAGGCCGAAAAGCTGGCGGTGGCGGCGGAATCGGACCGGGAGTACCTGGTTTCCGGCCTGACCGACCTGGGCGTCGACGTGCTGGGGGAGCCGCGAGGGCCGTTCGTGCTCATCCGGCTTCCCGGCGCCGACCAAGTCCGGGAACGGTTGCGAGAGCACGGTTTCGCCGTCCGGCGTGGGGACACCTTCCCGGGGCTGGACTCGCGGTACCTCCGGATCGCCGTCCGGGACCGGGACACGGTGGACGGGTTCCTGACGGCACTCGCCGAGGTCAGGCGGCTCCCTTCTTGAGGAGTTCGATCACCGACGAGTAGCTGCTCTGGCCGAACCCGGCGGCGATGGCCTTCTCGGTCAGTTCCTTGTTCCTGAGCGGGATCTCGGCGTCCACGCCCTGCTCCTCGCTGGTGTCGACGATATGCCTGAGCGCCGTGAGATTCATTTCCAGAGAACCGAAATCGCCGGGATACTCGCCCTTGTCGATGGCGGGTGCCTCGGCCTTCAAGATCCCGTCGACCACCGAGGACAGGAACCAGTCCACGGCGAGTTTCGTGAACTCGGTCGCCGGGACCCCCGCGCTGCCGACCAGGGCGGCGGCGTGCAGGAAACCGTTCATCGACGAGTACATCAGGCTCAGCAGAGCGGTGTTGTACAGCACCGCGAGGCCCGGGTCCGTTCCCAGGTAGGTCGCGTCGCCCAACGCGGCCAGCGTCCCCCTGTGCGCGTCGAAGACCTCGGCCGAGCCGCTGTAGAGGAACACCGAACCCGGCTGGCCGACCAGTGCCGGCGGGACCATGATGGCCCCGTCGAGGTAGCCGATCCCGCGATCTCCGGCCCAGCGCACGGTTTCGTGCGCTTCCTTCGGCGTGCCGGAATTGAGATTCACCACCACCCGGCCACGCAGCGCTTCTTCGGCCGGTGCCAGCGCGGAGTACAGGGCGTCGTAGTCGGCGAGGCAGACCACGGTCACCTCGCTCGCGGACACCGCGTCCGCGATGCCGTCCGCCTCTCGCGCGCCTTGGGCCACCAAGGGCGCGGCCTTGCCGGGGGAACGGTTCCACACGGTCACCTCGTGGCCGTGGTCGAGTAGTGCCGCCGCGAGCGCCGCGCCCATCGGGCCGAGCCCGGCGACGGTGACGGAGGTTTTCTTTTCGGTCATGGAGAAAGGCTAAAGTCTCTCATCGGTGTGAGAGTCAACTCCCGATCGTGTAAAGGTTGTTCCATGCGGATCGGTGAGCTGGTGCGGCGGACGGGCGTGCGGGAGCGCCTGCTCCGCTACTACGAGGAACAAGGTCTCCTGCATCCGGTGCGAAGGCCGAGCGGGTACCGCGAGTACTCCGAACAGGACGTCGGGCGGGTGCGCAACATCCGGACGCTGCTGTCCGCGGGGCTGGGCACCGCCACCATCGCCGGGGTGCTGCCGTGCATGGTCGATCTGGGGAACGGCCTCGCGCCCGCTTGTGCCGACCTGTTGCCCGAGTTGTACCGGGAGCGGGAGCGGATCAGCACGGCGATCGACGAGATGACCGCGACGCGGGAGGTGCTGGACGGCATCATCGCCGCGACGGTCCCGCACGCCGACGAGGTCGCCGTGGCCTTGGCACGGCAGGCCGCGGGCTAGCGGTGTGAGGCCCGTGCGCGATCTTTGGTCTTCCCCAGGGCAGGTGGTTGGATGAGCCGGTGAACTTCGTGATCGGCGTCTTCGATCTCTTCGCCTACACCATCCCCGGCGCGCTCTACGTCGCGTTCTTCGGCTACCTCGGGGTGAAACTCCACCTCCTGACGGCGGCGTCCATCGGCGGGGTGCCCACCTTGGTGGCGGTGGTGGTGATCGTGGTGCTGAGCTTCCTGCTGGGCTATCTGGCCTATCCGCTCGGCGACGCGCTGGAACGGATCGTGCCGCGCAGGCGGGAGCGGAACGCCGCCGAGGAGTTCGTCCGCCGGATGCCGGCGGCCGAGGACCGGCCGTTCCTCAAGGAGAACACGCATCTCCTGCTGTGCGCGCTGCAACTGCACGACAAGGAGGTCGCGAGCGACGTCACGCGGCTGCGCGCGTCCGGTCTCATGGTGCGCAACTGCGCGCCGCCGTTGCTGTTCGGAGCGATCGCGGCGATCGTCGAGATCTTCGCGGGCAAGCACCCGTTCATCGCCGCCGGTCTCGCGGTGCTGCTTCTGCTCGCGTCGCTCACGCTGGTTTCGCAGGGCCGCAAACTCGGGCTCTGGGCGGGGATGAAGACCCTCGAACTGTGCTTCTGGCTCCCGGAAATCGACGAGAAACTGGCGACGGACAAGGCCGCTTGACTCGGTCGCCTCAGAACGACAAAGCCAGCAGAACCCCCGCGACGGCGACTTCGACACAGCCGCCGAGCACGTCTCCGGTGACTCCGCCCAGCCGTTGGACGCACCGCGCCAGCAGCGCCGACGCGGCCAGATAGCCGAGCGCCACCGCGATCAGGCCTTGCCACCAAGGCAGCACGAGCGCCGCCGAACCGGCGAGCACGGCGAACACCACCGCGGCCGCCCACATCGGCACCGAACCGGCGACGGTCGCACCCAGCCCCTCGGGCCGCGCCGAGGGGACGCCACGCGCGCAGCACAGCGAAAGCACCCCGCGTCCGGCGATAACCGCGATCGCGGCCGCCGCGATCCCGTGTCCGGCGGAGATCGCCCCGGCCAGCGCGCCCGTCTGGACGAGCAGGACCAGCACCAAGGTCGCGATCCCGGTCGGCCCGGAATCCCCGCGCCGCATCACTTCCAGCGCCCGCGCGCGGTCGTAGGAGGCACCGAGCCCGTCGGCCGTGTCGGCGAGCCCGTCCAAATGGAGCCCGCGACTGCCCATCGCCACCGCGCCCAGCGCCAGCGCGGCCGACGCGAAAGCGGGCAGTCCGACCAGTTCACCCACGAAGACGATCGCCGAAGCGACGGCCGCGAGCGGGACGACGGCCAGCGGGGCGAGCACCATCGCGCCGCCCGCCACCCGTCGGTCGATCACTCCAGGGGCGGGCACCCGGACCGTGGTCAGGGTGCCGACGGCCATCTTCAGCGCGTCCGCGATCAAGCGAGATCCGCCAGCAGGCCCATGTCCGCGATGATCGCCCGCGCCGCCCTCAACGTCGGTACCGCCTGCACGGCGCCGCTGCCCTCGCCGAGCCGCAGCCCGAGATCGAGGATCGGCTCCAGTCCGAGCGCTTTCAGCGCGTAGGCCTGCGACGGCTCGGTCGACCGGTGCCCGGCCTGCCACCACTGCTCGGCGCCCGGCGCGATCTCGCGGGCGACGAGCGCCGCGGCCCCGGAGAACACGCCGTCGAGCAGCACCGGCACCCCGCGAACCGCCGCCTGCACGAGAAAGCCCGCCGTCGCGGCGAGACAAGCGCTGCCGAGCACGGTCAGCAGCGCGAAGGGGTCTTTCACCGCATCGGCCCTGATCAAAGCGGCCTCGACGACCGCGAGCTTCCGCGCGCGCCCGTCCTCGTCGATCCCGGTGCCCGTACCGACGACGTCTTCCGGGAAAAGGCCGAGCACCGAGGCGACGACGGCCGCGCAGATCGTCGTGTTGCCGATCCCCATGTCTCCCGGGATGAGCAGATCCGCGCCGCCGTCGATCTCCTCGTCCGCGATCGCCAGCCCGTGCTCGAACGCCGTCCGCGCTTCCCCCGCGGCGAGCGCGTCCTCGACGTCGATCGAGCCGGAACCCCGCCGCACCTTGTGCGCGGTGACCTCGGCGGGAACGTCCGCGCCGTCCCAGTCCACGGCGATGTCCAGCACGCGCACCTTCGCCCCGGCGAGTCCGGCAAGCACACTGACGCCGCTCTTCCCGGCGAGGAACACCCGGACCATCGCCGCGGTGACCTCGCGCGGATACGCCGACATCCCGGAAACCCCGTGGTCCCCGGCGAACACGACCACTCGGACGTCGTCGAGCGGCCGTGGCGGCACGGTGCCGTGCGCGGCGCAGAGCCAGGCGGCCAGGTCTTCGAGCCGTCCGAGCGAACCCAGCGGCTTGACCAGGCCGTCCAGTCTCACGCGCGCGGCGGCTTCGGCGGCGGCGTCCGGAGTGGGGATACGCATGGTTGCTCCCTAAGGCAGGTCCAGCATCCGTCCGGCGACGACCAGCACGGTCCGGTCGGAGACGGCGGACACCCGGTTGTTCAACGCGCCCAGCACATCACGGAACACGCGCCCGGACACCGTCGCGGGCACCACACCGCTGCCGACCTCGTTGCTGACCGCGATCACCGGCACGTCGGCCTGCGCCCACGCGGCCAGGAAGTCCTCCAGCCGGTCGTCGAGCCGCCGTTCCCAGCCCTTGCGCTGTTCCCAGGCGCCGACCTCGTCGAGCACGCGGGCGATCCAGGTGCCGAGGCAGTCGATGAGCAGCGGATGCGTCGCCGTGCGCAGCACCGTGGCCAGGTCGGTGGTCTCGACGGTCTTCCAGGTGCTCGGCCGCCGCGCGCGGTGCGCGGCCACGCGAGCGGCCCATTCGGGATCGTCGGCGCTCGGGGGCAGCCCGGGCGCGAGATAGGTCAGGTGCGGGTGACGGGACGCGAGCCGCTCGGCGTGGTGTGACTTCCCAGAGCGGACGCCGCCCAGGATCAGCACCTTGCCGTCGTCGCGCGAGTAGCGGCGAAGTGCCCGCGCGAGAGTCTCCAGAACCCTCGCGAGGCGATGCGTCAGCTTGGTCATACCCCGCATTCTCGTGCACGCGCTACCGTTCGCCACGTGCCACTCCGACAAGCCGCCACCGCAGCCGGACTCGTTACCGGTTACGTCGCCGACGCCGTGTTCGGAGATCCACGGCGCGGGCATCCGGTCGCCGGCTTCGGCCAGGCCGCGCAAGCCCTTGAACAGCGGTTTTGGGCCGATTCGAAGGTCCGGGGCGTGGCGTACACCGCCGCGTGCGCGGGGACCGTCACCGGATTGGGGGTCGCCGCCCAGATCTTGACCCGGAAGCGCCCTTTCACCCGGTTCGTCCTCACGGCGGCGTCCACTTGGGTGGTTCTCGGCGGACGGGGGCTCGCCGCCGAAGGCACGCGGATGGCCGGCCTGCTCGACGAGGGCGACCTGCCCGGCGCACGGCGGCGGCTCTCGCACCTGTGCGCCCGCGACGCCACCGGCCTCGACGCAGGACAACTCGCGCGCGCGACCACCGAGTCCATCGCCGAGAACACCTCGGACGCCGTCGTCGCGCCGCTGCTGTGGGGCGCGGTCGCCGGAATTCCCGGCCTCCTGGGGTATCGCGCGCTCAATACCCTGGACGCGATGGTCGGCTACCGGTCGCCGAAATACGCCAACTTCGGGTGGGCCTCGGCCAGGGCGGACGATCTGGCCAATCTGGTGCCCTCCCGTGTCGGCGCGGCGCTGACCGTGGCCTCGGCACCGCTGGCGGGCGGCTTCGCCAAACCCGCGTTCCGGATCTGGCGCCGCGACGGGAAGCACCACCCGAGCCCCAACGCGGGCCAGGTCGAATCCGCTTTCGCCGGCGCGCTCGGCATCCGGCTCGGCGGAACGAACAGCTACGGCGGCCGCGCCGAACGCCGCGGCGTCCTCGGCGACGGGCGCGAGCCGGAACCGGTGGACGTGCGTCGCGCGGTCCGGCTCTCGCGAGCCGTCGGCCTCGCAGCGCTGGCCGTCGCGGTGGCGGTCACGCGATGAGCGGCCTGCTCGTCGCGGGGACGACGTCGGACGCGGGCAAGAGCCTGGTCACCGCCGCGTTGTGCCGCTGGCTCGCGCGCCAGGGCGTGCGGGTCGCGCCGTTCAAGTCCCAGAACATGTCGAACAACTCGATGGTGTGCGCGGACGGCGCCGAGATCGGCCGCGCGCAATGGCTGCAGGCGCGGGCGGCCCGCGTCGAACCCGAGGCCGCGATGAACCCGGTCCTGCTGAAACCCGGGAGCGACCGCCGCAGCCATGTCGTCGCGCTCGGGAAACCGTTCGGCACGCTGGAGGCGGGGGAGTACGCGACCGGCCGGGCCGGGCTCGCCGAGATCGCCTTCGACACGTTCTCTTCGTTGCGACGCCGCTTCGACGTCGTGCTGTGCGAAGGCGCGGGCAGCCCGGCCGAGATCAACCTGCGCGCGGGCGACTACGTCAACATGGGGCTGGCGCGGCGCTTCGGGCTGCCCGTGGTCGTCGTCGGCGACATCGACCGCGGCGGCGTCATGGCCGCGATGTTCGGCACCCTCGCTCTCTTGTCGGCCGAAGACCAGGCGCTGGTTTCGGGATGGCTGGTCAACAAATTCCGTGGTGACGTGGGCCTGCTGCGGCCCGGTCTGGAGACGCTGGAGAAGCTCACCGGCCGCGAGGTCTTCGGCGTCCTGCCCTGGCTCGACCAGGTGTGGATCGACTCCGAGGACGCGCTGGCCGCCGCGGGCTGGGGCGCGACCGGCGGCTCGCTGCGGGTCGCGGTCGTACGCTTTCCCCGCGCCTCCAACGCGACCGACGTCGACGCGCTCGCCGCCGAGCCCGGTGTCTCCGTCGCGCTGACGGCCGATCCGGATACCGTCCTTTCCGCCGACGTGGTGATCCTGCCGGGTTCCCGCGCGACCGTGGACGACCTGGCGTGGCTGCGTTCCCGTGGTTTGGCGGCCGCCGTACTGGCGCGGGCCGAAGCGGGCCGCCCAGTGCTGGGCATCTGCGGCGGCTATCAAATGCTGGCCGCCGAGATCGAGGACGACGTCGAGTCCGGCGCCGGACTCGTCCCCGGCCTCGGCCTGCTGCCGACGCGTGTCTCGTTCAGCGCCGACAAGGTGCTGGCACGCCCGACGGGTGCCTGGCGCGGCCAGCCCGTGGAGGCGTACGAAATCCACCACGGCGCCGTGACCGCCACCGGTCCCGCCGAGTCCTTTTTGGACGGATACCGGCAGGGGGCGGTGTGGGGCACCATGTGGCACGGTGCCTTCGAGAACGACGGCTTCCGCCGCGCCTGGCTGGGCGAGGTGGCGGACTGGTCACCGGCCGCCGGGGCGCAGGGTTTCGGCGCGCTGCGGGAGAGCATGCTCGACAGACTCGCCGACGCCGTCGAGGACCACGTCGACACCGTGGGACTCCAGCGTCTGATCGAAACCGGCTGCCACGTCGACCTGCCCTTCGTGCCGCCTGGAGCCTGAGCCCGGCGTCAGCGCGCGCAGCACCAGCCGGACCACCGACTCGCCGAACTCCTCGGTGAGCGGCCCGGTCCGCAACAGCCACCGGTAGTAGACCGCTCCGTAGTACAGGTCGACCGCGGCGTCGATGTCGGCGCCGTCGATCTGCCCGGCCTCGGCACCGGTCCGGAATCGTGCCCTCGTTGCCTCCAGCCACGGCTTCATCAGCCGTTCGTCGAGTTCCGCCGACAGTTTCACGTCACCCTGGATCGCGGTCAGCAGCGCGCGGTAGAACGCCTCGTAACCCGTGTCCGCCAACGGGTCCACAGTGGACCGGAGCACCGTGCGCAGATCCGCTCCGAGATCACCGGTGTCCGGGAAGCTCAGCTCGCCCGCTCCCTGGACCAAGGTCAGGTACGCGTCCAGCACCAGCGCGCCCTTGTCCGGCCACCACCGGTAGATCGTCTGTTTTCCCACTCCCGCCCTCGACGCGATCGCCTCCACCGCCAGCTTCGGGTAGCCGACTTCGCCGAGCAGTTCGGTGGTCGCCGTCAGGATCGCCTGCCTCGAACGTTCGCTGCGCCGAGTCGGATCCGGGGACTTGACGTTTCCAGCCATGCCGGTACTGTAACACAACGAGACGAGACGGTCCGTCTCGCAAAATCGAAGGAGTCGGAAATGCGTACTTGGTTCATCACCGGTGTCAGCCGCGGGTTCGGTCGTCTCATCGCCGAGCACGCGGTGAAGGCGGGGGACAACGTCGTCGGCACGGCCCGCCGGCCCGAAGAGCTGGACGAGCTGGTGGCCGCGAGCGAAGGCAGGCTGGTGATCCTGCCTCTCGACGTCACGGACAGAGCCGCCGTCTTCGAGACGGTCGAGAAGGCGGCCGAAGCGTTCGGGCGGATCGATGTCGTCGTGAACAACGCGGGCTTCGGCCTGATGGGCGCCGTCGAAGAGGTCGGCGAGGACGACGCGCGGGCGATCATGGAGACGAACTTCTTCGGCGCGCTGTGGGTCAGCCAGGCCGTGCTCCCCGTGCTGCGGAAACAGGGGGAGGGTCGGATCCTGCAGATGTCGAGCGTGAGCGGGCTGATGGCCGTGCCGACCATGGGGCTCTACAACGCGAGCAAGTTCGCCCTCGAAGGTCTCAGCGACGCGCTCGCGCAGGAGGTCGAAGGCTTCGGCATCCACGTGACCCTGGTCGAGCCGCGGATCTATGCCACCGACTTCATGGGCGCCAGTCTCAAGATGTCGCCGATGCGCCCGGCCTACGATCCGGTGCGCGCGGCGCTGATGGCGAAGTACGCCGACGGCGTCCCCGGAGACCCGGTGAAGGTCGCCGAGGCCGTCCTCGAACTGGTGGCCAGTGACGCGCCGCCCCGCCGCCTGCTGCTCGGCGACGGGGACTTCGACGTCATCGTGGACCTGCACCGGGACCGCGTCGCGGAATGGCGCTCGTGGGAGCCGGTCAGCCGGGCTGCGGGCTAGGCGTCCTTGCGAACCAACGATTTCTCGGTCAATGCTTTTTCCGACAGGGCGCCGAAGGCCAGGCCGAGCACCGTCCACAGCACCACCTGAGTGCCGACCGAGGCCAGCCGGAAGGTCCACAGGGTGGAACCGGGGAACTCGGCGGGGACCTCGTCGATCGACGGCAGCAGCGCCGCCGCCACCGCGATCAGCACGACGTACCCACCAGCGGCGATCAGACCGCCACGCCAGGCGCCGAGCTTGTCGGCCAGCTTCCGGCCGAACGCCGCCGCGAGAATGCCGATCAGCAGCGAAAGCGCGACGAAACCGAAGTACAGGGACGTCCGGCTCCCGATCGTGCCCGCCTGCCCGACCGCGGGGGGATTCGCCGGATACTTCAGGAACGGCACCAGGAACACGACCACGAACGCGCCGCCGGCGAGCAGGGCGGCGGTCACCCGCGGCCGCAGGGTGCCGAGCCGTCCGTAGACGAAGGCGAACGCGAGAGAGAACAGCCCGCCGACGGCGACGCCGTACAGGCCGACGCCGGTCAGCAGACCGACGGTGCTTTGCACACCACGTGTGACGAGCTCTTCCTCTTCGCCCTCGGCCGGAGCGGGCTCGTGGGCGGCCGGGTCATGGGCGGCCGGATCCTGAGCGCCGGCGTCGTGATGGGAGTGAGCCGCGGTGCCTTCGAGACCGATGGCGGTCTCGACCGAGGGCTCACCGAAGAAGTACGCGAAAAGGGTCGCCAGGACACCAGCGACCAGGCCCGCGAGCATGCCGCGGACCAGCAAGGACCTCATCATGGGGCGCGTGCCGCTTAGTGGCAGGGGAAGGCCAGCAGGTGCCGGCCGTCGTGGACGAACTCGTGGACGTACGAATTCGCGAACACCGACACCGCACCCTGCTCGGCGCTGATGAAGTACAGCGTGATCAGCGAAAGGAGGATGACGAGCACCGCCCAGGGCAGGATCTCGCGGACGGGGATCCGGATCGGGACGGGTACTGCGGCTACCGCTTGGGACATGGCGGTGGGACCTCCTCGGGCTAGCGCGGCCTCTTCAGGGGTGACACGACGGCTCCGGGTCTGGCTTCCCCGAACCGGCTGGTTCGAGGTCACAGTGGCGCGACCGCGCGGAATTTCACCGCGTTCCGGGTGCCGTCGTCTGGCCGGTCGAGAGTAGGTCGCCGTGAAGCGTCCGGTCAATGTGACCGAACCCAATCGGCGCAGGCTTGTTACGGCGACCCGTCGCGGCCGGAATCCCTGCCGCCCGCGGCGGGGGGCATGCCAAAATCCAGCCATGACACCTGCGGTGGCGGCACTCGATGTCGGCGGAACGTCCATCAAGGCGGCCTTGTACGACGCCGAGCTGAAAGACCTGGCCAGCTTGCGCGAGCCGACGGCGCGCGGAGCGGACGGAGAGGCGCTCGCGGACCAGGTCGCGCGGATCGTGGAGACGCTGGGCGAGAAGGCGGGCACCGGTACGCCGGACGCCGTCGGCGTGGTCATCCCGGGCATCGTCGACGACGTCGAGCGCGTGGCCAGGTTCTCGGCCAACCTGGACTTCCGGAACGTCCCGTTCGGCGAGATGCTCGACAGCAGGCTGGGGCTGCCGTTCGCGTTCGGGCACGACGTCCGCGCGGGCGGGCTGGCGGAGTTCCGCGTCGGCGCGGGCAAGGGCTGCACCGACGCCGCCTTCATCCCGGTCGGCACCGGGATCGCGGCCGCGCTCCAGCTCGACGGGAAGCTGTACGCCGCGGGTGGCCAAGGTGGCGAAATCGGCCACATCGACGTCGGTCACCGGCTGCCGTGCGGCTGCGGCGCGACAGGGTGCCTCGAGGCGATCTCCTCCGCGTCGGCCATCGCCCGCCGCTACAGCGAGCACACCGGGCGTCCCGCCGAAGGTGCCGAGCAGGTGGTCGACGCCGCCCGGCACGGCGACGAGGCCGCGATCTCCGTGGTCAACGACGCGCTCGAGGGGCTCGGCCACGGCATCAAGACCCTGGTCACCTTGCTGGCGCCCGAAGTCGTGGTCCTCGGCGGCGGCCTGTTCACCGCGGGCGACTACGTCCTCGAACCGGTGCGGGCCTGGCTGGCGGCGAACCTGCAGTTCCAGCGGATGCCCGAACTGCGGATCGCGCAGCTCGGCGACGAGGCGGGCAGGCTCGGCGCGGCCCTGCTCGCGCTGGACCGGCTCAAGCCTTGACCACCCGCACGCCTTCCTCCTCGAAGGCGTGCACTCGCTCGGGATCCGCGCGGCCGTCGGTGACGAGCACGTCGACGTCGGTGGTCGCGCAGATCTTCGCGAAGGCGTGACCACCGAGTTTCCCGCTGTCGGCGAGCACGACGACCAGCCGGGCGCGGGCCGCCATCAGCCGGTTCGTGCTCGCGTCGCCTTCGTGGTGCGCCTGCGCGCCGTGCACCGGGTCGAACGCGTCCACCCCGAGGAACACCAGATCCAGCGAGATCTGGTCGAGGAACAGGTGCGACAGCGGTCCGGACAGGTCGAACGACTGCTGACGGGCGACCCCGCCGGTCACCACGATCTTGATATTGGGCCGCACGGCGAGTTCGTGGGCGATGTTGAGCGCGTTCGTCACCACGGTGAGCAGGGGGCCGCCGCTCGGCTCGCCCATGTCCGGCCGGGTGGCGAGCGCGCGGCCCACCTCGGTGCTCGTCGTGCCGCCGTTGAGGCCGACCACCATGCCCGGGTCGACCATTTTCGCCGCGGCCGCGGAAATCCGTTGCTGTTCCGGGGCGTTGCGCGCCGCCTTGTGCCGTAACGGAAGGTCGTAGGCGACGTTGCTCGCGACGGCGCCACCGCGGGTGCGGACCACGAGGTTGCGGCCCGCCAGATGATCGAGGTCCCGTCGGATCGTCGCGGGGGAGACCCCGAGTTCGCCCGCCGAGACTTCGACGTCGACTTTCTCCCGCTCACCGACCATGTCCAATAAAGCCGTCAGCCGTTCATGCCGATTCATCCGAGCTCCCTCCCCGAAGCGCGACATCGCTTACCGCACCGGACAAAGTACTACGCGTCGCGATACGTGCGGAGAGAAGCGGCAGGTTTGGGAAGCAGGGAGAAACGGTAAGAGCGGGCGCCGGCCACCCCCAGTGTGACCGGCGCCCGTCCGATGGCCGGTACGCCCAGGACCGGCCCGCCTTGAACGCTATCGCCGCCGACTCCGGACTGATATCCGGTTTGCGTCCATTCCGGTGACGTTTACCGGATAATTCGCCACTCGATCACCGGAACCGGCCACGGTGCGTGAGAAAATCAGCCCTTCCCGCCCAGTCCCCGCAGGAATGCGAGCGACGGCATGAAGAAGTAGTCGCCACCCTTCAGCGTGACCGCTTGCGGGAACGGATCCGCGGTCACCGTCCGCGTACCCGCCCATTCCTGGGTGTAGGCGGATTCCGGGCGCGGGCCCTGGCCGATGACCGGATCGAGGCCGGGCGGCTTGACCCCGTCGGGCGGCACCGGGAACCCCGGGTTGTTCGCCCAGATCGCTTGGGTGAACTCGAACTGGTCGCGCAGTTCCGCGTTGAACGCCATGAACAACAGTCCGACCCCGCCGCTCGGCCGGGCCGACGGCGGCAGGTCGGCGTTCGGGTCGTCGGCTCGTTCGCCGTAGGGCACACCCCGCCGCACCATCAGATGCCGTCGCTCCCGAGGGGGTGGCTCCGCGCCGCCGCTGCCCCGCGGATTCGTCTTCCGGATGTGCGCCTGGAAGGGGCATTTCGCGCCCGCGGCGTCACTCTCGTAGTCGAAGTTGTTCGGTACCGGGCTTTCGACGCCGTCTTCCCGTTGCGCGGTCAGCGGCGTGCCGTCCTCGAACCGGCCGACGACCATCGCGCCCGCGCGCTCCCGATCTTCGCCGATGAGCCCCAATTGATCCGCCAGGGCCTCCTCGGCCTGCTTGAATCTCCGCACGTTCTGTTCCAGTTTACGGAAAACGAGGTAGCTGCCGAAATGCACGGTGGGATCGGGAGCGGCGTGGTCCGGGACGAGTACCCGGTCCAAGGGCGCCGACGGATCCCAAGTGGTGATGCCATCCGTTCCGGATTTCTCCGCGCGAATGTCTTCGACCAGGAAAAGCGGCTGGCTCCGGCCGTCGACGTACCCGAAATGTTCGATCCCCTCGCCGTGGGCATTCACCCTGCCGAGTCCGATTTCCTCGGCGACGACGGAAATGGCCGACGGAATCAGCGCGAGAACCTCGTTCCGGCGCAGGGTCATCGGCGCGTCGGCGGCATCGGCGATGATGACGACAGCGTGGATCTCCTCGTGGTATCCGCTGTCGAAGGTGGAGCGAGGCGGGTCGTTCAGCCTCTCGCGCGTGTCCTGCGAGCGCATGCCGAGGCGGAAGGAATCATCTTGGGGCACATCGATTTTCAGGAACCGGTAGCCCGCCGCGGTCAGCCCGGCGCCGACGTAGGGCGACCCCTTCGCGCCCTCGGCCTTGAAGCGCTCGACCTCGGTCAGATGGGTTTTCGCGGACTTCATCAGCGGGACGAGTGCCGCGAGGAACTTCTTGGCGCTCGCGGACTCCGAAAAACGCAGGAAAAGGGCGGAAAAGTGATCGCGGGCGTGTGCTTTCAGGATGTTCGGCTGGAGCTGGTCGAGCATCTTCGCGGCTTCGCCGGTCGCGGTCTTCCATTCCAAAGGCGTGCTCAAGTCGATCGTCATATCAAGGAATCCCCTCGTCGGGAAACCCGTCCGGCGGCCCCGGCAGGTCTTGCCGGTCCCCACCGCCGTACGGTTCTTACCCTTGATATAACCGATACCGAAATCGCGCCGTCATCACCCGCAAGTACCCTCTTTCGGCGGTTTTATCACCCGAAAGAACCAACGGCACGACTACGCCCCGCATTTAGTCCTCTACTTGCGATAGTTGCACGCGCAACCACCGCATCGAGAGGACTGAATGCGGGGCGGTGCGTCAGGTGAGGGGCCGGTCGGTCGGGGCGATCGGGGCGGGCAGGACGTCCCGTCCGGTGAGGAACGCGTCGACCCCGGCCGCGGCGGAGCGGCCTTCGGCGATCGCCCACACGATGAGCGACTGGCCGCGGCCCATGTCGCCCGCCACGAACACGTTGTCGACACTGGTCTTGAACGCCTTGTCACGGGCGACGTTGCCGCGCTGGTCCAGCTCGACGTCGAGCGCCTCCAGCAGACCTTCCTTCTCCGGGCCGACGAAGCCCATCGCGAGCAGCACCAGCTGCGCGGGCAGTTCCTTCTCGGTGCCCTCGACCGGGACGAACTTGCCGCCCTCGTTGCGCACCTCGACCAGCTTCAGCGCGCGCACCCGGCCGTCGGCGTCGGCGGCGAACTCCTGGGTGTTGACCGAGTACAGCCGCTCGCCACCCTCTTCGTGCGCGGACGAGACGCGGTAGATCATCGGGTACGTCGGCCACGGGTGCGCGTCGGCGCGCGAAAGCGGCGGCTTCGGCATGATCTCCAGCTGCGTCACCGACTTCGCGCCCTGGCGGTGCGAGGTCCCGACGCAGTCCGCGCCGGTGTCGCCGCCGCCGATGACGACGACGTCGAGGCCCTCGGCGCTGATCGGCGAGACGTCCAGCTCGCCCGCCGCGACGCGGTTGGCGTGCGGCAGGAACTCCATCGCCTGGTGGATGCCCTGATGCTCGCGGCCCTCGATCGGCAGGTCCCGCCACGCCGTCGCGCCACCGGCGAGGACCACGGCGTCGTACGACGACTTCAGCTCCTCGACGGTGAGATCGACGCCGACGTTCACCGAGGTCCGGAACTCCGTGCCTTCGGCCCGCATCTGGTCGAGGCGGCGGTCGAGCCGGTGCTTCTCCATCTTGAATTCGGGGATGCCGTAGCGCAGCAGCCCGCCGATCTTGTCGGCCCGCTCGAAGACCACGACACTGTGGCCCGCGCGCGTGAGCTGCTGCGCCGCGGCGAGTCCCGACGGGCCGGACCCGACCACGGCCACCTTCTTGCCGGTGCGTGCCACCGGCTCCTGCGGCGTGACCCAGCCTTCCTCGAAGGCCCGGTCGATGATCGAGATCTCGACCCGCTTGATGGTGACGGGATCGTCGTTGATCCCGAGCACACACGCCGTCTCGCACGGCGCCGGGCAGAGGGTCCCGGTGAACTCCGGGAAGTTGTTGGTCGCGTGCAGCCGCTCGGCCGCCTCGCGCCAGTCGTCGCGCCAGGTCAGGGTGTTCCACTCGGGGATGAGGTTCCCGAGCGGGCAGCCCTGATGACAGAACGGGATGCCGCAGTCCATGCAGCGTCCGGCCTGCTTCTGCAGTTTCGTCGTCGCGAAGTCCTCGTACACCTCGCGCCAGTCCATCAGGCGCAGGTCGACGGGACGGCTCTTCGGCGTCTCGCGAGTGGTGGTCAGAAAGCCCTTGGGGTCAGCCATGTGCGGCCTCCATGATCGCCTCGTTCACGTCGCGCCCATCGCGCTCGGCCTTCGCCTGCGCCGCGAGCACCCGCTTGTAGTCCTTCGGCATGACCTTGCCGAACCGGTCGACGGCGGCGTCCCAGTCGGCGAGCAGCGCACGCGCGACCGCGGACTCCGTTTCGTTGTAGTGCTTTTCGAGTGCCTCGCGCAGGAAGTCCACATCGGACGAATCCAGCGGGTCGATGTCGACCATCTCCGGGTTCGTCCGGTGCGCCGGCAGGTCGAGCACGTAGGCGATGCCGCCCGACATCCCGGCCGCGAAGTTGCGGCCCACCCCGCCGAGCACGACCACCTTGCCACCGGTCATGTACTCGCAACCGTGGTCGCCGACGCCTTCGACGACGGCCAGCGCGCCCGAGTTGCGCACGCAGAACCGCTCGCCGACCTTGCCGCGGATGAAGATCTCGCCGCTGGTCGCGCCGTAGCCGATCACGTTGCCCGCGATGATGTGCTCTTCGGCGTCGTACCGCGCCACCTCGGGCGGCCGCACGATGAGCCGTCCGCCGGAGAGGCCCTTGCCGACGTAGTCGTTGCCGTCGCCGTAGAGCCGCAGGGTGATGCCCTTGGGCACGAAGGCGCCGAACGACTGGCCCGCGGTCCCGGTGAAGGTGACGTCGATCGTGTTGTCCGGCAGGCCTTCGCCGCCCCACCGCTTGGTGAGCTCGTGGCCGAGCATGGTGCCGACGGTCCGGTTCACGTTGCGGACCGGCAGTTCCAGCCGGACCTTGTCCCCGGACGACAGCGCGCCCTCGGCGAGCTGGATCAGCGTGTTGTCGAGCGCCTTCTCCAGCCCGTGGTCCTGCACCGTCTGCTGGTGCCGCCGTCCGGCGGGAGCCATGTCGGGCACGTGGAAGATCGGCGTCAGGTCCAGCCCGGCGGCCTTCCAGTGGTCGATCGCCTTGCGCTTGTCGAGCATCTCGGCGTGGCCGACGGCCTCGGCGATGGACCGGAAACCCAGCTCCGCCAGGTACTCCCGGACCTCCTGCGCGATGAACTCGAAGAAGTTCACGACGTACTCGGCCTTGCCGCTGAACTTCTCACGCAGCTTGGGGTTCTGCGTCGCGACGCCGACCGGGCAGGTGTCGAGGTGGCACACGCGCATCATGACGCAGCCCGAGACCACCAGCGGCGCGGTCGCGAAACCGAACTCCTCGGCACCGAGCAGCGCGGCGATGACGACGTCGCGGCCGGTCTTGAGCTGACCGTCGGTCTGCACCACGATCCGGTCGCGCAACCGGTTGACCAGCAACGTCTGCTGGGTCTCCGCGAGCCCGAGTTCCCACGGTCCGCCCGCGTGCTTGATGGACGACAGCGGGGAGGCGCCCGTGCCGCCGTCGTGCCCGGAGATCAGCACGACGTCGGCGTGCGCCTTGGACACGCCGGCCGCGACCGTGCCGACGCCGACCTCGGACACGAGCTTCACGTGGATGCGCGCGGCCGGGTTGGCGTTCTTGAGGTCGTGGATCAGCTGGGCGAGATCCTCGATCGAGTAGATGTCGTGGTGCGGCGGCGGCGAGATCAGCCCGACGCCGGGCGTGGAGTGCCGCGTCTTCGCGATCCACGGGTACACCTTCGCGCCGGGCAGCTGGCCGCCCTCGCCGGGCTTCGCGCCCTGCGCCATCTTGATCTGGATGTCGTCGGCGTTGACCAGGTACTCGCTGGTGACGCCGAACCGGCCGCTCGCGACCTGCTTGACCGCGCTGCGGCGCTCGGGGTCGTAGAGCCGGTCCGGATCTTCGCCGCCCTCACCGGTGTTCGACTTGCCGCCGAGCCGGTTCATCGCGATGGCCAGGGTTTCGTGCATCTCCGCGGAGATCGACCCGTACGAGATCGCACCGGTGGCGAACCGCTTGACGATCTCGGAGACCGGTTCGACCTCTTCGATCGGCACCGCGGGCCGCTGGCCGATCTTGAAGTCGAACAGCCCGCGCAGCGTGTACAGCTTCTGCGCCTGGTCGTCGACGGACTTCGTGTACTCCTTGAAGACCTCGTACTTCCCGGCGCGGGTGGAGTGCTGCAGCTTGAACACCGTCTGCGGGTTGAACAGGTGCGGCTCGCCCTCGCGGCGCCACTGGTAGTCCGCGCCGGTCTCCAGCTCGCGGTGGTTCGCGCGGAACCCGTCGCGCGGGAACGCCCGACGGTGCCGTTCGGCGACCTCCAGCGCGAGCGTATCGAAGCCGACCCCGCCGAGCCGGGAAGTGGTGCCGGTGAAGCAGTTCTGGACGACCTCGTCGCCGAGCCCGACCGCCTCGAAGATCTGCGCGCCGGTGTAGGAGGCCACTGTGGACACTCCCATTTTGGACATCGTCTTGCGGACGCCCTTGCCCAGCGCCTTGATCAGGTTCGCGGTGGCCTGCTTGGCGGTGGCACCGGCGATCAGGCCCTGGTCGGCCATCTCCTCGACGGTCGCCATCGCCAGGTACGGGTTCACCGCGGCGACGCCGTAGCCGATCAGCAGCGCGATGTGGTGCACCTCGCGCGCGTCGCCGGCCTCGACGATGAGGCCGACCTGCGTGCGGGTCTTCTCGCGCACCAGGTGGTGGTGCACCGCGCCGGTGAGCAGCAGCGACGGGATCCCCGCGTGGTCTTCGTCGATCCCGCGGTCGGAGAGCACGATCAGCCGGGCGCCCTCGGCGATGGCCGCGGACACCTCGGCGCGGATCTCGTCGAGGCGCCGCACGAGCGCCTCGCCGCCGCCGTTGACGTCGTAAGTGCCCTGCACGGTGACCGACTGGAATTCCGGCAGGTCGCCGTCGTCGTTGACGTGCACCAGCTTCGCGAACTCGTCGTTGTCCAGCACCGGGAACGGCAGCACGATCCGGCGGCACGACGACGCGTCGGCCTCCAGGAGGTTCGGCTCCGCGCCCAGCTGGGTGCCGAGCGAGGTGACCAGTTCCTCGCGGATCGCGTCCAGCGGCGGGTTGGTCACCTGGGCGAAGAGCTGGATGAAGTAGTCGAAGAGCAGCCGCGGGCGGCTGGACAGCGACGCGATGGGGGAGTCGTTGCCCATCGAGCCGATCGGTTCCGCGCCGGTGCGGGCCATCGGTTCGAGCAGGACGTCGAGCTCTTCCTCGGTGTAGCCGAAAGCCTGCTGACGCCGCACGAGCGCGCCGTGCGGCGGGATCTCGCGCTCACGCTCGGGAAGCCCTTCGAGCGGCAGCAGGCCGTCCTCGACCCATTCGTCGTACGGGTGCTCGGTGGCGAGCTGGTTCTTGATCTCCTCGTCCTCGACGATCCGGCCGGCGGCCGTGTCCACGAGGAACATGCGGCCCGGCTCCAACCGTCCTTTCCGGACGATCGTGGACTGGTCCAGCTCCAGCACGCCGACCTCGCTGGCGAGGACGACGAGACCGTCTTCGGTGACCCAGTACCGGGCGGGACGCAGGCCGTTGCGGTCGAGGACCGCGCCGATCTGGGTGCCGTCGGTGAAGGACACCAGCGCGGGGCCGTCCCACGGCTCCATCAGCGTCGAGTGGAACTCGTAGAACGCGCGGCGCGCGGGGTCCATCTCCTGATGGTTCTCCCAGGCCTCCGGGATCATCATCAGCACCGCGTGCGGCAGCGACCGGCCGCCGAGGTGGAGCAGCTCCAGCACCTCGTCGAAGGACGCCGAGTCGCTGGCGCCGCGTGTGATGACGGGGTGGATCCGCTTGAGGTCGCCGGGGATCAGCTTGGATTCGAGCAGCGCCTCACGCGCGTCCATCCAGTTCCGGTTGCCGCGCAGCGTGTTGATCTCGCCGTTGTGGGCGACGTACCGGTACGGGTGCGCCAGCGGCCACGACGGGAAGGTGTTGGTGGAGAAACGGGAGTGCACCAGGCCGATGGCGCTGGTGACGCGCTCGTCGGTGAGGTCGGCGAAGAACTTCTCGACCTGCGGCTCGGTGAGCATTCCTTTGTAGACGATCGTGCGCGAGGACAGGCTCGGGAAGTAGACGTCGTCCTCGACGAGCTCGTGCTCGGCGCGCTTGCGCACCACGAACGCGGCGCGTTCCAGCGCCAGTCCGGACAGGGGCTCCTGCCGTCCGGCCAGGAACAGCTGGCTGAAATGCGGCATGGTCTCGGCCGCGCCGGTTCCGACGTGTTCAGTGTGGACGGGAAGGTCCCGCCAGCCGAGCACGCTCAAGCCTTCTTCGGCGGCGACGCGCTCGATGGTGGTCATCGCCAGGCCACGCGGTTTTTCGTCCTGGGGCAGGAAAGCCGTTCCGACGGCGTACGCGCCGGGCTCGGGCAGCTCGAAATCGACGACGGCGCGATAGAACTCGTCGGGGACCTGGATCAGGATCCCGGCGCCGTCACCGGTCTCCGGGTCGGCGCCGCGGGCCCCTCGATGCTCGAGGTTCCGCAGCGCGATCAGCGCTTTGGCGACGATGCCGTGATCGCGTTTACCGGAGAGGTCTGCGACGAAGGCGACACCGCAGGCGTCGTGTTCGAACTCCGGGTCATACAGGCCTTCGGGGGCCTTGCTGCCCTTGTAGCTGGCATGGTGGGTCACGGCTGGCCGCCTCCCAAGGCGTCGGCGCGACCGGCAGCACTCCGTTCGGGTGGTTCACAGGTGAACCAGTTAACGAAGTGGTCCGGGACCGCGATGGTCAGTCGAGAGGGAACGATCCTGCCCGCGAAACGGGGGCAGGCCTCGTAGAGCCGCACTGCACTGGGCGGCCGATGCGCTTGTGTGTCTCTTGTGTACTGCCGTGCGCCGGGTGCCGCCAGACCGTTGTGGTGGATGGCAGGCGGGGCGCACGTGTTACTCCCGGGTTCGCCGGTCTTATGACGATAGTGTGAAATCGCTGTTATCGACATACGTCGCTTGGTCGGGGTGGGAAATGCCACGCTGGCGTTGACTTCAAACATCATCTGCCCACTGGCTGGAATGACATGTCCACTGAGTGGAGCACCAGTGCGCTGACCTGCGTAAACGATCGCTCACGTCACTCTATGGTGTGACTTGGATCGCGCATTGGAGTGAGTTTCGCCGGTCTCGCGGTGACCTGGGGTGACCGTCGAATCGCCCGAACGGCAGAGCGGCCCGCCCGGTTTGAGAGGCTTGGCCGATGGCGGATCGTTATCTCACCGTGGCGGGCACCGGGGTCCACGAGATCGAAATCCGGCGTTCACGCTTCCTCTGCGCGCTCGCCCCGGTCATCTCGGAAGAGGAGGCCCGCGCGGTGATCGCGGCCAGGAAGAAGGCGGATCCGGCGGCCCGGCACCACTGTCACGCGTTCGTGCTGGGCGCCGACGGCCGCGCCGGCTCGATGGATTCTCGGCGGGAAAGCGTGCCTCGAATCGAGCGCTCGAGTGACGACGGCGAGCCCGCGGGGACGGCGGGCATCCCGATGCTGGAGGTGCTCCGGCGCCGGGAGCTGACCGACACCGTCGCGGTGGTGACCCGCTACTTCGGTGGGGTGCTGCTCGGGGCCGGCGGCCTGATCCGCGCGTACGGGCAGGCCGTCTCTGAGGCCGTCGACGTCGTCGGTGTGCAGGAGTACCGGCGGCTGCGGCTGGTGGAGGTCGTCGTCGACTACGACCGGGCCGGACGGCTGGAGAACGACATCCGCTCGTCGCCGTACCTGCTGCACGCGACGCGGTTCGAGGACGTCGCGCACTTCGACGTCGGGCACGCGCCGGACGAGGGGGACACCTTCCGCGCCTGGCTCGCCGACCTCACCGGTGGTGAGGCCCTCACCGAGGACGCCGGAGAGACCTGGCTCCCCACCGGCCGCGTTTAGTCCTCTGAACGCGACCTGGACGAGCGGGTTGCCGTGAGCGGAAGGTGGCTTTGCCCGCGTGAGATGAGGGAAAGGGGTCCTTCGCCGCACGGCATGAGGGGAAAGGGCCCCGCGGGGTGGACGGTCGCTGTCGTGAGCGAGGTCTTGAAGGGAACCCTTGAGACGTTCAGCGTCGCAAAGGTGGCCTTCGGGACGCCATGGAGGCCGAGGCCGCCGCCCGCGCTCCCCACCGGCCGCGTTTAGTCCTCTAAACGCGACCTGGCCTGCCACTCCTCCAGCGTGATGGCGTACTCGACCTCGCCCTCCTCGGTGCCGGGGATCGGGTCGTCGAAGGTCTCGTGATAGGTCCGGACGTGCCGCATCCCGATCTTCTCCATCACCCGCCGGGACCCCAGGTTCACCGCCATGGTCGCCGCCCAGATCCGCCGCGCCCCGAATTCGGTGAAGCCCTTCTCCAGGAGCGCGAGCGAACCTTCGGTCGCATATCCCTTGCCCCAGGAAGATCGGTTCAGCCGGTAACCCAGTTCGGGGTCGTCGGTGTGATGACCGCGCAGCGGGCGGAAATGGAACCATCCCAGGAAAGCCCCGCCGGATTTCTCGATCGCCGCCCAGAACCCGTAACCGGGGAAACGCTCGTAGTAACCGAGAAAGGCGGGAAGGTCGAGGTTTTCGATCTCCGCCCGGTCGGCGGGTTTGCCCCCATTGAGGTACCGCATGACTTCGGGGTCGTCGTAGAGCGCGAACAGGTCGTCGGCGTCGGCGCCGGTGAACTGCCGCAGCAGGAGCCGCTCGGTCTCCAGGAAGACACGCATCGGCACAGCGTGGCGGCCCGGGGACGCGTGGGCAACCTGTTTACGCGGCCACCTCGGGGCTGACGAGGCCTCCCAGCGCCACCGCTCCCGCCTCGGTGAGCAGGGCGGGAACGCGTTCGCCCCAGCGGCCGCCCCGGGAGGGTGCCACCAGGCCGAGATGGGCGAGGCGGTGCGCGGTGTGCTGGTCGCAGCAGGCGAGACCGTCGACGAACAGGTCCGGCTCGCAGCTGCAGCTGATCTCGGCGTGGCCCTCGGCCACCGCTCTCAGGGTGGCCCGCTCACGATGGTTCAGCTCTGTCCGAACGTCCATGGCGTGCCTCCTTTCTGTTCCGCTGTGAACAGTCAAACCCATACCCCCGACAGTTTCCGTCTTCTCCGGTGCGAAGTCTTGGATTTCGGGCGTACTCAAGGGTGGTGTGTCGGGTATTCCAGGGTGAAGACCTAGGGGTTGTCACCTGGTATTCGCAGCGGAAGCGATTCCAGCTCGGTCTTGCGCAGATGCCGGAAAATGATCGAACTCCGGAAACCCACGATCTCCTTGCGCTTCGACAAGCGATCCACCAGGAATGAGTGGAGCTGTTCGACGTCCTGTGCGGCGACGTGGATCAGGAAATCGTCGCTCCCCGCGGTGACGAAGACCGAAAGGACCTCCGACAATTCCGCGACCGAGCGCTGGAAGGAGTCGATCACCTCCCGGCTCAGCGGCCGCACCTGCGCCGACACCATCGCCTGCACGCCGCGGTTGAGGCTCCGCAGGTCGATGTCCGCGTGATAGCCGCGGATGACGCCGCGTTCCCGCAGCAGCCGCGTGCGTTCGAGGCAGGTCGACGGCGCGACGCCGACCTTGCGGGCGATGTCGCGGTTCGACTGCCGCGCATCCGCCTGGAGTTCCCGGATGATCGCCGAATCAAGTTCGTCCACGCCTGCCCCTTTCCCCGGCATGCCGAATATCGTTCGGCAAAGCCCCCGTAAGCCTGATGAACAGCCTAACTTCGGCGCAACCAGTCGACTAAATGCGCAGGAGGAAGCAGGATGTCCGTACAAGAGCTGGTCGTCCGGCGGGGGCGCCGGTCCGGGGTGACCACGATGGTCGCCGTGCATTCGCGAGTGCTCGGCCCGGCCGTCGGAGGCTGCCGGTTCAAGGTCTATCCGGAGCTGGGCGACGCGATCGACGACGTCCTGAGGCTGTCCGCGGCGATGACCCGCAAATGCGCCGTCGCGGGCCTGGACTTCGGCGGAGGCAAGAGCGTCGTCGCACTCGAACGGGTGCCTTCGCCGGAGCAGCGGCGCGACATCCTGCTCGACCACGCCGACCTCATCGCGTCACTCGATGGGGCGTATCTCGCCGGTCCGGACGTCGGCACCGGCCCGGACGACATGCTCGTGCTGCGCGAGCGGACCCCGCACGCGTTCTGCGTGCCCGAAGAGCACGGCGGCACCGGCTCGTCCAGTGGCCCGACCGCCGTCGGGGTGCTCGCCGCACTGAGGGCAGGGGCGAAGACCGTCTTCGGTGAGACCTCGATGCGAGGGCGCGAAGTGGTCATCAGCGGGTACGGTTCGGTCGGCGAACACCTGGCCATCGCCTTGGCCGCGCAGGGCGCCGAGGTCACCGTGTCCGATGTGGACGAACAACGGCTACGGGCCGCCGCGGGGCTGGGGCTGCGTCGCGTCGCGCCGGACCGGGTACTCGGCATCGAGGCCGACGTCCTGATCCCCGCGGCCGTCGGCGGGGTGTTCAGCCCCGCCGCCGAGGTCAGCGCGCCGCTCGTCGTCGGCCCCGCCAACAACCAGCTCACCGACGACGCGGTGGCGGACGACCTCGCCGCCAGGGGTGTCCTGTGGATCCCGGATTTCGTCGCGAGTGCCGGGGGAGTCGTCTACACGCTCGGCCGGGAGAAGGAGAAGCTCACGCACGACGAGGCGCTCGCCCGCGTCGAGACCCTGGAGGAGACCACGCGAAGGATTCTCGACGCCGCTTCGGCCAACGGCACGACACCGTTGGCCGAAGCGAACGCACTGGCCGAAGCGAGACTCACTTCTGGTGCGGAGCCACGTACTCCTTCGCCTCGGGAGCCTCGAACAGCGGCTTGACGTAGCGGACCCCGCCCTCGGCCGACGCGTCCGGTGTCGCCGCGTACACCTGGCGTGTCGCCGGGGTGCCCGCCTTCGAGAAGTCCAGCGCCGCCACCAGGTCCTCCGTGCTCGCCGACGTCGTCTGCTTCAGCGCCGCGGCGATGCCGTCCCGGGTGAGGTCCTTGTTCTCGCAAGCCTTCTTGAGCACCGCGCCCCACACTTCGCCGACCGCGTAGCCGTAGGGGATCCCGCCGTTCGGGGTCTCCTTGTACGCCGCCTTGTACTTCGCCGCGACGTCCTTGGCCTTGGGGAGGTCGGCGGAGAACGGGACACTGCTGGCGACGATCGTCAGTTTGTCCAGCGCGTTCGCCGCCGGGCTCTTCAGCAGCACGGGATCGAACACCGGGTTGTTGCCGAGCACGGGCACGTTCAACCCGAGTGCCTTGTTCGCCGCTAGCGCGGAACCGGTCTGGGCCGGCGTGGTGGTCAGGACGATCGCCTTGACGCCGTCACCCTTGAGCCCGGTGACGATGTTGGTCAGGTCGTTGTCGGTCGAGGTGATCTTGACTTCCTTGACGGTCAGATTGTGCTTCTTGGCGTAGAACTGCGAGCCGCGCAGGCCGTTCTTGCCGTACTCGCCGTCGATGTAGACGTGCCCGATCGTGTCGCCGTCCTTCACCAGGCCTTGTTCCTGGAAATAGGAAAGGCCGTCGATGATCTCCAGGTCGTAGGTCGTCCCGACGATCATCACGTACGGGTTGTCGAGCAGTTCCGAAGACCACGACGCGGGTGCGGCGACGGTCTTGTCCGAGGCGATGTTCTGTTTCAGCGCGGCCACCACCGGCGAGCCGAGCAACTGCACGAACCCGAGCACCTTCGGCTCGATCTGCGGGTACAGGGTTTTCGCCGTGTCCGCCTTGTAGCCGTGGTCGACGGTCTCCAGTTTGACCTGGCGCCCGCACGCCCCGCCCGCGGCGTTGAAGTCCTTGGCCCACAGCTCGTTCCCTTGCGTGATGCCGAGTCCGAGGTTCTTGAAGACCCCGGTCTTGTCGGTCATCACGCCGAGGGTGATCTCCGAGGCCGTCACTCCCTTGCCCGCCTTGACGCCCGAACCGTCCGCCCCCGAGGACCCCGAGTCGCCCGCTTTCGTACTGCACGCCGAGAGGACGAGGACCGCCGCCAGCGCGGCGGCCGGATACATGCGTTTCATTTTCCTTGCTCCTCCGGGAGATGACGTTTCTTCGAGGGGGTGATGCGGCGGCCGATCGCGGCGAGCCCGCCCGGTTCGAAAAGCACCACGAGGATGATCGCGGCGCCGTAGACGAACGAGCTGACCAGGATCGGGGTCAGTGCGCCGTCCCCGGTTCCGGAGAACCAGCCGAGATCGGCGGAATACAGCGAAAGCACCTGCGGCAGCCCGTTGACGATCAGCGCGCCCACCAGCGCGCCGGGCACCGAGCCGAGTCCCCCGATGATCACCATGGCCAGGAAGGCGATGGAGATGTTGATGCCGTACGTGCCGAATTCGCTTTCGTCGGGTTTGAGGATGTCGAACCACAGCACGGTCATCGCGCCCGCGAGTCCCGCGTACGCCGAAGAGACCGCGAACGCGCCTGCTTTGGCCCTCGTGACGTTGACGCCCATCACGGACGCGGCGGCTTCGTTGTCCCGCACCGCACGCCACGACCGGCCGATCCGGCTGGAGACCGCCGCGCGGGCGACGACGAAGGCGAGCACCGTCAGCAACAGGAACAGGTACCAGGTCCGTTCCGCCTGCCTGATCGGCACGCCCATCAGCGCGATTTCGGGGCCGTCGTTGGTGAACGGGAAGCCGAACAGGGAGAACGGCTGGGGTGTGCGCCCGGTCGACGTCCCGCCGGTCAGCTTCTCGGCCGACTGTCCCAAGTAGAGCCCCAGGAACACCAGCGACAACGACGCGACGCCGAGGTAGATCCCGCGCAGGCGGCCGGAAACCGGGGCGAAGGCCAAGCCCAGCAACGCGGCGATGGCCACCGCGCCGACCAGCGACAGGCCGGGGTCGAGGCCGAGCCCGAACACACGCTCGTCCCCGGTCGGTCCGGAAAGGACGGTGTACCCGGTCGCGCCCGCGAGCAGGAAGAACGCGTGCGCCAGCGACAGTTGCCCGGCCTGCCCGACCAGCAGGGTCAGCCCGATCGCGCCGACCCCGCCGATCATCATGTACTGCCCGGCCTTCAGCCAGGCGGCGTCGAGATACAACGGGATCGCCAGGAGGACGACGAGCAGCGCGATCCACAACAGGGCCTTGATCAGCCGTGTCCGATCACGCTTCGCGGGCGGTGCCGGCGGGGCCGGGGCGGGGGATTTCACAGCGGTGTCAGACACGTGTGCTCTCCCTCGTCCCGAACAACCCCGACGGCCGCACCACCAGGACCACGAGCATCACCAGGAAGACCGCGCTCTTGGAGAAGTCGAACGACACGTACTGCGCCGAAAGCGCCTCGACGAGGCCGACGACCAGCCCGCCCACCACCGCGCCCGCGGTCGAATCCAGCCCGCCGAGGATGGCCGCGGGGAACGCCGCGAGCGCGATGGAGTGCGTGCCGCGGGACAGGCCCGCGCCCGAGAAGTCCTGGGTGGCGATGAACAGCACCGCGACCCCGGCGAGTACCCCGGCCACCACCCACGCGGTCGCCGTCACCCGGGAACTGCGGATCCCCATCAGCGCGGCGGCCTCGCGGTTCTCGGCCTGCGCCCGCATCGCGACACCCCAGTTCGAGTACTTGAACGCGAGGGTGAACGCGGTGATCAGCACGGCCGCGACGAGCAGCGCGACCAGATGCGTGCGGAACAGCGTGATCCCGCCGATCTGGAACGGTTGCGCGTCCCAGGCGTCGCCGAGGAACGGCAAGGTGACGCCGAGCCGTCGCACGATCTCCTCGGTGATGATCACGTCGACACCTATGGTCAGCAGCGCCAGGCTGTTCGCGTCCGCGTGCCGCGAGCGGGACAGCAGCAACCGTTCCAGCAGGAGAGCGAGCAGCCCGGCCGAGACGATGCCGACCAGGGAAGCGCCCGCCCAGCCGAGCGATTCGCGGGTCACCACGACCAGGTAGCCGCCGAAGAGCACGAGTGAGCCGTGCGCGAAGTTGACCACTTCGGTCGCCTTGAAGATGATCACGAAACCCAGCGCCAGCAACGCGAACACCGCGCCCTTGCCGAGTCCGTTCACCACGAGTTGCAGGAAAGTGTTCACGCCGTGGCCTCCGTGCCGAGGTATGCCCTGATCACGTCCGGATCCGACTGGACCTCGGCCGGGGTGCCGTCGGCGATCCGCCTGCCGAAGTCCAGGACGGTGACCCGGTCCGCGATGCCCATCACCAGCCCCATGTCGTGTTCCACGAGCAGGATCGAGATGCCGAGCGCGTCGCGGACGTCGCGGATCGTCCCGGCCAGCTCGGCGGTCTCGGTCGCGTTCATCCCGGCCGCGGGTTCGTCGAGCAGCAACAGGACCGGTTCGACGGCGAGCGCACGGGCGAGGTCGACGCGTTTCACCGCCCCGTACGGCAGCGCCCCGACCGGGAGGTCGACCAGCGCGCCGATCCCGAGGAAGTCGCAGATCTCCTTGGCCCGCGCGGAATGCCGCCGTTCGGCCCGGGTCGTCCACGGCAGCCGGAGACCGCAGGCGAGGAATCCGCCCTTGGTCAGCGCGTGCCGCCCGAGCATGACGTTGTCGAGCACGGTCGAGCCGGGGGAGAGGGCGGCGTTCTGGAACGACCGGCCGACGCCGAGCCCGGCGAGCCGATGCGGCGCGAGTCCGGAAAGGACGGTGTCACCGAGCCGGACGCTGCCCGCGTTCGCCCGGTAGAGACCGCTGATCACGTTGAAGCAACTGGACTTCCCGGCACCGTTCGGGCCGATGAGCGCGTGCAGCGAACCGGAGGCGACGGTGAAGGAGACGTCGTCCAGCGCCCGGATCCCGCCGAAGCGCAGGGTCACGTTCGTGACGTGCAACTCGGGCGGCGTCATCCGGCCCACCTCGAAAGACTCCGGCCCGCGAGGTGCTCGCGAGCGTCCGCGGCCTCGGCTTCGGCAGTAGCCTGCGACTCGGCGTGGCCGCCCAGGTAGAGCCGTTGGACGTCCTCGCTCGCGATGAGTTCGGCCGTCGTCCCGGCCAGCGCGACCCGGCCCACTTCGAGGACGATCGCGTGGTCGGCCACGCGCAACGCCATCACCGCGTTCTGCTCGACCAGCACCACGGCGGTGCCCTGATCGTGGATCTCGCGGATGATGGCGCCGATCTGTTCGACGATCTTCGGCGCGAGGCCGAGCGACGGTTCGTCGAGCAGCAGCAGCCGCGGGCCGGACATCAGCGCGCGGCCGATCGCGAGCATCTGCTGCTCACCGCCGGAAAGCAGGCCCGCGCGTTGTTTGGCCCGCTCGGACAGGACCGGGAAGAGTTCGTCGACGCGTTTCCTCGCGGCGGCGCGCTGCCCGGGGGAGCGGGCGCCGATCCCGCCCGCGCGGAGGTTCTCCTCGACGGTCATCCGCGCGAAGACCTGACGGCCTTCGGGAACCCCGACGACGCCCAGCCCGACGATGCGGGCCGGATCGAGCCTGGTCAGCGACTTGCCGTCGTAGCGGACCTCGCCGGCGGAAACCAAGCCGCGGTGCATGCGCAGGGTGCCGGAGACGGTCCGCAGCAGGGTCGATTTCCCGGCGCCGTTGCTGCCCAGGACAGCCAGTACTCCATCGGGTGAAACATCGAGGTCGACCCCGTGCAGTGCGGCCACCGATCGGCCGTACCGCACCTGAAGATCACGGACACTCAGCAAGCCGCCTCCTCCGTCCGTGTGACGCGAGTCACGATCGGTGGCGGTCATCCTGCGTGGGCACCCTCCGCCGCGTTACCCCCACTTGGAGACCCACCCGGCTACAAAACGGACACGGCGCAACTCGTCCTCTGGTTGCGGTAGTTGCACGTGCAAGTACCGCAACCAGAGGACGAAACGCGTCAGAGGAGGCCGGCTTCGGAGGCCTTGCCGATGGCTTCGACGCGGTTGCGGGCGCCGAGTTTGTGCAGCGCGGACTGCAGGTACGTCTTCACCGTGTTCCGCGCCAGCCCGGTCGATTCCGCGATCTCCGGATTCGTCTGTCCCTGCGCGGCCAGCCGCAGGACCTCGTACTCGCGCCGCGTCAGGCCGCTGCGGGCCAGCGCGTCGGACCGCTGGCCGTCGTCGGGGAAGATGCGCGGATCGACGACCCGGTCACCCTTCAGCACCTGCCGCAACGCGGCCACCAGATCCGTCCCGGCGACGTCCTTGAGCAGGCAGCCGTGCGCCCCGGAGTCCAGCGCGGCCCGCACGCCCTGATGGTCGCCGTGCGCGGTGAACACCACGATCCGCCCGGCCGGGTGCACGCGCCGGAGCTCGGCGATGACCTCGGGTGCGAGCATGTCCGGCAGCCGCAGGTCCAGCAGGATCAACACCGGTTTCAGCTCGCCCGCCCGCTGGATCGCGGCCCGGCCGGTCTCGGCCGAACCCACCACGGTCATCGCCGGGTCGTAGCGCAGCAGCAGGCTCACCCCGTCGCGGACCACCGGATGGTCGTCCACGACGAGCACGGTCACCGGCGACGGCACGGTTCCGGCACCCAAGCGCGCAGTGTGCACCCGTCGTCCTCGTCGTGGACCAGGCTGACCCGGCCGCCGAGCCGCGCGGCGCGTTCCGCCAGCGCGCGCAGGCCCATCCCGGTCCCCGGTTCCGGTTCGTCACCACGATGACCGGTCCCGTCGTCGGCGACGACCACCTGCACGCCCTCTTCGCTGGGCAGCAGGCTGACCACGACCGACAGCGCGTCGGCGTGTTTCTCGACGTTGAGCAGGCCCTCCCGGACGGCCGCGACCAGCAGTCCGGTGCGTTCGGCGTCCAGTCGCGGCACCGGCGCGAGCTGGACGAACCGCGCCGGGACGCCGCAGCGGGCCTGGAACGAGCGGCAGTGCTCGGCCAGTTCCACCGGCAGCGCGCGCTCCGGACTCGACTCCGACAGCGCCAGCAGCGACTCGCGCAGTGCCCGCGACGCGGCCGACACGTCGCCCTCCAGCCGCCGCAGCCGCGATTCGAGCGCCGGGTTGTCGCTGATGTCCTCGTGCAGGTTCCGGACCTGGACACCGATGGAGAACAGCAGCGCGCCGACGGAATCGTGCAGCGCGCTCTGCATGCGGAGCCGCTCGGCGGACAACGCCGTTTCGCGGTCGGCCTCGGCGACCGACGCCAGTTTCAGCGCCCGGCCCGCCTCCCCGGCGATCTCTACGAGGGATTGGACGGCGTCGTCGCCGAAGTCGCGCGGCTCGCGCATGGCGGCGTACGCGATGGCGACGGTTTCGGTCCCGTTGACGATCGGGACGGCGATCATCGCGGCGAGGCCCTCGCCGCGGACCTGCGCGTCGAACTGGTGGGTGATGCTCGGCGAGCTGACGTAGTCGTTGACCCGCACCGGCCTGCCCAGCGCCAGCACGCGGCCACCGATGCCCTGGCCGATCGGCACGGCGAGGTCCTGCAGTGCGTCCGTGCGGGTGCCCGACATCCAGCGGATCACCGCCTGTTCGGGTCCGGTCAGCTCGGCGACGAAACCGGAATGCGTGCCGATCGACTCGCGGATCAGCCGGGCGGTGCCGTTGAGCGCCGCGACCCTGTCGAGGGTGGCGAGCAGCGCTTCGCGCTCGCGCAGAAGCCCGCCGAGCACCGCGCTGTGCTCGGCGGCGAGTTCCGTCGCGACCTGGCGTTTCGCCGTCACGCGCTCACGATCGCACACCGGACGTGGTTTCCGACACACCCGTCCGGAGAGGTTCGCCGATGCGTTCTCGCCCCCGGTTGTCTTGAATGGACTCCGTGGAGATCCTGGCCGACGCCGCGACACTGGCTCTGTACACGACCGACGCCTCCAACTACCGGCACGTGCCCCAGGGCGTGGTGCTGCCGCGGAGCGTCGACGAAGTGATCGCGGCCGTCGCCGCCTGCCGGGAGGCCGGGCTGCCGGTGATCGCCAGAGGCGGCGGCACCAGCGTCGCGGGCAACTCGTGCGGGCCGGGCGTCGTGATCGACCTGTCGCGTCACCTCGGCGGGGTCCTCGACCTCGATCCCGGGGCGCGGACGGCGCGGGTGGCGCCCGGGACCGTCCTCGACGACCTCCAAGCGCTCGCCGCGCCGCACGGGCTCCGCTTCGGCCCCGATCCGTCGACGCATTCGCGCTGCACGATCGGCGGGATGATCGGCAACAACGCCTGCGGTTCGCATTCGGTCGCCTACGGGCGCACGGTCGACGTCGTCCGTGAACTGGACGTGCTGCTCTACGACGGCACCCGGCTGACCGTCGGGCCCACCTCACCGTCCGAAGTGGACGAGCGAGCGGCCAAGCCCGGTACGGAAGGCCGGGTCTTCTCGGAGTTGCGCGCGCTCGTCCGGGACAACCTGGCGTTGCTGCGCACCGAGCTGTCCTCGTTCAGCAGGCGGGTGTCCGGGTACGGGCTGGAACACCTGTTGCCGGAGAACGGTTTCGACGTCGCCAAGGCGCTGGTCGGCAGCGAGGGCACCTGCGTCACCGTGCTGGGGGCGACGGTCTCCCTCGCCGAGGTGCCGAAACGCAAGGTGCTCGCGGTGCTCGGCTTCGAGTCCGACATCGCCGCGGCCGACGCGGTCCCGGCGATCCTGCCGTGGTCGCCGCTGACCGTGGAAGGGGTCGACGCGGACCTCGTCGCACTGCTGGAGCCGGGCCGTGCCGACGGACTCCCGCCGGGTGGGGCCTGGTTGTTCGTCGAGATGGAAGACCCGGACAAGGCGCGCGACCTGATCGCCGGACTGCGGGGCGCGCTGACCGGATCCGCGCTGCTGGACGACGCGGCCGCGCAGAAGCGGCTGTGGCGCATCCGGGAGGAGGGCGCCGGTCTCGCGACGCGCCTGGCCGGTGGCGAGGAAGCCTGGCCAGGCTGGGAAGACGCCGCCGTCCCGCCCGCGCGGTTGGGCGCCTACTTGCGCGAGTTCAAGGAACTCATGCGGAAGCACGGCCGCAAGAGTGTCGTCTACGGCCACTATGGCGAGGGCTGCCTGCATCTGCGACTGGACTTCGATCTCCTTTCCCCGCACGGGATCGCCGGGTTCCGGTCGTTCCTCGAAGAGGCGGCCGACCTGGTCGCCGCGCACGGTGGTTCGCTGTCCGGCGAACACGGCGACGGCCAGGCCCGCTCGGAACTGCTGTCCCGGATGTACAGCCCCGAGATCCTCGCGCTTTTCGCGCGGTTCAAGGGGATCTTCGATCCGGCGGGCAGGATGAACCCCGGCATCCTCGTCGATCCGAGGCCGGTCGACGCCGATCTCCGGGTCCGCCGGGCACCGCTCGCGCTGGAGGACGTCACCGCGCTCGCGTACCCGGAGGATCAGGGGAGCTTCGGGCAGGCGATGCGGCGCTGCGTCGGTGTCGGGAAATGCCGCAACACCACCGGCGCGGGCGTGATGTGCCCGAGTTATCGCGCCACCCGCGAGGAAAAGCACTCGACACGCGGGCGCGCGCATCTGCTCGCCGAGATGGTCAACGGCGAACTGATCACCGACGGCTGGCGTTCGGAAGAAGTCGCCGAGGCGCTGGATCTCTGCCTTTCGTGCAAGGGCTGTCTCTCCGACTGCCCGGTCGATGTCGACATGGCGACCTACAAGGCGGAATTCCTGCACCAGCACCACAAGGGGCGGGTGCGCCCGGCGTCGCACTACTCGATGGGCTGGCTCCCGGTGTGGCTGCGCGCGGCCTCGCTGGCGCCACGGCTGGCGAACACGATGTCGCGCCGGTTCTCCGGCCTGCTGAAGAAATTCGGCGGGATCGCACCGGAACGCGAGCTCCCGACGTTCGCCCGGACACCGTTCACGCGACGCCGCGACGACCTCAAACGCTGGGCGACCGGCCCCCGGCGCGTGGTGCTGTGGCCCGATTCTTTCAACAACTACCTCACTCCGGACGTCCTCGACGCCGCGGCCGAGGTGCTCACCGCGGCCGGCTACGACGTCGTCCTGCCCGATCGCGGCGTCTGCTGTGGCCTCACGTGGGTGTCCACCGGGCAGCTCGACGTGGCGAAGAACGTGCTGCGCCGCACGCTTTCCGTCCTCGAGCCGTACCTGCGGTCGGGGTATCAGGTGGCCGGGCTGGAGCCGAGTTGCACGGCTCTCTTCCGCGGTGATCTGGAGGCACTCCTGCCCGGTGACCCGGTGGCGAAACTGCTCGCCGCGCAGACCCGCACCTTCGCCGAATTGATCGAGGACTCACCGCTGGAATTCCGGTCGTTGGACGTCGAGGCGCTCAGCCAGGTCCATTGCCACCAGCACGCCGTGCTCGGCTTCGGCGCCGACGAGGCGGCGATGCGCGCGGCGGGTATCCACAATTCCACAATGGACTCCGGTTGCTGTGGATTGGCTGGCAACTTCGGGTTCGAACGCGGCCACTACGACGTTTCCGTCGCCTGTGCGGAAGACCGCATGCTGCCCGCGATCCGCGCCGCGGCCGAGGGAACCGAAGTGGTCGCGGACGGGTTCAGCTGCCGGACGCAGATCGAGCAACTCGACGGACGCAGGGCCGTGCACTTGGCGGAGCTGCTCCGGCGAGCTCTGCCGTAGTGCGTCGCAGGACGGTTCTCTTGAGGGGTAAGCCAACGGTGGCGTGCTCGTTCCGTCCTTCGGCGCCGGTCGCGGGGCAGGTGTTGCGAAAGCCACTTTCGCAACGTTGAAGGTTGCGAAAGTGGCTTTCGCAACACCGTCGGCCCGGGCAGCCCGTGCCTGAACAAGAGCGGGGCGTCGTTCGTGGCGAAGGGACCCTTCAGCGCCGGACCGCGTGGGTCGAGTTGGTCGTGAGTGGCGATTCGGGTTCTAACCCGAATCGCCACTCACGACGTGCGTTGCGCCAGAGCGTCGCGTTCGGCGTACTTCTTCAACGTCAGCAACTGTTTCCGCATCATGATCAGGTCGCCCCAGCCGAGCAGGAACTCCTTGAGGCGGCCGCGGAACCCCTGAGAAGTCACGACGATGCGGCACAGCATCCGGCAGGATCGCTCGTCGATCGGCTCGACCGAGTAGGTGGCGGCCACCGGGCCGAACAGGTTCTCGGACTTGGCGAAGGTGCGCCCGGTGAGGCTGTGCCCCCGCTCCACCTCGGTCAGCTCGAACACGATCAGCGTGTCGCCGGGAGCGAGTTCGTCGGCGCCGGGAGTGAGGGTGCGCGGACTGCGCTTGCCCAGGTTGTCGAGCAGGTCGTAGCTGTAGGGCGCGACCGAGATCTGACAGAGCCAGCGGTAGGCGAGCGCGGCGGGCGCGTGCACGGTGACGGCGCGGTCGAAGAGCGCGACGGGGCCGTCGAGCAGGGTGTCCGCCGGCTGCGCGCGCCGGCGTTCGTCCGGGGTCGCGCCCCAGTTCGCGGGTGATCCGAAAGGCATGGCCGCCTCCGTACGGTGCCGTATGGTTTTCCGTACGGTAGCGTATGCAAGGTGGCCGCCAAACGGAAGCTCGCCCGTGAAGATTGGGCCGACGCGGCGCTCGAAGCGCTGTGCGAAGGCGGGGTCGCCGCGATCGCCGTCGAGCCCATCGCCGCGAAGCTCGGGACGACGAAAGGCAGTTTCTACTGGCATTTCGCGAACCGGGACGCCCTGGTCGAAGCCGCCGTGCGCCGCTGGGTCGAGCAGGACACCGAGGCGCTGATCGCCCTCCTGGACGGGATCTCGGATCCGGTGCGACGGCTGCGCGAACTCTTCGAGCTCGTCTTCGGGGCGAAGGACGAAGAACGGGCCGAGCTGGCCCTGCTCGCCCACGCCGGCGACCCGGTGATCGGCCCGCTGCTCGCCGAGGTCACCGCGCGCCGCGTCGATTTCATCGTCCGGTGCTTCCGGGAGATGGACTGCCCCGAAGCCGAGGCCCGGCATCGCGGCCTGTTGGCCTACACGGCCTTCATCGGGTTGATCCAGGCGCAGCGGGCGAGCGGTGGGACGCTGCTGTCCTCGGCCGAGCGGCCGGACTACCTGGAGTTCCTGCGCGGGATTATCACGCGGTGAGAAGGATCTTCGGCTCTTCGGGCGGGTGATCGGCCGGAGTCTTCCGGCGGTGCTCCCCGCCACTCATCATCGGCCCATGACAGCCACGTATCCCGCGGCCAAGAACCACGCCGCGACCCCGATGGGCGAGATTTACGCGGAGTATCCCCCGATGTCCCGGGTCGTCTTCCCCAGCGGTTGCGAAGGCTGGCTGGTGACCCGGTACGAAGACGTCCGCCTGATCTTCTCGGACACCCGGTTCTCCCGGAATCTGCTCGCGCCCGGCGCGCCGTGTCTCATCGAGCCGGGTGATTTCTCCACCGGTGACCACAGCATCCTGAACATGGACCCGCCGGATCACACACGGCTGCGGAAGCTCTCGGCACCGGCCTTCACCGTCCGCCGGATCGCCGGGCTGCGGCCACGGATCCAGGAGATCGCCGACGGCCTCCTGCACGCGATGCGCCGGCACGGTCCTCCGGTGGATCTCGTGGAGATGTTCGCCTTCCCCCTGCCCACCGCGGTCATGTGCGAGATCCTCGGCGTCCCGTTCGAAGGCAAGGAACGGTTCCGCCAGTGGTCGCGGGTGATCGTCACGCCTATGGCGTACACGCCGGCGGAAGTGGCGCAGGCGCGGCGTGACGGTGCGGACGACATGGCGGCACTCGTCGCCGTCAAGCGGGCGAATCCGGGCGAGGACCTGCTGAGCGTCCTCGTGCACACCCGCGACGAGGACGGTGACCGGTTCACCGAGGCCGAGTTGATCGACCTCGCCACCCAGCTCCTGCTGGCCGGGCACGAGACCACGGTCAGCCTGATCGCGACCGGGATCGTGCTGCTGTCGGGGAATCCGGAGCAGCTCGCCGCGCTGCGCTCGGATCCCGGCCTGACAGCGGGGGCCATCGAGGAGATCATGCGGTTCGACGGACCGGCCGACGCGTCGCTGCTCCGGGTCGCGCTGGAGGACGTCGACCTGAGTGGCGGCCTGGTCCGGCGCGGTGAGGCCGTGCTGGCGCACACCGGCGCGGCGAACCGTGACGAGTCCGCCTTTCCCGGCGCTTCGCGGTTCGACATCCGGCGCCGGAACGCGCCGCAACTCGGCTTCGGGCACGGACTTCACTTCTGCCTCGGCGCGGCACTCGCCCGGCTCGAAGGGGAGATCGCGTTCCGGACACTGCTCGACGGCCTCCCCGGACTGGATCTCGCCGTGCCGCTCTCGGAAATCGCGTGGCGGCCGCCGCTTTCGCTCCGCGGTCCGGAGGCCGTGCCGGTGACCTGGGCTACCACCAAGCGCGGCTGAGGCTCTCCAGCGTCGGTTCTTCCGGCGCCGGGAGAACCTTGAAGTACCACGTGAAATTGCTGTAGACGTGCAAAAGCGCGTACGCGAGGCAGCGGCGCGAGAACTCTTCGTCGGGTTCCGCGCCGTACCCGGCGAGCAAGCGCCGCAGGAAGTCCTTGTCACCGCCGGAAACGAACAGGCCGACGGCGACGAAGTCGTACTCGGCCGCGCCGCGCATCGCCGGTTCGAAATCGAAGAGCCCGGTCAGTCGCGGGCGTTCGCCGTCGTGGGTGACCATGACGTGGTCGCGCATGAACTCGGTGTGCAGCGGGACGACAGGAGGCGAGCCAAGGTCGACGGAATCGAGGAACGCCGGGATCTGCGCGATCCAGGCCTCGTCGAGGCCGGTCCGGCGGTGATGTTCGACGGCGTTCGCGCGCTGCTCGGCCACGAACGCGGCCCAATCCGGCGGATCCAGCGTGTCCAGCCGCGGGTCGCGCAGGGAATGCAGCGTGGACAGCGCCTCGCCGAGTTCGGGGGCGAGCCGGTGTTTGTCCTCTGTGGACAGTTTCGGCCAGGCGTCCTTGAGCGTTTCGCCGCGCAGACGTTCCATGAGCACGTAACCCCAGCCGTCCCGCTCGCCGACGTCGTGCACGGCGGGCGTCGGGATCGGCAGCTTCCCGTGCAGGACTTCGAGCATCGTCCGCTCGGTGGGGAGTTCGTCGAGGTGTACCGACGGGAACAGTTTGAGGACCAGGTCTTCGCCGACGGCGTAGACCGGCAGCGAGCCCTCGGTGAACGGGACGGCTTCGCCCAGGCCGAGCGATCCGGTCAGCGAGGTCACGGCCGGAAGAAGATCCTGCCTGGTCAAACTGTCGAACTCGGCTTCGGTGCCGGCGGGCGGGAACGGGATCACGCGACCGACCGTAGAACAGCGGACCGCGGATGGCGACGTGATTACCCGCTGCGCTCCAGCAGCGTCCGGGCCGCGCCGAGGACGAGGCGGCAGACGTCGTCGGGATCCGCGCTGGCCAGGGGTTCCTTGCCGGTGATCTCGCGGACCAGGCCGATCCCGAGCAGCCAGGCCAGGATGAGGTCGGCCCGCAGATCCGCGTCGTCGGCGTCGGTCAGCGTGGCGAGCACCTTCGCGTACTCCTCGCCGAGCTGCCGCCGGACGGCGCCCGCCGCGCTGTCGTGCCCCGTCGAGCGCAGGTAGGCGTCGAGGGTGCGGTCGCGGCCGGTGTCGGACTCCAGCATGCTGCGCAACGCCGTCCCGAGCAGTTCGTCCGGCGGTGTGGTGGCGATCTGCTCGCGTCCGCCGCGCGCCAGGACCTCTTCGAAGAGCGCGTCCTTCGACCCGAAGTAGCGGAACAGCAGCGCTTGATTGGCTCCGGCGAGCTTCGCGATGTCGCGCACGGTCGTCCGGTCGAAACCGCGCTCGGCGAACAGCGCCGCCGCCGCGTCGAGCAGGGCCGCCTTCGTCGCGGCCGCGTCGCGCTTGCGGACCTGCGGTTCTTCCGTCATCGGGCACAGGCTAGCCGGACGTCGCACGGTAGGCGCATTGACGCTCACCGTGATCGTGGTTAGCGTTGTAAGCAGTTGCTTACAAACCGCCGAGCCGGGGGGTTTCCGGACAAATGACCACCACAGACGCCGAATTCATCGCCTACCCGTTCAACCAGGACACAGGACTCGAACTCGACGAGGCCTACGCCACCGCCCGCGACACCAAGGGCATGCTCCGCGTCCGCCTCCCGCACGGTGAGCCGACGTGGCTCGCCACCCGGTACGCGGACGCGCGGTTCGTCCTGGGCGATCGACGGTTCTCCCGCGCGATGGCCACGGACAAGGACGAGCCGCGGATGGCGCCGGGCAGGCGGCCCGGCGGCATCCTGGCCATGGACCCGCCCGACCACACCCGGTTGCGCACGCTGGTCGCGAAGGCGTTCACCATGCGCCGCGTCGAACTGCTGCGGCCGCGCGTCGCGGACCTCTCGGCGGGCCTGATCGAGGACATGAAGGCCAAGGGACAGCCCGCTGACCTGGTCGAGGACTACGCGCTGCCGATCCCGGTCGCGGTGATCTGCGAACTGCTCGGCGTCCCCGTCGAGGACCGGCCGAAGTTCCGCGTGTGGAGCGACGCCGCGCTGTCGACCAGCCCGTTGACCACCGAAGAGATGATGGCCAACCAGGAGGAACTGCGGGCGTACATGCACGTGCTCGTCGAAGAGCACCGCGCCCGGCCCCAGGACGACCTGATGACCGCGCTGATCGAAGCGCGCGACGTCCGCGACAGGCTGAGCGAGCTGGAACTGGTCGACATGTGCATCGGCATCCTGATCGCCGGGCACGAGACCACCGCCAGCCAGATCCCCAACTTCGTCTACGCGCTGCTCGAGCAGCCGGAGCAGCTCGCCCGCCTGCGCGCGGACCTGGACCTGATCCCGGCCGCGGTCGAGGAACTGCTGCGGTTCGTCCCTCTGGGTGCCGGAGCCGGGTTCGCCCGCTACGCCACCGAAGACGTCCAAGTGGGTGACGTGCTGGTGAAGGAAGGCGAGCCGGTGATGGTCGCGATCGGTGCCGCCAACCGGGACGCGCTCCAGTTCAGCTCGGCGGAAACCCTCGAATTCGGCAGGGAAGCCAATCCTCACCTCGGTTTCGGGCACGGCGTGCACCACTGTCTGGGTGCTCCGCTGGCCAGGCTGGAACTGCAGGAGGCGTTGAAGGCATTACTGCGGGATTTCCCCGGACTGCGCCTCGACGGCGATATCGTGTGGAAGACGCAGATGCTGGTGCGGGGGCCCCGCTCCATGCCGATCGGATGGTGAGCATGAGCTGGAAAGTCGAGGTCGATGGCGGTACGTGCATCGGCTCGGGGATGTGCGCCGCCCTGGTGCCGGAGGTCTTCGAACTCGAAGGCGCCACGGCGAAGGCGGTCACGGGAGAAGTGAACCCGGACGAGATGGTGCTGGACGCGGCGGACTCGTGCCCCGCGATGGCCATCGAAGTGCTGGAAAAAGGCGAGGTGATCGGGCCGCGGCCCTGATGTTCGCTCGTTAATGCGTGGCGGTCGTCGGTGAACAGGCGTAGGACGACTGGGTGAGTGATGACGATTTGACCATCCGAACCCTGACCACCGACGATCTGCCCGCGTTCTCGGAACTGCTCGCGGGCGCTTTTCTCACCGATCTCACTGAAGGATTGAAACACCGCGAAGAGCTGGTGTTCGAGCCGGAGCGTACGCACGGTGTGTTCGACGGTGACGACATCATCGGAGCGGGTGAACTGCTCACTCGCAAGATCACCGTTCCCGGTGCCCGCCAGACGCCGCTGGCCGCGGTGACGTCGGTCGGTGTCGCCCCGGGGCACCGCAGGCGGGGCGTGCTCACCCGGATCATGCGGGCGCAGTTGCACGGTCTGCACGAGGACGGCGCCGAACCGATCGCAGCGCTGTGGGCGTCCGAGGCGGTCATCTACTCACGGTTCGGTTACGGCCTCGCGGCGCAGTTCTACCGCGCGAAGGTACGCGCGAAGTCCGTGTTCCGGCCCGGCGTCGAACTCGAAGCCGAGCGGGTGCGCGAAATCGGGCGCGAGCAAGCGATCCCGCTGATCAGGGCGATTTACGAAAAGGAAGCGCCGCAGCGGGTCGGCGCGCTCGACAGGCCCGATTCGACCTGGGAGTTCCTTCTCGACGACCCCGAATACCGGCGCCACGGCGCGACCGCGCTGAAGTTCGCCGTCCTGCCGGACGGCTACGTGATCTACCGGGTGAAGAACGACTGGAACGAAGAAGGCCCGCAAGGCACGTTGACCGTGCAGGAACTGGTCGCGACCACGCCGGAGGCTTACGCGACGCTGTACCGCTTCCTGCTCGACTACGACCTGGTCGTCACGGTGGAGGCCTTCGCCGCCCTCGACGAACCGCTCATCCACCTGCTCGCCGACCCCCGCAAAATGACCCGATCCGCCGGTGACTCGCTGTGGTTCCGGCTCGTCGACGTCGACCGCGCCCTGGTCACCCGCCGCTACGGCGCTCCGGTGGACCTGGTGTTCGGTGTGCACGACGCGTTCTGCCCGTGGAACACCGGGAACTGGCGGCTCACCGCCGATGCCGAAGGGAACGCCGAGGTCACCCGGGTGGCGGACTCGCCGGATCTCGAACTGGACGTGATCGACCTCGGCGCGATCTTCCTCGGAGGGACGCGGCCGAGCACGCTGGCCGCGGCGGGGCGGATCAAGGAGCGGACCGCCGGGGCGGTTTCGCGGGCCACCGCGGCGTTCGCCACCGACCGCGAGCCGTCCTGTGTCGAATCCTTCTAGCGCGGCATTACCTGGCGGGTAATCGACTCGGTACGGCCTCGCTTGCCAGAGTGACCGAGTGCGAAAAATCCTGGAGCAGCTGGGCGATCGGGTCGAAGGCACGGTTTCGCCGGGTGCCTGCGCCTTCATCGCCAAACAGACGGAATTCGGGGCGATGCGGTCGGACACGCTGGAAGAGCGGGAAGCCCGTGTCCGGCTGTACGGCACGATCTTCGCCGCCGACGGCACCTTGGCGGAATCGGGAAGTGCTCCGCCGGTACGCGGCAGGACGAACATCGAGGGCAACCTGCGCACCCTGCTGGGCGCCTTCCCGACCTTCCGGTTCACGCCGGTGAAGATCGTGGTCAGCGGCGAGACCGTGTTCTACGAAGCGGCCAACGAAGCGGTGATCCGCGGCGAGTTGGTGCGCTACCCGGCCGTGTACCGCGTGGTGCTCAAGGACGGCGAAGTCACCCAGGGACGTCGCTACCACGATCGGACGGAATGGTTCCGCCCCATCGAAAAGGACGCCCTCCGCTACCTCGGCAGGCTCTCGGAGGCGATGACCGACGTCCGGCTGAAGCCCGATCAGGCGGCGGCCGGTCCGCACACGAGGTTCCAGGAGTACCGCGGAACCGTGCGGGCGAAGGGGCGGACGATCGACTTCGGGATGATCGTGCGCACCGGGCAGGGCACGATCCGCCGCTACTTCGACACGCTGCCGCTGAACTACGACGACGCGGAGACGGCCGCCTTGTTCACCGAGCTGCTCACGGGCGCAGCACGCCCTGCTCGGTAACCACCGCGGTGACCAGCTCGAACGGCGTCACGTCGAAGGCCGGGTTGAACACCTCCGCGCCTTCGGGGGCGACCTTCGTGCCGCCGAAGCTCAGGACCTCGCCGGGATCGCGTTCCTCGATCACGATCCCGGCGCCGTCCGGCATCGCGGTGTCCACAGTGGACGAAGGGGCGACGACCACGAACGGGATGCCGTGGTGTTTCGCCGCGATCGCCAGCCCGTAGGTGCCGATCTTGTTGGCGACGTCGCCGTTGGCGGCGATCCGGTCGGCGCCGACGAGGACGCAGTCGACCAGGCCGCGGCTCATCGCGGCGGCGGCCGCGCCGTCGGGCTGGATCCGGTACGGGACACCGGCTTCGGCCAGTTCCCAGGCGGTCAGGCGGGCACCCTGCAACAGCGGCCGGGTCTCGTCGACCAGCACGGAATCGACCAGGCCGCGAGCGTGCAGGTGCCAGACGACGCCGAGCGCGCTGCCCCAGGCGACCGTCGCGAGGTGGCCGGCGTTGCAGTGGCTGAGCAGCCGCAACGGCCGTCGCCCGCAGTGTTCGAGCACCACCGCGGCCGCCAGCCGGGAGGCCTCGTGATTGATCCGCTCGTCCTCGTCGAGGATCGCCAGCGCTTCGGCGAGGACGGCCTCCGCCCCTTCCGGGAGCTTCGCGAGTGCGCGGGAGACGCCCCAGCTCAGGTTGACCGCGGTCGGGCGGGCCTGGGCGACGCGCTCCGCCGCTGCCTCGACGTCACCGCCCGCGCGGGTCGCGAGCACCACGCCGAGCGCCCCCGCCGCGCCGAGCGCCGGTGCCCCGCGGACCGCGAGCCGCTGGACGGCGTCGACGAGTTCGCCGACCGTGCGCAGTTCGAGCACGCGGTACTCGCCGGGAAGCGCGGTCTGATCGATGATGGTGACCGCGTCGCCGGTCCAGTCGATCGTCCTGCGCATGGCTCTCCCGTGAAATCCGGTTGTCCGGCCGCGGCCGTCTCGGTGAGGATGCGGCCCGTGACCATTCAACGCCACCATCCGCCCGGTCTGCACCCCACGCCCACCTACCACCACGTGACCATCGTCGAAGGGCGGCGGGACGTCCACCTCGCCGGCCAGTGCCCGCTCGCCGAAGACGGCAAGGTCGTCGAGGGTGACGTGCTCGCGCAGGTCGACCAGGTGGTCGCCAACACCGCCGCCGCGCTCGCCTTCGCCGAGGCGACCCCGGCCGACGTCGTGCGCACGGTGATCTACGTGGTGACGCCGGACGCCGACGTGCTTTCGGCCGTGTGGGACCGGTTCGTCGAGTCGGAAATCGGGGAGGCCTTCACGACCGCGAGCACCCTGCTCGGCGTCGCGCAGCTCGGGTACCCAGGTCAGCTCGTCGAACTCGACGTCACCGCCGCCACGGCCTGAGCGTTTCGTCACGTGGGTCGTGAGTGGCGATTCGGGTTCTAGCCAAGGGTGCCTACTGGATTCTGCGTGCGAGTGTTCGCAAGTTCGTGCTGCCCAGGGGTCGTGTCGCGAAAGCCACTTTCGCGACACCCGGGCTGGCTGGCGCGGCCCTCGCAACGGCCCGCCACGCCACTGCCGCTCTGGCTCGCCCCTGCGGTACATGAAGGCCCCCTTCCTTGCGCCTAGGTACAGGAAGGGGGCCTTCATGTACTCGGGGAAGGTGTGAAGGTGGAGTTTCTTCGGCTGAGCCGAGGTAAGGGGTCCTTTGCGCGCCGCCGCCCGTGACTGCTGGGCTGGCGCCGCCGCCCGAGGCTGCGGAGGCGATCACGTGGTCCGTGAAGGCCTCCTTCACTACCTTCAGGGTAGGCAAGGAGGCCTTCACGGACCTGCGACCAACTCCAGCCACAAACAGCAGGTCTTCGGCTCTAACCCGAATCGCCACGCACGACCCCCCGGCTCATCGGGACCTGGGAAGCGGCGTCGTCAGGTGACGATCGTGACGACCGGATCCCCGGCCTTCGCGGCTCCGGCGAAGAAGGTCACGAGCTCGTCGTAGTAGCCGCGCACGTAGTCCAGCGCGTCGGGTTCGTCCCAGATCGACGGGTAGATGCCGTTGGCCTCGAGAGCCGAGAGTTCGACACCCCGCGAAAGCTGCTCGAACCCGGTCCGCGACAGCTCCGCGCCGACCTTCCCCACTTCTTCGGCCGTGAAGTACCGCGCCGGCCCGTCGCCGCCCTCTTCCCCCAGCAGCGTTCCGCCCAGTACGAAGTCGACCTCGATCCCGGCTCGCTCGGCCAGGAACCACAACGCGTGCCACGCCTTGTCGATGTCCACGGCCCGCTCGGTGTCCCTGGTCTTCTCCGCGTAGTCCCAGTACCGATCGGGCTCCTCGATCAGCTCGCGCAGTTCACCGGACGTGACGCGAAAGTACGCACCGCACATGCCCATCGTTCAGAGACCCGCCATCAGATCGGTCTCGGTGATACCCGGCCCCTGGCCCGCGCGGATGAACCACTCGATGCCGAACGCCTGCGCGAAACCCTCGTCGGGCATCGCGAGGAAGAACGAGTCCTCGCTGATCTGACTGGCGTGCGCGCGCATCGCGGCCCGCTTCTGGGGCAGGTACTCGTGGACGTCGACCCTCGCGGTCAGCACCGCTTCCGGCTTGCCGAACTCCGAACCGTCCTCGAAATCGGGCAGGTCTTCGGCCTTCATCTGCCCGGTTCGCACCGCCTCTTCCATCCCGCGGCGCATCTCGTCACTGTTGCTCGTCGCCTCGTAGACCCGCGGCGTGCCCGCCAGCTCGGCCGCGCGCATGCCGACGCGGTGCACCTGGATGTGGTCCGGATGCCCGTAGCCGCCGTTGTCGTCGTACACGGTCAGGACGTCGGCCTGCTCCTCACGCAGGATCTCGGCCAGCCGCTGAGCGGCCTCCTCGACGTCGGCCTGCCAGAACGTGCCGGGCACGTCGTTGCGCGGCTCGCCCATCATGCCGGAGTCGGTGTACCCCAGGAACTCCACGCGCTTGGCCCCCAGCACCTCGGCCGAAGCGTGCGTCTCCTGCACGCGGCGCTGCCACAGCTCCTCTCCGTCGTCGAGGAACCCGTCCGGCACCTCGCCGACCTCCCCCCTGGTCGCGACGACGAGCACGACACGGTGGCCTTCCTCGAAGGCCTTGCGCATGACGCCGCCCGCGACGATGCACTCGTCGTCGGGGTGGGCGTGAAAACTCACCAATGTGGCCATGGTGGGGAAACTACCTGGGGGCACCGACATATTCCTCGTGAGTGGTGAGGACGGTTCTAACCGTCCTCACCACTCACGAGGCCGGGAAGGTGCGCCCCAGGAATTCCAGCGTCAGCGCCCAGGCCGCCGCGGCAGGCTCCGGCTGGTGGAACATCGGCGCGACATGGTTGTGGAACGCGTGCCCGGCGCCCTCGTGGATGTGGATCTCCGCACCGTCGTGAGAAGCGACCGCGTCGGCCAGGCGACGCACCCCTTCGACGGGAATGTAGGGATCCGCCCCGCCGAACTGGAACTGAACGGGGCAACTGATCTTGTCCAGCAAGGGAAGCTGGTCCGGCACCCGCGATCCGTAGTACGAAACGGCGACGTCCGGGTCTCCCTCGGCGGCGGCCGCGTAGGCCATCGAGCCGCCGAGGCAGAAGCCGAAGACGCCCGCGCGGCCGTCGGTTTCGGGCAGGGAGCGCAGCGTCGCCAGGGTCGCGAGGACGTCGGTGACCGCGCGTGCCGGGTCGAGTTTGCCGGCGACCTCCATCGACGCCGAGACGCCGGCTTCGTCGTGGGTGGCCGACCAGCCGGGGGCGATCCGCCAGAACAGTTCGGGTACGGCGACGACGTAACCGAGCGCGGCCAGGTCGGCGGCGACCGACTTGAGGTAGTCGTCGAGACCGAAGATCTCCTGGATCAGCACCAGGCCCGGGCCGGAGCCGGATTCGGGCAGCCAGAGCGGGGCGTCGAACGAGCCGTCGGCGACGGTCACCTCGGTCATCGGGTTCCTTCCAGTGCGCGCACGAGACAGTCCGCCACCAGGGCGGACTGCGTGCCGTCGGGGTCGAGGTCGGGATCGAAGATGGTCAGCTCCAGCCCGGCGGCACCGGGGATCGCGAGCAGACCGCGGAGGAGTTCGACGAGCCTGTCCGGGCTGAGCCCGCCGGGATCGGGACTGTCCACTGCGGACACGAACTCCGGGTCGAGGGTGTCGATGTCGATGTGGATCCAGAAACCGTCCAAGAGCGCGAAAATCTCGCGCGCGGCGGTCAGCGCTCCGTCGGTTCCCGACGTCATGATCTCTTGACTGGTCACGATGCGAAGCCCGGCTTCCCGCGCCTCGGCGGACTCTTCCGCGCGAACGCCGAGCACGAGGACGTCCTCGTCGCGGACGTAGGGCGAAAGGCCGTCCACATCGGCCAGTTCCGGAGCACCGCGGCCGGTCACGACGGCGAGCGCTTCACCGCCGACGTTGGCGACGAAGTCGGAGTTGCCGAGGTGCCGGAAGTCGTCGTGACCGTCGAAGTAGACGATCCCGAAGCGCCCTTCGCGACGCAGGGTCAGCATCGCGGCGAGCGCGATGGAGCAGTCACCGCCGAGGACGACCGGAAATCCGCCGTCCGCGCGGATCTTCGCGAGACGACCGGCGAGGGCCGCCGTGTAGTCCGTGATACCGGCCGCGTTCCGGACGCCGCCGTCCGGCGACCAGCCGGGCAGATACCGCGGCGGAGTGACGACGCCGCCGTCGGTCGCGCCCAATCGAGTGAGCAGGCCGTGATCACGCAGCGCGCCCGGCGCCTTGTAGCAGCCCGGGACCACTCCTTCGGCGGGTGGACGCAGTCCGAGATTCGACGGCGCGTCGAGCAGTACGAAATTCCCCATGCCCACACCGTAGTAGCGATCCCTGGTGCCGCGCCGTCCGTCCCTTTAGGTTGAAGGGAGACGGAGGAGGCTCAATGGCGGAGCGGACGAAGTACATCCTCGACGAAGCAGACCTGCCGACCCGGTGGTACAACGTCATCCCGGATCTGCCGGAGCCACCACCGCCGCCCCTGCATCCGGGCACGCGCGAGCCGATCGGCCCGGACGATCTCGCGCCGCTGTTCCCGCAGGCGCTCATCGCCCAAGAGGTCACGACCGAACGGTACGTCGACATCCCGGAAGAGGTCCTGGACGTCTACCGGCTCTGGCGTCCGTCGCCGCTGTTCCGCGCGAGGCGGCTGGAGAAGGCGCTCGGTACTCCCGCCCGCATCTACTACAAGTACGAAGGCGTCAGCCCGGTCGGCTCGCACAAGCCCAACACCGCCGTGCCGCAGGCGTTCTACAACGCGGCCGAGGGAGTCACCAGGCTGACCACGGAGACCGGCGCCGGGCAGTGGGGGAGCGCGCTCGCGTTCGCCTGCGCCACTTTCGGGCTCGAATGCGAGGTGTGGCAGGTCCGCGCTTCGTACGACCAGAAGCCGTATCGCAAGCTGATGATGGAGACGTTCGGTGCCACGGTGCATCCGAGCCCGTCCGAGCTGACCGCGTCCGGCCGCGCGATCCTGGCCGCCGACCCCGGGTCGACCGGGAGTCTCGGCATCGCGATCAGCGAGGCCGTCGAACAGGCGGCGCAGGCGGAGAACACCCGCTACGCCCTCGGCAGCGTGCTCAACCATGTGCTCCTGCACCAGACGATCATCGGCGAAGAGGCGCTCAAGCAGTTCGAGCTGGCCGGGGACACCCCGGACGTGCTCGTCGGCTGCACCGGCGGCGGCTCCAACTTCGGCGGGCTCGCCTTCCCGTTCCTGCGCGAGAAACTCGCCGGGCGGATGGACCCGGTGATCCGCGCGGTCGAACCGGCGGCCTGCCCCACGCTCACCCGGGGGAAGTACGCGTACGACTTCGGGGACACCGCGGGGCTGACGCCGTTGCTGAAGATGCACACCCTCGGTCACGATTTCATTCCCGACCCCATCCACGCCGGTGGCCTGCGCTACCACGGGATGTCACCGCTGATCTCGCACATCTACGAACTCGGGCTCATCGACGCGATCGCCATCGGGCAGGAGGACTGCTTCGCCGCGGGTGTCCAGTTCGCCCGCACGGAGGGCATCATCCCGGCACCCGAGCCGACGCACGCGCTCGCCGCCTGCATCCAGGAAGCGTTGCGGTGCAAGGAAACCGGCGAGGAGAAGGTGATCCTGACCGCGCTGTGCGGCCACGCGCACCTCGACCTCCCGGCGTACGGCGCGTACTTGGCGGGCGACATCGTCGACAACGCGCTGCCCGACTCCGTCCTCGAGAAGTCCCTCGCCGGCCTTCCGTAACCCCCAAAGCGCGCTATGAAAGGCCCGTTACTTGCAAAATTTGCAAGTAACGGGCCTTTCATAGCGCGCGCGACCCAGTGTCAGCCGGTGACTTGGTAGCCCGACGTTCGGTTCCGCCCGGTGTTCTTGGCCTCGTAAAGCGCCCGGTCCGCGACGGCGATCACCGCGTCGAGGTCGGTCACGCCCGGCCGGTCGGCCAGCCCGATCGACACGGTCACGTGCTCCGGCAGGTCATCCGCCCGGCCCGCGATGCTCGACCGGATCCGCTCCGCGATCGCGTGGGCGTGCACGGCGGGCGTACCGGGCAGCAGGACGACGAACTCCTCGCCGCCGAACCGCCCGACCAGATCGGTGCCCCGCACCTCGGTGCGCAGCGTTTCCGCGATGGCGGCGAGATACCGGTCGCCGACCAGGTGCCCGTGCCGGTCGTTGATCAGTTTGAACCGGTCGACGTCGAGCATCAGCAGACTGGTGTGCCGTCCCGCGCGCCGCGCGCGGTCGAGTTCGTCGGACGCGGCCTCGCGCCACGCCTTGGCGTTGAGCAGCCCGGTCTTGGCGTCGCTGCGCGCCTGCCGTTTCAGCTGCCGCAGCAGCACGCCGCGGTGCAGCACCAGCGTGATCCCGACAACCAGCAGCAGAACCACCGGCCAGTCCCGCAGCGCCCACGCGACGATGATGCCGAGCGCGATCGTCGCCGTCTCGAGCGCGTACTCGAACGGCTTCGCCAGCGCCTCGCTCAGCCTTTCGTGCGGAGTGCCGTAGTACACCGCGATCGTCATCAGCACGGTGTTGACCAGCAGGAACACCCCGCCCGCCGCGACCACCAGCCCGAACGAGCGGAGGTCGCGGGGGAGGACGTCGAACGGGACCGCGTACCGGGTGAGGAAGGCGTTGGCCGCGAAGCCCGAGAGCACGGTCGCCGACGTGGAGAACGTCCGCCGGAACAGCGGATTCGGCTGGCCCCGGAACCAGCGGTAGAAGAACGACACCGCGATGACCAGCGCGGCGAGCCCGGGGTGCACCAGCAGCACGGCGGCGAAGGTCCAGACACTGTCGAGCGAGATGTGCGGCGTGCCCGCGAACCGTTCCCGTACTCGCTCGACCGGCCGCGACAATTCCGTGTACAGCACGACGCTCGCGATCAGGATCGCGAAGGGGAGGGCGTCACCCGGGGTGAACGGGACGAGGAGAAAAGTCCAGGCGGATCCGGCGATCGCCGCGACGTCCACCAGGAGGACGAAGCCGATCAAACCTCGATTGGGCAGCCGCCACAGCGCCCAATTCGTTAGCGCCACGGTGACGAACGTAATCGGTTGGATACTAGGTGTCACTACGCTGTATGGGTAGGCGTGGGTGCACCACGCGTGACCGGGATCGGGACTCGGAGGGGGTGAGCTCCATGCGCGGGCAGAACTGGTGAATATCCGGTTCCGGTCAAAGGGGGTGAAGCGGGGCCACGTGGCGCCAAGCCCGGGTGGCCGGAACAGCCACTACGAGACCGGCGAGTGCGATGACCGAGACCGTCGTCGCGGGTGAATCGAGTACGCCGACGAGCAGGCCGCCGGCGATCAGCCCGATTCCCTGCACGGCGATGAGTCCCGACCCGGCGAGGCCGAACGCCTGGCCTCGTTCGGTGTCGGGGACCAACCGCATGAACGTGGTGCTCGCGGTGACCTGGTAGGCCGCGCACATCCCGGACAGCACGAGCAGTCCGGCGGCGTAGGGGAGCGACGGCCGGAACCAGAACGCCGCGAGCGGCACGATCGCACCCAGCGCCAGTATCCCGACCATCCGCAGCCGGACTTCGGGGCGCACGAGGCGGCCCAGCACGAACACCCCGAGCACGATCCCCAGCGGATGCGCGGCGAGCAGCAGGCCCGCCGTCACCGCCCCGCCGCCGATCTCCGCGGCGTAGGGCACGGCGAGCCCTTCCGGCACGATCACGAACCCCGCCAGCCACGCCAGCCCGACCAGCGCGCGCAACCGGCGGTCGTGCCAGATCGTGCGGGCGCCCGCCGAAAGCCGCCGCAGGGTCGACGTCGCCGGTCCGGCGGCTCCCGTCGCGGGCCGGGCGCGGACACCGAGCCGCAGGACGATCGCGGAGACGGCGAACGTCACCGCGTCGAGCGCGAGACCCCGGCCGGTCCCGACCGCCGCGATCACCGCGCCGCCCAGTGCGAATCCGGCGAGCTGGCCGACCTGGTTGGTGATCTTCAGCAACGACTGGCCGAGCACGTAGGAGTCCCCGCTCAGCACCGACGGCAGGACGGCGGCCTGTGCCGCGGTGAACGGCGCGTTCGCCAGCTGCACCACCACCAGGACGGCGGCGAGCACGGGCAGCGGGATGCCGGGAATGGCGAGGACCGCGACCAGCAGCGCCCGGACGACGTCGGAGCAGACCATCACCGCGCGGCGCGGGAACCGGTCCGCGAGGCCGCCGAGCAGCGGTCCGCCGATCAGGTCGGGAAGGTAGGTGAGCGCGTAGGTCAGCGCGGGCCAGGTCGCCGACTGGGTCCGCTGGAACACCAGCACCGACAGGGCGACCCTGGCCACCTGGTCGCCGAGGATGGACTGGAGTTCCGCGAACCAGATGGCCCGCAGTTCACCGACCGCGAGGATCTGCCGGAAGGTCGCCTTCGAGGTCACGAGGTGGCCACCCCCGTTCAATCGGGTCGGCCACTGAGCGTACCTCCCCGGACGCGCTCGGTGAACGCGTCCGGGTGAAAATTACTCCGTACCGCAGGTGATTTTCGGCTGCGGGTTGTAATGCACGTTCCGAGTGTGGCGCCGGACCTCGCGGCCGCTCGCGGCGTCCTTGATGACCCGGGTGTCCGAGGTGGTGAAGCCGGGCGCGCCGTTGCTGGGCTTGCAGTTCTCGGCGGGACCGGGCTTCGTCGGCGGCTCGGACGGGTTGGTGCGGCCGCCCGGGATCGACTCCACGGTGTACTTCTTGGTGCCCCACAGCCGGATCGTGATGTCCGAGGGCGACCAGATGGTCTGGATCGCGACGCCGGTGTCACCGTCGTTGGTGAACTTCAGGTCGATCACGCTGCCGCCGCCGTGGTTCTGGAACACCGTCGCCTCGCGCGCGGCGGGGTAGCGGCTGATGTAGTAGCTGTGTTCCTTGTGCTCGGTGTCCTTCATGCCGGCGAAGTACGAGGCGTTGTACAGCGTGGTCGCGAACTGCGAGATCCCGCCGCCGACCTCGCGGCCGGGCGCGCCGTCCTTGATGACCCCGGCCTCGACGTAGCCCTGTGCCGCGCCGCGCGGCCCGGTGAACCCGTTGAGGCTGAAGGTCTCGTTCGGCTTCACGATGGCGCCGTTGACCTTCTGCGCCACGACCCGGATGTTCGTCCCCGAGTCCGCGGCGAACCCGCCGGTCTTGAACTCGCTGACGACCTCCTTGATGCCGAGCTGGTTCGCCTGCTCGGTGGTCACCTTGGCGGGGGTCTTCTTGTAGGTCACCGGCAGGTCGCGGGGCCCGGTGCGCTTGAGCACGTCGAGCACCGGCTTCAGGCTCGGCTCCCAGTCGACGACGTTGGCGTCCTCGGAGGGCTGGACGGTCGGCTTGCCGCCTTCGAAGACGATCTGCGCGTCCTTGCCCTCCTTCTCGGTGGACTTGAGCTGCGGACCCGCGGCTTCGATGATCTTGTTGTTGTCGACCTTCGGGTTCAGCACGCCGCCGTCGACGGGCTCGAAGGTGAGCGCGCCCGCGATGGCGTCCGGCTTGACGATCGCGTCCTTGCCCTCGCCCTTGATCACGATCGGCGCCGCCACGGCGGGCTTCGCGACCTGCTCGAGAGCGGCGTGGACGGCCTCCGGCGAGACCTTGACCGGGGTCTGGGTGACCGCGAGGGTGAGCGGCTCGCCGCTGGCCCAGCGGTCCAGGACCGTCTGCTTGGCGGCCTCGACGTCGAGCTTCTGCCCGGTCTTCGGCTCGACGGCGACCGGCCTGGCCTCCTCGAAGCGGACGGTGCCCTCGACGGGGTCGCGGTCGATCTTGCCGCGCAGGTTTTCGAGCGCGGAGGTGAGCTTGGCGTCCTCGGTCTGCGTGACGACGCCGACCTCGGTGGTGGTGAAGAACGACGCGACCCGCGTGAACGGGTTCAGCGGCTGATCGCCCGCCTGGTCGAGGGTGGCGGGCCAGTCGAGGCGGAGGCCCGCCGCCGTCGGCGCCAGCGACTCCTCGGTGTCACCCGCGACGACCTTCACCGGCCGGGTCAGCCGCGGCTCGATGCCGCCCCTGAGCTCCTTCTCGGCGGCCGCGCGGTCCATCCCGCCGACGTCGACCCCGGCGACGGTGACGCCGCGGGGGACGCTGCCCTGGGAGACCAGCACGTCGAGGGCGTACGCGACGACCAGCAGGCCGAACACGCCGCCGCCGATGAAGGCGGCCTTGCGATAGCTGCGACGGCGTTTCGGTGGCGCGGGCTCCTGCGGCGTGGCAGACTCCGCGAACCCGGGCGCGACGACCGGGAGAATGTCCGTCTGCTCGGCATGGGACTCGGGCCAGCGCGGTTCCTGCGGCAACTCTCCACCCTCCACGGTCCGGCGAGCACGCCGGACGTCGTGATCGAACATCCGGGCCTTCCACGCGTTCCGGACGTACGTTCAAGATACGGGGCGCGTTTTGTGGGCTTGCAACTCGCCCGGTTGGGTGAGCGGGTCACTCCGTCGGGTGGTCACAGGGCGTCAGGTTCCGGGTTTTCGCTCACTCTGGCGAGAAAGTCGAAGTCACAGCACTGGTCCGCTCGCGTGATGTGTTCGCCGCACAACGCGCCGTAACCTCGTTACTCGGTGATGCCGAGCGTGGGTCCAGTGTGGACGCTCCAATTCGGACAGTTCCTCGTCACCGATCGGAGACGAATGATGCGCCTGCTGCTCATCGCCGACACGCACCTTCCGCCGCGGGCGAAGGTGCTGCCGGATCAGGTCTGGCGCGAGGTCGGCGCGGCGGACGTCGTCGTCCACGCCGGCGACTGGGTCGAGGTCGCTCTGCTGGACGAACTCGAGGCCCGGAGCAAGCGGCTCATCGGGGTCTACGGCAACAACGACGGCGCGGAGCTGCGGGCACGGCTTCCCGAGGTCGCGCGCGCGACCCTCGACGGCGTCCGCCTGGCGGTCATCCACGAAACCGGCGGCAAGCAGGGGCGCGAGCGTCGCTGTGACGAGCTGTTCCCGGACACCGACGTCCTCGTTTTCGGGCACAGCCACATCCCTTGGGACACGGTCACGCCGAAGGGGCTGCGGCTGCTGAACCCCGGTTCGCCGACCGATCGGCGCCGTCAGCCGTTCTGCACGTATCAGACCGCCGAGATCCGCGACGGCGAACTGTGCGACGTCGCTCTGCATGAGCTGCCTCTTCGCCGCTGACGGGGTAGACAGGTAGCCATGGAACCGGCGCAGGCGTTGAGGGAGATCGCGTTCCGGCTGGAGCGCGCGGGCGAGCCGACCTACCGGGTGCGCGCCTTCCGGCAGGCGGCCTCGGTGATCGCCAAGGTCAAGCCGGACGACCTGCGCAAACGTGCCGAGGCGGGGACGCTGACCGCGTTGCCGAATATCGGCAAGGCGACCGCGGCCGTCGTCGAAGACGTCCTCGCCGGGCGTCGTCCCGCGTACTTCGAGAAGCTCGGCGAGCCGAAGCTGCCCGACGGCGGTCCGATGCGGGCGGCGTTGCGCGGCGACTGCCACACCCATTCGGACTGGTCCGACGGCGGGAGCCCGATCGAAGAGATGGCCGAGGCCGCCCGCACGCTCGGGCACGAATGGATGGTGCTGACGGATCACTCGCCGCGGCTGACCGTCGCCAACGGCCTGTCGCCCGAACGGCTGCGGCGGCAGATGGACGTCGTCGCGGAACTGAACGAGACGATGGCGCCGTTCCGGATCCTGCACGGCATCGAGGTCGACATCCATCTCGACGGCACGTTGGACCAAGAAGAAGACCTGTTGGAGCAACTGGACTTCGTCGTCGCGAGCGTGCATTCGAAACTGCGGATGCCCGCGAAGGAGATGACGCCGCGGATGCTCGCGGCCGTGCAGCACCCGCGGGTGCGGGTGCTGGGGCACTGCACCGGGCGGCTGGTGATGGGGGCGCGCGGGAAGCGGCCCGAGTCGGAGTTCGACGCGGAGGCGGTGTTCACCGCGTGCCGGGACAACGGGGTCGCCGTCGAGATCAACTCGCGTCCCGAACGCCGGGATCCGCCGACGCGGCTGCTGAACCTGGCCGTGGACCTGGGCTGCGAGTTCGCGATCGACAGCGATGCTCACGCGCCGGGCCAGCTGGACTGGCTGGTCTACGGCTGCGTGCGGGCCACCGAGCTGGGGATCGAGCCGGACCGGGTGATCAACACGCGGACCGCCGAGGACCTGCTGGCCTCGTGAGTGGCAAGGACGGTTCTAACCGTCCTTGCCACTCACGAGGTGGAGCGTCAGTTGATCTCGAACGGGTCCCCGTAGACCTTCCATTTCAGCGGGGTGTGCAGGTCGAGGTTGCCCGCGTCGAGCCACACCAGCTGCGCGGTGTCGATCCGCGAGGTGTCCGCGTGCGCCTCTTCCTGCTTCATGACCACGCGCCGCGCGTCGAGGAACGCCTTGAGGTAGGCCGTTTCGTCGCCGCCCTGGGACGGCGGCCGGGCCGACTGGAGCGCGGTGGAGCGGATGCCGCCGAAGCTGTCCTGGCTGTTCCCCGGGCCGTGCATCACGATGGCGTCGTAATAGATGAACTGTCCCAGCGCACCCAGGCCGTCCGATTTCGCCTGATTCACCGACGGGTCGAAATAGACGCGGTCGCGTTCACCGTTCTGCGCCGCTTGGAAGTCCGATCGCGCGGCGGCCTCCCGCCACGCGTTTTCGAAACCGCTGCCGAGGCCTTCGTGCGAATCACTGCCGTCGACCTCGCGTAGCGCGGGAAGGTATTCCGCCAGCGGATTCCCGGGAACCGAATTCGTGTACCGCTCAACGAGATCGAGCATGTCACCGGTGCCGGAACAGAACCCGATGATGCCGGCGGTGTACCCGCGTCCGTCGCCGATGTCCTCGATGTACTGATACTGCGCTTTCCAGTCCAGTGAAGAGTTTTCCGCGCTGGAGACGATCTGCATCGCGATCTCCTTCTTCTCCGGCGAGGCGAGATCGCCACCGGAGGCGAAGATCGACGCCGTCGCCGGAGCGGGCTCGGCGGAGGCGAACGAGGAGATCGCGACCGGGCCGGAAACGGCGAGAGCGAGGACGGATACCGCGCCGAGAGCGCGGCGCATCGCGGGCCGCAGGGCGTTACTCATGAAAGGTGTCCCTTTCCACAGAGAATTGTCATTTTCTGTCAGGTGTTGCTGCGGCGTGCGGACACGATAACCACGGGTGACAGTTTCCGGCAAGGGGGTCGGGTGGTCAAAGATTCTTGCGCAGCAAGGCCGACCCCAGTGGCGTGAGGTGGTGCCGCACCGTGTTGCCGTGGCGCACGCTGAGCACGAGACCCGCTTCGCGCAGCACGGTGGAGTGCTGGCTCGCCGAGGACATGGAGATCCCGGCGCGGCGCGCGAGATCGCTGGTGCGCCCGCCGCCCGCGATCGTCTCCAGCACGGCGGCCCGGGTGTGCCCCAGCAGCGCGGACAGGGCGGAGCCCTGATCGTGGGGCGACACGTCGGGAAGGTGCTGTTCGACCGGGTACACGAGCACCGGCACCTCGTCGTTCGCGACCAGGGTCACCCCGGTCCGCCAGCAGAAGAACGACGGGATGAGCAGTAGTCCCCGCCCGCTGAGGTGAAGGTCGTGGGATACCGGGTAGTCGACCTCGAGCACCGGTGCCTTCCACCGCATCGCGGAGGAGAGCCCTCGCAGCAGTCCTTCGACGCCGTCGGAGAGAAGTACCTGTGCCTGTCTCGCCCGCTGACGCTCGAAGCACGCGAGGATGTCGTTCCACACCGGCTCGATCGCCGCACGGTGGTACGACCGGACCGCTCGCGTCAGCGCGCCGAGCGCGGCAGGGTTGGCGTCGCCGAGGTCCCGCGCCCACGGCGTCGGTCGCCGGGATCGGGCCAGCGCCGCCAGATCCCGGCGCAACGCGAAGCGCCTGGTGCCGCACAACAGCTCTAGCTGATCTTCGAGATCTTCCCCGGAAGGGGTGAGGAAATCGGGGAAGTACCCGCTGGGCGGGACCAAGGTCAACAACGGGCCCGCCGCCTTCGGGAGCCGGCTGCGGACCATGCCCCGCCATTTCCGCACCGGCAGACCGCCGTCACCACGTTGCAGCCGGTGCAGGCTCAGCGTCGTCTCCCACATCGGATCCGGCCTCGCCGCGACCCTGACCCTGGCCAGATCCTCCCCGGAAAAATGTACGCGCAGCACAAGCTTCCCCCTCCCCATCCCCCGAGGGAATTAACGCACGAACAGCGCGTCTTGGCGATGTTTCAGCCAGAACTAAAACTGCGACGGCCACTTCGGCGGGCCTGACACGGTTCGTGGGCAACGTTCACTACTGAGGGGATGAAAAGATGAACATCAAGAGGTTCGGCCTCGCCGCCGCGGGGGCGGCGGTGGCTTTCGGGTCGCTATTCGCGGCCACACCCGCCACTGCGGCGATCAGCGGCGATGTCTCGATCCAGGAGACCTGCCGGGCGGTTCCGTACAACGAGTCGACTCCTGGGGGCTGGACTCAGTACAACGTCACGTGCAACGGCAACACCGTCACGATCGCGGGCTATGTCTACGACAGCTCGGCCGACAACAGGTGCATCAGGGTCAAGGCGGTCTGGCCGAGCGAGAACCGTACGGACTACAGCCGGAAGGCATGCCCCAAGGGCACGAATCAGAGCTTCGTGTTCACGGGGCTCTATGCCGCGAACCCGAAGGTGAGCGTGTACTCGGAACCGGCTAGCGGCTAGTCGTCAGGCGACGCGGTGGGGCAGTGTCGCGAAGCGCAGGCCGGCGTCGCTCAGCCTGCCGATCAGCGCCTGCCCCATCGCGCTCGCCGTGGTCACCTGCCCGGCCGTCACGGGCAGGTCGTCCAGCGCCAGGCACAGGGCGGATTCGCCGAGCATCTTCGCGGTCTCGCCGTAGCCCGGATCGCCGCCGGACACCTCGGTCACGACGCGCTCACCGCCGCTCTCGGCGTGGAACCGCACGGAGAACCACGACCGGGCCCGCCTGGCCTCGTCCGGGCCGCCACCGGGCTTCAGCAGCTTCGACAGCGCCCGCCGCGCGGGCGGGATCTGGGCGGCGCCGAAGACGAGACCCATCCCGGCGGCACCGGCGGCCACCATCGGAAGCCGTTTGACGGCCGCGTAATGCCGGTACGTGAAGTCGGGGCCGTACGCGGGGAGCGCGGCGGCGGAGCGTCCGACGATCATCGGGTCGATGGTCGGCAGTGGTACCGCCCAGAAACCGTCGGGGCTGCGATGCGGGGTGCCGAGCGGGGCGCGCGCCCGGCGGTCCGCCGGCCGTGGTTCGGCCGCGGCGCGGTTCCGGGCGGCGCGGAAACTCGAAGGCAGCCGGGAGAACGCGGTCAGCGCGGAAAGGAAGGTGCCGCCCGACGGGAGTGCGCCCGCGCGCACGTAGCCGTCGATCCGGATCGGTTTCCCTTGGGGCAGCTGGGAAATCGTGAAGAGAACGCCGAGGTCGTGCGGGATCGAATCGAAACCGCACGCGTGCACCAGCCGCGCGCCCGTCTCGGCCGCGCGGGCGTGGTGGGCGACGTACATCCTGTCGACGAACTCGGGTTCGCCGCACAGATCCGCGTAGTCGGTCCCGGCCTCGGCGCACGCGGCGACCAACGGCTCCCCATAGTGGACATACGGGCCGACCGTGGTGGCGACGACCTTCGTGGATTCCGCGACTTTCCGCAGCGAGTCCACATCGGAGACGTCGGCCCGCAGCAGCGGCAGGGCGCCGAAGTCCGGGTTGAGCGAGAAAAGCTTTTCCCGCAACGCTTCCAGCTTGCCGGGATCGCGTCCGGCCAAGGCCAGGCGCAGGCCGGACGGCGCGGTGCGCGCGAGGTACTCCGCTGTCAGTCCACCGGTGAACCCGGTGGCGCCGAACAGCACGACGTCGTGATCACGGCCGGTGGGCATGGCGTCACCCTACCGCCGGTCACCGCCTGTCGCCGGTGTAGACGACCGCGGCCCCCACCGCGTCCACCCCCGAGATCAGCTCGGCGAGCGCCCTCGGGAGCTCCCGGTGCGTGGCCTCGGCCCAGGCCCGCAGGCCGGCGCGGTCGAGTTCCGGTTCGCAGAGATCGTCGAGACCGATGGTCCAGGCCAGCAGGGCCAGGCAGACCGAATGCGGATCCGGCCGGTCGGTGCCGAGTACCGCGGCCCTCGCCTTGCTGCGCGCGGCCGTCGACATCAGCAGATCCCGCGGCGGGTACCGGTGATTTTTTCGCATGAGCACACGGTCGGTCTCGCGGTTGATCACTCCCGCGGTGAGCAGATTGTTCGCGACCGTTTCGCCGAGATCCTGGCGGAGGTGGTCGACCCATTCCCGGACGGTGTGCCACTCGCGCTCGCCGAGGATTTCCGAGAACACCCGATCGAGTGCGGGATGGGCGAGGCCTCGCCGCGTCAGTGGCCGGATTCGCTTGCGTTCCACGGTGATCCGCTCGGCGAGGAGGAGATCGCAGAGCGCGGAACCGGCCATTCCGATGCCGAGTCCCGTGCGGCGCAGCGCGGGTTTTCCGGTGAACTCGTCGTGGGCGAGGAAGAACAGGGAATCGACCAACGTCAGCCGACGCATGAATGGCACGCCCTCCGGCGTTGTAGTGCGGGACGGCCAAAGTAGCGGTAGCCGGTGGACCACTGCGACCCGAGGTCCGTTTTTAGCCTGAACGGACGTACCTAGCCGGGTTGTCCGGCCCTAGGGTGGGATGGCTTTGACAAGATCAAGAACGCGGATCGAACGCGTTCGCAGCCAAACCGACGTCCGGGGGGACGGGTTCATGGGTACGCACAGACCGCGGCGCGGTCTCGGCCATCGGCGGCTCGGAGCCGCCCAGATCGTCTTCTTCGTGGTGGCGGCGGCGGGTCCGCTGTTCGCCATCGCGGGCGGGGTCCCGACGAACTACGCGGTCACCGGCAGTGTCGGTGTCCCGCTGTCGTTCCTCCTGCTCGCTCCGATCCTGGGACTGTTCGCGGTGGGGTACGCGGCGATGAGCCGCTACATCACCAACGCGGGCGCCTTCTATCCCTATGTCGCCAACGGCGTCGGCAAATCCACCGGCGCCGGGATCGCGTTCGTCACGCTGATCAGCTACAACGCCATCCAGATCAGCATCTACGGCCTGTTCGGCTGGTCGGTGTCGACCTGGCTCGGCACGCTCACCGGGTCCCCGCCGCCGTGGTGGCTGTGCGCGCTGGTGATGGTGGTGATCGTCGGCGCGCTCGGGGTCCTGCGGGTCGATCTCAACGCCAAGGTGCTCGGGGTGGCGTTGTGCCTCGAGGTCGCCGTCGTCGCGATCGTCGACATCGCGCTGTTCGCGAATCCCGCGGGAGGAAGCGTTTCCTGGGTGCCGCTGGAGCCGTCGAGCCTGTTCACCACCGGTGTGGGCGCGGTGTTCGCGTTCTCCGCCGCCGCGTTCATCGGCTTCGAGGGCGCGGCGACCTACGGCGAGGAGACGCGCGAACCCAGCCGGACGGTCGGCCGGGCGACGTTCGCCGCGATCGGCCTCACGGCGGTGCTCTACGTCGTTTCGTCGCTCGCGCTGGCCGTGGGCGCCGGACCCGACGTCATCGTCACCACCGCGGCCGCGCAGGGCCCGGATCTGCTGTTCAATCTGGCGGGCCGGCATCTCGGCGGCACGTTCTCCGACATCGCGTACACGCTTTTCGTGACCGGTCAATGCGCGGCGCTGCTGAGCTTCCACAACGCCGTCGCGCGGTACTTCTTCGCGCTGGGCCGGGAAGGGCTGCTGCCGCGTTCGCTGGCCAAGACCAGCAAGCGCACCGGCGCCCCGGTGGCCGGTTCGCTCGCGCAGACCGCGCTCGGGCTGGTGGTGGTGTCGTTGTTCGCGATCGCGCAGCGCGACCCGGTGACCGAACTGTTCACGTGGCTCGGCGCGACGGCGTCGACCGGTGTCGTGGTGATCATGATCGCCGTCTCGCTTTCGGTGATCGGCTTTTTCAAACGGCGTCGCGACGCCGAAAACGCCTGGCGCCGTTGGATCGCGCCGGGGCTGGCGATCCTCGCGTTGTCGGCCGTCCTCGGGCTGATCCTGGTCAACTTCGATCTGCTGCTCGGCCCGGCGGGGACCTTCCTGTTGCGCTGGGGCCTGCCCGGCCTCATCGTCCTCGCGGCGTTGGCGGGTTTCCTGCGCGCGGAAGTGCTGCGGACGAGGGATCCCGAGACCTACGCCGCGATCGGCGGCCCGCTCGAAGACGAGGAAGAACCCACCCGGCTGAGGTCCGGACGATGATCGTGCGCGCCGCCGAACCGTCCGAAATGGACACTGTGGTCGACGTGCTGTCCGAGGCCTTCCACGAAGACCCGGTCAGCGTGTGGGTCTTCCCCGGCGACGAGCGCCGCGCGGTGGCGTTGCCGATCTTCCATCGCGCGATCATGCGGGGGACGCTGGCCGCGGGCGGCCACGTCGACGTCACCGGCGACCTGTCCGCCGCCGTCCTCTGGACGCCCGGCGGTGAGGAGGACATGGACGGTGACGCGTTCGCCGGGCTCACCGGGGAAGAACTGGGCAGGCTCGCCGCGTTGTCCGAGTTGATGGAGAAGCACGCTCCCGGCGGCGAGTACCACCACGCGCAGTTCATCGGCGTCCGCAAGAGGGCTCAGCGCCAGGGGATCGGCGCACGGCTCCTTCGGCACGGATTCGACCGCAACGGCGCGGTGCCCGCGTACCTGGAGGCCAGCAGCCAGGAGAGCGCGAACCTGTACCGGCGATTGGGTTTCCGTGATCACGGCCGGGCTTTCTCGGCCGAGGGAGGGCCACCGATGCTGCCCATGTGGCGGGACCCGTGACAGATCTCTCGTCGATTTGTCTATAAAGGACTGGTAAAGTGGCGGTCAGATGACGAAGAACCGTGCCCCCGCCCCACGGCACCGTTCCGTCTTCTTTCTGCTGATCTTGCTCGTCTTCGCCTTCGTCACGCCCACCGTTCCCCACGGGCACGGCCGCGTGGCGAAGGAAGACCCCGTCGCCGTCTTCGCGACCCATCCTCTGCCCGCCTTCCACGGCGGCCAAGCCGTTCCTCTCGCCGACGTGCCCGCCGAGACGGCGACCGTCGAGCTCCTGGATGCCGGACCCGCCCCTGAGCAGGGCGAATCCGTCGTCATCAGCCGTGCGGTGCCCCAGGCGCCCGCGCGCGCACCTCCGCGCTGATCCGGTCCCCATAGCCGCATCAGCCACCATCGGAGGTCTCCATGAGTTCCGGTCATGCCTTGCTGGCCGTCGGCGGGGCGTTCCTCGCCGCCGGTGTCATCGCCAGAGCCGGCGCCCGCATCGGGCTGCCCACCATCCCCCTGTTCATGCTGGCCGGATTCGTCTTCGGCCCCAACACTCCCGGACTGTCCCTTGTGGACGATCCGAGCGAGCTCGGTGTGCTCGCCGGTCTCGGTCTCGTCTTCCTCCTGTTCTACCTCGGCCTCGAGTTCTCCCTCGACGACCTCGCCAAAGGCGGGCGCAAACTCGTCTGGTCCGGGCTGATCTACCTGATCCTCAACATCGGCGGCGGGCTCGCCTTCGGCTTCCTGCTCGGCTGGGGGACCAGGGAAGCGCTGGTCATCGCCGGTGCCATCGGTATCTCGTCGTCCGCGATCGTCACCAAACTCCTGCTCGAAGCGCGCCGGATGAACAACCCCGAATCCCGGCTGATCATGGGCATCATCGTGATCGAGGACCTGTTCCTCGCGCTCTACCTGGCGTTGCTGCAGCCGGTGCTGTCCGGTGCCGGGACGTTCGGCTCGGCCGCGGCCGACTTCGGCAAGGCCTTCGCGTTCCTGATCGTGATGGCCGCGCTCGCCCGCTGGGGCGGCCGCGTGGTGTCGAAACTGTTCGGTTCGGCCGACGACGAGCTCCTGACCGTCTGCTTCGTCGGTGTCGCCGTCATGGGCGCCGCCGTGGCCGAAGAGGTCGGGGTGTCCGACGCCATCGGCGCGTTCATGGTCGGCATGATGCTCGGCGGCTCGAAGGTCGCGCCGCGGATCCACAAACTGGTGCTTCCGCTGCGGGACGCGTTCGGCGCGCTGTTCTTCTTCATCTTCGGGCTCAGCATCGACCCGAACGCGGTCGGTTCGGTGGTCGTGCCGGTGCTGATCGCGGTGGCGCTGACGATCGTGCTGAACCTCGGCGCGGGCGCGCTGGCCGCGCGGCTGCACGGGTTCGACCGCCAGGCCGGGGTGAACATCGGGCTGACCGTGCTCACCCGAGGCGAGTTCTCGCTGGTGCTCGCCGCGATGGCGACCGCCGCCGGGCTGGATTCGCGGGTCGCGCCGTTCGTCGCGGGCTATGTCCTCCTGCTGGCCGTGATCGGTCCAGTCGCGGTCATCCGCTCCGAGAAACTCACCTGGTTGCTACCGGCGAGTATCGTCCGGAGGGGTTCGACCCGCCGAGGCCGCGAAGAGGTGGCACGGGCGACGTGACGAGGAGGCCTGGGTGACCGAACGGTTCGGCGGCTACCAGAACGAGATCTACCTGCAGGGGCTCGGCGGGATCTTCCCGCCGTGCTCCACCGACGCCACGAAGCTGGAGGACTCGGCGCGGGAGATCCTGGAGCCCGGGCCGTTCTGGTACGTCGCGGGCTCGGCCGGTTCGGGCGCCACCGCGCGCGCCAACCGCGAGGCGTTCGACCGCTGGCGCCTGGTGCCCCGGATGATGACCGGTTCGACCGACCGCGACCTGTCGACGACGGTCCTGGGGACCAGCCTTCCGGCGCCGGTGCTGCTGGCGCCGGTCGGCGTCCAGTCGATCGTGCACGAGGGCGCCGAGCCGGCGGCCGCGCGGGCGGCGGCGTCGGTCGGCCTGCCCTACATCATGTCGACGGCGTCCTCGACGAGCATCGAGGACGTCGCCGAGGCCAGTGGTGACGGGCCGCGCTGGTTCCAGCTGTACTGGCCGACCGACAACGACGTCTGCGCGAGCATCCTGGCGCGGGCGAAGGCCGCGGGGTTCACCACGCTCGTGGTCACGCTCGACACCTGGACCCTCGCGTGGCGCCCGAACGACCTCGACCAGGCGTACTTGCCGTTCATCAAGGGCGAGGGCCTCGGTGTCCCGCTGAGCGACCCGGTGTTCCGCGGTCTCCTGGAGAAGACGCCCGAAGAGGACGCGCCCACCGCGATCCTGCGGTGGATCTCGATGATCACCGGGACTGACAGCACGTGGGACCGGCTGCCGTTCCTGCGCGAGCACTGGGACGGCCCGATCGTGCTCAAGGGGATCCAGCACCCCGACGACGCGCGTCGCGCCGTCGAAGCGGGGATGGACGGGATCGTCGTGTCCAACCACGGCGGACGCCAGGTCGACGGCGCCGTCGGCTCGCTCGACGTGCTCCCGGAGATCGTGGCCGCGGTCGGCGACCGGCTCGAAGTGCTGTTCGACTCCGGCATCCGCACCGGCGCCGACATCGCCAAGGCGCTCGCGCTCGGGGCGAAGGCCGTCCTGGTCGGACGGCCGTGGGTGTACGGGCTCGCGCACGCGGGGGAGGACGGCGTCCGGCACGTGCTGCGGAGCCTGCTCGCCGACCTCGACCTGACCATGGGCCTGTCCGGTCACCGCACCCTCGCCGACCTCACGCCGGGGTCGCTCACCCGGTCCTGACCAGCTGGATGTCGCCTCCGGCATATTCGGAAGCCCTGATCGTCACGCACGGCTATCCTGGTGCCGGTCATGGCTTCCACAACTTCCCCGCTCGGCGCCCTGCGCGCTCGCCTGCCCGAACTCATGTCGCGCGACGAGCACCGCCTCCGGCGCCGGCTCGACGGTGCCCGGAAAGCGCGGAACGCCGAGGACCTCGCAGCCCGGATCGAGGCCGACATCGAGGCCGCGGAACTGCGGGTCACCCGCCGCCGCGACGGCGTCCCGAAGATCTCGTTCCCCGAAGAGCTGCCCGTCAGCCAGCGCAAGGACGAGATCGCCGCCGCCATCCGCGACCACCAGGTGGTGATCGTCGCCGGCGAGACCGGGTCCGGGAAGACGACCCAGCTGCCGAAGATCTGTCTCGAACTCGGCCGCGGGATCCGGGGCCAGATCGGGCACACGCAGCCGCGACGGCTGGCCGCGCGCACGGTCGCCGACCGCATCGCCTCGGAACTGAACACCGAACTCGGCGAGGCCGTCGGCTACAAGGTCCGGTTCACCGACCAGTCCGGTCAGGACACGCTGGTCAAGCTGATGACCGACGGCATCCTGCTCGCCGAGATCCAGACCGACCGGATGCTGCGGCAGTACGACACGCTGATCATCGACGAGGCGCACGAGCGCAGCCTCAACATCGACTTCATCCTCGGCTACGTCAAACAGCTTCTACCGCGCCGACCCGACCTCAAGGTGATCATCACCTCGGCGACGATCGACCCGGAACGGTTCTCCCAGCACTTCGGCGACGCGCCGATCGTCGAGGTCTCCGGCCGGACGTATCCGGTCGAGGTCCGCTACCGGCCGATCATCGACCCGGACGATCCGGACGCCGATCAGGACCGCGACCAGACGCAGGCCATCTGCGACGCCGTCGACGAACTCCAGCACGAAGGCCCCGGAGACATCCTGGTGTTCCTCTCCGGGGAGCGGGAAATCCGGGACGCGGCGGACGCACTGTCCAAGCAGGACCTCAGGAACACCGAGATCCTTCCGCTGTACGCCCGGCTCTCGTCGTCGGACCAGCATCGGGTGTTCCAGCGGCACACCGGGCGCCGCGTCGTGCTCGCCACCAACGTCGCCGAGACGTCGCTGACCGTGCCGGGCATCAAGTACGTCGTCGACCCGGGCACCGCCCGGATCTCGCGCTACAGCCATCGCACCAAGGTGCAGCGCCTGCCGATCGAGCCTGTCTCGCAGGCGTCGGCGAACCAGCGCAAGGGCCGGTGCGGGCGTACCTCCGACGGTATCTGCATCCGCCTGTACTCCGAAGACGATTTCGACGCGCGGCCCGAGTTCACCGATCCGGAGATCCTGCGGACCAACCTCGCGTCGGTCATCCTGCAGATGACCTCGCTCGGCCTCGGCGACATCGCGGCGTTCCCCTTCGTGGAGCCGCCGGATCGCCGCCAGGTCACCGACGGTGTCCAATTGCTGCAGGAACTCGGCGCCTTCGACATGAGCGACGGCAAGAAGCTCACCGAGACCGGCCGCAAGCTCGCGCTGCTCCCGGTCGACCCGCGGATGGCGCGGATGGTCCTGGAGGCCTCGCGCAACGGCTGTGTCCGCGAAGTGATGATCATCGCCGCCGCACTGTCCATTCAGGACCCCCGTGAGCGGCCGGCGGAGAAGCAGCAGGCGGCGGACGAGCAGCACGCGCGGTTCGCCGACAAGACGTCCGACTTCCTGGCGTACCTGAACCTGTGGGAGTACGTCAGCGAGCAGCAGAAGGCGTTGTCCAGCAACCAGTTCCGCCGGTTGTGCCGCAACGAGTACCTGAACTACCTGCGTATCCGCGAGTGGCAGGACATCTTCAGTCAGCTGCGTCAGCTGGCCAAACCGCTCGGCATCACCCTCGAGACCACCGGCCCGGCCGATCCGCAACGTGTGCACACGTCGCTGATCGCCGGGCTGTTGTCGCATGTGGGACTCAAGGATCCGGCCAAGGGCGACTACCTCGGCGCGCGCGGGGCGCGGTTCTCGGTGTTCCCGGGTTCGGCGCTGTTCAAGAAACAGCCGCGGTTCGTGATGTCGGCCGAACTGGTCGAGACGTCGCGCCTGTGGGGCCGGGTCAACGCGCGGATCGAACCGGAATGGGTCGAGCCGCTCGCCGGGCACGTGGTGAAGCGGAACTACTCCGAGCCGCACTGGGAGCGCAAGCAGGGCGCGGTGATGGCGCTGGAGAAGGTGACGCTGTACGGCGTCCCGCTGGTGGCCGACCGCCGCGTCAACTACGGCCGGATCGACCCGGAGATGAGCCGCGAGCTGTTCATCCGGCACGCGCTGGTGGAAGGCGACTGGGAGACCAGGCACCACTTCTTTCGCGAGAACCGCGCGCTGCTCGACGAGGTCGAGGACCTGGAGAACCGGGCCCGCCGCCGAGACATCCTGGTCGACGACGAGACGCTGTTCGACTTCTACGAGCAGCGCGTCCCGGCGGACGTCGTCTCCGCGCGGCATTTCGACAGCTGGTGGAAGAAGGCGCGGCACACCGAGCCCGATCTGCTGAGCTTCGAGAAGACGATGCTCATCAACGAGACCGCGGGTGGCGTGCGCGAGGCCGACTACCCCGACTTCTGGACCCAGGGCACGCAGACCTTCAAGCTCACGTACCAGTTCGAGCCGGGTGCGGACGCCGACGGTGTCACCGTGCACATCCCGCTGCCGGTGCTGAACCAGGTCACCCCGGACGGCTTCGACTGGCAGGTCCCCGGCCTGCGCGAAGAACTGGTGACGCAGCTGATCAAGTCGCTGCCCAAGGCGATCCGGCGCAACTTCGTCCCGGCGCCCGATCACGCGAAACTGGTGCTGTCCCGGGTCGGCCCGGCCGACGGGCCGTTGTTGCATGCCGCCGCCGACGACCTGGAAGCGTTGCGCGGGGTGGTGATCCCCGACGACGCGTGGCAGCTGTCGGCGGTACCCGAGCATTTGAAGATGACCTTCCGCGTGGTCGACGTCCGCGGGAAGAAGGTGTCCGAGGGCAAGGACATCGAGGCGCTCAAACGGGATTTGAGCGGCCAGGTGCGCGCGACGATCTCCAAGGCCGCCGACAGCATCGAGCGCCAAGGCCTGACGACGCCCGCTTTCGGCGAGCTGCCGAAGGTGTTCGCGAGCAAGCAGCGCGGGCACGACGTCAAGGCGTATCCGGCGCTGGTCGACGAGGGCGGCACCGTGGCGGTGCGGCTGCTGGACACGCCGGGGCAGCAGGAACAGTCGATGTGGGCGGGTACGCGGCGGATGCTGCGGCTCAACCTGCCGTCACCGATGAAGTTCATCACCCGCAACCTGGGCAATTCGTCGAAGCTTGTGCTGAACCGGAACCCGCACGGGTCGGTGGCGGCGTTGCTCGAAGACTGTGTCGACTGCGCCGTCGACGAACTGGTGGCCGACAACGGCGGCCCGCGCTGGGACGAGGCCGGTTTCGCCGTCCTGCAGGAAAAGGTGCGCGCCGGGCTGAACGCCGGGGTGCTGGACGTGCTGACCAACGTCGAAAAGATCCTGCGCGCGGCGAACGACGTCGAAACGCGGCTGGCCGACACCCGCGGTCCGGCGGATTCGCTCGCGGACATCCGGGCGCAACTGGACGGGCTGGTGCACAAGGGTTTCGTGACCGAGACCGGGCAGAGCAGGCTCAAGCACGTCGTCCGGTACCTGCGCGGGATCGAACGGCGGCTGGAGAAACTCCCGACCGAGCCGACCCGCGACATCCAGCGCACCGGCGACATCGCGTGGCTCCGCAACGAGTATCAGACCGCGCTCGACGCGGTGCCGCCCGGAACGTCGTCACCCGCGCTGCGGGAGATCCGGTGGATGATCGAGGAACTGCGGGTCAGCTTCTTCGCCCAGACACTCGGGACGGCTCATCCGGTCTCGCTGAAGCGGGTCATCAAGGCGCTGGACGACGCCGCCACCTGATCACGCCGGGGCTGAAGGGGCCTTTCCCCGCATGTGACGCGGTGAAGGACGCTTTCACTGCATAGGACGCGGGGAAAGGCCCCTTCAGCTGGCGTTGTGGCTGAACCCAAGGTGATCCGTCTCTGATCACCTGTGATCGCCCATTCCAGTCCTCTACTTGCGATTTACTTCGCGTCGGCGTAGGTGTCCACGGCGGCGATGTGCAACGGGAACCGGACCGGGCAGGCCTCCCCGAACAGCATCCGCGCCGCCTCCGTCATGCTGTCCACAATGGACTGCGAGACCTCGTCGGCGAACTCGGCGGGGGTGTGCACCAGGACCTCGTCGTGCTGGAAGAACACCAGATGCGCGGGGGAGGGGAGCTTGCCCCGCAGGGTCGCCAGCAGGACCGCGGTCATGTCCGCCGCGCTCGCCTGCACGACGAAGTTGCGGGTGAACCGGCCCCAGTTGCGGGACGCCTGGCGAGCCTTGAGCTCTCCGGCCTCGTCGTCCGCCACGCCGCCGGTCAGTGCGCGCCAGGCCTCCGACGGCGCGGGCGACGTGCGGCCGAGCCGGGAGCGGACGCGCTCGCCGCGTTCCCCGGCCTGCGCGGCACGCTCCACGTAGGACACCGCGTCCGGGAACCTGGTCCGCAGCAGCGCCAGCAGTGGTCCCGCCTCGCCGGACGTGCCGCCGTACATCGCTGAAAGCATCGCGATCTTCGCCCGGTCGCGGTCGTCACGGTCGTCCCAGGCGGGCACCGGGACGCGGCGGACCCCGGAGAACATCGCTTCGGCGAGGCTCGCGTACAGATCCGTGGCCGCGGCGACGTCGGCCAGCTTGCGGTCCCCGGACAACGCCGTCAGCACCCGCGGCTCCAGTTGTGCGGCGTCGGCGACCACCAGTTTCCAGCCCGGATCGGCCCGGACGCAGGTCCGCAGGACCTTCGGGATCTGCAGCGCGCCGCCACCCCGGCTCGCCCAGCGTCCGGAGACGACCCCGCCGACGATGTAGTGCGGGCAGAACCGGCCGTCGTGCACCCACTCGTCGAGCCAGGTCCAGCCGTTGGCCGAATGCAGCCGCGCGAGTTCCTTGTACTCCAGCAGCGGCGGGACGGCGGGGTGGTCGATGTCGCGCAGCAGGTACTTCCTGGCCGAGGTGACCTCGATGCCCTCGCGTCCGAGCGCCCGGACGACGCTGGCCGGGGCGTCCGGGTTGACCGGGCGCCCGCCGAACGCGTCGCTGATCTTCGCCGCCAGCTCGACCAGCCGCTTCGGCCGCTGCCCGGCCGGGACGCGCGGCCCGAGCTGATCGGCGAGCAGTGCGAGATGCATGTCCGCCCGCCACGGCAGCCCGTCGGCCGACATCTCCGCGGCCGCCAGCGCGCTCGCCGACTCCGCGGCGAACAACAGCCGGAGCCGCTCCGGATGATCGGTGAGCGCGACGCGCTTCTCCTGCTCGGCCAGCACCCGGCGGACCGCGTCGATCACGGTGACGCCGGACGGCAGCCGGGGGCCGCGCGTCTCGAACAGCGTCGGCTGGTCGTCCTCGGCCCAGAGGGGCGGCTCGTCGGCGGGCGCCTCCTGCCCGTTCGCCCTGGCCAGCGCGCCGTGCAGACTCCGCGACTCCTGCGGGCGGCCCTCGTGGGCCAGCAAGAGCCCCTCGGTCAACGTCAGGTCGTGACACCGCCGCACCCGGACGCCTGCCTTGATCAACGCCGGATACGTCCGTTCGACCGACGGGAACACCCAGCGTGGCGCGTGCTCCGCCTCCAGGCGCCGCACCTCGTCGACGAACTGCGCAAGCTTCAGGCCCCGCGGCGCTTCCCCGGAAATCGAGATCGCGAAGTCGCCATCTTCCTCTTGACCTGCGAACGCTTGCACGTTGCCATTGTGCTAGTTGCCACCGACATTTCTGTCACCAGCACGCTAGTGCGCCTGCGCTACCGGTCGGCTACTGTCGAGTAGCAACCCATACCGCCGGTACGTGAAGGCGGAATGGCGTCTCGCCGCAGCAGCAACGGAGGTGCCCGGATGAGAAACCCCACCGGCCTCGCCACCCTGGTGGCGGGCAAGGTGACCGAGACCGTGCGGAGCATCGACGTGATGCGCCAAGCGGGCCTGCTCCCGATCCCGCGGGTCGACGAGGGCCTGCGTTCGCTGGTCATGGTGCGGAAGTGGGGTCCGTTCGCCGGCGCGAACATGATCGCCGCCCGCCGGGACCCGACCGCGACCGGCATCATCGACGAACTCGGCCCGCTGACCTTCAAGCAGCTCGACACCCAGTCGAACGCGCTGGCCAGGGCGTGGGCCGAACGCGGCCTCGGACCGGGTTCGGTGATCGCCGCGTTGTGCCGGGACCACCGCGGTCTCGTGCTGACGATGCTCGCCTCCGGCAAACTCGGCGCGAAGCTGCTGTTGATGAACACCGGGTTCGCCAAACCGCAGCTCGCGGACGTCGCGAAGCGCGAAGGTGTCACGGCGCTCGTCTACGACCAGGAGTTCACCGACCTGCTGGACGCGGTCGAGGGCGAGGTCGACCACTACCTCGCGTGGGTCGACTCGGACACCGTGCGCCCACGCGACATCCCGGTCGTCACCGAACTGGTCGCCAGCACCGACGACCGCCCGTGGCCGGCGCCCGCCAAACCGGGTGGTTTCATCCTCCTGACCAGCGGCACCACCGGGACACCGAAGGGCGCGCCGCGGCCGCACACCTCGGCGCTCGCCTCCGCGCAGTTCCTCGACCGCATCCCGCTGCGGACCGGCGAGGCGACCTACATGGGCGCGCCGCTGTTCCACGGCACCGGGTTGTCGCAGTTCATCCTGTCCTTCGCGCTTGGCTCGAAGGTCGTCATGCGCCGCAAGTTCGTGCCGGAGGAGACGCTGCGCGGGGTCGCGGAGAACCGCTGCACCACGCTGGTCCTCGTGCCGACGATGCTGCAGCGGATCGTCGACCTGCCCGAAGAGATCCGCGCCAAGTACGACACCTCGTGCCTGCGGATCATCTTCGTCGCGGGTTCCGCGCTGTCCCCGGACCTCGGGAACCGCGCGACGGCGGCGTTCGGTGACGTCGTGCACAACCTCTACGGCTCGACGGAGGTCGCGGTCGCGACCGTCGCGACGCCGGAGGACTGGCGCAAAGCGCCGGGCACAGTCGGCCGCGCGCCGGTGGGCTGCAAGGTCGCGCTGTACGACGAGAAGGGCGGCAAGATCACCGAGCCGCACGTCACCGGCCGGGTGTTCGTCGGCAGCGGGCTGAGCTTCCAGGGCTACACGGACGGGCGGCACAAGGAGATCATCGACGGTCTCCTCTCCAGCGGCGACGTCGGTCATTTCGACGAGGACGGCTTGCTGTTCATCGACGGCCGCGACGACGAGATGATCGTCTCCGGCGGCGAGAACGTCTTCCCGATCGAGGTGGAGAACCTCCTGGTCGAACGCGAGGACGTCCTCGAAGCCGCTGTGGTCGGTGTCGAGGATCCCGAGTTCGGGCAGCGGCTCAAGGCGTTCGTGGTGCGGGCCGACGAGTCGGACCTGGACGTCGACGGGGTGCGTGAGTATGTCAAGGCCAACCTCGCCCGGTACAAGGTGCCGCGCGACGTGGAGTTCCTCGACGAGCTACCGCGCAACGCGACCGGGAAGGTACTGCGCAACAAGCTGCACTAGTACTCCCAGTCGATGCCGAAGACCCCGGGACCGAAGTCGAGCGCGACGGCGTGGACGCCGTTGTTCTGATCGAGCTTCAGGTCCCGGCGGTCCAGCGGTGAGGTGCCTTGTCTCGAATACTGCCAGCACTTCGTCGGGATGGTGTCCGGGTCGAACCGGATCTCCAGCAGGTACTCCCGGACCGGACGCCGGAACTCGCGGTAATGCGTGTTCCGGCATTCCGGGTACGGCGGGCCGGGGTTCGTCAGGGAGTACTCGATCAGGTGCGTCTCGCCGCGGTCGATGGGCCGGTCGAAGAGCAGTTCGGCCACCGTGAGCCCGTGCTCGTCGTCGACTTCGGCGCGGCCGACGTGGCAGTTGCGCAGCGTGTTCAGCACCGGCGGCCCGGCTTCCGGATCGCCCTGGGCGTAGACCAGCAGCCAGCGATCCTGCCCGTCCGCGCCCGCCTGGAACACCGCCCGCGCGGTCACCGCACGTTGCCCGCCGTCCGCGGCGATCTCGCACAGATCGTGCAGGCCGACCAGTTTCAGCTGATGGTGTTGTTCGAGCGCGTTGGGAGCGCCGACCTTCTCCAAGAGCGCTTGAAGCGCTTCGAGTGGGAAGGTCAACGGCTGTTCGGTGGTGGCCCGGCTGCGGCGTGACGACGCCCCGCGCGGCCGCGGCGGCGGCAGCAGGCTGAGCAGCGAACCGGCGGGAATCGCCAGGACCTCTTCGAGGACCCGGACGGCGGACAGCGAACTCTGCCGTTCCGGCTGGCGTTTGCCCGACTGCCAGTAACTCAACGCGGTGACGCTGACCGACGCGCCTCGGGCCAGAAGCCGGGCTTGGATCCGGTCGAGACTCAGGCCGCTGGTGGCGATGGCCGACCGCAACGCCGTGGCGAACGCGGTCCGCGGCTCCTCTTCATCGTCCGTGGTCACTCGATCCGCCGTGCTCCCCGCCACCATATGTCGCCCGACCGCCCCCGTCTGCCGTTTCTTGACACCGTCGGAGTTGATAACAACACGAATAACTTTAACAGTCTGGGGTAACACTCCAGGGGCGCCTTCTGCCAGGCGAAAACGCCTTTCCGGACGAGCGCCGTTGGTCCTTATGGCCTAGTACTGGTAACTGTGAATCATTGCCCGGCACCTGGCGAACCGGTTTGCATGGCTGCAGCAACGATCATCCTCCCGGGTGATCCGCACGGCGCGGCAGGAAGGGAACCAGTGAGCAAGTCCCGGAAGAACCTGAAGTCCCGAAAGACCCGTAGCGGTTTGGTGGCGGGAGTCGCCCTCGCCGGTGTGACCGCGGCGGTCGCCACGTTCGGTGCGGGTGCGGCCAACGCCGACCAGCAGGGCGAGATCCGCGGCGCCGGTGCGGCCAACGCGGTCGGCGGCAGCTACATCGTCGTCCTCAAGCCCACCGCGGTCGGCCAGGGCGTGGCCGCGGCGAGCGAGATCACCGCGAACGTCGCCTCCCAGGCACAGGGCCTCACCGGTCAGTACGGCACCACGCTTTCCCGCACCTACGGCTCGGCGCTGAACGGCTTCTCGATCAAGGCCGACGAGGCCGCCGCGAAGCGCCTCGCCGCCGACCCGCAGGTCGCGTACGTCGTCCAGAACAAGACGTTCAAGATCAGCGAGACCCAGGACAACCCGCCGTCGTGGGGGCTCGACCGCGTCGACCAGGCGGACCTGCCGCTCGACAACAAGTACACGTACCCGACGAAGGCCGACAACGTCACCGCCTACGTCATCGACACCGGTGTCCGTGGTTCGCACAAGGACTTCGGTGACCGCGCGACCGGCGGCAAGGACTTCGTCGACAACGACGACACCCCCAACGACGAGCACGGTCACGGCACGCACGTCGCCGGCACCATCGGCGGCACGGACCACGGCCTGGCCAAGGGTGCCAAGATCGTCGGCGTCCGGGTGCTGGACGCCAACGGCAGCGGCACCACCGAGGGTGTCGTCGCCGGTGTCGACTGGGTCGCGGCGAACGCCAAGGGCCCGTCGGTCGCCAACATGAGCCTGGGCGGTGGCGCGGACGACGCCCTGGACGAGGCGGTCAAGGGAGCCATCGGCAAGGGCGTGACCTTCGCGCTCGCGGCGGGCAACGAGTCCTCCGACGCCGGCACCACCTCCCCGGCCCGCGTCAAGGAGGCCATCACGGTGGCCGCCAGCGACAAGACCGACAAGCAGGCCAGCTTCTCGAACTACGGTTCGGTCGTGGACCTCTACGCGCCGGGTGTCGACATCACCTCGTCGTGGGGAACCGGTGACGACGCCACGAACACCATCAGCGGTACCTCGATGGCCGCTCCGCACGTCGCGGGCGCTGCCGCCCTGTACCTCTCGGCCCACCCTGACGCCACCCCGGCCCAGGTCGCCGAAGGTCTGGTCGCCGCGGCCGCCGACGGCAAGATCAGCAACCCGACCGGGGGCACCGCGAACAAGCTGCTCCAGGTGAAGTAAACGTCCTTGCGGACAGGCTGCCCCCGGCGAACTCCAGGCGCCGGGGGCAGCCACCTGTCCGAGGGGCGCCGGACTTGTTACCAACGGGTAAGCTCCAGCCATGGTCCTGCGGAAGAACATCCTGATCACCGGGGCGAGCTCCGGACTCGGCGAGGGAATGGCCAGGCAGTACGCCGCCAGAGGCCGCAATCTGGCACTGGCAGCCCGCCGTGTCGACAGGCTCGAAACCCTCGCCGCGGAACTCAAGAAGGCTTATCCCGGCATCACCGTGGTCACCCGGAAGCTGGACGTGAACGACCACGACCAGGTCTTCACCGTCTTCGAGGAGTTCCGTGAGGAGCTCGGCTCCCTCGACCGTGTGATCGTGAACGCGGGCCTCGCCAAGGGACAGCCGATCGGCTCCGGCCGGTTCGACGCCAACCGCCAGACCCTGCAGACCAACTTCCTCGCCGCGGCCGCCCAGATCGAGGCCGCCGTCGGCATCTTCCGGAAGCAGAAGGAAGGCCACCTCGTGGTCGTTTCCTCCTTCTCCGCGCTTCGCCCCTTCCCCGGCAACATGACCGCGTACGCCGCCTCGAAGACGGGCGTCTCGGCGCTCGCCGAGGGCACCCGGATCGAGCTGATGAGGACGCCGATCAAGGTCACCCAGCTGCTGCCCGGGTTCATCGAGTCGGAGATGAACGTGGACATCTCGAAGATCCCGCTCGCCGTGAAGGCGGAGACCGGCGCGCAAGCGCTGGTCAAGGCGATCGAAACCGAGAAGGCGAAGGCGTTCGTGCCGTCGTGGCCGTGGACCCTGCTCTCGAAGGTGTTCCGGTTCGTCCCGGTGTCGGTGCTGAAGAAGTTCGCATGACCCTGGCCGAGGACAAGACCGTCGAGGTGCGCGGAGAGGACTCGTTCGACCCCGCCGTCGTGCACGCCTGGCTGTCCGGACGCGTTCCGGGCCTCGGCGACGCGCCGCCCGTGGTTCGCCAGTTCCCCGGTGGAGCCTCGAATCTCACGTACCTGCTCACCTATCCGGACCGCGAGCTGATCCTGCGGCGCCCGCCGCTCGGGCACAAGGCCGCGTCCGCGCACGACATGCGCCGCGAGTTCCGCGTCCAGCAGGCGTTGCGGCCGGTCTTCCCTTACGTGCCCGAGGTTCTCGCCTTCTGCGACGACGAAACCGTGCTCGCCGGCGACTTCTACGTGATGGAACGCCTCGAAGGCCTGATCCTGCGGGGAGATCTGCCCGCGGGGCTCGACCTGACGGCCGAGAGCGCGCGTGAGTTGTGCGGCAAGGTCGTCGACCGGCTGGTGGAGCTGCACGCCGTCGACGTCGAGGCCGCCGGGCTGGCCGATCTCGGCAAGGGCGCCGGGTACGTCGAACGTCAGGTGCGCGGCTGGTCCGAGCGGTTCCTCAAGGCGCGCACGGACAACGTCCCCGACTGCGCCGAGGTGATGGCGTGGCTGAAGGAGAACCAGCCGTCCGAGGTCAAGATCTGCTTGATCCACAACGACTACCGGCTCGACAACCTGGTCCTCGACGGCGATCTCGGCATCGTGGGCGTGCTGGACTGGGAGATGGCCACCCTCGGCGATCCGCTGATGGAACTCGGCAGCACGCTGGCGTACTGGGTGCAGGACGACGATGACGACGTCATGAAGCTCAGCCGCCGCCAGCCGACGCACGTGCCGGGGATGTACACGCGCGAGGAATTCGTGCGGCGGTACGCGGAACGCTCCGGCCTCGCGATCGGTGACTGGACGTTCTACGAGGTGTACGGCCTGTTCCGGCTCGCGGTGGTGATCCAGCAGATCTACTACCGCTTCCACGCGGGGCAGACGAGCAACCCGGCGCTGAAGGATCTCTGGCAGTTCGTCGGCTATCTCGACGGGCGTTGCCGCCGGATCATCGCGAAAGGCCGGGCGTAAATGGGCGCGATCTACCTGGTCCGGCACGGGCAGGCGTCATTCGGCGCGGAGAACTACGACCAGCTCTCGCCGCGCGGCTTCGAGCAGTCCACTGTGGTCGGTGAGGAACTGTTGCGGCGGGGTGTCGAGTTCACCCAGGCGCGGTCCGGTTCCCTTGCCCGCCAACGGGATACGGCCGCGACGGCGTTGAAGGCGCTCGGTTCCGGGGTCGCCGTCGTCGAGGACGAACGCTGGAACGAGTACGACCACGTCGACATCGCGAAGTACCACGCGGCCGGTGTCCAGCAGACCGATTCGCGGGCGTATCAGGCCGCTTTGGACGGTGCGCTGAGCGCGTGGATCGCGGCGGGGGCCACCGGTCCGTGCGCCGAGACCTGGCCTCAGTTCTTGGAGCGGGTGAAGGGCGCGCTGGCGGACGTCGTGGCCGCGTTGGGCAAAGGCGAGCACGCCGTCGTCTTCAGCTCCGGTGGGGTGATCGCGACGGTCTGCGGCGCGCTGATGGGCACGCCCGAGGCGGGGCTGCTGAAACTGAACCGGGTCACCGTGAACGCGGGCATCACCAAACTGGTGTCCGGCCGCGGCGGGGTGACCCTGCTGTCGTTCAACGAACATCCGCACTTCGAGGCGGAAGCCGCGAAACTGCTCACCTACCGCTAGGAGACACGCGATGGCGTTCGGCGAGGTCACGGTCATCCCGGTCAACGGGCACGGTCCCGAAGACGTCGTGGTCGACGACCAGGGGCGCGTCTACACCGGCGTCGACGACGGGCGGATCCTGCGCGTCTCGCCGGACGGCAAGCGGATCGACGTCCTCGGCGACACCGGCGGCCGCCCGCTGGGGCTGGAGTTCTACGGCGACGATCTCCTGATCTGCGACGCCAAAGCCGGGCTGCTGACGATGCCGCTCGCCGGTGGCGACATCACCACCCTGGCGACTTCGGCGGTGGGCCTCGACTTCGTGTTCTGCAACAACGCCGCCGTGGCCGCCGACGGCACGGTGTACTTCACCGACTCGTCGCGGCGGTTCGGCATCGAGAAGTGGCGCGACGACCTGATCGAGCAGACCGGCGGCGGACGGTTGCTGCGGCGGACCCCGGACGGGAAGATCGAGCAGCTCGCCGATGGTTTCCAGTTCGCCAACGGCGTCGCGCTGCCGCCCGACGAGTCCTATGTGGCCGTGGCCGAAACCGGCGCCTACCGGGTCGCTCGCGTGTGGCTCACGGGCGACCGGGCGGGCACGCGGGACTATCTCGTCGACGACCTGTGGGGCTATCCCGACAACATCTCGACCGGCAGCGACGGACTGATCTGGATCACCGTGGCGAGCCCGAAGGTGCCCGCGCTTTCCTTGATACAGAAGCTCCCCGCGCCGCTGCGGGCCGGTGTCCGCGCGCTGCCGACGTCGCTCCAGCCCGCGCCCGCGCGGGAATGCGGGGTGCGCGGGGTGACTCCGGACGGGAAGCAGGTCCACGAACTGCGCGGGGAGATCGACGGGTTCCATGTCCTCGTCGGGGTCCGGGAACGGGCGGGGAAGCTGTACTTCGGCTCCCTGGAGGACAACGCGATCGCCGTCGCGTCAGTCTAGGCAGAATTCGTTGCCCTCCGGGTCGTTCATCACGATGAAACCGAGGCTCAGCGGCTGCTCGGGCTCAAAGCGCTGAATCCGCTTCGCCCCCAGCGCGACCAGCCTGTCGCACTCGGCCTCGAGTGCCGCCATGCGCTCGTCCCCCTCAAGACCGGGAGCGGCGCGGAGATCGAGGTGGATGCGGTTCTTGGCGATCTTGTCCTCCGGGACCTGCTGGAAGAAGATCCGCGGCCCCACGCCGTCCGGGTCCTGGAGGGCGGACCTGCTGTTGCGCTGCTCCACGGGCACACCCACCCGCTCGAGGAACTCGTCCCACGCGTCCAGCGGATCGGTGCCCTCGGGCACTTCGACCCCCGGCGGGCCGGGGTGGACGTAGCCCAGGGCGTCGCGCCAGAAGGTCGACAGGGCTTTCGGGTCGAGGGCGTCGAAGCTGACCTGGAATTCGCGGCTCTTGCGGTTCATGGGACCACTCTGACATGCCTAGCGGACAGGATCGGTCCGCTATCTCTGACAGAGTGGGTGACATGGAGGACGAGCGGGGTACGACCGAGCGGGTACTCACCCTGCTCGGACTGCTGCAGCAACGCGCGGTGTGGACCGGCCCCGAACTGGGCGAACGACTCGGCGTCACCCCGCGCACGATCCGGCGGGACGTCGAGCGGCTGCGCGCCCTCGGTTATCCGGTGCAGGCCAGCAACGGCGTCGGCGGTGGCTACCAGCTCGGCCCCGGCCACGACATGCCGCCACTGTTGCTGGACGACGAGGAGGCGATCGCCACCGCGGTCTCCCTGCTCGCCGGCGCGGGCAGCGGCGACGCCGCGCTCCGGGCCCTCACCAAACTGGACCGGGTGCTGCCGACCAGACTCCGGCACGAGGTCCGCGCGCTCTCCGGCTCGGTGGTCTCGTTCGACGGAAGCCGCGCGCCGATCGACCCCGACGTCCTCATGACACTGGCGCGCGCGTGCCGCGACGAGGTCGAGGCGGGATTCGGCTATCCGTCCTCCTCGGGTTCCACGGTGCGGCGGGTCGAGCCGTACCGGTTGGTGGCTTCGGGACGGCGTTGGTATCTCTTGGCTTTCGACCTCGACCGTGACGACTGGCGCACTTTCCGCGTCGACAAGATGACCGAGGTTTCCGCGCGATCTTGGCGTTTCCGTCCGCGTCCGGCGCCTGATGCGGCGGCTTATGTGCAGGAGAACGTGGCGAGCCGGGTCTATCAGTACCAAGCGCGGTTTTTGGTGCACGCGCCCGCTTCGGTCGTGCGGGCGCAGATCCCGGCGTCGGCCGCGGTGGTGCGGGAACGGGGCGACGCGCGGTGCGAGGTTTTGAGCGGGGCCGGGGATCTCGACTTCCTGCTGATGCATGTGGTGGTGCTGGGGCATTCCTTCGAGGTGATCGAGCCGGTGGAACTGGGCGAACGGTGCCGGGTTCTGGCCGAACGGCTACTGGGCGCCCGAGGTCCCGTTCCCGAGTGACCCGCATTTAGAGGACTAAACGCGATCCGCCTAACGCCCGGTCCATTGAGGTGAGCGTCCGGCCGCCCAGGCGGCGTAGAACTCACCGTGGTCCTTGGCCGTCATCAGCAAAGCCTGCGTGATCGCCTCGAGCTCGATGGAACTCCCCAGATCCATGTCCTGCTCCCGCGTCAGCAGCACCTTCGTCGTGCTGTAAGCCAACGCCGGTCCATCGGCCAGACGCCGTGCCAGCGAAGAAGCCGCGGAAGGCAAGTCGGAGTCCGGAACGACCTGCGAAGCCAGCCCGATGGCCTCGGCCCGCGTGGCGTCGATCTTGTCGCCCAGCATCAGCAACTCCGTCGCCCGCCCCAGGCCGACCAGCCGCGGCAGCAGGTACGCCGAGCCCATGTCCGCCCCGGCCAGCCCGACCTTCGTGAACAGGAAAGCGAACTTCGCCGACGACGCCAGCAGCCGGAAGTCGCTGGCCAGCGCGATCACCGAACCCGCGCCCGCCGCGACGCCGTTCACCGCGGCGATCACCGGGATGGGGCACTCGCGCAGCGCTTTCACCACCGCGCCGGTCATGCGGGTGAACTCCAGCAGTTCCGCGGACTCCATTTTCTGCAGTTCGCCGATGATCTCTTCGACGTCGCCGCCGGAGCAGAACCCGCGGCCGCGGCCGGTGATGACCAGCACCCGGACGTCGCCGCGGTGCGGCAGCTCGGCCAGCAGGTCGCGGAGGTCCGCGTAGATGTCGAAGGTGAGCGCGTTCAGTTTTTCGGGGCGGTCCAAGGTGACCGTGGCGACGCCATCGTCCACAGTGAACTCGAAATGTTCCCAGTTCGCCGTGATCGGCGGCGTGGCGCGGAACGGGCTCATGATTGGATCCCACCTCCATCGAGGACGAGTGTCTGTCCGTTGATCGCGGCGGCTTCGGCGGCCGCGAAGAAGGTCACCGCGTGGGCGACCTCGTCTGGTTCGAGCAGGCGGCCGAGCGGGGACGCGGCGGCGAGGGCGGCTTCCGCGCCGGCTTCGTCGCGGCCGGTCCGTTCTCGGATCCGGGCCACCGAGGCGGCCGTCATGTCCGTGCGCACGAAGGCGGGGCAGACGGCGTTCGCGGTGACGCCGGTGCCCGCGACCTCGGCGGCGGTGGCGCGCATCAGGCCGACGGCGGCGTGCTTCGAGGCCGTATAACCCGCCGTGTAGCGGTAGCCGATGTGCGACGCCGTCGAGGCGACGGTGACGATCCGGCCGGTGTCGCGCGAGCGCATGCCGGGCAGAACCGCCCTTGTGCACAGGAAAGCGCCGGTCGCGTTGACCTCGATCTGGGTCCGCCACTGGTCCAGCGACGTCTTCGCCAGCGGCGCGCTCGCCGAGATCCCGGCGTTGTTCACCAGGACATCCACCGGTCCGAGGCCGTCGAAGTACCGGGCGACGGCGTCCTCGTCGGTGACGTCGCAGTCGGCCCGGCCGGGGGCGTGCACCTGGTCGCCGGCGGCCTGGAACCGGGCGGCGATGGCCGCGCCGATCCCGCGCGTCCCGCCGGTGACGACGACGATCCTGCTCACTCTGCCTCCACCCGGCGCAACGCGCGCCGATCGAGTTTTCCGTTGGCGGTGCGGGGGAGTTCGGTCACGAACACCACCTCGCGCGGGTATTTGTGCTTCGCCAGATGAGTCCGCGCGTGGTCCTTCAGTTCTTCCGGGGTGACGGAAAGGCCTTCCGCCAGGACGACGCACGCCCGCGGGACCACCAGGCCGTCGACGGTCACGCCCAGTACCGCGCAGTCGACGACGGCGGGATGACCGATCAGGCAGTCTTCGATCTCGCTCGGCGCGACGAACACGCCGGACACCTTCAGCAGGTCGTCGGCGCGGCCGTGGTGGTGGAAGTACCCGTCGTCGTCGCGGCTGAACAGGTCGCCGGTGCGCACGGTGTCGCCGTGGAACGTCCGCGCGGTCTTCTCCGTGTCGCCGTGATACTCGCGGGCGATGGTCGGACCGGTGACCTCCAGGGTGCCGATCTCGCCGTCCGGCAAGGGATCGTCACTCTCATCGAGGATGCGGGCGGTGTAGCCGGGGACCTCGCGGCCGAGGCTGCCGACCCGCTGCGCGCCGGGCACATTGGACAGATAGATGTGGTACGCCTCCGAGGAGCCGATCCCGTCGATCACCGGGACACCGAACAGGTTGTCCCACTTGCGATGCAGCTCCGAAGGCAGCGCCTCGCCCGCCGACGTCGCGAGCCGCAGCGAACTCATGTCCACTCCTGCCGCCGAAGGATGGGCGATCATCGCGCTCATCATGGTCGGCACGTTGACCAGGATCGTCGGCCGGTGGCGCTCGATCAGCGAGAACAGCAGCTCGGCGGTGCTGCGCTGCGGGAACACGATCCCGGACGCGCCGACGCCGAACGGGAACAGCGCGGTCAGATCCCGCGCGTAGCCGAAGAACAGCTTGGGCACGGCCAGTACACGATCGTCCTCGCGAAGGCCGAGCACGCCGAGCGCGTACCGGTCGAAACTCTCCAGCGCGCTGCGCGCCGGGTGCACGCACGCCTTGGGCGAACCGGTGCTTCCGGTGGTGAACTTCCAGATCGCGACGTCGTCCAACGAAGTCGGAGCGGCTTCCAGCTCTGCGGAGGCCGAAGCGACCATCGTGGCGAACGAGTGCTCGCCGGGCTCCAAAGCGACGTCGCCGATCACCAGCAGGTTCCGTGCCCCGGCCTCGCGCAGCGCGGGCAAGGTCGCGGCATCGGCGACGACGACCACGGCCTCGGTGTAGTCCAGGTAGTACGCGTAATCCTTGGGCTGCAGGAAGGAATACACCTCGGCGGTGACCGCGCCGATCTTCTGCGCCGCGTACCAGACGGCCACGAACTCGATGCTGTCGTTCAGCGCCAGCAGGACCCGTTGTCCACTTCGGACACCGAGCTCCCGCAGCACGTTCCCGGCCCGGTTCACCCGCGCCGCCAAATCCGCGTAGGTGACTTCCTCGTCACCGCACACCAGCGCCGTGCGGGAACCGGGGAGGCGGTCCACGAAATGGGTCGCCAGATTGAAGGTCATACCAGCTCCCGGATCGCTTCGACCAGGATGTCGGTGAGCACCGAGAAGGTCTTCTCGCCTTCTTCGGCGGTCGCCTGGGCGGGGGTTCCGCAATAGGCCTCGGTCATCCCGGCCGAGGCGAAGTCGGTGACCCCGCCGCGCGCCAGGTCGACGTGGACGGCGGGCAGGTCGCGCTGGACGACGGCGTCCACGAGGTCCGGCCGGTCGGCGAGCACCAGCGACGTCTCGTACTGCCCGGCATGACACTCGCCGGAGCGGAACTCGTCGGTGAGCCGCGCCGCGTACCGGCGGCGGACCAGGTCCACGAGGCCGACGCCCGCGGTTTCCGCCACCCGCCGCAGTACGGCGAGGTGCGCGGGCTCGAAATGGTTGTTGACCAGCAGGATCCGGGGGAGTCCCTGCTCGGCGAGCGCGCCGCAGATCTCGGTCAGCAGCGCGTGCAGCGTCTCCTCGCCGATCGAGATGCCGCCCGCGAACCCGGCCGCGAACCGGGTCACGCCGTAGGGCATCTCTGGCAGGATCAGCACACGAACGCCGGGGTCGCCCGCCAGCCGCGCGGCGGCGCGCTCGCACATTCCCCGTGAGATCAGGGGATCGGTGCCCAGCGGCGCGTGCGGTCCGTGCGGTTCGACGGCGCCCACCGGCAACAGCAGCACGGGAACGCGCGCGTCGGACGCGAGCGCGGCGACCTGGCGCGAGCTCAAATCCGCGAAGTACGTCACTCGAATCAAGCTACACCGCAGCGGCCTGAGGTGTATAGAGTTGCTCGCATGCCCGAATCGGCCACACCTCACGGCGACCCAGGTCCCCAGGAACTGGTGATGACGCTGCTCGGCACCTACGTGTCGCCGCGCGAGAGCCGCCGTGTCTGGTCCGGCGGCCTGGTCGGCGTGCTCGCCGGGCTGGGCTACTCCGACGGCGCGGCGCGGATCGCGCTGGCCAGGCTCGCCCGCCGCGATCTGCTCGCGAGACACAAGTCGGGCAGGCTCGTCCACTACTCGCTGACCCGCCGCACGATCGCGTTGCTCGACGACGGCGACCGCCGGATCTTCTCCCTCGGCAGGCGCGAACGCGAGGTCGGGGAGTGGACGGTCCTGTGGCAGAGCATCCCCGAAAGCCGTCGTCAGGCCCGGGAACGGCTGGTGCGACGGCTGCGCTTCCTGGGTTTCGGCCCGGTACAGGACGGCACCTGGATCGCCCCGCACGACCGCGAGGCCGAGGTGCTCGCCCTGCTGACCGAATTGGACGTCTCCGAACACGCCGGGCTGATGCTCGGGACACCGTCGGCGGGGCTCGACGTCCGGCGGTTCGCCGGCCGGGCCTGGAACCTCGACGGCCTCGCCGCGCGTTACGACGCGTTCGTCCGAGATTTCGGCGGATATTCAGGCGACCTGCCTGACGCCGAGGCGTTCCAGGTCCGAACCTGGCTGACGCACACCTTCCGCGCCTTCCCGTCGCTCGATCCGGAACTCCCGGTCGGGCTGGTGCCCGCTCCGCCGAGCCGGGCGGCCGCGGTCGAGCTCTTCCACGATCTTTACGAGGCGCTGGCACCGGCGGCACAGCGCCACTTCGATGAGGTGACCGAACCATGAACGACACTCAGGCGGCATTGAGTTACACGTCCTACCTTTCGCTGGACGAAGTGCTGGACGCGCAGCATCCGAGGTCCGACGAACACGATGAACTGCTCTTCATCGTGATCCACCAAGTGTATGAACTTTGGTTCAAACAAGTTCTCCACGAGGCGCTTTACCTGCAGGAGCAACTCGAAGCGGGTAACACCGCTCACGCCACCCGCACGCTGAGGCGAATCCTGACTATCTTCAAGGTGGTGGTCGCGCAGATCGATGTGCTCGAGACGATGACTCCGAGCCAGTTCACCAGCTTTCGCGCGCGACTCGACGCTTCGAGCGGGTTCCAGTCGGCTCAATTCCGCGTACTGGAGGCCGTTCTCGGCCGCCGGGACGAGCGGGTGTTCGCGCATTACCCCGAGGGCGGTGACCAGCGTGCCCAGATCGCGGACGCGATGGCACGGCCGTCGCTCTTCGATTCCTTCGTCACGTACCTCGCGGTGAAGGAGTACGACGTCCCGACCGGGCGCGATGTCACCAAGCCACTCGAACCCTCTCCGGCGCTCCAAGAGGTTCTGCTGCGGGTGTACCGCGACGACACAGGGCCGTCCGTCGTGGCGGAGCACCTGGTCGATCTGGACGAAGGGATGCAGGAGTGGCGGTATCGGCACGTGAAGATGGTCGAGCGCACCATCGGAGACAAGACCGGGACGGGGGGCTCGTCGGGCGCGCACTACCTGCGTTCGACGCTTTTCTCCCCGATGTTCCCGGACCTCTGGGCGGTGCGGAGCAGGCTTTGACGAACCTCGACGAGCTACGCCGCGACCCCAACGCGCTCGCGGCGCATTACACGGAATTCGGTGTGGCGGACCGGATCCTGTTGACCGGGCACTCCCACCAGGCCTGGCCGGACGTTGCGCGGGAAGGCCTTCTCGAGGCCTTCGCCGACGCGGCCGAAGAGGTCGACACGAAATGGGACCGGGCCTTCGCGAAGGCCGACGAGCTGCGGGCCGGGTTCCGGGCGCTGCTCGGTGACCCGCACGGCGGCATCGCGCTCGGCGCCAGCACCCACGATCTGGTGATCCGGTTCCTGTCGGCGATGGACCTGCGCGGGCGCCCGCGCCTGATCACCACCGACGGGGAGTTCCACACGCTGCGCCGTCAGCTGGCGCGACTGGCCGAGGAAGGCGTGGAAGTCGTCCGCGTCCCCTCGGCACCGGTCGCCACCCTGGCTGAGCGTGTCGCGGCCGAGGTCACCGAAGACACCGCCGCCGTCCTCGTGTCGGCGGTGCTGTTCGAGACCTCCCGGCTCGTGCCGGGCCTGGCCCACCTCGCCGACGTCTGCCTCTCGAAGTCGGTGAACCTCGTCGTCGACGCGTACCACGCGCTCGGCGTCGTCCCGTTCGCGCTGCACGACCTCGGGCTCACCAACGCCTGGGTCCTCGGCGGCGGCTACAAGTACCTCCAGCTCGGCGAGGGCAACTGCTTCCTGCGGATGCCCGCGCACGCGCAGGAACTGCGGCCGGTCGTCACCGGCTGGTACGCCGAATTCGGCGCGCTCGCGGACGAGCGCCGACCCGGCCAGGTCGCCTACGCGAGCGGTTCGGACAGGTTCGCCGGGGCGACCTACGACCCGACGAGCCACTACCGGGGCGCTCGTGTGTTCCGGTTCTTCGCCGAGCAAGGGCTCACGCCCGAGTTCCTGCGGGAGGTCTCGCGGCACCAGGTCGGCTTCCTCGCCGAAGGCTTCGACAAGCTGGGCCTGCCCGAAGACGTCATCACTCGCGACCGCGAGACGCCGCTGGACCGCATCGGCGGCTTCCTGTCCCTGAAGTGCGCGGACGCCGGAGCGTTGCAGGCCGCCCTCGCCGAACGCGGGGTCCGGACCGACAGCCGCGGCGCGTACCTGCGGTTCGGCCCGGCGCCGTACCTTTCCGACGGTCAACTCGACTCCGCACTGCGCATCCTGGGCGAGATCGTCCGCTAGGTTTGCGCTGTGGCACCGTCGCCGCCGGATGACCTTCGTGCGGGGGCTGTGCCTTGTTCCAGGAACTTCGCACGTGAGCCACAAGCCGCGTGCACTCCATGACAAGGAGTCACCACAGTGACCGAAGTGTTCGGCCAAGGTACCGGCCATGAACAGGTCGTCTTCTGCCAAGACCAGGCCACCGGCCTGAAGGCCATCATCGGGATCTACTCGACGGCGCTGGGGCCGTCGCTCGGCGGGACCCGGTTCTACCCCTACGCATCCGAGGACGCCGCGCTCGCGGACGTCCTCGCGCTGTCGAAGGGCATGGCCTACAAGAACGCGCTCGCCGGGCTCGACCTCGGTGGCGGCAAGGCCGTCATCATCGGCGACCCCCACAAGCACAAGTCCGAAGCGCTGCTTCGCGCCTTCGGCCGGTTCGTCCAGTCGCTGGGCGGCCGCTACATCACCGCCTGCGACGTGGGCACCTACGTGCAGGACATGGACATCGTCGCCCGCGAATCGGAGTTCGTCACGGGCCGCTCGCCGGAGAACGGCGGCGCCGGCGATTCCTCCGTGCTCACCGCCTTCGGCACCTACCAGGGCATGCGCGCCTCCGCGGACGCCGTCTGGGGCGTCCCGGACCTCGCGGGCCGCAAGGTCGGCGTCGCCGGGGTCGGGAAGGTCGGGCACATCCTGGTCGGGCACCTGATCGAAGCGGGCGCGCAGGTGGTCATCACGGACGTCTCGCCCGCGGCGATCGAGCGCACCCGCGCGGCGTACCCGGGTGTCGAGGTCGTCGAGGACCTCGACACGCTGATGCGCACCGAGCTCGACGTCTTCGCGCCGTGCGCGCTGGGCGGTGTGCTCACCGACGAGACCGTCGCCGAACTCCGCACCAAGATCGTGTGCGGCGCGGCCAACAACCAGCTCGCGCACCCGGGCGTCGACAAGCTGCTCGACGACCGCGGCATTCTCTTCGCGCCGGACTACCTGGTCAACGCGGGTGGTGTGATCCAGGTCGACGACGAGCGGCACGGCTTCGACTTCGCGCGGGCGAAGCGCAAGACGACGGCCATCTTCGACACCACCAAGGCGGTGTTCGCGCTGGCCAAGGCCGACGGCGTGCCCCCGGCGGCGGCGGCCGACCGGCTGGCCGAGCGCCGGATGACCGAGGTCGGCGGACTGCGGTCGATCCTGACCGTGTAGGTCTCGCGTCCCGTAACGCTATGAAAGGCCCGTTACTTGCAAAATTTGCAAGTAACGGGCCTTTCATGTCACGTGGGGGCTGGGACTCAGCCGCTCTTGCGACGGAACGTGCGCTTGTTCGCGGCGGGCCCGTGCGCGTGCAGGTTCTTGCCGCCCGCGTTCTCGTGGGCCGAGCCGGAGCGGGCCTGAGCCTGCTTGCGCTCCAGCGCCTCACGGAACTTGCGCTTGGTGTCGTCCTCTTCTCCATCCGCTGGGGACGGCGCGGGTTCAGTCATTGCTACCTCCGAGGTGACGACATGTGACAAGTGCCCAGCCTGTCAGGAACCACCCCGGATGGCGAGTCGATTTACGTCACCTCGGCGGGGCGGGCAGCTGGACCGGGCCGCCGAACTGGATCCGGTTCCGCAGCAGCGGCCGCCAGCAGTGGTCGCACAGCAGGATCGGCTTCAACCGGTTGCCGCAGTCCACGTGCTCCAGCGTGATGTCGGGTTCCTGTCCCGGCACTTCGAAGCCGCGCGACCACTCGGCGATGAAGGCCAGCGCGGGGAAGAACGCGAGGCCTTTCGCGGTCAGCCGGTAGTCGTGCGCGTCGGTGCGGGTCTTCGCGATCCCGGTCCGCAGGACGCCGACCTCCACGAGTTTCGACAGCCTGCCCGAAAGCACGCTGGGCCCGATGCCGAGTTCGCGTTCGAACTCCGAGAAGTGCCGTGCCCCGAGCAGCGCGCTCACCACGAGCCCGGTCGACCATCGGTCGCCGAGGAGTTCCATCGTGTCCGGGAAGAACATCAGCGGATCGGCGGCCAGGGCCTCGGCGTCCTTGCGGCGGAAGCGTTTCCCCGCCGTCGCTTCGACGACGCCGGTGTCGTCGAGGCGGCGCGCGCGGATGTCGCGGGCGTCGACCCGGCGTTCGCAGGCGGCACAGCCGAGCGGCGCCGACGTCGCCAGTTCGCAGTCGAGGTGGATCAGCGTCGGCAGGACGGCACGCCGTCCCTCGACCCATTCCCTTTCCCAGGCCCAGATCGAGATCAGCAGCGGCCACAGTTCGAGGCCGCGTTCGGTGAGCCGGTACTCGTGCCGGGTGCGCCGCGCGTCCCGGTACGGCGTGCGGACGAGCATGCCCGCGTCGACCATTTCGCGCAGCCGCCCGGACAACGCGGTGGGGGAGATGCCGAGCCGGAGCCGGAGTTCCTCGTAACGGCGGAAGCGCAGGAAGAGGCTCTGCAGGATCAGCAGGGTCCACTGATCGCCGAGCAGTTCGAGAGCCCGGCGCAGCGGATCGCCCGCCGGCCTGACGCGGTGCGCCGTCGCCTCTGTCACGTAGTTCCCTTCGGATGGTGTGTCGCTCTCAGCGTACTACTGACTACATCAAACGAAGCCTATTGACAGCTGACTACAGAAATCATAGTGTCTCAGCCAGTCGGTCAACGCGAACCAACCGGGGAGAACCGATGACCAGCACCTCCGAGCAGCCGATCCTGGTGGCAGCCGCCACCGGGGAACCCGAGGTCAACCCGTATCTGATGGGCGTCTACGCCCCGGTCGGCGAGGAACTCGACGCGAGCGATCTCGAGGTCATCGGCAAGATCCCCGCGGATCTCAACGGGGTGTACCTGCGCAACGGGCCCAACCCCCGGTTCGAGCCGGAGGGCCGCTACCACTGGTTCGACGGCGACGGCATGATCCACGCCGTCCACCTGGAGAACGGCAAGGCCCGCTACCGCAACCGCTGGGTCCGCACCAAGGCGTTCGAGGCCGAATCCGAAGCGGGCAAGGCGCTCTGGAAGGGCGTCATGGAGTCGCCCAAGGACAACCCGTTCGGCAACACGCACGGCCTGAACGTCAAGGACAGCGCCAACACCGACCTGATCTTCCATCGCGGCCAGGTGCTCTCCACCTGGTACATGTGCGGCACGCCGTACGCGGTGGACCCGCTCTCGCTGGAGACGCTGGGCGCCGAAGACTTCCTCGGCACGCTGGTCGGCGACATGATGGCCCATCCGAAGGTCGACGAGCGCACCGGCGAGATGTTCTGGTTCGACTACGGTCCCCGGCCGCCGTACCTGCGCTACGGCGTGATCAGCGCGGACGGCAAGGTCGTGAGCACGACCGAGATCGAACTCCCCGGCCCGCGCCTGCCGCACGACATGGCGATCACCGAGAACTACGCCGTCTTGATGGACCTGCCGCTGATCCAGGACATGGAGGCGGCGCGCAACGGGCGCCACAAGCTGCTGTTCGACCGGTCGCTGCCGAGCCGGTTCGGGGTGCTGCCTCGCTACGGTAACGGTAGCCAGATCCGCTGGTTCGAGGCCAGCCCGTGCTACATCTACCACGTCGTCAACTCCTGGGAGCAGGGCGAGGAAATCGTCCTCGACGTCTGCCGCGTCCAGCGCCCGCAACCGCGCGCCGACGCGCACACCCCGCTCGCCAAAATGCTGTCGTACCTGCGGCTGGACGCCTCGCTGCACCGCTACCGGTTCAACCTGCGGACCGGACAGTGCCTGGAGGCCCAGCTCGACGACGACAACACCGAATTTCCGTCCGTCGACTCGAGGGTGGTCGGCGGCCGGAACCGCTTCTCCTACGCGGTGCACATCTCGCCGGATTCGACGCTCAAGTTCGACGGCCTGGTGTGTTACGACAATCGTGCCGGCGCCAAGACCGAATACCGTTTCGGTCCGGGCCGGTGGGGTAGTGAGGCGCCGTTCGCACCTCGCGACGGCGCGGCCGCCGATTCCGATGACGGCTATCTGGTGACCTTTGTCCAGGACGAGCGTGAGGGGCGCTCGGAGCTGGACATCTTCGACGCCGCCGATCTCACTGCCGGACCCGTGGCCAGGGTCCTGTTGCCCCAGCGTGTCCCGCTCGGTTTTCACGCGACCTGGGTCCGGGCGGACCAGCTGGAACCTTCCCGTAAGTGAGTGATCCCCTTTCGTGCCGGCCCACCGCCAGCGGTGTGGGCAGGTGCGCGAGGGCCGGAGTAGCCGCCGTCCGAGTCGCCCCTTCCAGGGGGTGGGGCGACTCGGGCACGGCACCGGCCCTGGACCTGGAGAGTGGAACGGCCGATGACGGTCTTCGTACTGGGCGGGGCACAGACCGATTTCGCGCGGAACTTCGCGAAAGAGGGCGGCGGGCTGTTCGAGATGTTCGCCGAAGTGGTGCCGGACGCGCTGGTGGACGCGCAGGTCGAGCCGAACGACATCGGTGTCGCCCACGTCGGCAACCTGGCGGCCGAGTTGTTCACCGGTCAGGCCCAGCTCGGCGGGCTGCTGGTGGCGGCCGTCCCGGATCTGGACGGCATCCCGAGCACCCGGCACGAGGCCGCCTGCGCTTCGGGCGGGACGGCGGTGCTCGCCGCGAGTGCCGACATCGAGTCCGGGCGGTACGACGTCGCGCTGGTGACCGGGCTGGAGCTCATGCGCAACACCGACGCGCGGTCCGCGGCGGGCCACCTCGGTTCCGCGGCCTGGGTCGGCGCCGAGGCGCGCTCGGCCGATTTCCCTTGGCCCGCCTTGTTCGCCGACGTCGCCGATGCCTACGACTGGCGGTACGGGCTCGATCCCGGGCACCTCGGCCTGTTCGCCCGCAACGCTTTCGCGAACGCCGCGCTCAACCCGATGGCGCAGGCGCGCGACTGGAGTTTCCCCGACGGCTCGTTCGGCCAGGACGACCGGCTGAACCCCGTCGTGGCGGGCGCGCTGCGCAAGAACGACTGCGGCCGCATCTCCGACGGAGCCGCCGCGATCGTCCTCGCCTCACCGGAATTCGCCGCCGAGTGGGCGAAACGCGTGGGCCGCGATCTCGCCGAAGTCCCGCGACTGGCCGGATTCGGTCACCGGACGGCGCATTTGTCGTTGCGGGGCAAGCTGGATCGCGCCGAAGGACAGGAGTACCTGTTCCCGCATCTGCGGGGTGCGGTGCTCGACGCGTACCGGCGCGCGAAGGTCTCCGGCGCCGAGGAGATGGACGTCGTCGAACTGCACGACTGTTTCACCATCACCGCGCTGGTGGCGCTGGAACATCTCGGCGCGGCCCCGCCGGGAGCGGCCGGACGGCTCGTCGAATCCGGCGGGATCGCGCGGGACGGCGTTCTCCCGGTGAACCCCGGCGGCGGGCTGCTCGGCCTCGGTCATCCGGTCGGCGCGACCGGGGTGCGGATGGTGCACGACGCCGCGCGCCAGGTCGCGGGAACCGCCGGGCCGCTTCAGATCGAGGGGGTGCGGAACGTGCTGACCTTGAACGTCGGGGGATCCTTCACGACCGTGGTCGCGATGGTCGTCGCCCGCTGAACCCACCGGCCGCGATACGCCGCTCCGGTGAGCGTCGCCCCGAGGAAGACCGCGGCGGCGACGCCGGTTTCGAGGGTGAACTGGAGTGCGCCGAGCGAGCCGACGGTGAATCCCGAATGGACACTCCAGGCGATCACCGCCGTCCCGGCCGCGGCGGCCGTGCTCGTCACCGCTCCGGCGATCAGCACGACGAAACCCAGTGCCGCCAAGGACAAGCCGTGATGGTCCGCCGAGCCGAAGAGCCCGGCCACCGAGGCCGCGGCGACGACGGCGACACAACCGAACGGGAAACCGAAGCACTCGGGGTTCCTCATCCGCCCAGTCAACTCCGCGTGACCGGGTGTGCGGGCAGCGTGAACGTTTTCCCTACGCGTTCGCCGGGATTCTTGACGAAATCCTGATCCCCTCAGGCCTTGCGCGCGTGCGAGGTGATCGTTTCGGCGATCGCGGGCCACAGCTGCCGCGGCAGTTCGTGTCCCATCCCGGGGAACACCACCAGCTCGGCGTCCGGGATCGCTTCCGCGGTCGCCTTGCCGCCGCTGACGTTGATCAGCGGGTCGCTCTCGCCGTGGATGACGAGCGTCGGGACGTGGACCTCGCGCAGCCTCGCCGTCCGGTCGCCCGAAGCGACGACGGCGGCGGCCTGCCGCAACGCGCCGGCCGGGTGATTCGCCCGGTCGTAGTTGCGGGTGGCCTTCATCCGCAGGTACTCGTCGTCGGAAGGGTGCCCGGGCGAGCCCACGAGCTTGAACCACGTGACGCCGTCTTCGATGGCCTGCTCACGGGTGGCGGCGGGCGGCCGGGTCAGTCCGGCCAGCGCCTCCGGCTCCGGATGCCCGACCGAGGGGTCGCCGGTGGTCGACATGATCGACGTCAGGCTGAGCAGCCGTTCCGGCGAGTCGATCGCGAGCTGCTGCACGATCATCCCGCCCATCGACGCGCCGACGACGTGCGCGCGCTCGAAGCCGAGCGCGTCGAACAGCCCGGTGACGTCGGAGGCGAGATCCGAGAGCAGGTACGGCGCCGTCGTCAGGTCGCCCGAGGCCAGCGCGGCGAGGTCCGGCACGGGAAGGCCGTCCAGATAGGACGAGAGGCCGATGTCGCGGTTGTCGAACCGGACGACGTGGAAGCCGCCCTCGGCGAGCAGTTCGCAGAAGCCGGTCTCCCAGGTGACCATCTGTGCGCCGAGCCCCATCACCAGGACGAGCGGCGGATCGGCGGGGGAGCCGAAGGTGTCGTACTCGAGCTCGAGGCCGTTCACACGCGCGCGGGGCATGGCACGATCCTGCCGGAAGCCCCCGCCGTACGACCAGTCGAATGCGGTTACGGTAGCCCGCATGCCGACTTACTCCGAAGACGCGGGTTCGCGACCCCGATCCCGTGCGGCTTCCGGACGGCCGGCGGTCACCAAGGACCGGATCATCGACGCCGCGCTGGAGCTGTCGGCCGAGACCGGGCTGGAAAACTGGACGTTGCGGCAGCTCGCGGCCGCCGTCGACGCCTACCCCGCGGTGGTCTACCACCACGTGGGCGACCGGGACACCGTCGTCGTCGCGGTGCTGGACCGGGTGGTCGGCGAACTGACCCTGCCCGACGAGACCCTGCCGTGGCGGGCCTGGTTCGACGGGTTCCTGCCCACCGTGCGGACCGTGCTGCGCCGCTATCCGGGTTCGGCGCGACGGCTGGCCCTGTTCGGCCCGTCGGTCGCCGCCGCCGTGCCGACCATGAACACCGGCATCGGCCGCCTGCTCGCGGCCGGATTCGGCACCGAGGCGCCGTTCGCCTACAACCTGCTGCTCGCCACCGCCTGTCAGTTCGTCGCGATGGAGGACGACCGCGAGAGCGCGATGGCGCTCCAGATGGACCGGTCCGAGGGCTACGCGGCGTATCGCACCCGCGAAGACCTGCCGGGGATGGCGGCGCTGGGCGAGTCGATCGCGGCGCTGGTCGCCGATCCCGATCTCGCGGCCGGCTACTACGAGCGTCTCTACGCTTACGCGGTCGAGCGCTGCCTCGACGGGCTGGAGCACCGGCTCACCCAGTTGAACGCATTCGAAAGTTTGACAGAGCCGTGACAGTGAATCGGCGTAGTGTGGAGGGATACCGGTGCTTCGTCACCGGTCCCGAAGCCCCTGGCACCCACCTCCCCCTCGAGGTGCCGGGGGCTTCTCATGTCACTGGCGCGGGGCGGCGCGCTGGATCTCGGGGAACACCTCACCGACCAGCGTGACCAGCGATTTGCTGAGCAGCGTGTGCACCTGCGAGCGGTCGAGCGAACCCCGGACGAGCCATTCGCGGCCCGCCGCCTTGACCATTCCGCCGAACGCGCGGACCAGCGCGTTCAGCTCTTGCCCGTGCTCGCTTTCGCGGGAGAGGCCGACGGCTTCGAGCACCCGGTCGGCCGATTCGCGATCGGCCTCTTCGAGAATCCGTTCGACTTCGAGGTCCCGGCCGATGCCCTCCGGCGCGATCGCGGCCAGCCACATCTTCTCCTGGCTGGTGACCATGTCCAGGAACCAGTCGATGGCGACGTCGGCGCGCAGTTCGAGCGGGCCCTCCGGCAGGATCTCGACGGCGAGGCGCGGCACGGTCAGCGCCCGCCGGATGATCTCCAGGTAGAGCTCACGTTTGGTACCGAAGTAGTGGTTGATCAGACCCCTGGCCACCCCGGCCTCCGCCGCGATGTCCGATGTGGACACTTCGGAGTAGGGACGGTCCCCGAAAAGCCTGGCGGCGCAGACGAAGATCTGCTCCTTGCGCTCGTCCGGTTCCAGTCTCCGCCATCTCGGCGCCGGCTCCGTGGTCATAGGGCAATCTTCCCACGATCGATTCAGCCCGGCCGGACGGTCGCGGGATTTCTGTGACATGTGAAAGCAAAGTGTAAGTTAATCCGGCGTGTACCGTCTGTTGGCCCGCTGGTCTTTACCGTCTTCTCTCAGGTGGCATGCCGTGCGCGCTGTCGGGGCGCGTTTGCCTCCTACCGGCCCGGCCTGGCGAGTAACCCCCCCTAGCTCGCCAGGCCCGGGCCTTCTTGATGCGGTGAAGGCCTTTCGGCGGGCAAGAGCAGCGTGAACGTCGTCGGCGACGGGCTCGTCAGCCGCAGTCGCCCGCCCTCCGCCTCGGACAGGCTCCGCGCCAGCCGCAGGCCGATCCCGTGGCCTTCCCGCTCCTCGGTCCGCTCTTCGGTCACGAACGGATCGGTCCCGTCCGGGATGGCCCCCTCGTCGCTCACGTCGATGGCCAGCGCCTCACCGGCGTCACGAGCGACGACGGTGACCGTGCCCCGTCCGTGCGTCGCCGCGTTGTCCAGCAGGACGGCGAGCACCTGCCGCACGGCCGCGTCCGCCGCCCGCGCCGGCAGGGCTTCCCGTCCGCTGATCCGCAGCGCGCGACCGCGCCCGGCGAGCAGGCCGTGCCAGGTCTGGCGGACCTCCTCGAAGAGTTTGCCCAGGTCGAGCAGCGCACGCGGCGCCCTGGTCTGCTTGGCCAGCGCCAGCAGATCGTCGATGGTCCGTTCCAGCCGGTCGGCCGAGGTGATGCCGTCGCGGATCGTGGCGTAGGGGTCGCGATCGGGGCTCTCCAGCGCCGCTTCAAGCTGCAGGCGCAGCCCGGTCAACGGCGTCCGCAGCTGGTGGGAGGCGTCGGAGGAGAAGGTGCGCTCCCGTTCCAGCGTCTCGCCGATCCGCTCTGAGGTGACGTCGAGCGCTTCGGCGACTTGGTCGATCTCGCGGACTCCGGTCCGGCGCGTGCGCACGGTGAAGTCGCCTTCGCCGAGGCGTTCGGCGGTGACGGCCAGTTCCTCCAGCGGCCGGGTCAGCCGGGTGGCGATCCGGCGTCCGATCAGCCAGCTGGCCCCGATCGCGATGAGGGCGAGCCCGGCCATCTTCAGCCAGGTCAGCCGGATCCGGGTGTCCAGCTCGGACCGGGGATGGGCGGCACGGACCACCCCGACCAGCGCCGCCCCGCTGAGCACCGGGACGGCGAGGACCACTTCGTCGCCGAGCCTCCCGGTCGCCATGTCGGTGTCGTGCGCCTCGCGGACGAACCGGTCTTCGGTCGCCGGGCCGTCGCCGGTCAGGAGCCTGCCGGTCGGCGTGTAGACCGCGACCCGGATGCCGTGGATCCGATCTTCGCCCTCGTCGGCTTCGACCGGTCTGAGTTCCGGGGTCCGGCCGTTGGCCAGTTCGCCGGTCACCGCGAGGGCGACGGTGTCGGCGGCGCGTTCGAGGTCGTGGGTGGACATCCCCTCGTGGAACCTGCCGACCGCGATGGCCAGCGGCACCCCGAAGAGGGTGATCGCCAGCACCGCGGCCAGCACGGTGAGGGTGACGATCCGGCGGCGCACGGACAGAGTGTGGCCGACGAGGACGAGGATCACCCACCCGAAGCGATATTTTGCCGTCCGTTGACCTGAGATCAAGGCGATGTTGACCCCGTTCGCCTTACCTTGGGGCCATGCGCCGACGTGCCGCCGTCATGGCAGGCCCGGGGCCCGGATCCGTCCCCCTCGTCCGGTTCGCCGTCCCGGGCGAGTGTGTGGCCGTGCTGCCCGCCGGAGGTGGGGAAACCCCCGGTGGCGGTCCCGGCGTCGGCGTCCTGCTCAGGCGCGGGAACCTCTTCGGCCATCTCACCGTCGAGCAGAACGTCTTGCTGGCGGGAAGGCTCGCCGCCCGTCGCGCCCCCGAAAACGCCGGTGACCTGCTCGAACTGGCCGGGCTGGCCGGCCGCGGTGACGCCTATCCCGGCACGCTGTCGGCGCTGGAAGGCGCGCGGGCCGGCGTCGCCGTCGCGCTGGCCGGGGCGCCCGAGGTACTGCTCGCCGACGAACCGGCGGGCGAACTCGACGGGCTCGCCGCACTCGAACTGATGGACCTGCTGTGCGCCGTCGCGACCCGCGGGACGGCCGTCGTCGTGGCGACCCGCGACCACGGGATCGCCGCGGCCGCGCACCGGATCGTGAGAGTGGCGTGACGGCACCTCTGGTCCGCACCGAAGAGCTGGCGCACACCTATGGCTCCGGGCTGACCGCGGTGGTGGCCGTGCACGGCGTCAGCTGCGTGATCGGCACGGACACCCGCGCGGTGGTGACCGGCCGGGCCGGTGCCGGGAAGACCACGCTGCTGCACCTGCTCGCCGGGATGAAGAAACCGACGGCGGGCACCATCGACTGGCCCGCGTTCGAGCCGTCCCCGCCGGGGCCCGACCTGATCGGGCTGGTCCTGCAGGACGGCGGGCTGCTGCGCGATCTCGACGTCCGGCTCAACGTCGCCCTGCCGCTGGTCCTCGCGGGCCGGACCGGCACCGCGGTCCGCGACGCCGTCGACGGCGCGCTGGACCTGGTGGGTCTCACCGGCTTCGCCAAGAAGGCACCCCGTGACCTGAGCGGTGAGCAGATCCGGCTGGCGATCCTGGCCAGGGCGCTCGCGCCCGCGCCGAAACTGATCCTCGCCGACGACCCGGCCGGCTGGCTCGACCGGCGCGAGGGGGAACGGCTCTTCGGCAGGCTCGTGCACGCGGCGGACCGGCTGGCCGCCGGGTTGCTGGTGGCCACGGCCGAACAGGCGCCGACGGACCTGTTCGGGGAGCACTGGTCGATGGTCGACGGGAAGCTGGTGCGGGACCGGTGATCGCGGCGATGGCGTTGTGGGTCGGCGGGATCGCGCGCGTGCGCCCCGCCAGGCTGGGCGTGCCCGCCGCCGGGGTCGCGATCGTGACCACGCTGCTCGCGGTGCACGGCTGGACCGGGGCACCGGCGCCGCCGTGGGTACCCGCGACGGTGCTCGTGGTGCTGCTGGCCGCCCCGTCGGAGCGTTCACTGCGGGGAGACCAGGACCTGCTGCGGGCCCGCGGCGCGACCGGCGGGCAGGTGCTCGGGCTGGCTTCGGCCGAAGCCGCGGCCGCCGGGCTGGCCGGTGGCGTGGCGGGTGTCGCGCTGTCGCTGGCCGCCGGTTTCCTGCCCGGATCGGGGTTGTCCCTTGTCCGGGAAATCGTTCTCTTGCTGCTCGGCGGCCTGGTCGTCGCGGCCCTCGCCGTCCTGCCGCCGGTGCTGCGCGAGTGGTATTTCGTCCCGGCCGACGACGGGCCGCCCTGGTGGACGGCCTACGGCCTCGACTTCGTCCTGCTCGCGCTCGCGTTCTTCTGGCCGCTGCTCGGCTGGGCGGGCGGCACGATGTTGCTGTGGCGCCTGGTGGAGCTGGGGCTGCGCAAAGGAAAACGGGCGATCGGCGGGGCGCTCAGGCCGCTCGTCTCCGGGCTCGCGGGAGTGCTCGCGCTGTCCATTTCGTGGCGGAGCGCGTTGCTGGCGCGGTCGGTGGCGCTGGTCGCGCTGGCGGTGGCGTTCGCGATCTCGTCCGCCCTCACCAGGGACGGCTGCACCGCGGCGACGGTGGACCGGGTGGCGTCACTCCTGCTCGCCGCGGCCGCGGCGGGACCGTCGTTCGGGCTGGCGCTCAACGAACGCCGCCGCGACCTGCTGATCGTCAGCACCCTCGGCGGGAAACGCCGTCAGGTGGCGACCTTCATCGCGGGCGACGCGCTGATCGTCGGCGGCGGGGGACTGATCGCCGGGCATCTGCTCGGCGTGTTGTTCGTCCTGCTCACCCCGGTGGAATGGGTGGCTTTCCCCCACGGGTACTTCGGGATGCTGGGCGCGGTCGTGATCGTTTCGTGCGTCGTGGCGTCCGCGCGGATCGCGCAGCTCGCCGCCCGCGACGAAGTGTCCGATCTTCGCGACTACTAGCCCTCGAAGGGCTGTTCGAGGCGGTAGCCGTGGCCGCGCAGGGTCGAAATCCTCGGCGCCTGCTCGGGGGTGGGCGCCGACTCGGCCAGTTTCCGTCGCAGCGCGGCGATGTGGACGTCGAGGGTCTTCGTGGAGCCGTACCAGTGCGCGTCCCACACCTCCGACATCAGGGTGTCCCGGCTGACCGCCACGCCCGGCTGTTCGGCCAGCCGGGCGAGCAGATCGAACTCCTTGGCGCGCAACGGGATCTCCCGTCCGCCGACGCTGACCCGCCGCCCGGCGGTGTCCACCCGCAGATGCCCAACGGCGATCGCGGGCCTGCTCTCCGGCGGGGCCGTCCCGCGCCGCAGGTGCGCCCGCACCCTGGCGAGCAGTTCGCCGAGGCGGATGGGTTTGGTGAGGTAGTCGTCGGCGCCGGCCTCAAGGCCGACGACGACGTCCATCTCCTCCTGCCGGGCGGTCAGGATGACCAGCACGGCGCCGGGGAGCGCCGCGCGCAGCCGACGGCAGACCTCGACCCCGTCCAGATCCGGCAGGCCGAGATCGAGCAGGACGAAGTCGATGTCGTCGGCCGCCGCGGCCGCGAGCGCGGTGCGGCCGTCCCGCTGCCAGGAAACCTCGTAGCCGTGCAGGCGAAGGGTCGATTCGAGGACGCCGCCGATCGCGTCGTCGTCTTCCACCACCAGCAATTTCGGCATGCGGGGGAGCTTAACCGTTGAACACTGTTCTTTTCGGCCAAGACGTTACGAACACCACCTCGTCCGTAACAGGGCGCTAACGTTTCCCTGTGCGTTTCCGCTGGAGTGTCCATAAAGGACAGAGCGCGGCGACGGCGAGACACAGCCAGGCGAACACGTCGCCGACACGGGCGTACACGGTCTGTGTTCTCGGCTGTACCGGCAGATCCGCGACGAGTGTCTGCTGGTCGGTGCGGAAATAGTCGGCTTTCCCGAGTACCCGGCCCTGATTGTCCACAGCTGTGGAAATACCGTGGGTGGAGTGCCGGAAGAGCGAGTAACCGTTTTCCACCGCGCGGAAGACCGCTTTCTCCGAGTGCAGTGAGCCGAATCCCTGCCAGTCGTTCGCGGGCACGAGCATCAGCGAGGTCTCCTTGTCCGCGGCCTGGCGCATCAGGCCGGGGTAGTCGGCGTCGTAACAGATGACCGTCGCGAGCCGTCCGTACGGCGAATCCGCGGTGGGCACGACTCCCGGGCCGGGCTTCATCGGTTCCATCGGCGTCGGATGCGTCTTGTCGTAGGTCCACAGCACTTCGCCCGTCGGCCCGACGAGCACGGCCAGATTCCGGATGTACGGAGCTTGGGCGGTGTAGAGCGCGTAGGCGAGCCCGACGTGGATACCCGCTTGTTTCGCTTCGGCGCCGACCCGTTTCAGCAGCTCCGCCTGGTCACGCTCCAGGACACTGGCGTGCGTTTCCGGCCAGATGACGATCTTCGCCCCCGCCGACGCCTGCTGCCGCGTCCTGGTCACGAGATCTTCGGTGACCGGCGCCAAGGCCGCGCCGACCGCGACCGGGTCCGCCGCGACGACTTCCTGTGCCCGCCAGTACTTCACGCCGATCCGCTCCAGTGCGTCGGTACTCGCCGTGTCCGCGGCCGTCGAGGGACTGATCCCCGCGATCCGGACGGTCTGCGTCGTCGGTGCGTCGAACAGCAACCGCGCGCCGCCCGCGAGGAACACCAGGCCGAGCACGCAGGCGTGGACGAGCGCCGTGCGCTTGACCCGCGGCCACCCTTCCGCCCACACGGTGTTGACCACCGAGGCGAACCACGCGAGGACGAAGGTGAGGCCGTACACGCCGGTCACGGACGCCGTCTGGAGCAGCGGCAGATTTCCGGACTGGGTGCTGCCGAGCGCGCCGAAGTCCCCGAATCCGGTGACGAGGGTGAAGAGATATTCGGCCGCCACCAAGGTCGCCGGGAACACCAAGGTCTTCAGCGGCCCGGCACGGTCGGCGATCAGGCGGTCGGCGAGGAACGCCGTCGTCTGCAGCACCGCGAGCAGGGTGAAGGCGAGCAAGGCGGACAGGACGAACGCCAGGCCGGTGGCGCCGAGCCAGAACAGTTGCCCGATCAGCAGGGACAGGCCCACGAACAGGATCGCGCGCCGGACGGGGACCTGGCGGGCGTAGCGGAGCAGGAAGACCGGGAACACCCAAGCCGCGAGCGGGACGTTCCAATCGGTGTGGACGGAGAGCAGGAGCAGCGTTGTGCCCAGCCACCAGAGCAGCCGTGGTTTCATACCGCGAACGGTAGGAAACCACGGCCGCCCGGACAGCCGACCTTGGGCAGCGGACGACCCTTACTTTCGTCAGGAAACGTGATCCCGATAGGCCTTGACGGTCTCCGCGAGGACTTCGCCACCGGGACGGCGCCAGAGCTCGGCGTCGAACACCTCGACCTCGATGGGCCCGGTGTATCCGGCGGCCGCGACACAGGCCTTCAGGTGCCGGTGGTCGATCGGGCCGTCACCGGGCAGCGCGCGGCCGAGCAGGGTGTCGGTCAACGGCACCTTCTGGTCGCAGACGTGGAATCCGGCGATCCGCCCGGCCGCCGCGGCGATCGACTCCTCGATCCGCGGATCCCACCACACGTGGAACTCGTCGACGATCACGCCGACCTGGTCGGCCGGATGCTCCAGTGCGATCGCCAGCGCCTGATCCACAGTGGACAGGACCGAACGTTCCGCGCACTGCATGGGATGCAGCGGTTCCAGACCGAGCCGGACGCCGCGCTCACCGGCGTACGGCGCCAGTTCGCCGACCGCGTCCGCGACCCGCTGCCGCGACGACGTCAGGTCGCCGTTCACCCCGCCGACGACCAGGACGAGGACCTCCGCACCCAGCGCGGCGGCTTCGTCGATCGCCTCCCGTGTCTGCGCGACACCGTTCACAGGGGACCCTTCCGGGGTGATCCCGGTGAAGAAACCGCCGCGGCACAACGACGACACGCCGACGTCGTACTCCTTGAGCAGTCGGGCGGTTTCCTCGACGCCGGTCTCGGCGACCTTGTCCCGCCACAGGCCGATCCAGCGGACGCCCGCCTCGGCGCACCCCGCCACGGCCTCCGGCAGCGACCACGCCTTGGTGGTGATCTGGTTCAGGCTCAACCGGTCCATCAGGCCACCCCCGCCGCGGCCAGCAGCGGCCGCATCCTCGCGACGGCGAGGTCCGGGTCGGCGAGCACCCCGGCGGCGTCGGCCAGGCGCAGCAGTTCGGCCAGATGCGTGATGGACCGCGCCGATTCGCGGCCCGCCACCATCCGGAAGTGCTCTTGGTGCCCGTTGAGGTAGGCGAGGAAGACGACGCCGGTCTTGTAGTTCCTGGTGGGCGCCCGGAAGATCGCCCTGGAGAGCGCGACCGTCGGGTCGAGCAGGCCGTGGAAACCGGCCTGGTCGCCTTCGTCGAGCCGGGCGAGCGCGGCACCCGCGACCTGCGCGACGGCGTCGAAGATGCCCAGAAGTGCTTCGCTGTGGCCCTGTTCGTCCCCGGCGATCAGTTCGGGGTAGTTGAAGTCGTCTCCGGTGTAGCAGGCGACGCCCTCGGGCAGCGCGCGGCGGAACTCGGTCTCGATCGACGCGTCGAGCACCGAAACCTTGACCCCCGCGATGACGCCGGCGTGTTCGGTGCAAAGCCTGCCCAGTTCCTTGGCGGCCTCACGGACGTCGCCGTGTCCCCAGTAGCCTGCCAGCGCCGGATCGAACTGCTCGCCCAGCCAGTGCAGCAGGACCGGGCGGTCCGCGCCGGAGAGCAGTTTCCCGTACGCGGCATGGTAATCTTCGGGACCGGACGCCGACGCCGCGAGCGCGCGGCTGGCCATCACGACCGGGATCGCCCCGGCTTCGCCGACGATGTCCAGCTGCTCGCGCCAGGCGTCCACAATGGACTCCGCGGTCGCGTCGCCGCCGGGAAGCTGGTCGGTGCCGACCCCAGCGACCCACGGTCGTCCCGCGGCGAGCGCGCCGGTGCGCCGGATCAGGTCCTTGGTGGTGTCCCAGTCCAGGCCCATCCCGCGCTGCGCGGTGTCCATCGCCTCGGCCACGCCGAGACCGCAGGACCACAGGTGCTCGCGGAAGGCGAGCGTCGTGTCCCAATCCAGTACCGCGCCCTCTTCGGGATCGGCGGCGGCGAACGGGTCGGCCACCACGTGTGCGGCCGCGTAGGCGATCCGGGAGGTCGGCGGTGATGCCGGTTTCGCGGGCGTTTCCGCCCCTTGCGGCGTCCACTCCGCCAGTCCGCCGTCGGCGGTGGGCAGGGCGATCAAGGTCATCGGGTCTCCGTGGCGCGGGGGTGAGAAAGCGCTTTCTCGTGCCACGGTAAGTCACCGCGTGGACCGCACACAAGGGTTTCAGCGAGCGGGGGAAGCGGTGCTGCGGCGCAGGACGACCTCGCCGGACATGCGCACCACGCGCGGCCGGGTGCCGGGCGAGGCCTTGAGTGCCAGGTCCATGGCCCGTTCGCCCAGCTTCTCCAGCGGCAACGCCACGGTGCTCAGCGCGGGCGTGAGATCGCGCACTACCGGGATGTCGTCGAAACCGGCGATCGACATCTCGCCGGGTACGGAGACGCCCCCGTCGCGCAGTGCCGCCATCGCGCCGATCGCCATCACGTCGGTCACCGCGAACACGCACGTCGGCCACTGCTTCCGCGGCCGGGCGAGCACCTTCTCCATCGCTTCGTAGCCACCGTCACGGGTGAACGCGGCTTCCGCGACGTCGTCCTCGCGGAGTTCGACGCCGTGCTCCAGCAGTTCCGCCGCGAAGCCGTCGAGCCTGTCGACAACGGTGGTCAGGCTCCTCGGCCCGGCGAGTACCGCGAACCGCCGGTGCCCCAGGTCCAGCAGGGCTTTCGCCAGTTCGGCGCCGCCACCGCGATTGTCGGGCTGGACGGTGTCCACCTTGAGCCCGCGGTGCCTGCTGACCGCGGCGACGTGCCCGCCGCCGCGCCGGTACGGCTCGAGTTCGGCGGCCATCGCCTTTTCCCACGCCTTGTCCTCGAAGGCGGAACCGATCAGCAGGATGGCCGAGGCGCGTTGGGCGCGCAGCGTGGAGACGTACGCGACCTCCTTGGCCGGATCACGGAACGTGCTCGCGAGCATCACCAGGAGGTCGTTCTCGCTCGCCACCCGCATGACCCCGCCCGCGATCGCGGCGAAATACGGGTCGCCGACGTCATGGCAGATCACCCCGACGGTGGGTTGTGAGCCACCGGCCAGGGCCTGAGCGTGGGCATTGGGGGTGTACGAGAGTTCGGCCGCCGCGGCGATCACCCGTTCGCGGAGATCTCCCCGGACGGTGGCGGTGCCGTTGAGTACGCGGGACGCTGTCGCGAGCGACACGGCCGCGGTGCGCGCCACATCTTCCAGCGTCACGTGGGGACGGGCCTTCATCGATCCTCCAAGCTGACGTTTGGGGCATAGTGGCGGACATGCTCGGCCTTTACCCGGAAATCGAACCTTACGTCCAAGGGATGTTGCCCGTCGGTGACGGCAATGAGATCTATTGGGAGGAATGCGGCGATCCCGAGGGCAAACCCGTGATCTTCCTGCACGGTGGCCCCGGAAGTGGTTCGATCCCGAGACATCGCAGACTGTTCGATCCCGACCGGTACCGGATCGTCCTTTTCGACCAGCGCGGCTGCGGGCGCAGCACCCCGAACTGCGCCACCCCGGAAGCGGATCTTTCGGTCAACACGACGTGGCACCTCGTCGCCGACATCGAGCGGTTGCGCGAGCATCTCGACATCGAACACTGGATGGTCTTCGGCGGCTCGTGGGGGAGTGTGCTCGGGCTGACCTACGCGGAAACGCATCCCGGACGGGTCACGGAACTCGTTCTGCGCGGCGTGGCCACGTTGCGGGTGAAGGAACTGCAGTGGCTTTTCGGCGGGGGAGCGGCGTTCTTGTTCCCCGAGGCGTGGTCGCGGTTCCTGGCCCCGGTGCCGTTTTCACGCCGTCAGGACAACCTGATCGAGGTGTATCACGAACTGCTGCACCATCCGGACCCTTCGGTGCACGGGCCCGCCGCGATCGCGTGGAGCCGCTGGGAAGGCGAAACGGTCAAACTGCGCCCGCAGGCCGACGTGATCGACGCGTTCAGCGATCCGTCGTTCGCCCTCGCGATCGCGAGGATCGAGAACCACTATTTCCGGCACGGCGGCTGGCTGGCCGAAGACCAGCTGCTGCGCGGCGCCGGGAAGCTCCGGGGCGTCCCGTGCGTTCTCGTCCAGGGACGCTACGACGTGGTCACCCCGGCCATCACCGCTTGGGAGCTCAGCCAGGTGCTGCCGGGCGCGGAACTGGTGATGGTCGGCGACTCGGGTCACGCGTTCGACGAACCCGGCACCCTGCACGAGTTGATCAGCGCGACCGACCGGTTCGCGTCAGACTGGCAGGGCGCCGGTACACCCCAGGACGAGGAGAGGAACCCAGACATGCTTTTCGGTGACGAGCACGTCCGTCGCTACGAAGAGACCGACGGCGAGGTGGGCCACGACTGGGAGAAGGGCGCGCCTTGTCTCGTCCTCACCACCAAGGGCCGCAAGACCGGCGAGGACCGCAAGTTCGCGCTGATCTACCAGTTCGACGACGAGAACAACCCGGTCATCGTGGCCTCCAAGGGCGGGGCACCGGAGGACCCGGGCTGGTACAAGAACCTGCAGGCGAACCCCGAGGTCAAGGCCCAGGTCAAGGCGGACAAGTTCACCGCGCGGGCCCGGACCCTCGAGGGCGAGGAGCGCGCGAAGCTGTGGGAGAAGCTCGCCGCGGTCTGGCCGGATTACAACGAGTACGCGAAGAAGACCGACCGTGAGATCCCCGTGGTGGTGCTCGAACGCGTGTGATCCGCGCCGCGTTCGCGCGTTGTTCCGGCCGAACCGGGGCGGGTTCGGCTACGAATTACGTCCATGGCGCTGAGACCCCGTGAACGCTGGACCGCACTGAGCCCCGTTTCGGGTGACTTGCTGACGTTCCGCCAGATGATCGCCTTCGGCCGGCGCTTCGCCCGCGCCGGCCGGGGGTTCTGGTTCAGCCTCGCGATCAACGTCGTGTGGCCGTTCCTGGTGCTGTTCACCCGGTTCCGGGTGCGCGGCGGGGAGCACCTGCCCGCGTCGGGCGGCTTCCTGGTCGCGTCGAACCACCTCTCGTTCGCCGATCCGACGACGGTGACGGCGTACTGCCTCGCCCACGGCCGCGTGCCGCGCTACCTGGCGAAGGCGAGCCTGTGGGACGCGCCGGTCGTCGGCTCGGTGATGCGCTCGGGCAAGCACATCCCGGTCTACCGCGGGGCGCCCACGGCGTCGGGCGCGTATCGCGACGCCGTGAGTGCCGTGCGTGAGGGTGAATGCGTCGTCATCTTCCCGGAGGCGACCTTCACGGATCACCCGGACGGGTGGCCCATGCGCGGCAAGACCGGAATCGCGCGGATCGCGCTGGAGACCGGGGTCCCGGTGATCCCGCTGGCGAACTGGGGCACGCACCACCTGCTGCCGTCGGACGCCGTCCTCCCGCGCGGCTTCCCCCGCAAGACGGTGAACCTGATCGCGGGTCCGCCGGTGGACCTCTCGGACCTCATGACATCCTCGCCGTCGCGCGAGGTGCTGGAGGAGGCGACCGAGCGGATCATGGCCGCGGTGACCGAGCTGCTGGTCGAGATCCGGGGCTCCCGGCCGCCCGCCTGAGTAGGCAGTCTCACCCTTCGGACGGTCCCGGTGAGGGGTAGGTTTCGAAGTATGAGCGCACACTATGACGTCGTTGTTCTGGGCGCCGGGGTCGGCGGTTACGTGGCGGCCATCCGGGCGTCGCAACTGGGGCTGAGCGCGGCGGTCGTGGAGGAGAAATACTGGGGCGGAGTCTGCCTCAACGTCGGCTGTATCCCCTCGAAGGCACTGCTGCGCAACGCCGAACTCGCGCACATCGTGACCAAAGAGGCGAAGTCCTTCGGGATCCAGGTCGAAGGGAAGGTCACCTTCGACTACCAGGCCGCCTTCGACCGCAGCCGCAAGGTCGCGGACGGTCGCGTCAAGGGCGTGCACTACCTGATGAAGAAGAACAAGATCACCGAGTACGACGGGCACGGCACCTTCCTCGACGCCAACACCATCGAGGTCAACGGCGAGCGGATCACCTTCGACAATTGCGTGATCGCCACCGGCGCCACCGCGCGCCTGCTGCCGGGCACCACGCGCAGCGACCGCGTGGTCACCTACGAACAGCAGATCATGGAAAACGAACTGCCGGAGAGCATCGTCATCGCCGGCGCGGGCGCGATCGGCGTCGAATTCGCCTACGTGCTGCACAACTACGGCGTGAAGGTGACCATCGTCGAATACCTCGACCGCATGGTCCCGCTCGAAGACGCCGAGGTCTCCGCCGAACTGGCCCGCCGCTACCGGAAGCTCGGCATCGAGGTCTTGACCTCCACCAAGGTCGAGACGATCGACGACACCGGCGAGCAGGTCCTCGTGACCGTGTCGAAGAACGGCGAGCAGCGCGTCCTGGAAGCGGACAAGGTGTTGCAGGCCATCGGTTTCCAGCCGCGGACCGAGGGATATGGCCTGGACAAGACCGGCGTCGAGCTGACCGACCGCGGCGCCATCGCCATCGACTCGCGCGGCCGCACGAACGTCCCGCACATCTTCGCGATCGGCGACGTCACCGCGAAACTGATGCTCGCGCACGCGTCCGAGTCCATGGGCGTCGTCGCCGCCGAGACCATCGCGGGCGCCGAGACCATGGAACTCGACTTCGTGATGATCCCGCGCGCGACCTACTGCCAGCCGCAGATCGCCAGCTTCGGCTGGACCGAAGAACAGGCCCGCGAAAAGGGCTTCGACGTCCAGGTGGCGAAGTTCCCCTTCACCGCCAACGGAAAGGCGCACGGCCTCGGCGAGGCAGTCGGCTTCGTGAAGATCCTGAGCGACGCTTCGCATGGTGAGCTTTTGGGGGCGCACCTGATCGGGCCTGAGGTGACCGAACTGCTGCCGGAGCTGACTTTGGCGCAGCAGTGGGACCTCACGGTGCACGAGATTTCGCGGAACGTGCACGCTCACCCGACGCTGGGGGAAGCGGTCAAGGAAGCCGTCCACGGTCTCGCTGGACACATGATCAACATGTAAGCGGCCCTCGTGAGTGGTAAGGACGGCTCTAACCGTCCCTACCACTCACGAGTCCGTGCGGTCAGGCCGTTGCCGACCGGATTCGCGCGGCTATCTCCTCGGCCTTGCGTTCTTCGTAACCCACCCAGTACTTGAGTTCGTGGTGGTGCCACCGGTCCACCTCGGACACTTCGCGGTACATGCGTGCGTTGACCTGGTGGAACTTCAGCCAGTCCGACATGCCCGCGTCCGGTCGAGGACGCCGGGACGTCGCGACCGCATGTGCATCGCGGAGGGTCTGTGGCTGATTCATCGATCACCTCCTCGTTGCCGCGATTCTCCATCAGTCCCCGGGACGTGATCACCTCTTGGCAGGACATCTCGGGACGTCCTTGGTACCGTCGAAGACGTCCCTACATGTCCCTGGGAGGGCGGATGCCGAACGAACGCCTGCGGGACGCCCTGCTGCGCAACGGTCTTTCGCTGGAACAGATCGCCGACGCCACCGGGGTCGATCAGAAGACCGTGGAACGGTGGATCACTCAGGGCCGCACGCCGTATCCGAAGCACCGCCACAAGATCGCCGCGATGACGCGCGAGTCCGAGACCTACCTTTGGCCGGACTCGGTGGCGCCGGAGCGCAGGGCCGAGACGGCCGCCGCTGAGGTCGTGCGCGTGTTTCCGCACCGCAACGCCATCCCGGTCGAGCTGTGGGACCGGCTGATCAAGGACGCGTCGGACACCGTCGAGGTGCTGGTCCACGCTGCGCTGTTCCTGGTGGAGCGCCCGCGGTTCATCAAGGATCTGACTGCCAAAGCGCGGGCGGGGGCCAAGATTCGGCTGATCTTCGGAGATCCCGAGGGGGAGAGTGTCGCTCTGCGCGGCGACGAGGAGCAGCTAGGCGACGGGACGCTACCGGCGCGCATCCGCAACGCGCTGGCGTCCTATCGGCCGCTGGTCGGCGTCGACGGGGTGGAGATGCGCTTCCACAACACCACGCTCTACAACTCGATCTTCCGCTTCGACGACGAAATGATCATCAACACGCACGTCTACGGTGTCCAGGGAGCCCATACTCCGTCGCTCCATCTGCGTCGGCTCTCGGCCGGGGACCTCTTCGAGACTTACTCGGAGAGCTTCGAAGCCGTCTGGAACCTCGCCAAGCCCGCCACCTTCTAGGAGGCCACCCATGGCACGCGTCGACTACTACAACGACCCGAACGCTCCGAAGGCGAACAGCATCGCGGTCGCGGTGTCCGCGTTCATCCAGGACGAGGAGGGTCGGATCCTCATGATCCGGCGGACGGACAACGACCTGTACTCGATCCCTGGTGGGCAGCTTGAACTTGGGGAGACCTTGTCGCAGGCCGCTGTGCGGGAGATTCGGGAGGAGACTGGGATCGAGTGCGAGGTGACCGGGGTTGTCGGGCTGTACTCGAATCCCAGCCATGTCATCGCTTACGACGATGGCGAGGTGCGGCAAGAGTTTTCAATCTGCTTTCGTGCGCGTAAAATCGCTGGAGCGTTGCGAGAAAGCTCGGAAAGTAAAGAGGTATTATGGGCTCCTGTCTCAGCCATCGGCGATCTGCATATTCATCCATCGATCTTGTTGCGAATTGAGCACGGCTTATTGGACTGTGCTGACGCTCGCTTTAGTTAATGGGCTCTCGCTACCCAGTAAGTTATCATTCTAGCTACCAGGGCTAGGCCGTGCTCGATCTCGTCGCCAGCAGGTCCGACTCCCGTGACTCGTCCATGGACAAGGTCGTTGCGCAACGCTCTTAGATTTGCAAGAATCTGAAACTCTTCTTCGGTCATTGGGATGCCGTCTGAAGCAATTTGTGCGCGAAGGCGTGCAAGCAAGGGTGCTGAGTTAAGCATTCCGACAAGGTCGTTAATGCGCGAAATTTGACTTTTGCTTAAATCTTTAGGAACGGATCTCCTAATTTTCTTCAGTTCGGCCTTTGAGAACTTCTCGGGTATATCCGTTTTTCCTGCGTAGAACTCAATTGCTTCCCAGATGAGAGTAACTCGACTTGGTGCGTCTACCTCATGCACTGCTCGGGTGTAAGCGTAAAGAGCCTGCCTTGCGCGTTGACTAGGAGTGCCAAGATTGCCGGGGTGCCTGAGCATAAGTTTGCTGTCGTCGAGGTCAAGTGGGTTCTCATGTTTCCGAGTGGCTGTTTCTCGTAGCCAACTACGTCCACTTAGTAGTCCGCGTACGTAAGCAAGGGGGGCGCACGATATTCGAGCTGAAGCTGTGGAACGAGACCAGGCTGGGGTGCACTCGTCGGGGAGGACTGCCAAAGAATAGTGTGACCGAGTGGTAAGCCAAGCGAGGGCGGTCAAAACTTGGGTCAGGGCAGATTTTTCTGCGTCGTACATTCGAAGTTCGGCCTGGTATGCTACTGCAAATACCTCCGACTTCTCAATCTTCTCCATGAGCGGTGCATGATTAAATTTGTTTGCCTCGCGCAGAAATTCTCTTTCGGACGTGAATAGTACATTTCCTTGCCGGAATGGCTCGGCAAGCTTACTTATTCCTGATATTGGTATAACAACCTCGAAAGTTTCGTAAGGTACACCAGTCATGTCGATGTTGATCATATCGCCAGGAGTGCCGCCATCTCTGGCTGTGGCATAGATCAGGTCGGTGCCGGCATTCCTGGTGGCTGTGTATAACCCTAGTAGAACATCGGAAAAATAAGCGGCCGTTGAGCATTCTAAAAGTATCTCGTCGCCGTCGCGGTCAACTTTGATTATATTTCCAATAAAGAGAGGCTGCGGCTGTCCATTCTCGATAATTGACGCAGATACAGGTGCTCGCCAGTCAACATACGGAATAGTCGGGTGTGCGGCGCGCAACCTTATTGAGGCTTTCGGGCGATCATTTATCGCACTGCTAAAGTTCGACTCGATTACGGCGGATGAGATGTTGATTGATCCGATAGAAAGGGATCGCGTCCATCCGATAAGTTGGCTTGAGGTAGATCCGAATGGATCTTCGAATAGCTTCGCTTCGTTATTCATTCTCCCTCCTGGTCTGGGTGGGTGAGTTGCCATTCCTGAATATTCTTGTGAAGCATCTCCATCTCTTCGGACATCCAACGCATGAAAAGGTCGTTCCAGAACCCTGCAATGCACCATAACGTTGCAAGCGAGAATTTTTCTCCGGATGCGATCGAATTAGCGATCGTGTGAACTAAATCGATCGCGTCGCGCAGGTCGTGACGTCGCGAGCGTCGAAAATCCTTCTTGTCCAGTTCTGCAACTTCTCTAGACCAGAGGTTTGCTGCTCTGCTGCAATGCACTACTGAACTCTCGATTGAGCCAGACCGTATCTCCTGCTGGGCCTTCTGTGCGTAGAAGCGCCAGGATTCGTATACTGCGTCAATCTTGATGTGTTCTTTGGCTGTTTCTATCTTTGTGGCGGCTAGCTCGTTGCTTAGCTGTGTCATCGAATCTACGAGCTTCTGAGCGTTACTGAAGGCTCCAGATGCCCACCAGGACTCAGTCTTCCCGTCGTTAAGTGTGACGCTGGAAGCCGCTGGATTGGCAAGAGAAGCGAGCGCGCTCTTCAAGTAGAAAAGCGCGTAGATTTCTGCGGTTAGTTTTCCTGATGTAGAAGACCCTTCGGTGACGTCGTTGGCGATCGCGGTAATTACCTCGACGCTGGGTGGAAAACTTGTAACCGACTGGCCGGCGTGCGCTTTCTCGAAAGCATCGCTACTATTTGCCAAAATAGACCCGGCAGCTGAAATATAGCTTTGGATCCTGCGGTACAACTTGTGATGATCTTCCGCTAAAGTGACTCCTAGTGATTGAGACCATCTCCGTTCAATTTCTTCTGGTAATTTCCGTGTTTCGGAGGCGAGTAGGGCAAGGTCTATCGGCTCGGTCAGCTGTGATTCATTTGTTTGCAAGGGAATGGCTGATTCTTCAGCCTGTGCACGGTTCTCGATAATGTCTTCATGTGGCAATTCCGAAGCCTGGGGTTTCATGGCTGATGGCACAAATCCGTGAAGGGCTTGTTCTCTAGCTTGCCCTGACCGTACGGCCAGAGATTCGCTTGCTCTTCGAACGTTAGACATTACCAACTCTGCCCCAGCAAGTGGTAACTGAGTAAGGCTCACGGAGCCGCCGCCTGTGGTCATATCTACAATATCGCTCTCTTTTGAGAGAATAGCGATTCCGTACAGGCAGTCGAGCTGTAGCTGTCGGAAGTGTCTGCAACAGTCCAGAAGGCTCTCCTTCTGTGCTATTAGCTCTGCTTCTGCAACTAGCTCTAACGTTCTCATCGCGGCATGCAAAAACTGCACAGCGTCTTGTGGATGCTCTATTTCGGCTACCCGTCGAGCCGCATCGGAGAGGGTTGCCGTAAAAGTAAATGGCGTAAGCGATTCAATGTTAAATTCAACAATGTTTTCGGCATTGCTTGCGTGAATCTTCTGAAGGTTAGCTATTGGGCTCGTCGAGGATTCGGCTTGAGAGAGAGCGTGCTGAAGGACCTCATTGTCTCTTGCAGTGGCCATCGCGTGGCAGGAATCTAGCCATTCGACTATAGTTCGCGCGGTTTCGCGAATGGCAAGATTGGCTTTTCTGACATCGGCATCATTGATTATATGCGAGGACTTATTTGAAATATTGGCGGCGTCATATACGATTTGCATGAATGAATTTGCAGCGTTTACCACTTTGGCCCACTGCCATGATGAGAAATACTTGTGGATCAGTTTTATCTTTGAGAATATCTCTTCCTGTTCGACAGGTGGAATTTGTCGAATAACTGTCAGTTCAGCCTGGATGTTACGTGCGCGGTCAGCTGGTACTTGCCGTAGAAGCAGCCAACGTTCATCTTCGGTCATTGAAATTTCCTAGTCGTTGCCGAACTTGGCTCTATGGGATCAAGGCGCGCCGCCGTCGGCGGCGCGCTGGTCACCTTGCGTCCGCGTCACGCCTGCGGGCGCACCTTGCCCGACACGGCGGGCTGCCGCTCCGCTCCGCCCACCGGCCGGGCGGCGCGCCCGCTGAAGCCGTGGACAGGTGCAGCCACCGCCAGCGGCGCGCAGGTACGCCAAAGAGCACGTCGGCCTCCTCGCTGAGACATTCGTGCCCGCAATGTCGCAAGAGGACTGACAGCTGTTACGCGGAGCCATCGCCCCGATGTCAGATCGTCACAACGGCCGTCACGCCGCGTCAAGGCGGGAAAACGTGCCTTGACCCGACGCAACGGCCGCGTGGATGGCTTCGTATCGGGGAGATGGAGGAGGAGTGGGCGAGTGCCAGGCCGTCTCCAGGCCGTCAGACGTCGGGTAGGGGTGAGAACACGCGAGAAGTGTCCAGCCCTATCCGCGCAGGTCAGCGGCCAAATCAGCGATCATCGCGAGGTCAGCGAAACCCCGGCATCAAAAGATCAACATGTAGTGCCGCGTGAGTGGTAAGGACAGCTCTAAGGAAATCGTATTTGCCTACCCGCCGATCGAGGCGTCGCCTTGAAGCCTCGGGGGCCGGGATGGTGCTGCGGCAAGGGAGCGAGTGGGGAGGATTTGAGACGTTCAACGTCTCAAATCCTCCCCACTCGACTGGGTGGGACCTTGATCAACGGAGGATCGGGGACACTCAACGTCCCCGATCCTCCGATGATCAAGACCCCGGGGCAGGAGTGGCCTCGTGACGATGTAGGAATTGGGACGCTGAACGTCCCTATTCCTACATCGTCAAACCTTGGCTGGTCCGGCATGGGCAGGCAGATACGGGACCGCTCTAACCGTCCTTACGGCTCACGCGCCGCATCGCTTTGGCGGGGCAGGAAGGCGCAGTCGGGGTCGTGAGTGGCAAATAGGGTTCTAACCCGAATCGCCACTCACGACCAACCGGACCCAAGTCCACCCGCAGCCCCCGAGCGCAAGTAGTCGACTAAACGCGCCGAGAGGCTAGAGGGTGTGGGAAGCGATCAGCTGGCCGATCGCCCGGATGTCCGAGCCCCGGAACTCCAGCCGCACGTTCCCCAGCCCGCTGAACCACAGGTCCAGCTCCGCGTCCAGATCGAACGTGCCCGCGGTTTCGATCGAGAATGCCTGGATCCTGTTGTAGGGCAGCGAAGTGAAGTCCTTCTTCTTGCCCGTCATGCCCTGGACGTTCACCGCGATCAGCCGCTTGTTCGTGAACACCACGAAGTCGCGCACCGCCTTGAACGACGAGATGATCTCTTCCCCTGGGATGATGATCGGCTGCACCGTCGGCGCGATGTCCTTCGGCTTGCATGGCGTGAGCTTGAAGACGGTGTCCTTGGAGAAGTCAATCATGGTCTCCAGGGTACGGATTTCCGTCGGATCAGGCCTCGGGCGTGAACTTCACGACCGCCTTGCCCTCCTTGACCGCGCTCACCGTGTAGCTGATCCCGTTCGTCCGGCCGGCGCTGCCGCTGAAGGACGCTCGTGCGCCGCTGGGGAGGGCGGCCGAGAGGGTGACACCGTCGTCCGACACGGAATCGACCGCGATGTAGGTGACGCGCAGCCGCGCTTCGAAGGCGATCTTGTCCTTCGGCTTCAGGATGACTTCGCAGTCGCCGTCCCGGCACGACTTCAGGTCGGTGCCCTGCGCCGCTACCAGCGGACCGTCCGGGTGGGCGACACCCGACGACGGCGGCGGAGCGACCGAAGACGAAGACGGCGAAGGTGACGGTGAAGGCGAGGACACGGGAGCGGGTGAAGAAACAGACGGTGGCGAAGCGGGCTGGGTGTCGGATCCGCAACCGGCCAGGGCCGCGGCGGACACGAGCAGGAAGCCGGCCACACGCTGAGTAGACATATGCTTAACGTAAAGCGATGCGCGGGGACCCCTCCCCGGCGGCGACTTTCATACTGCCGGGGAGCAGGAGGAGGCACGATGAAGCGGCTCACGATGGCGCACGAAAGCCTGGCGCTCGGCGTGCCCCGGTCGGCCCCCGGCGCGGTGTTCGCCCTCACGCTCGCGGGCGGCGTGTCCGTCGACCCCGATGAGGGCGGCGAGATCTCTTTCGGGCGCAACCGGCCGCAGGTCGACGTCTGTGTGGGGGAGAACGATCTGCGGGTCAGCCGCAGGCACGGGCACCTGAACTTCACCGGCGGACAATGGTGGGTCAGCAATACCGGCCAGCTGCCCATCCGCCTGCCCAACTCCCGCTGGCTCTCTCAGGGTGAGGACCCGATCCCCCTGTCGGACGGGTACACGCCGCTGTTCGTCCGCGGCTCGGGCAAGCGGGAGCACCTGCTCGAGTTGTACATCGCCGGTCCTGACGGCGGGCAGCCCGCCACCCGGCACGGCGACGTCACCGTGCCGCCCCGCCGTTGGCGCCTCAGCGCGGAGGAACGCCTGGTCCTGGTCGTCTTCGGGCAGCGCTACCTGCTGCACGACCTCAACCCGCAGCCGTTGTCCCGCCAGCAGACGGCCGAGGTGCTCGCCGAACTCCGCCCCGACGAAACGTGGACGAGCCGCCGTGTCGAGCACCTCGTCATCGACGTCCGGGCGCGGTTGTCCGCAGGCGGCGTTTACGGCCTGCGGCGCGAAGAAGTCGGCGAGCCGGTCGGAAACGCGTTGAACGACAACCTGTTGCGGGAGCTGGTGCTCTCCACCACCCTCGTCCCGCCGGACCTCGCCCTGCTCGACGCGCTCAGTTGACGCCTTCCATCGCCGCCTTCGCGACGTCGCTGCCCCTGTCCGCCTCGCCGGCGACCTTCACCAGTGCCGCCGTCGCCTGATCCCGGCTCTCCTCGGCCTTCACGCGTCCCGCCGAGGCCGCGTTCACGCCGAAGAAGGCGCCTACCACCGTGCCGATCACCGTTCCCGCCGCGGTGATCACCGCCGTGACGTCGGACGTGTTCGGGTATCGCATGACCGCCGCCACCGCGATGACCGCGAGCGCGCTCAGCCCCGCCAGCACCGTCATGAATCCGTAGTTCTTGCCCATGGCCCGCTCCCTTCAGGCTCCTTGAGGCAATGCTTCGCCCGAACGGTGCCCTTCGTTACGGCAAAAGGCCGGACCGTTATCCGCCGATGCCGAAACGGACGTCGTGACCCTGTTCCGGCACTACGAATTCCAACAGCCGCATCCCCTCTTCGGTGATCGAATCCTTGTCCCGCAAGGGTTTCCGGGACTCGATCGTCAGGGTCGCCCCTTTGATCTCCCAAACGGCCAGGAATTCACCGTCGACGAGCAAAGTGCCCCGGCGGCCTCCGGGACCCGGCGGTAGCGGCACGCGGCGGCCGTCCGGGATCAGGCGTACGCGGTCCGCGTGGGAGAGCAGGACGTTGTCGTACTCGGGCAGGAACCGAGGGGGCGCCGGGGTTTCGGGATCGGGCCGAGGCGCGTCGGGGAGGTCGAACAGCTCCTTCCCCGCGGTGTCGGTGAAAGTGCGCAGTCGCGGCCGGAGCCGTTCGAAGACCTCTTTGAGCTTGGTGAGCCCCGACCAGACCTGTGCGTCGCGGACGGTCGCCGGGCCGAACGCCGTGAGGTAGCGCAGCACCAGATCGTCGAGGGAGATACCGTCCTCGACCGGTTTGCCGACCCACTCGTCCAGCAGGGAAAACGCGACCGGTCCCTGCTGGCCCCAGAGCCCTCGCGGCGTCACGTGCGCGAGAGGGAGAAGGCTGTTGACCGCGTAGGCGAGGGTGGGCTGGTCGGCGTCGGGCCACCGGTCCGCCAGCGCGGTCCGGATCTCGGCGCGAGTGCGGGGCCGCCCGGCCAGCAGCGCCCGGCCCGCTTCGGTGACCGCGGCGAGATCGAGACCGGCGACCTCCCGCGAGTAGTGACCGAGGAAACCGCGTTCGACCACGGTTTTGATGGTCGGCCACAGGGCGAGGCAGTCTTCGGTCGTCACCAGGTGCACGGTTCCCCGCATCAACGTCGACCGGACGACCTCGCGGGCGGCCAGCGGTTTCGCCAGCTCGTCCACCTGGAAATCCCGCAGTCGCGACCACAAGCCGACGTAGGACGAGTCGGGTGCCTGCGCCTGGAGGCCTGCCAAATGCTCGATCGCGGGGACGGCGGACAGCGCGGAGCGCTCCAGCAGGAGTTGCCGGGCCAGCGTCGCGCGGTTGAGCGCCCGCGCGCTCAGGCGTTCCGTCGTCATTTCAGCCGCACTTCCGTAGGAACGTACGAAGGTCTTCGGTGAACAGTTCCGGTACCTCCATCGCCGGGAAATGGCCACCGGTAGCGTACTCGGACCAATGGTCGAGCGGACCGTCCTGAAGACTCCGGATCGTGGTGTCCCCGGCGAAGACGGCGATCCCGCGCGGGGGACCGGCCGGTGCCTCGCCGCCCTCGTCCCAGCCGCCTTGCGACAGCTGCCGGTAGGCCTCCATGCCTTCGTACATGGCGTGCGCCGAGGAGGCACCCGCGCCGGTGAACCAGAACAGGCTGACCAGGGCCAGCAGGTGATCGCGATCGACGGCGTCGTCCGGCAGTTCCTTGGCCGGATCGGTCCACTCGGCGAACTTCTCCACGATCCACGCGAGCTGGCCGGTGGGGGAGTCGTGCAGCGAATAGACCAGCGTCTGCGGCCGGGTCGCCTGCATCTGCAGGTAGCCGAGGCCGTCGGCCTGGAACCGGTTGAAGCGCTCGCCGCGTTCGCGGTCCTTTTCCGCGAGGCCGTCCAGGGCGACGGCGGGGCCGAACGGCGTCCCGGCGCTGGTGCCGGTGAGATGGACGCCGGTCACCCGGTGCGCGGCGATCATCGACAGGATGCCCGCGACTCCGGCGCCGGCGTCGGTGCCGTGGACGCCGAAGCGTTCGTAACCGAGGCGGTCCATCAGCGTGGTCCAGGCCTGGGCGACGCGGAACAGGTTGCCCCAGCCGGGCCCGTGCACCGGCGTCGAGAAGCCGTATCCGGGCAGCGACGGGATGACCAGGTGGAATTCGTCGCTCAGCTCGTCGATGACGTTCCGGAATTCGAACGGCGAGCTCGGCCAGCCGTGCGTGAGGAGCACCGCCCGCGCGTCCGGGGCCGCCGAGCGGACATGCAGGAAGTGGATGGTCTGGCCGTCGATCTCGGTGGTGAACTGCGGGAACTCGTTCAGTTCCGCCTCCTGGGCACGCCAGTCGAAGCCGTCGGCCCAGTACTCGGCCAACCCCTTGAGATAGGCGACCGGGACCCCTCGGCTCCAGTCATCGGTGACCTCGTGGGGCCAGCGGGTGCGGCTCAGGCGGTTGTTGAGGTCGTCCAGATCGGCCTGGTCGATCGCGATGCGGAAGGGCTTGATTTCGCTCATGAGGGCTACGCTAGGAGCAATTGCGGAAAGCTTCGTTCCGCGATTGCGGACAAGGTGGGACCCATGGCGGAAACTTCGGCGAGACTGCTGCGACTCCTGTCGCTGATGCAGGCCAAACGCGTCTGGACGGGCCCGGAACTGGCGAGCCGGCTCGGCGTCACGACCAGGACCATCCGGAACGACGTCGAGCGGCTTCGCGGACTGGGTTATCCGGTCGACGCCACACCCGGCGTCTCCGGCGGGTACAGCCTGGGCGCGGGTGCGGCGATGCCTCCGTTGCTGCTCGACGACGAGGAGGCCGTCGCGGTGGCGATGGGCCTGCGGACGGCCGCGGGCGGGACCATCGCGGGGATCGAGGAGACATCGGTCCGCGCGCTGGCGAAACTGGAGCAGGTGCTGCCCTCACGGCTGCGGCGCCGTGTCGAGGCGCTGAATTCCGCGACGCTCGCTGTGCGGGGAGACGGCCCCACGGTCGATCCCGAGGTGCTTTCGGTCATCGCCAACGCCTGCCGCGACCGCGAGACCCTGCGGTTCGATTACGTGGGGCACAACGGATCCGAGACGCGGCGGCAGGTCGAACCGCACCGTGTCGTGCACCTGGGCCGCCGGTGGTACCTCGTCGGCTGGGACGCCGACAGGCAGGACTGGCGTACTTTCCGCGCCGATCGGGTGCGGCCGCGGACTCCCCACGGGCGACGGTTCGAGCAGCGCGAACCTCCCGAAGGCGGCGTGGTCGAGTACCTCCAGCGCGGTCTGGGCACGGCCATGTGGCGGCACCACGCGACGATCCGGCTGCACGCCCCGGCGGCCGAAGCCGCGAGCAAGGTGCCGCCCGCCGTCGTGGTCGAAGCCGTCGACGAGCGCACCTGCCTGCTCAAAGCCGGCGCGGACACGCTGGAGTACCTGGCGCTCTACCTGGGCATGCTCGACACCGACTTCGACGTCGTCGACTCGCCGGAGTTCGCCGGGCACCTGCGCAAACTGATCGGCCGGTTCAGTCGCGCGGTGGACGCTTGACGTCGAAGACCAGTTCCGGGCGCTCCCAGGTGATCTTCGGCGGGCTGGGCGCGACGACACCCACGCGGCGTGCGCCCATCCGCTCGTAGAACCCGGTGGCGGGCGGGTGGGAAACGACGCGGATCTCGGTCATGCCGAGGTCCGCGGCCTGCCCGAGCAGGTGCTCGACCAGCCATGCACCGATGCCGGTGCCCTGGGCGGAATCGGCGACGAACAGCAGGTCCAGCTCCGCCGGATACTCGATCAGGCTGTAAAAGCCGATCACGTCGCGCTGCGCGTGGGCGACGAACGCGGGATGCGTGGCGAGGTAGTCCTCGGTGACCCGGTAGTCCTCGAGAATCGACGCGTACTCCCCTTGGTAGGCGGCGGATTCGTGCAACAGCGCCGTGACCCTGTCGGCGTCGGAAGCGCTTGCCCTGGAGATGCGGTAGCTCGTCACGCTCGAAGCTTAGAACCTCACACCGACAACTCTTGACCTCCAGCTAACTGGAGGGATGAGGCTGGGTTCCGACAGCTGGGGAACGAACTGGAGGAACAAGATGAAAGCGGCCGCGTTCACGGAAGCCGGTGGCCCGGAGGTACTGCGGGTGCTGGAGCTGGAGGAGCCGCACGCCGGGGCGGGGGAGGTCCGGGTGCGGGTGAAGGCGGCGGGGGTGCAACCGTACGACGCGGCCGTTCGGGCGGGCTGGGAACCCACGGGGCTCGAGCTGCGTTGGCCGCGTGTCCCGGGGAACGAGTTCGCCGGGGTCGTCGACGAGGTCGGTTCCGGGGTTACCGGCCTCGTCGCGGGGGCCGAGGTGCTCGGTTTCACCGCCGTTCAGGCCTACGCCGAGTACATCGTGGTGCCCGCGGAGAACGTCACGGCGAAGCCCGCGGAGATGCCGTGGGAGGTCGCGGGCGGCTTCACGGCGGGAACGCAGACGGCGTACCTGGCACTCGACGGCCTGCGGGTCGCCCGCGGCGAGACGCTGCTGATCCACGGGGCGGCGGGCGCGGTGGGCACGGCCGCGGTCCAGCTCGCCGCGCTGCGCGGCGCGCGGGTCATCGGCACGGCGAGCGAGGCGAACCAGGACTACGTCCGTTCGCTCGGCGCCGAGCCGCTGGTCTACGGCGATGGCCTCGCCGATCGGGTGCGAGCCCTCGCGCCGTCCGGTATCGACGCGGCGCTGGACGGGGCGGGCGGGGTCGCGTTCGATCTTTCGCTGGAACTGGTCGGGAATCCGGACCGCGTGCTCACCCTGGTCGACCACGCCCGCGCGCCGGAGGCGGGAGCGCGGGTGGTCACCGGGACGCGGTCGGCCGAGCGCCTGGGGATGCTGGCGTCGTTGTACGCCAAGGGGGAGCTGCGGTTCCTGGTGCGGCGGGCGTACCCGTTCGGCGAGGCCGCGGCGGCCCATCGGGAGATCGAGACCGGGCACGGGCGCGGGAAGGTCGTGCTGACCTTCCCCTGAACCTCGTGAGTGGTAAGGGCGGTTCTAACCGTCCTTACCACTCACGACCCTCAGGCCCTCCGCAGCTTCCGGATCACCCCGCGCACCACCAACGGCGTCACGATCGCCACGAACAACACCAGCGCCGCCCAGCCGCCGAAGCCACCGAAGCCGCCTTCGTCATAAGCCGCCGGTGCGGCCTCTCGCCAGTTCTTCGAGCCGCCGCCCGCCGATTCCTCGTCGGGACCGGCCGTCGCGGTCGTGACCTTGTCGCCGGTGGCCGGGCCGGTGGCCGGACCCGCCGACTTGCTCGGCCCGGAGCCGCCCGGTCCGGCGGCGGGCTTGCCGTTCGGGTTGAGGATCCCCGCGGTCACCAGCGGGTCGGGCGGGCTGGTGGCACCCGAGCCGAGGCTGCCGCGGAAGGTCGGGTTGCCGCAGTTGCCCGCGTTCAGCTGTTTCGGCGGTTGTCCGGTGAGCCGCGAGTTGGAGTTCATGATCTCCTGCGACAGGTTCGGCGGCAGTGGCGAATAGCCGATCCTGGCCATGTTGATCTGGCCGTCGCAAGCGACGTGCTCGAGGAACGCGGTCATCGTGTCGGTCTTGCCCTGGTCGCCGTAGCCGCCGCGGCAGGTGTCCCGGCCGGTCGTGCAGGGCATCATGATGTAGGAATACGCCGAAATCGGGTACGTCTTCGGGTCGGCGTTCGAGTAGACCTTGTCGAGTTTCTGGCTGAGGTCCGGGCGGAGCTCCGCGAACTTCAGTGCTGAAGCGATGTTCTCCGCGTAAGGCTGGGTGTACTGGCCCGCGCCGTTCTGCACCCACGCCGACGGCACGTTGTGGCGCTGCGCGTAGGCGAATTCGTCGTAGGCGACGGAGAACGGGATGGTCGCCTTGCCGATGGCCTGCGCGATCTGGTCCGAGTCCGCGAGCAGCCGGTACCAGTCGGCGTCCGGTCCCCGTTCGGGCAGCTGGATCGGGCGCACCCCGGAGGGCAGGCTGCCCATCCCGTTGCCGACGTTGCGGGAGACGAAGCGCTGGTAGGCGTCGGGCGCCGCATACGCGATGAAGTCGTAGAACAACGCCGTCGTCCCGGACTGCCCGGTCCGCCCCACCAGCGTGATGGGCTGGTCCGGCAACGACTTCCCGCCGTTGGTCGCGGTGATCGCCGGATCGCTCCAGCGGGTGATGTCCCGGCTGAAGATACGGCCGATCACCTCGCGCGTGAGGTGCAGGTAGTCGACCCGCTTCCCGGCCTGGTCGGTCACGTTGTACATGACGGCGACGGCGCCGGCGACGTCCGGCACGTACTGGTAACCGCGGGTCTGCGCGGTCACCCCGCCGCCGCCCGCCGCGAGGAGCGAGGAGACCTCGGCTTCGGTCCCGCCGAAGTCGACCGTGCGGTCGCCGTACTGGTTGACCCCGGCGGGCGAGTTGGTGGCCGCATAGTTGACCGGGATACCGCGCGACGTCGCGCCGTTCTGCCAGTCGGTCATCGCGACGCCGACATAGCTGGACCCGGAGCCGGTGACCCTGCTGAGCGCCGCCGCGCCGGGCGCTCCCGCCACCGAGAGCGACAACAGCAGCGCCGAGACGCCGCCCAAGACGCCCAGCCGCCGCAAGGCCTCTTTCGTCCTCATCCGAATCGCCCGTTCACGTAGTCGAAGGTGCGTTCGTCCGAAGGCTCGTTGAAGATCGTGTCCGTCGGACCGTGTTCGATCACCCGGCCGGGTTCGTTCTCGGCCGCGAGGAAGAACGCGCAGTGATCCGAAACCCGTTGTGCCTGCTGCATGTTGTGCGTGACGATCACGACGGTCACCTCGTGCCCGATCTCGGCGATCGTCTGCTCGATCCGCCGGGTGGACGTCGGGTCGAGAGCGGAGCACGGCTCGTCCATCAGGAGCACGTTCGGCTGTACCGCGAGAGAACGGGCGATGCAGAGCCGCTGCTGCTGTCCGCCGGACAGGGCGCCGCCGGGGGAGCTCAGCCGGTCACGGACCTCGCGCCACAACCCGGCGCGTTCGAGACTCTGTTCCACGAGCGCGTTCTTGTCGTCGCATTTGACGCCGGCGAGCTTGAGCCCGGCGAGCACGTTGTCCCGGATGGACATCGCCGGGAACGGGTTCGGCTTCTGGAACACCATGCCGATGCGCAGCCGGACCTGCTGGGGCCGGGTTCCGTCAGCGTAGATGTCCTGGCCGTCCAACAGGACTTCGCCGGTCAGGGACGCCGACGGCACGAGTTCGTGCATCCGGTTGAGGATGCGCAGGAAGGTCGACTTGCCGCAGCCCGACGGGCCGATCAGCGCGGTCACCTCTTTGGCGGGCATCCGCAACGACACGCCTTCGAGGACCAGCCGGTCGCCGAACCAGGCGCCGATCTCCCGCGACTCGAGTGCGGCCGCGCCGGGCGGCGGGCCGCCGGTCAAGGCGACCTGAGGCCTGCTGGTGTCCACATCGGACAATTCGGTGGTGTCGGTCACCGGTTCTCCTGTGTTCTCAAGGTCTTCTTCGAACTCTTGGCCTTGCGCTTCGATCGGTCACGCCCGACGAACCTGGCGATCGCGAACAGGCTGAAGATGAGCAGGATCAGCACGAGCGCGCCGACGTAGCCGCGCTGCTGGACGTTTTCCAGCGGCTGCTTGATGAAGCGGTAGATGAACAGCGGGATGCTCTCCTGCGGAGCGGAGAACGGGTTGGCGTTCATCGCGAGCGACCCGAACGAGGTGAACAGCAGCGGTGCCGTTTCCCCGGCCACCCTGGCGATGCCGAGGATGACGGCGGTGGTGACCCCGGTACGGGCGGTGGGCAGGACCACCGACCACACCGTCCGTGCCCGGCTCGCGCCGAGCGCCAGCGACGCCTCGCGCAGGCCGTCGGGCACCAGCCGGAGCACCACGTCCACGGTCCGCGTCACCGTCGGCAGCATGACCATCGTCAACGCCAACGTGGCCATCAAACCGTTGTAGCTGAACAGTCCCACGCCCGCCTGGATGCCGGGGATGATCAGCGCCGCGTAGATGAAGAGGCCGGCCACGATGGACGGGAGGCCGCTCATCGCGTCGACCATGATCCGCACCGGGCGGCGGAACCGGGACCGCGTCTCGTTGAGGAAGATCGCGGTGAGCAGGCCCAGCGGGACGACGAACACCAGGGTCAGCGCGGTCTGCTGAAGGGTGCCGACCACCGCGTGCAGCCCGCCGGTCGCGGTGACCGGATCGGTCGGCGCGACCGCGGACATGTCGTGGGAGAAGAAGGCCAGCCGCAGGTAGGGCGCGCCCTCGATGACGATGTAGGTCAGCAGGAACAGCAGCGGGACGAGCAGCGTGAGCGCTCCGGAGACCACGACGGTCGAGACGATCCGGTCCGACGCGGCCAGCCTGCCCAGCCTGTCGCGGGTGACCAGGTAGAGCATCGCCAGGTACAGCAGGTAGGCGACGATCAGATCCGCCAGCCAGCCGGGGGATTCCAGCAGCAGGTGCATGACGAACCAGGTGAGCAGCGTGGCCGACACCGCACAGCCGAGCGCCGCCAGCCTGTCCTGCCGCGTGGTCTCCGACGGGCGGCGCTTGACGAGTTTGCGCGGGCCGGACGTGACCGGGGGAGTCAGTGTTGTGGTCGTCGTGGTCATCAGGCATCCACTCCCGCACCGGACCGGCTCTTCGAGATGATCACCGACGCGGTGAAGTTCGTGGCCAGCGTGAAGAGGAACAGCACCAGGCCCGCCGCCATCAGCCCGGACAGGTACAGCCCAGACGCGCCCGAGTTGTTGGCGATGAACCCGGAGATGGTCGCGCCGCCGAACTGCAGGACGTGCTGCGTGATCTCCGGAACCTGGGGCAGCAAAAGGGAAACGGCGATCGTCTCGCCGAGCGCGCGGCCGAGCCCGAGCATCGAGCCGCCGATGATCCCGCCCCGGCCGAACGGCAGCATGACCGTTTTGACCATGCCCCAGCGGGTGCTGCCCAGCGCGAGCGCCGCTTCCTTTTCGCCGGGGGGAGTTTGCGCGAACACCTCACGGATCACCGAGGTCGTGATCGGGAGGACCATCAGGGAGACCACCAGTCCGGCGATGAACATGGACTGGATGTAGAGCGTGTTCTCCTTGGACTCGAACAAGGGGAACCAGCCGAGGTTTTCGGTCAGCCACTCCGAAACCGGGACGATCTGCGGTCCGAGGAAGCTGAATCCCCACAGGCCGTACAACAGGCTGGGGATGGCGGCGAGCAGGTCGACGAGGCCGGTGAGGAAACCGCGGACCCGGCCGCTGGAGTACTCGGTGATGAACAGCGCCGCGAGGATGCTCAGCGGCACGGCGATCAGGACGGCGATGAGCGCGACCACGATCGTGCCGTAGAGCAGGCCCAGGACGCCGAGTACGCCGGAGGCGGGGTCGAAGCGGATCGTGGTGAAGAAGCCGAAGCCGCTGTTGTCGAAGGCCGGGCCGGACCGATACACCAGGAAGAATCCGATGACCAGGAGGATCCCCAGCATGGTCAGCCCGGCGCCGGTGGTGACCCGGCGGAACGCCCGGTCGGCCCGGGAAAGGACTTCGGTGATCGCCCGCCGCACCGGTGCTCCCGGTGGGGACGGGTCGGGCCGGGGTGGCGCGACGGTCACGAGCGGCCTTCCTTCGTCTCGGTAAGCAAGGGAAATGAGGGCACACCACGTCGCCCCTCGATGCGGCCAGTATGTGGTGCCCGATACCGCGAAAGGTGTCCACGCGGAGAACGCCCGACGGGGCGCGTGTGAATCTGTGCCGGGGCGGGTCCGGGGACGGTTGACCCCGAATGGGCGACTCGGGGACGTTGGTTTCGGCGAGGTTCGTGAACGAGTCCCGCTCTCCGCCGTATGCCCGCGCACCTTGGGAGTCGTCCGTGTTCTTCGTCCGTGCGAGACAAGTCGGGATCTTGCTGATCTGCGGGGTGCTGATGGTCACGGGAGTGTCCGTCCCCGCGGCACAGGCGCAAGCGCCGGCAAACCCGTCCTACACGCTCAAGACCGAGCCCGCGGAGCTGTCGGCGGCCCGCAACGGCGACCCGGTGCGGATCACGGTGTCGGGATTGGCGAGTGGTGCCCAGGCGTCCCTGAAAGTCTGCCCCAAGGTCCTGCCGGACAACCTGATCAAGGTCGCCGGTAAACCGCCGTGGGCGCGGGACAACACCGTCAGCGCGCGGGTCAAGGCCTACTGCGGGGAATTGAAGGACGAGTTCATCGCGAATCCGGCGCATATGGACAGCGCCACGGGACGCCGGAGCAGCAGAACCGGCGATATCGTCATCGACACCCAGATTCCCCTCGGTGCCTCCACCCCGAAAGCGATTATCTGGGACCCGCAGTACACCACCTTCAACAAAAACGCCGAAGGCCAAGCGGACAAACCGCCGACGGTTTCCTGGGCGGACAATCCCGACGTCGTCGATCCGGCGACCGGCGCCAAGACCCGCAAGAAGTATTCCTTCCGGTGCGATGAGCAGAATCCCTGTTCGGTCGCGGTCACGATCACCGCGAAGAACGCCGACGGCGCGTTCGTGACCTGGATCGACAGCTCGATCGAATTCACGCCGACGCAGCAGGAGATCGGCGTCAAGGGCTGCAAGGGCGCCGGTCAGAACACGATCAGCGCGAGCATGCCCGAACGGCTGGGGCGGGCCGCGGTCGCGTGGAACCAGGCTCTCTGCGCGCCCACCCAGGCCGAGCAGCCGGCGAACATCGTGAGCGAGACGGAGAACGCCGGGCTGACCGCGTTCGACAAGGGCACCTCCGACCTCGTGATCACCGGCAGCGGGGGCGCGCTCGCCAGCCAGGCCGTGCGCGACCGGCAGTACATCCCGGTCGGGATCAACGCGGCGGTCGTGGCCGCGGTCGGCTGGTCGCCGACCGACAGCGACGACAACGGCAATTCGCTCAACGCGAAGTTCAACGGCACCCTGCGGTTCACCCACGACGAACTGGCGAACATGGTCACCAAGGGCGGCCAGCAACCCGATCTGGACGGCCGGGGCGGCATCTTCAGGAACGGCTCCGCGCTGGTCGGCCGCAACCCCGGGCTCGCGGCGGTGACGAGGGAGAACGAGGCGAACGCGGCCAGCGCCCGGGCCGGCGCCGAGAGCCTGGACTTCTTCGGGGTGACCGGGGAATCCGGACCGGGCACCGTGCCGCTCGCGTTGAGCAAGGTCCTCTCCGGGGCCGCGCCGACGGCGTGGGTGTTCCCGAAGAAGGGCACCGAATACTTCGGTGAGCTGGACGGGAAGTCGCCAGGGGTGATCTCCGATCTGAACGTGCTCGACCCCGGCGCCCGCTCCTTGCACAACGTCGACGCGAAGACCGGTCAGCTCGCCGTGCGCAAGACCGTGCAGAACGGCGTCGTCGGCACGGGGTTCGTCTGCACCGGCGGGTGCATGAGCTGGGTGATCACCGACCTCGCGACCGCGCGGGCCTACGGCTGGGCGCCGGTCGCGCTTCCGGACGGCAAGGGGAACTTCGTCGCACCGACCAAGGAAAGCCTGCAGCTGGCGGCGGATTCGATGCAGGTCGGGGCGGACGGGACGGTGCAGCCCGGAACCGTGACCAAGGACGGCGCGTACCCGCTGACCTTCGTGGAGTACCTGGCGGCGCCGGTCAATCCGCTGATCGACGCGACCTGCAAGCCGATGACCGCGAAGCAGGCGCAGCTGAAGGCGGTCGCCGAGATGGCGAGCGGCTACGGGCAGGCATTGCTTCCGCCGGGGATGACCCCGTTGAGTCCGGGTCTGGCCGCCGCCGCTCCCGTGCGGGCGGCGAAGATCGGCACCGGGACGGTCAAAGATGCCTGTCAGGAACGGGAAGAAGCGAAGAATCCTCCCGCGGCTGGCGGAAACGGTGCCACGCCTGCCGCCAACTCTTCGTCGACCGGTCCCTCCGGAGGGCTGGGTTCGACGGCCGGGACGTCGGGGACGGCCGCCGCCACGGGGCCCGCTCCCGCGGCCGCGCCCACCCCGGAAAGCGTGCTGGCGGCCAAGAACCTCGCCGAGTCGATCGACATCCCGAAGTTCGCGGGGGCGGGGGTGCTGGGCGCCCTCATCCCGCTGGTGGCCCTGGTGATCCTCGCGACGCTGCCGTCCGCGACGGCGTACGTCGCCGCCGGGCGCCCGGTGCCGCGGTGGCTGGTCGTGGCGCTGGCCGAGATCGGTGCCGCGTTCGCCATGCTCTTCGGTCTCCTGCGGCGTAAATCGGCCGGTGAGACGGCGTGAGCACCTCCGTCGAAGGCAGGCACGCGGCGCCTGAGCAGCCGCCCGCGCCGGAACCGGAGACCCGGTTCCTGAGCTTCGGTCCCGGCTGGATCGGCGCCGTCGTCTTCGCCTGGCTGGTCACCACGCTGGTGGCGCTGGCACTGGTCGTCTACGCGCTGGGGCCGATGCTGCAGTCGAGCGACCAGCGGAAGGCACTGGGGGAGATCCGCGGCGAGATCGCGTTGGCGCTGGGTGCCAGCCAAAGCCTGTTCGGCGCCGGCCCGCCCGCCAAACCGGTCGAGTTCGGCAAGCCCGTCGCCGTCCTGGAGATTCCCTCGCTGAAGTTGCAGCAGGTCGTCATCGAAGGCGCGTCGAGCGGCGAAACCGCTTCCGGGCCTGGTCATGTGCCGGGAACCGCCGGGCTGGGGCAGCCGGGCAACGCCGCGATCGCGGCGCGCAACGCGGGGTACGGCGGTCCGTTCGGTTCACTGGACGCCCTCGAATCCGGAGACGAGATCGTCGTCGCGACGACTCAGGGCAAGTCCGTCTACCGCGTGACCGGAAAGGCGACCCGCCCGCTCGACGAGGGGGCCGACTACGGCAAGACCGAGAACGACCGGCTGACCCTGGTGACGTCGGCGTCCTGGTGGCCGTTGGCCTCGGAAGAGGCGACCGTGGTGACGGCGGTGCTGGAGGGCAGGCCGTTCCGGCCGACCCCGCAGAACGGCAAGGCGGACGCGCAGGACGGCCGGACCGGGGACGGTGACGCGTGGGCCGGGCTCGTGCTGGCTTTCGGCGGTTTCGTGGCGGCCGCGGCCGGGGCGACGTTCCTCTATCGCCGGTGGCGACCCGTTTCCACCTACGTCATCACCGGGCCGGTCCTGCTCACCCTGGCGTCGTTGGCGGCTTTGGCGCTTTGGCGACTCTTTCCGGCCTGGGCTTAGGTCCTGAGAGGGATTTCGGTCTTTTCGGACTTGAAATCCCTCTCACGATGTGGATCTTCGCCCGATACCGACTTTGGTCGGTGGACTCCTCACTGATAGCTCTTTAGATTCTCCCCATTACACCCGGTCAGGGGTAATCCATTCGGGCGGCCGAAGGGATTCCTGTTACGGGATGTTTCGTGAAAACAGGGAGAGTTCGATGAGCAGATTCAGCCGGGTGGTCACATGCTCGGTTCCGGTCGCGGTCGGTGCTTTGCTGCTGTCGACCGCGGTTTCCGGTGCCCAGCCGTCCGAGGAGGCTCGCACGCAGGCCGGGATCAGCGCGCTGCAGAGCATCAAGAACAGCCTCACCCCCGCTGAGCGCAAGCAGTCGAGCCAGCTCGTCGTCGAGAAGCGCCTCCGCGCCGACAAGGGCCTGGCGGGCAAGCTGCCCGAGTACCGCACCGGACTGGGCGTGAGCAACGCCGGCACCGTCGCGGTGGACATCAAGGGCGCCGGACAGTCCCTGGTGGACGCCGTCAAGGCCGCGGGCGGCACCGTCCGCTACGCCTCGCCCGCCGGTGCGATCCGCGCCGACCTCCCGCTCGGCGCGGTCGACGCGATCGCCGGACGCGGGGACGTCGCCGAGGTCAAGGCCGCCTCCCAGGCGATGACCTGGAACGAGTCCGCGCCGCAGGAGCGCCGCAAGGCCACGGCCACGCAGGCCGCCGCCGCGCTGCAGGTCGCCGAGGGCGACAAGGCACACGGCAACGACACCGCCCGCACCAAGTACGGCGTCAACGGCGCGGGCCAGAAGGTCTGCGTCCTCTCGGACGGCATCAAGTCGCTCCAGGCGTCCCAGACCGCGGGCGAGCTGCCCGCCGTCGACGTTCTCCCCGGTCAGGCGGGCAGCGGTGACGAGGGCACCGCGATGCTCGAGATCATCCACGACATGGCTCCCGGCGCCGCGCTCGGTTTCGCGACCGCGTTCACCAGCGAGCAGAGCTTCGCCGACAACATCCGCGCCCTGCGGACCACCGGCAAGTGCACGATCATCGTCGATGACGTCTCCTACTTCGACGAGTCGCCGTTCCAGGACGGCCCGGTCGCGCAGGCCGTCAACGACGTGACCGCGGCGGGCGTGCTCTACTTCTCCTCCGCGGGGAACTCGGGCAACCTGACCGACGGCACCAGCGGCTACTACGAAGGCGACTTCCGCGGCTCCAGCAGCAAGATCTCCGGGATCACCGGGACGCCGCACGACTTCGACCCGAGCGGTACGACCCAGCTGTACAACGCGCTGTCGCCGAACTCGGTCGGCCGCTACGTCACCCTGTTCTGGTCCGACCCGTGGGGCAAGGCCACCAGCGACTACGACCTGTTCGTCCTGAACTCGTCCGGTTCGGTCGTCGCCTCCAGCGAGGGTTCGCAGAACGGCACCCAGAACCCGTACGAGATCGCCCAGGTCCCGGCCAGCGGCTCGGGCTTCAAGGTCGCCGTGGTGAAGTACAGCGGCTCCGACCGGTTCATCGCGCTCAACGTCATCCGTGGCCGCTTCGTCCCCTCGGGTTCGCTGAAAGCCTTCAGCACCAACGGTGTCACCTCAGGTCACTCGGCAGCCGTCAACGCCTTCAGCGTCGCGGCCGCCCCGGCCGCCGGTGCCTTCGGCCGCGCGCTCGAAACCGGTGACCCGGCGAACCCGGCGGGTCCGTTCCCCGGCCTGTTCACCGGCGCCAGCAAGTGGGAGCGGTTCACTTCGGACGGTCGCCGTCACCAGTTCTACAACCCGGACGGTTCGGTGATCACCCCCGGCAACGTGTCCTCGACCGGTGGCGCCACCCGGAACAAGCCGGACATCACCGCGGCCGACGGCGTCGCGACCTCGGTGACCGGGTTCCAGCCGTTCTTCGGGACCTCCGCCGCCGCGCCGAGTGCCGCCGCGATCGCCGCGCTGCTCAAGCAGGGCAAGCCCGCCGCGACCCCGGCCGAGATCAGGAGCGCCCTGGTGTCGACCGCGATCGACCTCGGTGCCCCGGGCTTCGACCCGGTCACCGGCGCGGGCGTGATCATGACCGGCCCGGCGCTGGCCGCGCTGGGCGTCGCCCCCAAGTAAGCAGGACAAAGGAAAACGGCCCGGTGCGCGCGAGCGCACCGGGCCGTTTCGCTGTTTCAGGAGCTTCAGGACTTGACGCAGGACAGGCCGTTCGGGCCCGAGATGGTCAGGAAGCCGTACCGCTTGATGGTGGTGGCGAGCTTGCCACCGCACAGCGGGCTGGCGGTCGCGGCCGTGTCACCGGCGGCGAAGCCGACGGCGCGCTGGGCCTGGTCGTAGCTGGGGGTCCGGGTGTCGAGCACGTTGTAGACGCTGCGCGAACCGAGGAACGCCGTGGTGAAGGCCGGGGTGTAGTTGCCGGCGGAACCGGAAACCGGGGAACCGTTGAAGCCGGCGCCGGTCAGCGGGTTGACGGTGAAGCCCGCACGCTTGTCCGCGACGACCGTGTTGCCCTGCGCGATCCACTGCGCGATGGAGAACGGGGCGATCGCCCGGGCGCGGTCGGCGGCCGGGATGGAGTTGCCGTCGTGCTCCTGGAACCGCTTGATGGTGACCGGCTTGGTGGTGGGGTCGAAGCCGAGGACGGTCGTGGTGAAGAAGCTCAGCGTGCCGGAGCCGGTCTGGGGCAGGTAGACGATGATGGCGGCGTTGGCGCCACCGACCTGGTTCCAGTTGGTGATGGAGCCGTCGTAGATGCCGCGCAGCTGCGCGAGCGACAGGGTCAGGCCCGCGCCCGAGCCGGTCGCCGAGGAGGACCAGGTGACACCGTCGGTGGCGAAGGCGTAGTACTCGAACGACGCGGGGTCGGACGAACCGCGGGGCGAGGACGACCGCGCGATGTCGATCTTGCCGTCGGCGGCGTCGCCCGAAGCCTTGAGCGCGGCCTTGCCCTGGGACGAGCCGTTCGGCGGCAGGTTGGTCGTGGTGTTGTAGACGACCTGGTCGGCGTACAGGTCACCGGGAACGGTGAAGGTCGCGCCCGAAGCGAGCAGCGGCGGGATGTTGACGTGGTTGTCGGGGTCGCTGTTCCAGGCGGCGCCGTTGGCGTTGGCCAGGATCGCGCCGGTGATGTCGACGGTGGTGTCCGAGCCCGCGGCGGCCAGGACGTCTTCGAGGCCGTTGGCCGGGGCGACCGCCGAGGCGGTACCGGTCAGGGTGAGGCAGGCACACGCGGCGATCGCGGTGGCGCCGAGAAACCGAGTGGTACGAGCACGCATCTTGTTTGCACTCTTTCTCTAGTCCCCAAGTTGTCACGGGATTCCGTGACCTGCCGCCAATACTCGCTCCGCAACACTGTCCTGCCGCGGTGCTTCGCGTTCCCGCCCGACGTCATGGTGGTTAATCTCCGGGGAACGCACTTTCCGTGATCGGCCGTCACGGAAAAGGATTCGGTGAATGTCCGGCGGAATTGCGGCGGTATTTCCGCCGCCAATCGGCTATGGTCTCGATCCCTTCGCCGATGGCGGCCTCGGTGGTGGCCGACCGGAACCGGTCGAGTCCGCGCTGCGCCTCGATACGTCGTCCGTAGGCATGGCTGGCGATCGCGACGATCCGGTCGCCCGCGTGCAGGCGCCAGCGCCATCGACCCCCGCTGAGATGACTGAAGTCGCTGGTCAGCTCGGCTATGTGTGTGTTGAGCCAGGTGATCGCGACGAGGCATTCCTCGGCTCGCGGATAGTCGTCGGGGGCCGAGCCCAGCGACACGTTGTTGCCGCCGAGCAGTCGCCATCGGATGGTCTCGTCGCCGGTCTGGACCAGCTGGAAGCGTGGATTCTTCTTCACTGTTCACCGCTCAGAAGACCCTGTGAACGGTGTGAATTCCCCCTGGGCACATCCGGTGAATCGCCGCGATGTGGTGAAGGGGTTACCGGTTTTCATGAAGGCGCGACGGCCGCCGGGTGAACGTTTTCCCTCGGCGGAGGCGCGCTAGCCTGAACGGACGCGGGTAATCGGAAAACAATCACCGAGCCGGATCGGTCCGGCACGGTCTGCGAGGAGGATCGATGGACAACGGCAGGACCGCGGTCGTCACCGGGGCGGGCTCCGGGCTCGGCAGGGAGATCTCCCGCGCGTTACTCGGCGCCGGCTACCGGGTCGCGCTCGCCGGCCGCCGTGCGGACGCGCTGGCCGAGACCGCGGGCGGGGACCCGAAAGCGCTTCCCGTGTCCACCGATGTCGCCGACCCCGATTCCGTCGCCGCGCTGTTCGAGACGGTGCGCGCGGAGTGGGGGCGGCTGGACCTTCTGGTGAACAACGCGGGTGTGTCGGTGGGCGGGACGGTCGACGAACTGTCCTTCGCGGACTGGAAACGCGCCGTCGACACCAACCTGACCGGGATGTTCCTGTGCGCGCAGCAGGCCGTGCGGCTGATGAAGGCGCAGGATCCGCGCGGCGGCCGGATCGTCAACAACGGGTCGATCTCCGCGCACGCGCCGCGGCCCGCGTCCGTCGCCTACACCGCGACGAAACACGCGGTCACCGGGCTGACGAAGTCGATCTCCCTCGACGGCCGCGCCTGGAACGTCGCTTGTGGACAGATCGACATCGGCAACGCCGCCACCGAGATGACGCTGCGGATGGCCGACGGCATCCCGCAGGCCGACGGCGGCGTCAAGGTCGAGCCGACCTTCGACGCCCGGCACGTCGCGGACGCCGTGCTGTACATGGCAGGGCTGCCACTGGACGCGAACGTCCAGTTCCTGACCATCACGGCGACCACGATGCCGTACATCGGGCGGGGTTAAGGGATCACCTTCGCCTTCTTGAACTCGTCGAACAGCCGGAAGAACATCGACGACGTCTCGGCGTACTCGTGGAAACCGGCCCGTCGCGCCTTGGACCCGTCCGCGAACATGTCGTAGTCCCAGCTGAACACGAAGTCGGCGAAGCCCCACGACGACGAGACTGCGCTGTACGGCACCTCCAGGCCGTACTTGGCCGCGAGGGAGTCCCACAGCTGCTCCTTGTCCGCCATGACGACGTCGAGGGACATCGGCAGCGGCGGCGCCACCTCCAGCTCGAAGTACGCGGCGATCTTCGGCCAGAGTTCGCTCCAGCGGAACAGGTCGCCGTTCGCGATGTTGTACGCCTCGTTCGCCGAGCCGGCGGCCCAGGTGGTGGCCTTCGCCAGCAGTCCGGCGTCGGTCATCTCCAGGAGGCTGTCGTACGCACCCGGCTTGCCGGGGAAGCGCAGCGGCAGGCCGAGTTCCTTCGAGATCGACGCGTAGACGGCGATGGCCAGCGCCAGGTTCATCGGGTTGCCCAGCGCGGTTCCGCCGACCACCGACGGCCGGATCGCCGACCAGGTCCAGGTCTTCCCGGTCTGCCGCCGTTCCAGGAATTGCTGCTGGTCGACGTTGAACTCGGGCGGCATGTGCCCGGCGTCGTCCTCGCGCGCCGGGGTCTTGAACGGGCCGAGGTGGGCGCCGTAGACCTTGTAGCCCTGCATGAGGCTGATATGGCGAAGGCCGGGCGCGGCGGGTTCGATCGCGTCGACGAGGTTGGTCAGCATCGCCAGGTTCGGCGGGACCAGTTCGGCCCAAGTCGGCTTGTCGACATAAGCCGCGTAGAACACGTGCGTGACGTCGTCCAGTCCGCCGAGCTTCGCGCGGGTGTCGTCCGCGTCGAGCAGGTCGACGGCGATCTGGCCCGGGCCGCCGCGCCGCGACAGGCCGATGACCCGCCAGCCGGGCTGGGTTTCGAGGTGGGTGATCAGGTTCTTGCCGATGACCCCGTTGGCTCCGGCGACCAGGGCGACCTTGCGTTCTTCGTTCATGTCACCGAGCCTGGCCCGGCGCCAGGGATAAGTCCAAGGCATAGATATCACCGCTCCGATAAGCTGCGTTCATGACCAGCCTGCGGCAGCTCGAGTACCTGGTGACCGTCGTCGACACCGGCTCCTTCACCCGCGCCGCGGAACTGCTGCACGTGACACAGCCCGCGCTGTCGCACCAGATGCGCGCGCTGGAGAAGGGCGTCGGCGGCCCGCTGCTCGAACGTCTGCCGCGCAGCGTCCGGCTCACGCCGATGGGCCGCGCCATGCTGCCGCACGCCCGCGCCACCCTCGCCGACGCCGAACGCGCGCGGTGCGCGGCCCGGCAGGCGTCCGGGCTGGAAGCCGGGGAACTGCAGATCGCCACGGTCTACTCGGTCGGCCTGGGTGTCCTGCCCGCGGCGTTGCGCGTATGGCGCCGGGAGCGGCCGGAGGTCGACGTCCGGCTGGTGGAGTTCCGGCACGCGGACGAGCTCCGGGATGCCATGGCGGCGGGAGAGGCCGACGTCGCGGTCGGCCCGGTCCCGCCGGGCTGGGACGGGCCGGTGCGCGAGATCGGCACCGAGGAGTTCGTCGTCGTCCTGCCGATCGACGGGCCGCGTGAGGACGACGGCACCGGCGTCGTCGACCTCGCGACCCTCGCCGACTGCGCGTGGGTGCATTACGCGCCGGGCAACGGCCTGGCCGATCTCGTCGACCAGGCGTGCGCCGCGGCCGGGTTCCAGCCGAGGGCCGCCGTCCGGACCGAACAGAGCGCGGCGGCCCCGGTGCTCGCCGCGGCGGGCCTCGGTCCCGCGCTCGTCCCGGCCAACGTGCTGCCCGCGGGCTTTCACGGCCGTGTCCTGCGGCCCGAACCGGCGATCCGGCGCACACTCGCCGCCTACTGCCGGAGCACGCCCGACCCGCTGACCTCGGCCTTCATCGACGTCGTCGCGGGGGAGTGCACGCTCGGGTCACCGCACGGAAGCCGCTGACAGGTCCACGCCCCCGAATGGCGTCGCCTTCACTTCACCCACCCGGTCCGCCCAGACGGCGTGCCCGTGTCCGGACCACAGCGGGGCGACCGGGAGATCCCGCAGCAATTGGTTCTCCACCAGCCGGTAGACCTCGCCGCTTTCGGCGGATTCGGTCTCCTCTGCCGATTTCAGCAGGTCGGCGAACCCGTCGCTGGAGTAGCCGGTGGCCTTCACGATTTCGGACAGCACCTCCTGCGGGCTCGGCGTCATCAGGTTCAGCTCGATCGCGAACGGGCCTTGGCCGGGCTCCGGGGCGAGCGGGACACCGACGGCCTTGGTGACCTGTTCCGCCAGCGGGCGCAGCCAGTTCGCCGTAGACTGTCCGAAGTGGACTGGCGTACCGGCGGGGAACTCCGCCTGGGTCACCAGGGATTTCCCGGCTCCGGCGTCGAACGTGCAGGGGCGGCAAGTGCTGCTGCGCTCGCCGGGGGCGACGGCGGGCGGCAGGAGCGACTTCGCCGGGTCCACCTGCTTGCCGAGAACGCCCGCCTCCAGCGCGGCGCGGTCGCTCGCGAGCGCGAAGCCGTGCCGGACGGTCGCGTCCGAGAAGTGTGCAGCGGTCAAGGGGAAACCGAGGTAGGCGGCGCTGGGCAGCGCCCACATCACGTGCCGCTGCGCGAAATCCGTGTGCATGGCCTCGTGGCGATCGCCGGGGACCGCCGTGGAGAGATCGAGCTTCCCCGCCTTGACCTCGTCGTACTGCGCCGCCGCGTCCCCGGTCTTCAGCTCGATCACGCGTGCCTTGCCCGCCGCGTCCGTCACGCGGACGAGTTTGCCGCCCGAGGGCTGCCAGTCCCCGTCCAAGCGGAAAGGCCCGTTGCCGACGGGGTGCCGGGTGAATCCCGCCCAATCGCGCGAAGCCAGCACCGATCCGGGGAGCGGGACCAGCGCGGGCGACGAGAGCAGCGCCGGGACCTGCCCGGACGGGCGGTCGAGGACGAGCTTGATCGTCAACGGGTCGGGCGCGGTGATCTCCTTGGCCCGCAAGAGATCCTTGACCACGCGTGACGCCTGCCAGTTCTCCTGGCCGATCGCCTTCCAGGTGTCCACATAGGACTGCGACGTCACCGGGGTGCCGTCGTGGAACTGCCCGCCGTCCTTGAGCTTGACCGTCCAGGTCGTCCGGTCGGCGCTGGTGACCGACTCGGCCGCCCGCGGGGTCGTTTTCCCTGTCGCGGGGTCGTAATCGCCCAGCGGCGTCCACAGTGCACCGGCGAGCATCCGCCCGGACTGGTCGCGGACGTCGGCGGGCAGGAGGGTCGCCGGGGCGGCCAGGCCGACGCGGAGAACGTCCGGTGCGGGCGGTTCGCCGGATTCCGAGCAGCCCGCCGCGAGCAGGGCGGCGGCGAGGAGCGGTGCCAGAAGACGCAAGCGCATGGTCATGTCATAGCAGTCTTGCCCCGACCAATGGCGGTTGTGCGGGCAAAGTGGTGATCATAAGGTGTGGGGATCAGCCTGGGAGGTTTCTGTGCGAGGAAACTGGTTGCTCCGTTCATGCCTGGCGATCACCACGGTCACGGTGACCCTGATCGCCACGGGCCTGCCCGCCGCCGCTTGCGGCGAGGAGGACAAACCGGCGAGTGAGAAGGTCCGGGTCGCGGGGGCACCCGGCGCGGTGAAGAACGTCAAGTCCGTCGGCAACGTGCCCGACGCGCAGGGCGCCATCGCCATGGGCTTCCTGCAGTACGGAAACCGCGACGTCATGGCCGTTTCCGGCGAATTCGGCCTGAAGGTCTACGACCTCACGAAGAATCCGACGGCGCCGAAGCTGATCGGCGAGGTCAGCCTTCCCGGTCTGTGGGAAACCGAGGACACCGAGGTCGACGTCAAACGCAAGCTGGTGTTCCTCGCGCGGGACCCGCGGGCCTACGGCGGCACCACCCAGACCGGCGAGTCCGGCATCTACATCATCGACCTGAAGAACCCGGACAAACCGGCCCTCCTGAGCTACACCAAGGTGCCCGCCGGGCACACCACCAGCTGTGTCGACGACTGCCGGTACCTCTGGACCGGCGGCCCGGCGAAGGCCGCGAACCAGCCGGCGGACTGGGGCGGCCGCCCGATCTGGGTGACCGACATCCGCGATCCGCGCAACCCCAAGACGTTCCCGAACCCGATCGAACTCGCGCGCAACGACGGCAAGACCGACTACGTGCACGACGTCCAGGTCGACGCCGAGGGCGTGGCGTGGGTGTCCGGCCGGGGCGGCGTCCGCGGCTACTGGACCAGCGGCCACCACCGCGATCCCGTGCTGGGCAAGGTCCGCCGTGCGACGGCGTTCGAACCGGTGCCCTACGCGGGCGGCGGGGTCGAGGAGACGGCGGCGCCGTCGAAGTTCATGCACAACAGCTTCCATCCGGCGGGACACCGTTCGGCCGAAGGCGCCGACTCGAACCGCTGGCGCGGCCGCGATCTCATCTACGCCACCGAGGAGAGCTTCCTCGACGGCTGCGCGGGTGACGGCGTGCTGACGATCTCGTCGCTGCAGAACTCGTACAACGGCGAAGGCTGGCGCTCGACGCCGGAGAAGCCGTTCCGGCTCAAGTCCGTCGGCACCTGGAGCGTGGCCGGACAGGAAGGCAGCGACCCGGCGTCGGGCGACTGCTCCGCGCACTACTTCGACGTCCGCGGCAAGGTCCTCGTGCAGTCGTTCTACTCGCAGGGCACGCGCTTCCTCGACGTCAGCGACCCGACCGACCCGAAGCAGATCGCCTACTTCCGGCCGGCGGACGCCGCCGCGTGGGCGCCGTACTGGCACAAGGGTTACGTCTACGTCGCCGACAACACTCGCGGAATCGACATCCTGAAGCTCACCGCCTGAGCGAAGATGTCCCCATGCGCACTGTGGGGAAGACATGGGTGATCACGGCCGCGGTCGTCCTGACCGCGGCCTGCACCTCGCCGCCGCCGCCCAAGGAACCGGTCGTGTCCACCGATCCGGCGCCGGTCGCCGAGGAGTTCCCCGAGGTCGGCGAGATCGTCGAGGCGTCCTGGGTCGAGGAGAGGATGGGCGTCTCCGAAGGCCGCATCGAGGCGCCCGGTCCGACAGATCTCCGGTTGTCCGCGGTGGTGAAGCTGCGTCCCGAAGCCGTGTCGAAGGTGATGACCGGCAAGAACTGCCACGCCGGTGCTCCGGTCGCACCGGAACCGCTGAAGGCACTCCTGCCCACCGGTGTCGCGTGGCTCTCCTGCGAGCTCCCCATGACCACCAAGTCACGGACCGCGTTCGTGTCCGCCGGTTCCGAGAAGGCCTTTCTGACCTACACGACGATGTAGCGAAGCCGTGCGGAACCGGTGATCTTCGGTCACCGTGACGGCATGATCCGTTCCTAGCTTGGCGTCATGACCACCTTGCTCGAACGGGCCCCGGCTCCCGCTCTGGAGAAAACCCCGCGACGGAGTCTCACGGCACTGTTCGGGATCGCCGTCGGTGTCGCCGCGTACACCGGGTTCCGGCTGCCGGGGGACTGGGCGGCGACCCTGCAGGCGGTCTCCCTCACCGACGGTTTCCACCGGCGTTTTCTCATCGGCACGCTCCTGAAGCCGTTCGGGCACGACTACCTGGTCTTCGCGATCGCGAGCTTCGCCGTCCTCGGCGCGGTGCTGGCGGCCCTGACGATCGCGTTCTTCGGCAGCCGCACCGAAAGCAGACGGCTGCTGATCGTCGCCTGGCTCCTGCTGCCGACCGGCGGCTACTTGTTCCACGAGGTCGGCTACTTCGACCAGGTGCTGTACCTCCTGCTTTTCGGGGCTCTGTGGGTGTTGCACCGGAACCGGCCGGTGCTCGCGAGCGCGCTGATGGCGCTTTCGGTGACGGTGCACGAAATCGCTTTGCTCACCGTGCTGCCGGTGTTCGGTTTCGTCCTGCTGCGGCGGTTCCCGTTCCGGCGCGCTTGCGCACTGCTCGCCCCGGCCGCGGGCCTCGGCCTGCTGATCCTCGTGCTGCCGCCCGCCGCGCCCGGTACCGTCGACCGGCTCCGGCAGGAACTGTCCACAACGGACTTCGCCTACCGCGCCGACGCGCTGGACCTGTTCGGGCGCACGCAGGCCGAGAGCTGGCGGATGTACTCGATCACCGACGTCCTGCTGTACCTGCTGCCGATCGCGATCGTGGTGGTCGGCGGCTTCCTGTACCTGCACCGCCCGACGCTCGCGGCCATGCTGCCCGTCGCCGCGATCGTGGCACCGACGCTGCTCGCGTTCGGCGGCTGGGACGACGCCCGCTGGGGCTTCCTGCTGGTGACCGACTTCGCCGTCGTGCTGTGGCTCTGGCTCGGTCGCCGCGAAGTGACGGTACGCCAGGTCGCCGTGCTGACCGCGGTGTTCCTGATCCTCACGCACGTCCCGATGCCGTACTTCGACGGCTACGCGCCACGCGGGTTCACGCTGGTGACTCCCGTGGAAGACTTACGGTGAAGACGGCGCCGCGGTCGTTGTGCGCGGTGATCTCCCCGCCGTGGATCAGGGCGTTCTCCCGCGCGATCGACAGCCCCAGCCCGCTGCCTTCGGTCGCTTGACGCGCGTGATCGCCCCGCACGAACCGGTCGAACAGGATCGGGAGCAGTTCGCCGGGGATCCCCGGCCCGGAATCGGCGACCCGGATCGTCACCGCGCCGTCGGTCCCCTCCACGGTCACGGTGACCGGGGTTCGGCCGTGCCGGACGGCGTTGACCAGGAGGTTGCCCACGATGGTGTGGACGCGGCGCGGGTCGGCGACGACGGTCGTGTCCCCGGTGCTCGTCACCTGGATGGGTGTCCCCGGCACACTGACCTCGATCGCGTCCTCGACCAGCGCGGGCAACTCGACCGGTTCGGGACGGAAGTCCGCGGACCCCGCGTCGAACCGGGAGATCTCCATCAGATCATCGAGGAGCCGCGCCAGCCGCCGGGTCTGCGTGCCGAGTAGTTCGGTCGCGCGGGTCCGGGTCTCGGGGGTGGCGCTGTCGAGCGTGTCGACCGTGGCGACCATCGAGGCGAGCGGGGTCCGGAGGTCGTGGGCGACGTCGGCGACGAACCGCTGCTGCTGGCGGTCTTTGGCGCGCAGGTCTTCGATCGCCGCGCCGACGCGATCGGCCATCGTGTTGAACGACGCGGCGAGGTCGGCGAGCTCGTCACGGCCCTTCACCGGGACGCGGACGTCGAAGGCACCGTCACCCAGTTCGCGGGCGGCGGAGGCGACGCGCAGTACCGGCCGCCGGATCCGGCCCGCGGCGAAGACGGCGGCCACCACACCGAGGACGGTGACGCCGAGCGCGATGTACACCAGCTTCCACCGCTGGACCGCCAAGTCCTGCTCGAACAGCGTGAGGTCGAAGTACTGCACCACCCAATACGCGACGAAGTTCGCGCTCACCACGAGGAGGCTGCGGCCGGTCAGCGGATCGATCGTGATCGTCGACAGCAGTTTTCCCGGACCTGTGGTCCGCAGGAGGACCACGTCCTTCACGCTTTCCAAGGCGGCCCTTCGGTCGGGAGGATTCGCGTTCCTGGTGCCGGTCGTCCAATCGAAGCTCTGTGAGGAGGACTTGACGACCTCGGGAGGTCCTTCGGGCGCCTTGAAATCGTCGTTGGTCAGCTGGGGATGGCTGGTGACGAGCATCCAGTCCGCCGCCGCCGTGTCCATGCCCTGGGAGAAGTGCTCCAAGGCAGCGATATCGCCGGCCATGAACTGTTGGAGATGGGGCCATGCCTGCCCGAACATCGCCCCGAACGACGTTTTCGCCGCGGCGGTGAACCTGTCGCGCGCGTCGTCCTCCTGGATTTTGGCCGCGGTGAAGGCCATGACGGCCGTCGCCGTCGTGGTCACCACCACGACCGCCGCGGTCACCCTGGCACGGAGCCCGAACTTCATGCGCTCACCAGCCGGTAACCGAGTCCGCGCACCGTCTTCAGCACGACGGGATTCGCCGGATCGTCCTCGACCTTGGCCCGCAGCCGCGCGACAGCCGCGTCGACGATCCGGGAGTCGCCGACGTAGCCGTAGTCCCAGACCCGTTTCAGCAGCGTCTGCCTGCTCAGCACCTGGTTCGGATGCTCCGCGAACTCGACGAGCAGCCGGATCTCGGTCGCGGTGAGCGCCAGTTCGACGCCATCGCGGGTCACGCTCATCGCGGCGGCGTCGATCTCCAGCTGCCCCACCCGCAACAGACCGGCCGACGGCCCGGGAGCGGTGACGGCGCGACGCCCGATCGCCTTGATCCGCGCGTCGATCACCCGCGGTTCGGCGGGTTTGACCACGTAGTCGTCGGCGCCGCATTCCAGCCCGGCGACGATGTCGATCGGGTCGCCGCGGGCGGTCAGCAGGACCAGCGGCAACCGGCTGCGCGCGCGGATCCGGCGGCAGACCTCGAAACCGTCCATCCCGGGCAACATGACGTCGAGCAGCACGAAGTCGAGTTCAAGCCGGTCGGTGAACAGCACTTCCAGCGCCCGCTCCCCGGTCGGGGCGACGACGACGTCGTGCCCGAGGGCCTTCAGCGCGAGTGTGAGCGCTTCGGCCAGGGCTTCGTCGTCTTCGACGAGCAGGATGCGCGGCATGGGTCCCCCAAGATCGAAAGGCTCACCGATCGTAAGGGCGCTCTGTCGCACTTGCCCGGACTCGCGGCGGAACCGTCGCAAAGCCGTGCGGTCTCGTCACAAACTTCAGTGCTTGAGCTCGGGGTTCCAGGCCGTCAGCGTGAGCTTGCCGGTCGTGCCGAGATCGGTGTCGACCGTGATCCGCTGCTCAGGATCACCCTTCGCGGCCGCGAAGGTCACATAGGCGCCCGCTTCCGGCGAACCCACCGTGACGGTGTTCGACCACGCGACCACCGACACCAGCGTCCCGCCGGGCTGGACCGTCTGCGGCGCGGCACCGGGATCGATGGCCATATAGGACGTGCCGTGCTCGACCTCGACCGCCATCGGCCGCTTTTCCTTGTCCAGCAAGCGGACTTCGGGATACCCGGTGAGCGTGCGCGGCGCCGTGCCGCAGTTGGTCAGCGTCACGACGATCGCCCGGTGCCCGAGCGCGGCTTCGACCGGGCCGGACTTCACCGTGACACCCGTTTCGAGACAACCCGCCGGTTCGACGGTCCCCGGCTCCGGTGTGTGGACGGTCGGGACCGGCGGCGGTGGTGGCGGGGGCGGGGGCGTACTGCACCCTGCCACCACCAACGCCGTCGCCACTGTCGAGATCGCTTTCCCCAGCACGGCTGAACCGTACTAGGCCGGCGAAATCAGGCGAGCAACTCCTGCAGTTCCTCGATGGCGGTGGCCAGCTCCGTCGCGAACAGTTCCATCTCGTGTGCCACGTGTTTCGGCGTGCACAGGTAGATGTTGAGACTGTCCGGCAGCAGCACGTACGCGATGCCGATGCACTGCGGGCTGGTCGAGCCGAAACCGAAGTACCGGATGTTCACCGACGGCGCCGAGCTGGTGCTCAGGTAGTCGTTGCGCATCTTCAGCCAGCCCGGTGACGAGTACAGCGCCGGTGATCCCTCGACGCCCCGCCGCTTCTGGATCAGCTGCAGCTCCCACAAATGCTGCTCCGGAGCGTCGCCCGCCTGGCACTCCTTCGCCCGCGTGACGTGCTTCGCCGCCGCAGCACGGAAGGCCGACTGACGGGTCTGCCGATCCGCGTTCGAGTCGTCCATCACGTGGGCGAACCACAGCACCTCGGGCGTCACCACGCGCATCGCCTCGGTGCGCCCGTTCTGGTACTGCCGCGTCGCGATCGACTCGTACGTCGCGCCGGTGATCCCCTTCGCGCGCTTGTGCGCGAGTTGGTACGCCATCTGCGCGAAGCCGTCGGGGGACATCCCCAGCTCCTTCGCCCGCTTCGCACCGAAGTTGGTGAAGGACACCGTCTTCGTAGCGGTCGCGTCGGCGTACGCGGCGAAGGACGCGGCAGCGGCACGCGCGTCTTCGCGCAACGCGTCGCCCAGGACGAACTCGATGACCTCGGACGCCGGGACGCCGTCGGCGGGCTGCCGCTCCAGCCGCGTTCCGCTCAGCAGCGCGTCGGTGAACCCGAGGATCGTGGTCCCGTCCAGTTCACAGTGCTCGACGTTGATCCCCGCCGTGCCGTCCTCGAACACGATCAGCGAGACGGCCTTGTCGAACCAGCGGTTGCCGCTGTCACCGTGCAGCAGCTTGTCGCACGCCTCCTGCGTGCCCGACGGCGTGAAGTCCTCCAGGCACAGGCAGAACAACGCGGTCTCGATGTCGTCGAGCGCGGCCGCGTTGCCCGCGGCGAGCAGCGATTCCCGCGTCGCCGCCCACTCCGCCCTCGCCTTGGTGGTGAAATGCCCGGCAGCGGTTTCCGGGTCCTCGACGAAGTTCCCCGACTTCACGACCGCCTGCAACCCCGCGACCAGCTGTTCGGGGGAGTACGGGCGGCCGTCGGGCGCGATGACGTCCATCCGGAACGGGGTGTCGCGGTGGAAGACCACGATGTGCCGCGCCCGCGACGGCCCCGGCCAGTCTTCGCGGTACGGCGTCCGCGCGGTGTCCTGCACGGCGCCGGGGATCCGTGTCGCCGAGAACAGGTACTTGTGCTGCACCATCGACTGCGGCTGCCCGCGCAGCACGATCGGCGGCACCAGTTCCTCGTCGAGCTTCAGCTTGTAGTCCACCGCCGACGCGGCCAGTTCGGCCGCCCGCTCCAGCTGTCCCAGCGGGGATTCGGTGAACAGGAAGAAGAAGTTCGCGTTGAGCGCGATCCGGTCGCGGCGGCCGAGGTAGCGGTACGGCCAAAAGGTGTCGAGCCAGCTTCGGACGCCTTCGCGGCTGTCGAACGCTTCGAGCGCGCTCTGCAGTTCGTGCGCAGGGCTTCCTTCCGCGAGGAACTCGGCGACAGCGCCTTCGGTCTCCGCGAGCTCACCAGGGGTGAGCAGCGGCGAGCACCACTCGAGGAACCGGCGGCAGGTGTCCTCCAGGCTGGGGACGGGGACCCGCGGCAGGACCTCCTCGTTGCCGAACGTGCGGGTGGACAGTTCCGGACTGCTCACGGTCATCCTTGATCTCGAAGGGGAAGGGTGTTCAGCGCGGAGGCGAGCCCGCCCGCCGCGCCGTTCGGGCGGGAGACGAACAGCCGCGCGTACAGCCGGCCGTCGGCTTCCAGCCCACGCGGGTCGACGCCCGCGACGGACAGGTTGTCCAGGATCTGGGTCCGTTCCTCTTCCGAAGCGAACTTCCGCTGCCGGAAGACACCGTCGACCCCGGCCGTGTCGTACTCCAGATCGGTGAGGCTCGCGGCGACCGGTTCGTAGGAGAACATCCGGAGGACGAAATGCGCCATCCACGGCCGGCTTTCCCGCGCGATCCGGACGAGGGTCTTCTCCGTGACGTAGCCGATGCAGCCGGTCGAGACGACGATGTCGACGTCGGCCAGCAGCGCGCGCTGCTCCTCAGTCGGGTCTTCGCTCTCCAGATCGGCGTGGATCGCTTCGTCGATGAAGCCCGCGGCGAGCGCGTACTCCAGGGCAGGTGCGGAGGAATCGAGCCCGATGAAGCGGACTCCGTCGCCGACGGCGAGCCTCTCGACCATCCGCCGATCGTGCGCGATCAGGTCTTCCCTGCTCAACGACTCGCCATCGGTGTAATGGTCGTACAGCCGCTCCATCGAGGTGTCACATCGGTACAGCGCCGCGTTGACGCCGTACGAGCAGCCGAGGTCGAGCACCGTCGGGACCTTGACGTCCCGCTCGGCGCGGTACTCGTCGATCAGTTTCGCGAAATAAGCCTTGGCCTGCTGGGGGATGTCGTAGTCCAGCCTGCGCAAGGTGCCGAAGAACGCGCGCGGATCGGGCTCGGTGTAGATGTGGTCGAAGGAGATCTTGCCGGTCGAATCCAAAGGCACGGGCCGGGCTCCTGACTTAGTCGAGCAGCTGATCGCCCCGGACGGCCGCTGAAGCGACGTGTTCGGGCAGGACCCGGCCGAACAGCTGTCTAGTCCGCTCCGGACTGCCGATGACCCCAGGACGCTCGCTGTAGGCGAAGATCGCGGAATGGCGTGCTGTTGCGCCTTGAACACTACTCACGCGGTGCAGGGCGAAGCGTCCGCGAAACAGCTGAAGATCACCGGGACGCAGAGTGAGCCGTCGGATCAGGTGATCTCCTTCGCCCGACAGGACGGCACGGACATCGTCGAAGTTCTCCGCCGTTTCGGAGCGGATGTTCGGACAGTATTCGAAGACACCGCCGACGGCGGCCTCCTGCGTGAGCATGCTGACGGTGTACTCGTTGGTGTCGAAATGCCACGGATGCGAGCGGCCCGGTTCGATCACGTTCAGCACCAGCCCGGACAGCGGGTCGGCGAGTTCGTGGAGCCCGGGGAGTTCGAAGCAGTCGGCCACGAACCGCTGGAACTCGCGGCTCGAGTACAGCTGCTGGATGACCGCGGTCGCCGGGATCTGGTCGCGTGCCACGAAGGCGTTGCCGCGTTCCATGATCGTGCGGCCGGGATGATCCGCCGGTAGAGGAGTGTCGATGGCGGTGTTGTAGGCGTTGACGCGTTCGACCTTCGCGTACGCCTCCGGAGCGATCTGCGCGCCTTCGTGGCGAAGGACGTCACGCAACTCCGGGCGGATGAAGTCGGCGAGCACACTGCATCCTGTTTCCCGCAGTTCGGCGCGGGTCCGGGAAACGATTTCGCGCCAGGCCGGGCTTCCCGGTTCGGACAACGGATAGCGGGCGGTGTCGGCCACCTGGACTGCGCTCGCGGTCATCGTCGTCCTCTCGGCTGCCCGGAAGTGATTCTCGGGTTTAGCACAGAAAACGCCGCAGGTCCCCGCTCCTTGTGATCGGTGACACACGCAAAGTGAAGGCCCCCTTCGCCACGCTGTACGCGGAGAAGGGGGCCTTCGCGGGTTATTCGTCAGGAAGTGACAAGCGGCAGCAGCGGCCGACGGACCGCGGTCGCGACGCCGTCCGACGCCTCGGCCGCGGCGATCCGTTCCGCCGTCGGCGTGCCGTATTCGGTGGTCCGCTGCCGCAGCGGACGCCCCAGCGGTTCGACCATCGCGCGCATGTCGCTGATCGTCTTGTACGACCCGTTGGCCGCACCCGCCATCCGGCTGATCGTCTCCTCCATCAGCGTCCCGCCGATGTCGTTGACCCCGCCCTGGAGCACCGCGCGGCTGCCCTCTTCGCCGAGTTTCACCCAGGAACTCTGGATGTTGTCGATCATCCCGTGCAGCAGCAGCCGGGACAGGGCGTGCACCGCGCGGTTCTCGCGCAGCGTCGTGCCCGCCCTGGCGAGCCCGGCGAGGTAGATCGGCGAGCTCTGGTGGATGAACGGCAGCAGCACGAACTCGCTGAACCCGCGCCGCCCGTTGCGCTCCAGGCCTTCCCGCTGCAGTTTCGCCAGCAGCTTCAGGTGCCCGACCCAGTGCGCGGGAGTGTCGACGTGGCCGTACATCATCGTCGACGTCGTCGTGATGCCGAGCTTGTGCGCGGTGGTGACGACGTTGATCCACTCCGACGTCGGCAGCTTGCCCTTCGTCAGCACCCAGCGGACGTCGTCGTCGAGGATCTCCGCCGCCGTGCCCGGCAGCGAGTCGACGCCGGACGCCTTCGCCTGGGCGAGCCAGTCCTCGATCGAGAGGTTCGTCCGCGAAGCGCCGTTGACGACCTCCATCGGGCTGTAGGAGTGCAGGTGGATGCCCGGCTGACGCCGTTTCACCTCGGCCGCGAGATCGAAGTACGCGGTACCCGGCAGATCCGGGTGGATGCCGCCCTGCATGCAGATCTCGGTCGCGCCCGCGGCCCACGCCTCGTCGACCCGGTCGCCGACCTGCTCCAGCGAAAGCGTGTACGCGTCGGCGTCGGTGCGCCGCTGGGCGAACGCGCAGAACCGGCAGCCGGTGTAGCAGACGTTGGTGAAGTTGATGTTCCGCGTGACCACGAAGGTGACGTCGTCGCCGTTCACCTCGCGACGCAGGTCGTCGGCGATCTTGGTGAACGCGTCGAGCTCCGGGCCGTCGGCGTGCAGCAGTGCCAGGGCCTCGTCGTCCGAAAGCCCGGCGGGGTTCTTTTCCGCGCTGCGCAAGGCATCCCGGATGTCGGTGTCGAACCGCTGCGGCGCGGTCTTGATGTTGCCCTTGATCTCGGCCCAGTCGCCGTAGACCGAGTCGAAGTCACTGCGGCGGTCTTCCGTCCGCCCGACGGTGTCGACCTCGACGTGCAGATCGGTGCGCCCGGCCTCCTTCCAGCCGCCGTCCGGCTCCTGCCACGGGATGCCCACCGGGATGGCCTCTTCGATCGCGAGCCCGGTCTCGGTGTCGGTGAGCGGCGCGAGATGCGCGTTCATCCGCGGGTCCAGCCACGGCTCGCCGGTCTTGACGTACTCCGGGTAGATCGGGAGCCGCTCGCGCACGGTGAACCCGAGCGCTTCGGTGCGGCGCTTGAGCTCGTCGATCTGCGGCCACGCGCGTTCGGGGTTCACGTGGTCGGGGGTCAGCGGGGAGACGCCGCCCCAGTCGTCGATGCCGGCGTTCAGCATCAGTTCGTACTGCTGGCCGATCAGGTTCGGCGGCGCCTGGATGCGCATCCGCGGTCCGAGCACGAGCCGCGCGACGGCGATGGTCGCGGCGAGCTCCTCGAGGTCGGCGTCCGGGGTCGCGCGCATCTTCGTGTCCGGCTTCGCGCGGAAGTTCTGCACGATGACTTCCTGGATGCCGCCGTAGGTCTTGGCGACCTTGCGGATGGCGAACAACGTGTCGGCGCGCTCTTCGAAGTTCTCGCCGATGCCGATCAGGATGCCCGTCGTGAACGGCACCGAGCTGCGGCCGGCGTCTTCGAGAACGCGCAGGCGGACGTCGGGGTCCTTGTCGGGCGAGCCGTAGTGAGGGCCGCCCTTCTCGGTGTAGAGCCGCTTCGCGGTCGTCTCCAGCATCATGCCCATCGACGCCGAAACCGGCTTGAGCCGCTGGAAGTCCTGCCAGGTCAGCACGCCCGGGTTGAGGTGCGGCAGTACGCCGGTCTCTTCGAGGACCCGGATCGCCATCGCCCGGACGTAGGACAGCGTGTCGTCGTAGCCGTGGGCGTCGAGCCAGTCCTTCGCCGCCGTCCAGCGGTCCTCCGGACGGTCGCCGAGGGTGAACAGCGCCTCCTTGACGCCCATCGCGGCACCCTTGCGCGCGATGTCGAGGACCTCGTCGGGGGAGAGGAACGGCGACTCGACCCGGCCCGGGACGGTCGCGAAAGTGCAGTAGCCGCAGCGATCCCGGCACAACCGGGTCAGCGGGATGAACACCGAACGGCTGTAGGTGACCACGCCGGGACGGCCGGCCGCGACGAGCCCGGCGTCACGGACACGGGAAGCGTGGTCGGACAGTGTCTTGAGATCGTCACCGCGCGCCTGGAGCAGGATCGAGGCCTCGGTGAGGTCTAGGGTCTTCCCATCGCGCGCCCTGGCGAGCGCACGGCGCATCGCCGAGGTGGTGGGGGCGGTCGCGTCAGCGGGGGATGCCATTCCCGCACGCTATGGCCGGACTCGCTCCAGCTGCCAGTGCGCATCCCGCCACCGTGTCACCCACGTGGGTATCGTCACTGTTTCCGCTGGTCAGAGCGCGATCTTGGTTGCCGATCAGTGGGCCGGAGTGTATTACCTAAAGTGTGGCTTCGGTGATCGGCAAGAAGGTCGGCGGGCGGACTTACTACTACCTCGTCACCTCCGCCAGGGTCGACGGCGAGCCCCGCGTGGTGTCCCAGCGCTACCTCGGCACGGCCGAGGAGATCGGGCGCGCGATGGACGGCGACGTCTCCGCGCCCGGCGAAGCGCGGCACCGGACCTTCGGCGACGTCGCGGCCGTGTGGGCCACTTTGCGGCGGCTCGGTTTCGTCCGCCGGGTCGACGAAGCCGTCGGAGCCCAGCGCGCCGAGACCACCTTGGGCTCACATCTCGCGCTCGCCGTCCTGCACCGGGCGACGGCGCCGGACACGGACCTGGCTTCCTGGTGGGAACACGGCGTCGCGCGCGAGTTCCTGAAGGCCGACCTGGCGAATCACTGGCGAGCACTGCAACGCCTCACCCCGGAACGGATCACGCGGATCGAGACCGCCGTCGCCGAAGCGGTGCTCTCGGCGCTGGGGACGGGGAACGCCGCGCTCGCCGTCGACGTGCCGCAGTTCGCCACCTTCACCACGGCCGACCCCTGCCGCTGCGAACTCGCAGGCCTCGGCCTGGTGGTCACCAAGGACGGCGCGATCCCGCTGGCGTCCCACATCTATCCGAGGGAAGGGGCACCGCCGTTCGCCGCGCTCGCGGACGACCTCCGGGAGCGGTACCCGGCGGGCGACGTCACGCTGGTCTTCACCGCCGGTCAGGCCGCGCAACTGGACCTCGGACGGCATTTCGTCGGCGCGCTCCCGCTTGCGGACCACCCGGACCTGCTGGCGAAACCGGCGTCCGCGCGCAAGCCCGTCGATCCGGTGCGCTTCGCCGGGCTGACCGCCTTCGACACCAGAGCCGTGGTCGGGGGCGTGCGGCGGCGCGTGATCCTGACGCATTCGGAGATCCTGCACAACGCGCAGGCCAGGGCGTTCGGCGACGAACTCGGCACCGCGACCCGCGAGCTCGCCGGCCTCGGCGCCGCACTCGCCGCGGGCACCTACCGGGGCGACCGCGGCCAAGTGAACGCCGAAATCGCGCGGATCACGCGCGGCCGCCGCGTCGAGCGGGTGCTCTCACCTTCTCTGGCGGGCACCAGGCCGGGGGAGATCCGGCTGACGTGGAAGGTGGACGACGCCGCCGTGTCCCGGCTGCGCGAGGAGTTCTTCGGCAAGCAGGTCCTGGTCACCGACCACGACTGGCCGGTGTCCGAGGTCGTCACCGCCTACCGCGCCCGGACGCACCTCGACTCGACGTTCCGCTGGCTGACCGGCTCCGCCGTCGCCGGTCCGGCCCCGCGCTGGGACTGGACCCCGCACCGGATCGCCGTCCACACGCTGGTGACGGTGCTCGCGTCGACGGTCACGCACCTCATGCGGCGCGAGGCCGACCGGGCGGGGATGAACCTGTCGGTCCGCGAGTTGATGGACAGCCTGGCGGGGATCGGGGAGACGGTGCTGCGGTATCCGTCCACCGGCGGCCGCCCTCGGACGCGGCGCCTGCTGACCGAGCGGAGCCCGGAACAGCAGGCGCTGTTCGACCTCTTCGGTCTCTAGCCCAGACCCCGCCCCACCACCACCCTCAAGGGACAGCTACTCCGAACGATGGATCTGAAGCGCGGAGAAGGTCTGCACCACCGGCATCAACTCGATGACGTTGATGTTCACGTGCTCCGGCTGCGAAGCCGCCCAGAAGACGGACTCGGCCACGTCGGCGGCCGTGAGCGGCGTCGTCCCCTTGTAGACGTTGTCGGCCTTGCCCTGGTCGCCCTCGAACCGGACGACGGAGAACTCCGTGCCGCCGACCATGCCGGGCTCGACGTTGGTCACCCGCACGCCGGTGCCGTGCAGGTCGGCCCGCAGGTTCAGGCTGAACTGGTGCACGAACGCCTTGGTCGCGCCGTAGGCGTTGCCGCCGGGGTACGGGTAGGTGCCCGCGATCGACCCGATGTTGATCACGTGCCCGCGGCCGCGCTCGACCATGCCGGGCAGCAACGCGCGGGTGAGATGCGCGAGACCCTTGATGTTCGTGTCGATCATCTGGTCCCAGTCGTCGAGCTTCGCCCGGTGGGCGGGCTCGAGCCCCTTGGCGAGGCCGGCGTTGTTGACCAGCAGGTCGACCTCGGCGAACTCCTCGGGCAGGGACTCCGGCAGTGCGGCCACCGCGTCGGCGTCGCGGACGTCCAGCTCGATCGGCAGGACGTTCTCGCCGAGTTCGCCTGCCAGCTTGTCGAGCCGGTCCTTGCTGCGCGCGGCCGCGACGACCTTGGCGCCGTCGGCGGCGAACCGGCGGACGATCTCTACGCCGAACCCCGCGCTGGCACCGGTCACGAAAACGATCTTCTGGGACATGGAGACGATCACCCAACTTCTTTCAGGAACCGTGCGAACACGGCGTCGAACTCGGCCTCGCGCTCCAGGTTAGGCATGTGGGCGGCGCCCTCGATCACCGCCAGGGTGGAGCCGGGGATGAGGTCGCGCATCAGCTCGGCGTCCGAGACGGGCGTGAACTCGTCCTCCGTCCCGACGACCACCAGGCTCGGCACGGCGACCTTCTTGAGGCTCTCCCGGTAGTCGGGCCGCTCGGCCCGTCCCCTGAGCGCAGCCGCCGCTCCTTCCGGGGGAGTCGTGCGCATCATCTGCAAGACGTGCGCCGCCACGTCCGGCATCGTGCGGACGTTCTCCGGCGAGACCATCTTCGTCAGCACCTCGTCGGCGTACCAGCCGATGCCCTCGGCGAGGACCCGGTCCGCGGTCTCGTTGCGGACGCGCTTGCCCTCTTCTGTCTCTTCTTGAGGGGAGGTGTCGGCGAGCAGGAGCCCGAGGACGCGCTCGGGGTACGTGCGGTGGAACTCCATGACGATCTGCCCGCCCATGGAGAGACCGCCGAGGACGAACCGCTCGATGCCCAGGTGATCGGCGAGGCGGGCGATGTCGGCGGCGAAGACGTCGAGGCCGGTCTTGCCGGGGACCACGGTGGTCTCGCCGTACCCGCGGAGGTCCGCGGTGATGACCCGGTAGCCCTCCAGGCTGAAGCGTTCGGCCTGGGGCCGCCACATCGAACGGTTGAAGGGGTGGCCGTGGACGAGGACGACGGGCAACCCGGTGCCGAGGTCGTCGTAGGCGACGGAGATGCCGTCGAGTTCCGCAGTGCTCATGAGACCGACGCTAATCGGAGCAATCCAGGAGTTCAATACGGTGCAATGTACTCGGAGCAATGTTTCTTCTCGGCGTTCACCTGGGGCGCTCCCGGGTCGATCGCCGGGTGATCGACCGTTCCGGGCCGGTTTCCTGCTTCTGACCTGCGGAAACGCAGTTAAGGTACCCCCCTGTTTTGGGGGGTTTCCGGCCATGTAAAGTTCTCCAAGTCGCCAGGGAAACCGGGTGGCAAAGAGAAAGACAGAGACACGAACCAAGCTCTCACCTCAGGGTGATTGAGTGGGTGGCTCACCAAAAACTGCTAGAAATAACTGCTTCGGATAAGGCCGCGTGACTGCGGTGCGATTCGGGGTGTGTTGCTTGAGAACTCAACAGTGTGCTAGTGAACTAAGCCAGTAGAGCTTATGTATTTGAACCTCGTTTGAGGTTCCTTTGAGTGCATTAAATTGCCTCGATTGAATTCGAAGACATTGTTGGAGAGTTTGATCCTGGCTCAGGACGAACGCTGGCGGCGTGCTTAACACATGCAAGTCGAACGATGAAGCCTTCGGGTGGATTAGTGGCGAACGGGT
>NZ_JAJPWP010000009.1:0-421829 GCF_046549035.1 Amycolatopsis sp. lyj-90
ACAGTGTTTCGGTGGTTATAGCGTCAGGGAAACGCCCGGTCCCATTCCGAACCCGGAAGCTAAGCCTGACAGCGCCGATGGTACTGCAACCGAAGGGTTGTGGGAGAGTAGGACACCGCCGGACTAAAATTGAAAAAGAAGAGGGTCCAGGCCCCGGTCGAGAACCACGAGTTCTCCCGGGGCCTGGACCCTCTTTCATGCCCAGACCCAGAGCCTCACGAGACCCGCACCCCATACGGTTCCTGGACCGCGGGAAGTACATGAAGGCCCCCTTCACTGCGTCTAACGCAAGGAAGGGGGCCTTCACGTACTTCCGACTAGACCGAAGGGCCCCTTCGGCCCACCGACAGCGGACACGACACCCTCGCGCAGCCTCGTGAGTGGCAAGGACGGTTCTAACCGCCTTTACCGCTCACGAGGGGCGGGGCGGCGTAGGTGGTAGATGTCCATGATCCAGCCCTTCCGCGAGCGCGCCGAAGTGCGGACGGAGCGGATCTCCGCGGCGAGTTCGGCGGTCAGGGGTCCTGAGAGCAGGAGCTCGTCGGGAGTCCCGAGGTACGCGCCCCAGTAGATCTCCAAGCCCGCATCCACAAACTTCGTGAACGTGCACCCCGCGTCCAGCATCACGAACACGTCGTCGACGTCCGCGGGCCAGCCCGCCTCGAGCCGGCGGCCGGTCGTGATCAGCACCGGCCGTCCGATCTGGTTCATCGTGGTCCGGTGCCGGGACGTCAGCGCGGCCACACTGCTGACCCCGGGGACGACCTCGTACTCGAACTCGACGTTGCCCCGTTCCAGCACGGCGTCCAGCAAGGTCAGGGTCGAGTCGTACAGCGCCGGGTCGCCCCAGACGAGGAACGCGCCCCGCTCGTCGGGACCCAGGGAACCGATCATGGTCTCGTAGACGTCGGTGCGGAGCCGGTGCCAGTCGGCGACGGCCTTCCGGTAGTCGCCCGGAGTGCGGTCGCGTTCGGGGTCCGGTGCCCGCACGACGCGGTACCCGGGCCGCTCGACGAACCGGTCGAGGATCTCCTGGCGCAGGCCCACCAGGTCCTGCTTCTCTGAACCCTTGTCGAGAACGAAGAACACATCGGTCTCGTTCAGCAGCCGGACGGCCTGGACGGTCAGGTGTTCCGGGTCGCCGGCGCCGATGCCGATGGCGGAGATCTTCCTCATCGCCGCAGTGTGCCCGCCCCCTCGATGCACACCCCTACCCCCATGGGGTATAAAGGAAGTGATCGCTTCGTTAGTCCTGTAGAGGAGTTCGTACCGATGGCCGAAACCACCTACACCGTCAAGGGCATGTCCTGCGGGCACTGCGCCTCCTCCGTCACCGAGGAGGTCAGCGGCATCGCGGGCGTCAGCGCCGTGAACGTGGACGTGGCCAGTGGCAAAGTAACCGTCACCAGCGATACCGCGCTCGATGTCCACACTGTGGACGCGGCCGTCACCGAGGCCGGTTACCAGCTCGTCTCGTGAGTACAGCCGTCAAGGTGTCGGCGTTCGCCGCGGCTCTGGCCGCGGTGTTCGTCGTCGCCTGGGCGATCGGTTCGGCCGTCGGGCCGCTGGACGAGGCGCCGGCGCCGGTCCCGCCCGCGCCGACCAGCGTGCACGAAGGGCATCACGAGGGGCACACGGGAGGCACGCCGTGAGCGTCGAGACATCGCAGCGCGTCGAGCTGGTCATCGGGGGGATGACCTGCGCTTCCTGCGCCGCCCGGGTCGAACGCAAGCTGAACAAGGTCGACGGCGTCTCCGCCACGGTCAATTACGCCACCGAGAAGGCGCAGGTCGACTTCCCGGCCGCGGTGTCGGTCGACGACCTCGTCGGTGTCGTCGAGTCCGCGGGGTACACGGCCGAGCCGCCGAAACCAGAGCCTGACGAAGACAGCACGGACAACACGGACGGTCTCCGTCGGCGGCTCTGGGTCTCCGCCGCGCTCGCTGTTCCGGTGATCGTGCTGGCGATGGTCCCGGCCTGGCAGTTCACCTACTGGCAGTGGGTCTCACTCCTTCTGGCCGCGCCCGTCGTCACCTGGGGCGCGTGGCCGTTCCATCGCCCCGCCTGGACGAACTTCCGGCACGGCGCCGCCACCATGGACACCCTGATCTCCCTCGGCGTCGTCGCCGCCACGCTCTGGTCGCTGTACGCGCTGCTCTTCGGTACCGCCGGGGTGCCCGGCATGCGTCACGGCTTCGAGCTGACCATGGAACGCGGCTCCGGCTCCGGCAACCTCTACCTCGAGGTCGCCGCCGGGGTCACCACTTTCCTGCTGGCAGGCCGCTACTTCGAGGCCCGGTCCAAGCGCCGCTCCGGCGCCGCCCTCCGTGCCCTGCTCGAACTCGGCGCGAAGGACGTCGCCGTCCTCAGAAGCGGGGTCGAGAGCCGCGTCCCGATCGGTGAGCTGAAGACCGGTGACGAGTTCGTCGCGCGGCCGGGGGAGAAGATCGCCACCGACGGCGTCGTGACCGACGGTGGATCGGCGGTCGACCTGAGCATGCTGACGGGGGAAGCCGTCCCGGTCGAGGTGACCATCGGCGACGCCGTCGTCGGCGGGACGGTCAACGCGGGCGGCAGGCTCGTCGTCCGTGCCACCCGGATCGGCGCCGGCACCCAGCTCGCGCGGATGGCGCGGCTGGTCGAGGACGCGCAGAACGGCAAGGCGCGGGTCCAGCGGCTCGCGGACCGCGTCTCCGCCGTGTTCGTCCCGGTGGTGATCGCGCTCGCGGTCGGCACGCTCGGTTTCTGGCTCGGGGCGGGCAGCGGCGCGGACGCCGCCTTCACCGCCGCCGTCGCGGTGCTGATCATCGCCTGTCCGTGCGCGCTCGGCCTGGCCACGCCGACGGCGCTGCTCGTCGGCACCGGCCGCGGCGCGCAACTGGGCATCCTCATCAAGGGTCCCGAGGTACTCGAGTCCACTCGCGCGGTCGACACCGTCGTCCTGGACAAGACCGGGACGGTGACCGCCGGGAAGATGAGCCTCACCGACCTGCATGGCGCCGACGAGGTCCTCCGGCTCGCCGCCGCGGTCGAGCACGCTTCCGAACATCCGATCGCCCGTGCGATCGTCGCGGCCGCCGAAGAGCGGCTGGGCGAGTTGCCGCCGGTCGAAGGGTTCCGCAACGTCGAGGGCCTGGGTGTTGTCGGCGAGGTCGAAGGCAAGACGGTCTTGGCGGGCCGCACGGCCCTCCTCGAGCAGCGCGACATCACCGTCGGAGACGAGTTCGCGCAGGTCAAAGCCGCGGCTGAAGAGCGTGGCGCGACAGCGATCGTGATCGCCTGGGACGGCGAGGCACGCGGTGTGCTCGTGGTCGCCGACACGGTCAAGCCGACCTCGAAGCAGGCCGTGAAGGAGCTCCGGGCGCTCGGGCTCCGGCCGGTCCTGCTGACCGGCGACAACACCGGATCCGCGAACGCCGTCGCCGCCGAAGTGGGAATCGACGAGGTCGTCGCCGAGGTACTGCCCGCGGACAAGGTCGACGTCGTCAAGCGGCTGCAGGCCGAGGGCCGGGTGGTCGCCATGGTCGGTGACGGCGTCAACGACGCGGCCGCGCTCGCGCAGGCCGACCTCGGCCTGTCGATGGGCACCGGGACGGACGCCGCGATCGAAGCGGGTGACCTGACCCTGGTGCGCGGTGACCTGCGCTCGGCCGTGGACGCCATCCGCCTTTCGCGCCGGACGCTCGGCACGATCAAGGGCAACCTGTTCTGGGCGTTCGCCTACAACGTCGCCGCGCTGCCACTGGCCGCGCTCGGCCTGCTCAACCCCATGATCGCCGGGGCCGCGATGGCGTTCTCCTCGGTCTTCGTCGTCTCCAACAGCTTGAGGCTGCGCGGGTTCCGCGGGATCGCTTAGGAGCGGACCAGCCGGGCGATGGCGTCGGACGCCTCCCGGACCTTGAGGTCGGCCTCTTCACCGCCCGCGGCGGCGGCCTGGACCACGCAGGTGGCGAGATGCTCGTCCAGCAGTTCGAGGGAGAACGACTGCAGCGCCTTGGTGGCCGCGGACACCTGCGTGAGGATGTCGATGCAGTACTTGTCCTCTTCGACCATCCGCTGCAATCCGCGGATCTGCCCCTCGATCCGGCGCAGGCGCTTGAGGTAGGCCTCCCGCTCGCTGCCGTAGCCCGTCATTCCGCACCCGTTCTCTCGTCGTTCCCCAGCCGTCGCCGAGTATACCCTCCCCACGTATCCGCCCCGGGCGGGCGAAATTCGCGGGTGCCAGGATGTCGAGGAGGATCCGGCGGCTCCGACTCAAGCGTGAACGGCCGGGCACCCGGCCGGACGACCAGGAGGAACACCGATGAAGTACATGATCATGATCACGATGAACCCCACCGCGTGGGACGCCCTGCCCGAGGCCGAGCGCGACGAGGTGGTCGCCCGCATCGACCCTTTCATGAAGAAGCTGACCGAGAGCGGCGAGCTGCTCGGGACGCAGGCGCTGGGGGAGCCGAAGGAGAGCACGGTGGTCCGAGTGCGTGACGGCGTCCCGGTGGTCACCGATGGCCCGTTCGCGGAGTCGAAGGAGTACCTGGCCGGCTTCTACCTGGTCGAATGCGACAGCAAGGAGCGCGCGATCGAGATCGCGGGCCAGATCCCGGACGCGCACATCAACGCGATGGAGATCCGGCCGGTGGTCTATTCGTCGGGGGACAACGCTTAAGTGGCGGCCGCTTCGGTGCCGGCGCGGGTCTCTGACCTGCTCCGGCGCTGAACGGGCACTTCCGGTTTCGGGTCGACGGTGATCGCCAGGACCGAATCGGCCTCGGTGAGCAGTTCGCGGCAGCCGACCAACTGTTTCAGCACGTCAGCGCGCAGGCCGAGGGCCACATCGGCCTGCTGTCGCGCTTCGGCGACCAGGCGCTCGCCCTCTTCGGCGGCGTCTTCGAGCAGCTTTCGTGCCCTCGCTTGCGCGGCTTCGTCCTGTGCGGCGAGGGCGCGCATCGCCTCCGCCCGGCGCAGCGTCATGGCGCGTTCGAAGTCTTCGGTGATCCGCCTCCGCTCCGCCTCGGCCTCGGCGGCCTTCTCGGTGGCGCGCGCGGTGATGTCGTCGGCCTCTTCGCGGGTGAGTTCGAGCATCCGGCGCGATCGCTCCTGCAGTGCGTCCGGTGCGATCGGCACGCGGCTGATCCGGTCGACGCTGGCCTTCAGCTCGCGGTTTTCTTCTTGCGCGGCGGTGAGTCTGGCGGCGAGAGCCTCCCCGCGGCGAATCGCTTCGTCGCGCTCGGCGGCCACGCGCCGTAGCTCGGTTTCCACCTCGCGAACGAATTCCCGGACCTGGGCACGGTTGAAACCACGCCACGCCAGATCGAAGCCGGGCATTTCCATTGGTCACCTCCACGGTGGGCGATCCGTCACCGGTGCGCGACTTCTTGCGAACGGCAGAGTCGTTGCAGCACGGGGCTTTCTTCGACCAGTGTGCCTGAAGCCGCGTCGACACGCGTCACTGGTGGGTGATCTTTGCGCCGAGCGGTCCGCGCAAGCGGGAAGAAGGGTGATCCTGGAACCGGTGGGAGAATGGACGATCAGCGCTAGACGCCCCATGGAGGTGGCCGCGTGACGAGTAGCCGAATTCGGGTCCCTGGCTGGAATACGGCGACCGCGGCCGAAGGGTATCGGCAGGTCAGAGAGAACATCGCGATCTTGCTCACCGATCACGCGGGCGCGGGCGGCCGTACCGTACCGGCTTGTCCACAGTGGACCGTGCGGGACCTGCTCGCGCATCTGACCGAAATCTGCGATCGGGTGATCACCCGGTTCGGGGGAGAACCGTGCCCGGTCCCGGAGCGGGCGTCGGCGGCCGAACTGCTGCGGCTCTGGCTCGAACGCGGACCCGAGGCCGACGCCCTCCTCGCCGCGGACGGCGAAGGAAAGAGCCGCGGCGACATCATGGTGATGGACGCCTTCACCCACGAACTCGATCTCCGGTACGCGCTCGGCGTTCCGCCGCCGGAGGCGCACGCGGCCTGGCTTCGTGGTTTCGAAGTGCTCGTCAGCGGCCTCGCCTCTTCGCTGGGAAGCCACGGGCTGCCCGGGATGCGGATCGAGATCGAGGGCGCGACCTGGATCGCCGGCACCGAACCGGTCGCCGCGGTGCTCTCGGGGCCGCCCGTTGACCTGTACCGGACGCTCGCCGGGCGCCGGAGCCCGGCCCAGATCGCCGCCTTGGACTGGCTGGGCGATCCGGAACCGTGGCTCCGGGCCTTCACCTGGGGGCCGTTCGTCCCGCCGGACGAGGTGACCGAGCGCTGATCAGCCGGTCGGGGACATCGACGACAGCGCCGCGGCCAGCGCGAGGACCACGGCCACGATCAGCACCTCGACGCCGACGCTGACCCGCAGTTTCCGCAGGTCGGCGGTCACCACACCGGTGCCTCCGCGACCGGCGATCCCGCGGCGCACCGCGTTGCGGCTCAGGTTCGCCACCAGCAGCAACGCGGCGAATCCGGTCAGTTTCAGCAGGAAGACGATGCCGTAGGCCGACGTCCAGAGCGCTTCCACCGACGGGACGAGCCGGAAGCCCAGATAGGCGCCGCTGACCACCATGATCACGATCGACCAGGTGGCGATCGGGTGGAACCGTGCCAACGCCGGTTCGGCCTCGTCCGCCGAATACCTGCCGCGCAGGAGCACGGCCAGCTGGATCAGCCCGCCCACCCAGACGGCCATCGCGCCGAAGTGCGCGAGGTCGGCGCTGACCGAGAGGAACATGATCTTGTCGGCCACCGCGTGCCCGGTCGCGGAGAAGCTCAGCATCACGATGAACGCGGCCGCCATGCCGAGGTTCTCGTACCGCGATCGGAGACGTTCCGGCTGGTCGGCGGCCAGCAGCTTCCGCGCGATCACGGCGAGTGCGACGATCGCGGCCAGGCGCAGGAGCAGCAGCTTCCCGTACGCCACCCGCAGGGTCGCCTCGATCAGCGCGGGGTCGAAGACCGAGCCGACGCCCCGGCCCGCGACGTAGGGGCCTTGCAGCAGGAACCCGGCCACGGCTGTCACGGCGGAGAGCCACACGCCCGTGGTGATCAGCTTCCGCGCCGCCGGGTCGGTCCGGCCCGCCGGACGGCAGACCAGCACGAACACCAGGCCGCCGAGCAGGGCGACACCGCCGAACGAGCCCCAGCGGAAGGTGGTGAACAGCGCGTCGGTCACCGGATCGGTCCCGGTGGACGCGGACACCGCGCCCGCCGAGGTGATGAGCGGCCCGGTGCCGATCACGAACGCGATCGTGCCGCGCACCGGATGGGAGTCCGTCGAGACGAAGGCGTACTCGACGAGATAACTGCCATCGGGGAGATCGGGCTCGAGTTTGACGGCGACCTGCTCGGCGACGTCACCGGGCTGGAACACCGGTCCGCTGACGACGTTCGTGCCCTGCTGATCGACGACCTTGATCGAGTTGGGCTGGATGCCGATGTTCTCCGACAGGGTGATCGAGACCAGCGCGGGCGCCGAGGTGAGCCGGGCGCCGTCGGCGGGGTTCGAGGCGAGGAGTTCGACGTGGGCCGAGGCAGGGGCCGCGGCGAGCACCGCGACCCCGAACCACGCGGCCACCAGGGCCAGGAGTGCGAAGAGTCTCCTGGTCACGAGGCCGTAGATGCCAGCTCACGCCGGCTTTCGGGCGCGCACATACAGCCCGTCAGCTGCCGTTCGACGGCGGAGGCCTTCCGGTGCACGAGCATCGCGATGATCATCGGGATGGTGACGATCGTGTTGTAGAACAGGTGCAGCTCCACCCGCGGGATGAACAGCTGGATGATGCTGCTCGGCGCGGTGCCGCCGCCGAGGCGCCAGCCGGTCTGCGCCTGGATCAGCAGGAGCAGATGCTCGATGTGGTGCCAGAACTGCAGGCCGAGCGCCAGGTTCCACCACTGCCGCGAGCGGCCGGCGAAGCCCTTGCGCAGGGCGAACAGCGCGATCAGCATGACGATGGCGTAGCCGTAGTGCAGCCATTCGGAGCTGATCAGCTTGGGGAACGGGATGCCGAGCACGCCGCGGGCGTCCGGGGTCTTCCAGCCCAGGACGTAGATCTGGAACGCCTGCACGAGGTGTTCCGCCCAGTGCGCCAGCACGACGAGCGCGAAGACGTTGAGCGCCGCGCGGTGGTATTTCCCATTGAGCGAGGCGAGTAGGCCTGGACGTGGCGAATCGAGTGAGGCCATGAAGAGGCTCCTAGGGCGAAAAGACCGGCCGGTGACGGATATCGACGATATCTCGCGAACCGGCCGTTTCCGTTACTCCGGATTGCTGATCTGACCTGTGGTGTTACGCCGTTCGGTCGCCGGTAACCACGAATGGCTCAGTGAAAAGCACCGTGGGTCACGGAATGGCTTCCCGGTTGGTCAGTGGATGACGATTCCGTGGGACACCTGAGGCGCGGCGGGAATGTGGAACAGCCGGGTGAACAGTTCCAGGTATTCGAAGGCGCCGTCGATCCGGATCTTGCCGGTCCGGACCGCGTCGGCGGCGCTGAGTTCCCCGCTGAGCAGATCCTTGATGAACGGTCCGAGCGGCTCGATCGTCGCGTCGGCGCCGGGGTGCGCGCCGTCCGCCACCTTGAGCGCGCCGTCCTCGATGATCGCGTGCAGGACCATTTCGCCCGGATAGCGCAGTTCGTAGGTGGCGTGGGTGCCCTTGGCCTGCTCGCTCTGGAAGGTCGTGTAGAGCGAGAGGATCGCCGCGTCCAAGGTGAAGACGTCCTCGGGAGCGGGCTGCCCGAGCGACCGCGCGCCCCACAGGCCGAGGTCCAGCACGATCTGGTCGAGTTCACTGCCGTACTCGGTGAGTTCGTAGACCACCGCGGCGTCGAGCTGGGGGAGCAGGCGGCGCCGCAGCACCCCGGACTGCTCGAGCTCGTTGAGCCGCGCGGACAGCGTGCTCGCCGGGATCTTGGGCAGGCCCGCCTGCAGTTCGGTGAACCGCTTCGGGCCGAGGACGAGGTCACGGACGATCAGCAGCGACCAGCGTTCGCCGATGATCTCCAGTGCCCTGGCGAGACCACAGAACTGTCCATAGGTGCGAGTGCTCATCCGTCGATCCTCACTTTGCGTTTCTCGTGGCAGGAGCCGATCATCACGCGGGTTCACCCTCGGAGAGCAGGTCATGGTGCAGGATCTGCAGCTCGTCGCAGGGTTCCACGCCCAGTTCATTGTTGAGCCTCGCGCGCACCTGGCGGTAGGTCGCGAGCGCGTCGGAGCGCCGCCCGCTGCGGCCGAGTACGCGGATGAGCTGGCCGTGCAGGGCTTCGTCCAGCGGGTTCGCGGTGACCAGGGAACGCAGTTCGCCGATCAGCTCGTGCCGCATCCCGGCCGCGATGTCCGCCTCGATCCGCAGGTGCAGGGTGCTGCGCCGCTGCTCGACGAGGTCGACGGCGTACGCAGACAACACCGGTCCACAATGGACGTTCGCCAGCGGTGGGCCCGCCCACAGGTCCAGCGCCTCCCGGAAGGACTTCGCCGCTTCGGCGTGCTCGCCGCGTAGCTGCAGCTCCCGGCCCTTTTTCTGCAGTGCCTGGAACTCGAAGACGTCCACCTGCTCGCGGTCGATCCGGAACACGTAACCCGGCGGTTTCGTCGCCAGCATGGTCTCGCCGTACGGGGCGAGGTCGTTCTCGTCGATGCACTTGCGCAGCTGGTAGACGTAGGTGTGCATCGTGGTGCGCACACTGCGCGGCGGGTCGTTGGCCCACAGTTCCTGGACGATCGTGTCGATGTGCACGATCTTGCCCGGGCTCATCACCAGCATGGCGAGCACCTGCAGCAGCTTCGGTGTCGTCGGCGCGTAGTCGATCCCGTCCCGCAGGAGTTCGAGCGGGCCGAGGAGCGTGAAGCGGAGTGGACTTGCGGACAGCGTTCGAATCGGGTTGGGTGCCGAGCCGTGGTGCGTGTCCGATACTCGTGATCCGGGGTACATCGCAAGCGCCCTCCAGCTCGATACGCGTCGTGTCGTTTTCCCAGTGCACCGACAGTGACAGAGCGCCCTGTCACCGGGCCAGTGAGCCGTCCACCAGGTCCCGCGTGCGTGTCTCCCGGGAAAACATGGGTTTTTCACATCCGAGCCGTGAATCGCGCACTGGCCGGTATGTGCTCTCTGGCAGCAGGATTCGGTGACCACACCGACCTAGGGGGGTTCCCATGCACGAGACCGTGTTGAACGGGTCCGGCTCCATCACCGGCGGTTTGGGATTCAAACGGCATCTACGTGCGGAAATCAGCGAGGGCAACGGCGCCTACCTGTTTTCGGAGCAGGGAGTGATCGCGATGCGCGGCGCGCAGGTCGCTTCGGTGGCGGCCCTGCTCGACGGCACTCGTGACCTCGACGCCGTCCTGTCCGCCTGCCCGGCGGGGATGAGCGCCGAGCAGGTCACCGGGGTGCTGGCGCGCCTGGTGGAAGCGGGTCTGGTCACCGTCCGGGTCCCCGACGAGCTCAGCGGGGACGAGCGCGCGCTCGCGTACTGGGACGCGTGCGGCCTCGACGCGTCCGCGGTGGCCTCCCGGCAGAAGCCCGCGACGGCGAGCCTGACCGCGATCGGCCGCGGTGTGGACACCTCCCAGGTGGAGAACGCGCTCCTCGCGAGCGGTATCGAGGTGGTCGGCACCGCCTCCGAACTGGCCATCGTGCTGTGCGACGACTATCTCGACCCGAGGCTGGCCGAGATCGACGCCGAGCACCGGCGCACCGGCAGGCCCTGGTTGCTGGCCCGGCCGTCGGGGTCGCAGGTGTGGATCGGCCCGATCATGCAGCCCGGCCGGTCCGGCTGCTGGCACTGCCTGACCAACCGGCTGTGGGGGCACCGGCACGCGGAAGCCTGTGTGCAGGAGGTGCTCGGGCACGACGGTCCCGCCTCGTTCCCGATGCCCGCCGTGCCGCCGCTGACCGCGGCCGCGTCGCATCTGATCTCCCTCGAAGCGTCCAAATGGCTGGCGGGACACCGGTATCCGGGTCAGCAGGCCGTCTGGATCCTCGACACCCTCGATCTGCAGGGGCGGCTGCACGAACTGCGGCGGCGTCCGCAGTGCCCGGAATGCGGCGACGAAGGGATCGTCGCCGCGCGGACGGCCGAGCCGATCGTGCTGCGGGAAGCCAAGAAGGCGACGTCGGGCGGCGGCGGGCACCGGACGCTCACCCCGGTCGAGGTGCTCGACCGCTACGGCCACCTGGTCAGCCCGGTCACCGGCATCATCAAGGAGGTCGCCCGCGACCCGAGGGCGCCGGCGTTCGTGAACGCCTACCGCTCCGGGCTCAACGTCGCGCGCCGCGTGCGCGGTGAGGCGGGGCTGCAGGCCGGACTGCGCGGGGACAACGGTGGAAAGGGCGCGAGCCCGCTCGACGCCGAGGTCGGCGCGCTGTGCGAAGCGATCGAGCGGTTCTCGGCGAACTACCAGGGCGACGAACTGCGGATCCGCGACACCTTCCGGGCGCTCGGCGAGGAAGCCGTCCACCCGAACTCGTGCATGCTCTTCGACGAGCGTCAATACGCCGCTCGCGACGAATGGAACGCCAAGCACGCGATCTTCCAGCACGTCCCCGAACGCTTCGACGAATCGGCCGCCGTCGACTGGACGCCACTGTGGTCGCTTTCGCAGCAGCGCCGGAAGCTGATGCCGACGGCGTACCTCTACTACGGCGTGCCGCCGGAGTGCGGGATCACCGGGATGCGCGCGGACTCCAACGGCTGCGCGGCGGGCAGCAGCCTCGAAGACGCGATCCTGCAAGGACTTCTCGAGCTCGTCGAACGCGACGCCGTCGCGATGTGGTGGTACAACCGGCTTCCCCTGCCCGGCGTCGACATCGCCTCGTTCGACGACCCGTGGGCCGAGGAGATGGTCGGGCAGTACGCGCGGGCGGGCCGGGAACTGTGGGTCCTCGACCTGACCGCGGACCTCGGTGTCCCGGTGATGGTCGCGCTGTCCAGGAGTATCGCCGGGCCGCGCGAGAACGTCATGATGGGATTCGGCGCCCACCTGGACCCCAGGACGGCGTTGCGGAGGGCGGTCAGCGAGCTCAACCAGATGATCCCGGCGGTGCTCGCGAACGACGTCGAACTCGACGATCCCGACGCGGCGCAGTGGCTCCGGCACGCTACGGTCGCCAACCAGCCGTATCTGCTGCCGGCGCCTGGACGGTCGGCGAGACGGGCCGCGGACTTCAAGTTCGTCCGGCGGCCCGACGTACGGGACGACGTGGAATCACTGGTACGCAAGCTGTCCGCGCTGGGGATGGAGACGCTGGTGCTCGATCAGACCAGACCCGACATCGACCTTCCGGTGGTCAGAGTGGTCGTTCCGGGGCTGCGGCCCTTCTGGAGCCGCTTCGCCCCCGGGCGGCTGTTCGACGTGCCGGTGCGGCTCGGCAGGCTCGCCGAACCCACGTCGTACGACCGGCTGAACCCCTTCCCCATGTTCTTGTAGATCCGCTGGAGCAACTGGTGTCGACTGATCCCCCCACCGGCGTGGCCGAGACGATCCCCTTGTGGTCGCTCACCGACGACAGTCTTGTCGAGATCGGTGAGGACGGCTCACTGGTGGTCGTCACCCGGTGGGGGGAGTACGACTTCGACCGTGCGGAGCCGCTGGTCCGGGAATCGTTGCGGCGGATGGCTTTGGGGCCGGTCTCCCTGGCGAACGTGACGTCGTCGTGGGAGCCGGTCGAGCGTGAGCCCGATCTCGAAGGCGAGCTGAGCTGGACGGCCGAGGGCGCCGACGCGCTGCGCCAGGCGCTCAAGGAACTCGGCGGTTCGGTGGTGCACTCGCTCGGTCTCGCCGACGGGAAGGGCCCGCTGCTGTCGGTGATCCCGGTGGCGCTCGCGCCCGTGTTCGAACCGGCGGGGATCCCGGCCGCGCGCCCGATCCGCCTGTCCCGCTTCTGTTCCCTGCGCTCCGACGCCGAAGGGATGGGGCTGGAGTCACCGTCCGCGCGGTACCGCGTCGTCCTGTACCAACCGTGGGCGGTGCACGTCGCCGCGACCTTGGCGACGGCGAAGTCGACGGGGGAGATCGTCACCATGACGGGGATCGAGCCCGGGGTGGTCGGCGCGATCGTGTCCTATCTGGTCGCGGCGGGTGTCGTCCAGCTCGCCGGGGAGCAAGGCCGGTTCGCCGAGGACGAGGACCCCGAGCTGAGCCTGTGGTCCCCGGACGAACTGCTGTTCCACACCACGAGCCGGACCTGGCGGCCGGGTGGCCCGGCCGATCTTCCCGGGCTGGGAAAACCACCGGTGGTCAAGGCCGCCAGTGGCGAGGGACCCGTGTACGCGCTCTACCGGCCGGATCTGGCCGACCGCGCGGAAACCGATCCGACGCTGACGGCTTTGCTGGAGAACGACCACACCTGCCCCGAATTCACCGAAAGCGTGGTGTCCGCGGAACAGCTCGGCGAATTCCTGTTCCGCGGCGCGCGGATCCGGTCGATCGGGCCGGCCCACATGCCCAACGGGCCCAGCCACAGTGCTTCGCAGCGGCCGTACTTCAGCGTCGCCTGCCTGTACGAGCTCGAGCTGTACGTCTCGGTGAACCGCTGTTCGGGGCTGGATCGCGGGATCTACCACTACGACCCGCTCGACCACCGGCTCAGCCTGGTCAACGACGACGAGGCCGATCTCGACGCGATGCTCGACATGGCGATGATCGGCGGCGGCAACCACCGGCGTCCCTCGGCGCTGATCACGGTGACCGCGCGGATGCCGCGGATGGCGTCGGTACTCGGCGGTGGCGCGTACGCCACGACCCTCGCGCATGTCGGCGCGTTGCAACAGACGCTCTACCTCGTCGCCCGCGCCATGGGGCTGGCCGCGCACGCCGTCCCGGTGGACGCCGGCGACCGCGTCGACCGTGCCCTCAAACTCGAATGGCCCGCCGAAGTGGGCGTCGGGGAGTGCGCGCTCGACCTCCCGGCTTGATCGCGCGGGCCCGGATAACGCCTGCGCAGACCCCATCTCGATCGCGTGTCGAGTGCTCCGAAATCGGTGACGCGTTTGCTGACCACAGAGGAAAAGCGACGGCGAATCCGAGGTTGGTCTGATGCAGCTACGAACAGTCGCCACGGCGGCGAACGAGAAAGGCGTCATCGAATCCGGTCGGCTCATCGAGCCGGCGTCCCCCTTGCAACCCGCGGTGCTGCAGGCCATCTCAGCGATGCACGCGAGGTATTTCGACCCGATCACCTTGGGTGACCTGGCATCCGAAGTCTTCGTCAGCCCGTTCCACTTCTCGCGGATCTTCACCAAGGCGACCGGGGTGACCCCCGGCCGGTACCTCACCGCGATCCGGCTCTTCGAAGCGAAACGACTGCTGCTGACGACTTCGCTGACGGTGTCGGACATCGTGTGCAGCGTCGGCTACAGCAGCGTCGGCACGTTCACCAGCCGCTTCACCCGTGCGGTCGGGATGACCCCGACCCAGTACCGCGACCCCGAGGTCGGCAAGCTGCTCGTGGCGCTGGCCCCGCATTTCCAGCGCCTCCCCACGCTGGAGGCGTTGCACAGCGCCGGAATGGGCTGCGCCACGATGCGCAGCGGTACCGGCACGATCAGCGTGCGCGTCGAAACCCCGCGCGGGGCCGGCCCGGCGAGTGTCCTCATCGGACTGTTCGCCGAGTCGATCCCGCAGTGCGGCCCGGTCGCGTTCGGCGGCAGGGCCAACGTCCTGTCCGCGGACATCGAGATCCAGAACGTCCCTGAAGGCCGGTGGACCGTCATCGCGGTCGCCGAGCACGCCGCGGGGACGGCGGCCTCTTCGTTCTCCGTGGGCACCCTTCCCGCTCGCGTCGACATCACCCGGTTCGGCCGGGTCCACCTGCGGATGCCGATGCGCACCCCGCTGCCGACCGACGCCCCGATGGCGATCACCCTGGCGGGCGGGCCCGCTTCGTCCGGCAACCGGATGACCATGCCCGCTCCCGGCTACCTCCGTGCGGTGGCCTGACTGAACGCTTTGTTCCCGCGTTCTCCCGGTCACGCAAAACGGGAGAACGCGGGCGCAACCGTGGAGTAGCTGCTCCATCGCCGCACATGTGAGCCTTTAACCAGTCCTTTTTGAATCCGAATCCACCCGTTAGGGGGAGAGTGCGTTGGGCAATGGTTGGCGCACGTTCAGACGTCGCATGATCACACCGGATGTCTCCGAGACGTCGCTGGACAAGCGGGGTTTCCACAAGAAAAGCCCAGCCGCTCAAGAATTGCTGGAGACCGTCGGTGAGAAATTCCTGCTCGGCTACGCGCACGCTGTCGAAGCGCGCACCGTCGAGCAGGCGGAAGAATGGCTCGAAAGTATTCCGGTGAAATACCGCGGCTTCGCCTACGAGGGCGCGGGAATGGGGTACGGAATGCTGGACGGGCTGCCGGGAGGCGGCCGCGGGCACATCGCGGACTTCCTCGCCGGTCCCGGCGAGAAACACGACTACATCATCTACGTCGGTGTCGGCTGGGCGATGGCGCGGCTGCCGCGTTTCCGCTGGCCGTCCGCCGAGGACTTCGACCCGTTGCTGCGCTGGCTGGTGCTCGACGGGTACGGCTTCCACCAGGCCTACTTCAAGACCGCCAAGTACATCGACGGCCAGTTCCAGGACCCGGACTTCAACTGGCCCGCCGGCAACAACGGGTATTCGTTGCGGGCGATCGACCAGGGCATCGGCCGGGCGCTGTGGTTCATCTGCGGTACCGACGTCGATCTGGTCACCGAGGCGATCGCGAGATTCCCCGAGCGGCGTCACGGGGATCTCTACGCCGGTGTCGGGCTCGCCTCGACCTACGCGTGCGGTGTCACCTCCGACGAGCTGCTGAAGCTGGCCGAGTTCGCCGGTGAACACCGGGGAAACCTGGCACAGGGCAGCGCTTTCGCCGCCGAGGCCCGCGTCCGGGCCGGGCTGCTGATCCCCGAGACCGAGGTCGCCACGCAGGCGATCTGCGGGCTGCCGGCCGAACGCGCCGCGGCCATCACCCAGGAAGTTCGCCCCGCCGTGGTCCGCGACGGTGAGCTCCCGCATTTCGAAACCTGGCGACAGCACATCGCCGCCGAGGTACTCACTTCTGGAGGTGCAGGCAAATGAGGTCGACCCTGGGCTGGCTCCGCAAGCAGCTTGCGGGCATCGTGGCGCTCTTGCTGATGGCGGGACTCTTCGTGGTGGCGCAGCTGCCGACGGTCTCCACCGCCGAGGCGGACACCATGGCCTCCAAGTACGCGTTCGAACCCTTGACGATCGCCCTGCCGGAAGCGGCGAAGAGCCAGTCGATCCGCACGGTGAACAAGGAATACGAACACATCCGCGCCTGGATCTCGTCGGTCGGCGCCGCGATCGCGGTCAACGATCTCGACGGGGACAAGCTCGCCAACGACCTGTGCTTCGTGGACCCGCGCAGCGACCAGGTGGTCGTCACCCCGACGCCGGGCAAGGGCGGCGACCGGTACGCGCCGTTCGCGCTCGACGCGGCGCCGTTGCCGATGGGCAAGTACATCGCCCCGATGGGCTGTGTGCCGGGCGACTTCAACGAGGACGGCCGGGTCGACCTGCTGGCCTACTACTGGGGCCGCACGCCGATCGTGTTCCTCGCCAAGCCTTCCGCGACCACGCTCGCCGCGAAGTCCTACGTGCCGGTGGAACTGGTGCCGGGCAACAACGTCAAGAACGGCGAGTACTCCGGTCCACTGTGGAACACCAACGCCGCGACCGTCGGTGACTTCGACGGCGACGGCCACCAGGACATCTTCATCGGCAACTACTTCCCCGACAGCGCGGTCCTCGACGACCGGGTCGAGGGCGGGGTCGAGATGAACAAGTCGATGTCGCACGCCGACAACGCGGGCGGCAAGTACATCTTCCGCTTCACCGGCGCCGCCCCGAAGGGCGACCAGCCCTCGGTCACCTTCGAATGCGACGACCAGGCCATCCCGGCCGACGCCCGCGGTGGCTGGGCACTGGCCGTCAGCGCGACCGACGTCGACGGGGACAACCTGCCGGAGCTCTACATCGGCAACGACTTCGGTCACGACCGCCTGCTGTACAACAAGTCCACGGCGGGCAAGACCTCCTTCGCCGAAGTGAAGGGCGTCCGCGGCGCCACCGAACCCAAGTCGAAGGTCGTCGGCAACGACTCCTTCAAGGGCATGGGCGTCGACTTCGGCGACCTGAACCACGACGGCCTCTACGACATGTACGTCAGCAACATCACGACGTCTTGGGGCATCGAGGAAAGCCACTTCCAGTTCATGAACACCGCCAAGGACACCGCGGATCTGCGCGGCCGTCTGCAGGGCGGCGAGGCGCCGTGGGTGGACCGCAGCGCACAGGCGGGCACCGCGTGGTCCGGCTGGGGCTGGGACGTCAAGATCGCCGACTACAACAACAGCGGCGAATCGGTGATCACCCAGGCGACCGGCTTCGTCAAGGGCGACGTCAACCGCTGGCCGCAGCTGCAGGAACTGGCGACGTCCAACGACGAACTGCTCAAGCACCCCACCTTCTGGCCGAACATGCGGGCCGGTGACGACGTCGGTGGCGACCACACCCTGCACTTCTGGGCCAAGAGCTCCGACGGCCGCTACACCGACCTGGCCCCGCGCCTCGGTCTCGCGGTCCCGGTGCCCACCCGCGGTATCGCCACCGGCGACGCCGACGGTGACGGCAAGCTCGACTTCGCCGTGGCCCGCCAGTGGGAGCAGCCGATCTTCTACCACAACGTCAGCCCCGACTCGGGTTCGTACCTGAACCTGAAGCTGCTGCACGACATCCCCGCCGCGGCGGGCGCGCTGAAGGCGGGTGGCACCGCGGCCATCGGCGCCCAGGTCACCGTCATCACCCCCGACGGCAAGAAGTACATCGACCGCGTCGACGGCGGCAGCGGCCACTCCGGCAAGCGCAGCCACGAGGTGCAGATCGGCCTCGGCAAGGTCACCGGGCCGGTGAAGGTCTGCGTGCAGTGGCGCGACCTGACCGGGCAGATCCGCATGCAGGAGATCCAGCTGGCCCCGGGTAGCCACACGCTGCAGCTCGGCTCCCAGGTGAAGGAGAAATGACCGTCATGGCTGAGCAGACACTCACCGCACCGAAGAGCAACAAGACGATCACGGCCCTTCGCCGGTTCGCGATCTCGATCTCGATCTTCAACATCATCGGCTACACCGTGCTCGGTTTCGAGCAGCCGTGGGTCTATCCGTTCATCGCCCTCGGCACCGCCTACACCACGGAAATCCTGCTGGAGATCATCGGCGCACGAGTACAGGGCCGTGACGTCCGCTTCCGCGGCAACGGGTTCAAGGGACTGGTGGAGTTCCTGTTCCCCGCGCACATCACCGGTCTCGCGCTGAACATGCTGACCTACGTCAACGACCAGGTCCTCGTGATGATCTTCGGCGTGGTGGTGGCCGTCGGCGCCAAGTGGGTCCTCCAGGCCCCGGTGCGCGGCAGGCTCCGGCACTACATGAACCCGTCGAACTTCGGCATCACGATCATCCTGCTGGTGTTCCCCTGGGCGAGCATCGCGCCGCCCTACCACTTCACCGAGCAGGTCGACTCGTGGGTCGGCTGGCTGATCGTCGGCATCATCATGATCTCGGGCACCGTGCTCAACGCGATGCTGACCCAGCGGATGTGGCTGATCGGCGCCTGGCTGATCACGTTCGCGCTGCAGGCGATCATCCGTGGCCTGGTGTTCGACACCGCGATCCCCGGCGCGCTCGGGATGATGACCGGGGTGGCGTTCGTGCTCTACACGAACTACATGGTCACCGACCCCGGTACGACGCCGTCGAAGCCCGCGTCGCAGGTCCTGTTCGGTTCGGGGGTGGCGCTGGCCTACGGGTTCTTCATGATCGTCCACGTTTCGTACGGCCTGTTCCTCGCCACCGCGGGGGTCTGCCTGATCCGCGGCCTGTTCCTGTGGGGCCTGCACTTCTCGCAGAAGGCCACCGCGAAGTGGGAGGCCGAGCAGGCGAAGTCGGCCGAGGTCACGAGCCTGCCCAAGCCGGCCGAGAAGCCGGAAACCGAAGAAACCGGGGCCGTGGCGGCATGACCACCGGTGCGGAAACCACCCGGGGGGCGCGTCTCGCGCCCCCCGGGCCGCCGCGCCGGGCGACCTTCGGTCTGTTGAAGAAGCTCTTCACCGACCGGCTGGCGCTCATGTCGGACTCGGCGGGGAACTACGGCGACGTCGTCCGGATCGCGATCGGTCCCAAGACGATGTACCTGGTGAACCACCCCGAGCTGGCGAAACACGTGCTCGCGGACAACGCGGCCAACTACCACAAGGGAATCGGCCTTCAGGAGGCGCGGCGGGCCCTCGGCGACGGGCTGCTCACCAGCGACGGCGACGTCTGGAAGAAGCAGCGCAGGACGATCCAGCCGGTGTTCCAGCCCAAGCGGATCGCGCGGCAGGCCTCGGTCGTCGCGAACGAGGTCGAAGGTCTCGTGAAACACCTGCGGGACACCAAGGGACCGGTGGAGATCCTGCACGAGATGACCGGGCTGACGCTCGGGGTGCTCGGCAAGACACTGCTCGACGCGGACCTCGGCGGGTTCACCTCGCTGGGGCACTCGTTCGAAGCCGTGCAGGACCAGGCGATGTTCGAAGCGGTGACCCTGAGCATGGTCCCGCAGTGGGCCCCGCTGAAGAAACAACTGCGGTTCAAGGAATCGCGGAACGATCTCCGCCGGATCGCCGAGGAACTCGTCGAGCAGCGGCTGGCGAATCCGGTCGCGGGCGGTGAGGACGTGCTTTCGCGTCTCATCGCCACCGACGGGACGCGCGAGCAGATGCGCGACGAGCTCATCACCCTGCTGCTGGCCGGGCACGAGACGACGGCGAGCACGCTGGGCTGGGCGTTCCACCTGCTCGACGAACATCCCGACGTCGCGGCGAAACTGCGCGCCGAGGCGGACGAGGTCCTCGGCGACCAGTTGCCGACGCATGACGACCTGCACCGGTTGCCCTACACGGCACGGGTGGTCGAGGAGGTCATGCGGCTGTACCCGCCGGTGTGGCTGCTGCCGCGGGTGGCGCAGGCCGACGACGAGATCGGCGGCTATCACATCCCCGCCGGCTCCGACGTCGTCGTCGTGCCCTACACGCTGCACCGCCACCCGGACTTCTGGCCGGATCCGGAGAAGTTCGACCCGGACCGGTTCGATCCGGACCGGCCGAGCGGGCGGCCCCGGTACGCCTACATCCCGTTCGGCGCCGGGCCGCGGTTCTGCATCGGCAACAGCCTCGGCGTGATGGAGGCCGTTTTCGTACTGACGATGGTCTTGCGGGACCTCGAGCTCAAGAAGCTGCCGGGTTACGAAGTCGTTCCCGAGGCGATGCTGTCGTTGCGGGTGCGCGGCGGCCTGCCGATGACCGTGCACACCAGGAACAGGAGGTAGGTTCCGTGGATTCGGACGAACAGGTCAAGGTGTCCACTTTGGAGGCCTACGCGGACACGATCGTGCCGGGGGAGAAGCGGTTCCCCGACGACCACGCGATCGCCGGCGCTTCGGCGGGGGCGGGCGCGGTCGTCGCGGGCGCGCTCGAACTGCTGCACACCGAGGCGACCGGGGTGACCGTCGGACTGCCCTATCTGGCGCAGGCCCTCAACGATCACGCGAAGGTCTACGCCAAGGAACACGATCTCACCCTGGACGAGACGCTGCCGTCGTTCGTCGCACTGTCCTTCGTGGACAGGACGGCGCTGGTGCGGTCGCTGACCGCGCCGGGCCATCCGGAAAAGGACGGCTGGGTCAGCCTCGCGTTGTTCTGCAACATGTCCTTCGACAGCGCGGCGCACAAGCACACCGCCGAAGCCATCGCCGAAGGCCACCCCGGCCTGCTGGCGATGGGATACACCGCGCCCGACGAGGACGGCCTGTGGCGGTTCCCGAAGTTCTCCTACCGTCGTGAACTCGCGCAACTCCACCCTGACACCACGCCCTCCGGGAGCCCCGCATGAACGCGTACGACAAGACCGACGTCGTCATCGTCGGCAGCGGGTTCGGTGGCTCGATCCCCGCCTACCACTTGGCCGCGGGCGGGGCGAAGGTCACCGTGCTGGAACGGGGACCGTGGCTGGAGACGAAGGATTTCGAGCACGACTACCTGCTCGGTTCGTCCTACACCCGCGCGTTCGACTTCGTCGTCGGCGACGGGATGAGCGTGCTGGGCGGGAACTGCGTCGGCGGTGGCAGCGTGGTGTACTTCGCCGCGATGCCTCGGGCACCGAAGTTCGTCTTCGAGCGGCACGGCAGCATCGGCAGGCGCATGTGGCCGTCGGCGCTGACGAGGGACTCGCTGGAACCTTGGTACGACCGGGTTTCGGATTCGCTTCCGGTGTCCAAACAGGACTGGAACGACGTCTCGTACGCCGGCGGCCTGTGGGCCGCGTTCTGCGACCACTCGGGGCGGACCGCCAACCCGGCGCCGGTCGCGGTGGACAACGACCGCTGTGTGAACTGCAACTTCATGATGGCGGGCTGCCGGTTCGACGCGAAACGCTCGCTGCTGACCAACTACCTGCCCGCCGCGCTCGCGCACGGCGCGAAGATCCGGCCGCTGCACGAGGTCCAGCGGATCGAGCGGATCGACGACGGCGACTACCGCGTGCACTTCAACATCGTCGACGACACGGACTACCGGGCGCAGACCGGCAGCGGGACGATCGACGCGAAGGTCGTCATCATCGCGGCGGGCGCCGGGGCGACCCCGGTGATCCTGCAGCGGTCCGAGTCGGCGCTGGGCACCATGCCGCACGCGGTCGGCCGGTACTTCTCGGGCAACGGTGAGCGGCTCAACACCGCGATCATCGACGAGGAGCGGGTCCGCGAGGTGCTCGGCCTGTCCCGTGAGGACGGGAAGGTCTACGAGGCCAACCACATCGGCAAGGGCCCGACCGTGGCGAACTGGGACAAACTCGACGGTTCGCTGCCGGAGTACGAGCGATACTCGCTGGAGCAGCTGTACTTCCCGCCCGGGCTCGGCACGATCCTCGCGCAGGTGCCGGACGGAGACGAACCGCGCTGGTTCGGTACGCAGAAGAAGGAGATCCTCAAGCAGTGGGCCTCCTGGCTGACCATCTTCCTGATGACCGAGGACGACAACGAGGGCGTCTTCGGCGCGCCGCCGCCCACCGGCAACGCCTACCGCATCTCACAGCAGATGCTCGGCCGCGGCCCGCTGAAGTACGACCCGACGCCGAACACCCTGCACGGCTGGGCGCTGGCCGACGCGGAGTGCAAGGAGATCCTCGAGAAGGACGGCCTGGCGAAGGTGGCGCCGTGGACCAACGACGTCGTCGGCGCGTACACCGTGCACCCGCTGGCGTCCTGCCGGATCGGTGACGACCCGGAGACCTCGGCGCTGCACCCGAACCACGAACTCCGCAATCACCCCGGGATCTTCGTGACCGACAGCGCTTCCGTGCCGGGCGCGCTGACGGTGAACCCGGCGATGACGATCGCGGCGCTGGCCGAACGTTCGGTGCCGGGCATCGTGCGGGCACTGCAGGCTCGCGGCGTCGACGTCACCTACGGCGCCCCGGCCCCGGACGGTTCCATCACCGGGCGGCGAGCGGTCAGCAAGCTGTCGCTGGTCGCCGGGAGCTGATCATGACACCGAAAGTGGTGCAACTCGCCTTGAGGCGGTCTCTGCGCGAGGTCCGGCACGTCCGGCCGGTTCCGGCCGGCCGGGCGACCGGGCTCGTGCGCGACGTCTACCGCCAGGTGGAACGGGACTTCGGCATGCTGGCGCCGCCGGTCGCGCTGCATTCGCCGTCCCCTCCCGTGCTCGCGGCCGTCTGGTCGATGCTGCGGGAATCACTGGTGGCGGACGGGGCGACGAGCCGGGCGGACCGGGAGATCGTCGCGACCCTGGTGTCGCAGGGGAATTCGTGCCCCTATTGCGTCGAAGTCCACGGGATGGCGCTGGACTCGCTCGGGCGGTCTTCGGTGACCGAGGCGATCGAGGCGGGCCGCCCGGTGGCGGATCCGCGGGCAACGGCGTCCTCCGCCGCGGCGCGGGCCGAGCTGACCGCGGTCGCGTTCTCGTTCCACTACCTGAACCGGGTGGTGAGCGTGTTCCTCGGGCCGTCGCCGCTGCCTCCGTCCGTGCCGGATTCCGCGCGTTCCAAGGCGAAGTCCATGCTCGGCCGGTTCCTGAAGCCGGTCTCGGGCGCTTCTCCAGGACTCTCTTTGGACTTCCTGCCCGCCGGGTCGCAGGATTTCGCTTGGGCCGCGGGAAATCCGGTCGTCGAGGATGCGTTCTCGCGTGCCTCGTCGGCCTTCGCATCGCTGACGATCTCTCCTGCCGTGCGGGATGTCGTCCTCCGGGAGCTGTCCACTTGGGACGGTTCGCCGCCGGGGCTGAGCCGGTCTTGGGTGGATTCCGTCGATGATCCGGTCGCCCGGCTGGCCCTGGTGGTCGCGAAGGCGGCCTATCAGGTGGACGACGCTTTGGTCGCCGCCGCGGGCCTGGCCGATCGAGAGCTGATCGAGCTCGTGGGGTGGTCGGCTTTCGCCGCCGCGCAACGATGCGTCGCCGTCTCCGCGCCAGTAGCCGACTGATCGCGCGGGTTCAGCGGCCGCCTTCGGGTTCAGGGACGCTATGAAAGGCCCGTTACTTGCAAAATTTGCAAGTAACGGGCCTTTCATAGCATCGGTGCGGGCCTCGGCAAGGACTTCGGCGGCCGCGAGCAGGCGACCGATCGCGCGGGTTCAGGAGAAGACCGCGTGCACCGTCGCGGGCGATCCTGAGTGGACGGATCGAGCACCGAAGGAAGCGAGCCGGGAGCACCTGCGTCGCCCGGAGCCGGCTTCCAGGCGCACGAAACGGTCCGGACGATCACGGCGGCCGTCACGGGGAGCAGATTCCCGTGGCGGCCGCCGGATTCGTTGGCCCGGCTTCAACAACATGAGAGAAGACTGCCGGCCCCGCTCAGGGTCATGCTTGACGGGACTGCAGATGCGGGCGGCACCCGCGTTTCTGGGGACAGAGCGGGCGCCGAGACCGGATTCCGTGACTTGAGTGGTTGAGAGCTAGGGGAGTGCGGTGGCATGAGCGTTGAGCGGATTTCGATTGTCGGTATCGGTCTTCGATACCCGGACGCCGGGTCCCCGGATGAACTGTGGGAGAACGTCCTCGCCGGCCGCCGGGCGTTCCGGAGACTGCCCGACGAGCGGATGAACCGCGAGGACTACTACTCGCCGGACCCTGAGGCTTCGGACCGTTTCTACGCCCAGAAGGCCGCGGTCCTCCGCGACTACGAGTTCGACCGGATCAAGTACAAGGTCGCGGGCAGCACGTTCCGTTCGACCGACACCACGCACTGGCTCGCCCTCGACGTCGCCGCGCAGGCCTTGGCGGACGCGGGTTTCCCCGAGGGTGACGGGCTGCCGAGGCCCGCGACCGGCGTGGTCATCGGCAACAGTCTCACCGGTGAGTTCTCGCGCGCCAACATCATGCGGCTGCGCTGGCCGTACGTGCGCCGCACGGTCGCGGCGGCGCTCGCCGAGCGCGGCTGGGCCGAGGGCGACACCGCCGAGTTCCTCCACGACCTCGAGGCGCAGTACAAGGCGCCGTTCCCCGAGATCGACGAGGACTCGCTCGCGGGCGGGCTGGCGAACACGATCGCCGGCCGCGTCTGCAACTTCTTCGACTTCGGCGGTGGCGGGTTCACCGTGGACGGTGCCTGTTCGTCGTCGCTGCTTTCCGTGGTCACCGCGGCGAACGCGCTCTCGGAAGGCGACCTCGACGTCGCCATCGCGGGCGGGGTCGACTTGTCGATCGACCCGTTCGAGGTGATCGGTTTCGCCAAGACCGGCGCGCTCGCCAAACGCGAGATGAAGGTCTACGACGCCGACTCCAACGGTTTCTGGCCCGGTGAGGGCTCCGGCATGCTCGTCCTGATGCGCGAGGACGACGCGATCGCGCAGGGCAAGCGGATCTACGCCTCGATCGGCGGCTGGGGTGTCTCGTCCGACGGCAAGGGTGGGATCACCCGCCCCGAGGCGTCGGGTCACCGCCTGGCGTTGAAGCGGGCCTACGACAAGGCCGGCTACGGCGTCGAGACCGTCTCCTACTTCGAGGGCCACGGCACCGGCACCGCTTTGGGCGACGCCACCGAGATCGAGGCGCTCTCCACCGCCCGCCGCGACGCCGACCCGCTCGCCGAACGTGCCGCGCTGAGCACGATCAAGGGCAACATCGGCCACACCAAGGCCGCGGCCGGGGTCGCCGGGCTGATCAAGGCGACCCTGGCGGTCTACCACCAGGTCATCCCGCCCGCCACCGGCCACTTCGACCCGCACGAGTCGCTCGTCGGCGACTCCGCGCGGATGTACGTCCCGGCCGAGGCCGGGCTGTGGCCCTCGGACCACCCGGTCCGCGCGGGTGTCTCGGCGATGGGCTTCGGCGGGATCAACTCGCACGTCACCGTCACCGAGGCCCCCGGCGCCGCGCGCCGCAAGGAACTCGACGAGAAGACCCGGTCGCTGGTCGCCGGACGGCAGGACAGCGAACTGCTGCTGCTCGACGCCGACGACGCGGCCTCGCTGCGCGGTCAGGTGACCGGGCTGCTGGAGGTCGTGCCCAAGCTTTCACTCGCCGAGCTGGCGGACCTCGCCGGCACGCTTTCCGCGGAACTGTCCGGAAAGCCCGTGCGAGCCGCGATCGTCGCGACCAACCCGGAGGACGCCGAGCGCAAGCTCTCGAAACTCCTCGACCTCCTCGGTGAGGGTGAGCCGGAAGTATTTTCCTCAAGCGAGGGCATCTTCGCGAGCTCGCGCTCCAAGGGGCCGAAGATCGGCTTCCTGTTCCCCGGTCAGGGTTCCGGGCAGGGCACGGTCGGCGCGGTGCGCAAACGCTTCGCCCACGCCGACGACATCTACCGCGCCGCGGGCCTGTCCACCGGCGCCGACCAGGTCGCCACCGACGTCGCCCAGCCCCGGATCGTCACCGGTTCTCTCGCCGGGCTCCGGGTCCTGAAGAGCCTCGGCATCGAGGCCCAGACCGTCGCGGGCCACAGCCTCGGAGAGCTCACCTCGCTGCACTGGGGCGGCGCGCTCACCGAACGCGAAGTCCTCGCGCTGGCCAAGATCCGCGGCAGGGTGATGGCGACCGCGAGCGACGGAAACGGTGCCATGGCGGCGATCTCCGCCACACCGGGTGTCGCCGAGCGGCTCGCGGAGGGCGAAGAAGTCGTCATCGCGGGCTACAACGCGCCCGAACAGACCGTCCTTTCCGGACCGGCGGAGGCGATCGACCGGGTGGTCGCCCGCGCTCGCGCCGAGGGTGTCACCGCCGCTCGCATCAACGTCTCGCACGCGTTCCACTCACCCGCGGTCGTCCCGGCCGCCGAGGCGATGACCGAGGAACTCGCCGCGTTCGACTTCACCAGGCTCGACCGGCCCGTCGTCTCCACGGTGACCGGTGACGTCCTGCACGCCGCCGAAGACCTGCGCGATCTCCTGCGCGACCAGGTGGTCCTGCCGGTGCGCTTCCGTGAGGCGGCCGCGAAGGTCGCCGAGCGCAGCGACCTGGTGATCGAGGTCGGTCCCGGCCGGGTGCTCACCGGCCTGTTCCGCCAGATCGCGCCCGGCACCCCGGTGCTCCCGCTCGACACCGACAGCCCGACACTGGCCGCGGTGCTCAAGGTCGCCGGTGCCGCGTTCGCCTTCGGGGCCCCGCTGGAGACCTCCGCGCTCTTCGCCGGCCGCGTCGTCCGGGCACTGCCCGCCGACGGTGTCTTCAACTTCCTGGCCAGCCCGTGCGAGGCGGCGCCGTCCATCGGCGCGGTACTGACTCGCGACCGCGTCGCCGCGCCGGAAGAGGCGGCACCGGCGGGGGAGGCCTCCGAAAGCGGCGGCAGCAGCACGCTCGACCTGTTGCGCAAGCTCGCTTCCGAACGCGTCGAACTGCCGCTCGAAGCGGTCACCGCCGACACGCACCCGCTCGACGACCTGCACCTTTCGTCGATCACCGTCGGCCAGCTGGTCAACGACGTGACCCGCGCGCTCGGCCGCCCGGCACTCGAGGGCATGCCGAACTTCGCCACCGTCTGTCTCGGCGAACTCGCCGAGATGATCGACGAACTGGCACAGACCGCCAAACCCGCCGACAGCAACCAGGCCGAGGTCGCCGGGGTCGGCCCGTGGGTCCGGCCGTTCGCGGTCGAGTACGTCGTCGCGCCGAAGCCGGCGCCCGACTTCACCCCGGGCATCTCCACCGCCGGTCTCGCCAGGGCGGAGTGGACGGCGTTCGCCCCGGACGGCCATCCGCTGGCGGAGCCGCTGCGTGCGGCGCTGTCCACCGCGGGTGTCGGCGACGGTGTCCTCCTCTGCTTGAACGAGGACAGCGACGCGGACGACGTCGGGTTGTTCCTGGACGCGGGCCGCGCGGTGCTGGCCGCGCCCAACGGCACGCGGTTCGTCGTGGTGCAGCACGGACTCGGCGCCTCCGGCCTGGCGAAGACGCTTCGCCTGGAGGACCCGTCCGCGCGGACCACGATCGTCGATCTCGCCGACGTGAACCCGGTCGACCCCGAGGCCCTCGGCATCGCGGTGTCCACCGTGGTCACCGAAGTCGCGGCGACCAACGACTTCAGCGAAGTCCGCTACGACCCGGCCGGCGTCCGCACGGTGCCGAAACTGGGCGCCCTCAAACCGTCCGAGGCCGAAGGGACCCCGCTGGGCACCGAAGACGTCCTGCTCGTCACCGGTGGCGGCAAGGGCATCACCGCGGAAAGCGCTTTGGCGCTGGCCAAGGATTCCGGTGCGAAGCTGGCGTTGCTGGGCCGGAGCGATCCCGCCGACGACACCGAGCTTTCGGAGAACCTCAGGCGGATGGCGGCGGCGGGTATCGACTACCGCTACGAGCGCGCCGACGTCACCGCGGCCCAGCAGGTGGCGGACGCCATCGGCCGGATCCAGGCCGAGTTCGGCCCGGTCACCGCGGTCCTGCACGGCGCGGGCCGCAACGAGCCCGCGGCGCTGTTCTCCTTGACCGAGGAGACCTTCCGCAAGACGCTGGCGCCGAAGATCGGCGGCCTCAACGCCGTCCTCGACGCCGTCGACCAGGACAAGATCAAGCTGCTGGTCACCTTCGGCAGCATCATCGGACGGGCGGGCCTGCGCGGTGAGGCGCACTACGCCACGGCCAACGACTGGATGACCGAACTGACCGTGCGGTTCGGCCGCGAACACCCCCGAGCGCGGGCGATCGCACTCGAATGGTCGGTCTGGTCCGGGACCGGGATGGGCGAAAAGCTCGGTGTGGTCAGCGCTCTGATGCGCGACGGCATCACCCCGATCCCGACCGAGGAGGGCATCGAGATCCTCCGCCAGGTCGTCGGCGATCCGGCCGCCCCGTCGGTACTGGTCGTCTGCGGCCGTACCGCGGGGCTGGCCACCCTGCCGGTGGAGAAGCGCGAACTGCCGCTGACCCGCTTCGTCGACCGCGCCGTCGTGCACTATCCGGGGGTCGAGCTGATCACCGAGGCCGACCTTTCGGCGGGCAGCGACCCGTATCTGGCCGACCACCTGCTCGACGGTCAGCTGCTGTTCCCCGCGGTGATCGGCATGGAGGCGATGACCCAGGTCGCCAAGGCCGCGCTGGCCGTGGAAAGCCTGCCGGCACCGGTGTTCTCCGACGTCGAGTTCCTGCGCCCGATCATCGTCTCGCCGGGCGGGTCGACCACGATCCGGCTCGCCGCGCTGGCCAGGGACGCCGAAACGGTGGACGTGGTGCTGCGCAGCGGGGAGACCGGGTTCAGCGCCGACCACTTCCGCGCCAGGCTGCGGTTCTCCCGGCCGGATCCGCTCGGCGAGACGGTGCTCCGCGACGTCGCGCTGCCGCCGGTCCCGGTCGACCCGACGACCGAGCTGTACGGCACGGTTCTCTTCCAGGGCAAGCGATTCCAGCGCGTCACCGGATACCGGCGGGCCAGCGCGCGGCACGCGGTCGCGGAGATCGCGACCGGCGCCGAGGTCGACTGGTTCGCGCCGTTCCTCCCGCAGGAACAGCTCCTGGCCGACCCGGGCACCCGCGACGCGATGATGCACGCCATCCAGTGCTGTGTCCCGGACGCGACCCTGCTGCCGCAAGGAATCGAGCGGCTGTACCTCGCCGAGCCCGGCGAGCAGGACCCGGAGTACGTGCTCCTCGACGCCCGCGAGCGTTCGCAGGACGGCGACAGCTACGTCTACGACCTCGACGTCCGCAACCCGGACGGGACGCTCGTCGAGCGGTGGGAAGGGCTGAAGCTGCGCGCGGTGCGCAAGCGTGACGGTGAAGGGCCTTGGGTCCCGTCGATGCTCGGGTCCTATTTGGAGCGTTCCGTCGAACGGCTGCTCGGTTCGTCCCGCGCGATCGTCGTCGAACCGGATCCGGTGGGCGTTTCCGTGGAGACCACGCCCGAACGGCGGGCGCAGACGGCCTTGGCCGCCGGCCGCGCCGTCGACGCCCCGCTCGAGATCCGCTACCGCCCGGACGGGAAACCGGAGGCCGACGGGGTCGAGGTGAGCGCGTCGCACAGCGCCGACCTCACCCTGGCGATCGCGGGCTCCGGCCAGGTCGCGTGCGACGTCGAGACGGCGATCGAACGGACACCCGAGGACTGGGCCGGTCTGCTCGGCGAGGATCTGCTCGCGGTGGGCGAACTGCTTGCCGCGGACGCCCGCGAGCCGCTTTCGGTCGCGCACACCAGGGTCTGGAGCGCGCTGGAATGCGTGCGCAAGACCGGAGACATGACACAGGCGCTCACCGTGCACCGGGTCGATCCGGACGGCTGGGCGGTGCTTTCCCACGGCAGTGCCCGCATCGCCACCTGGGTGACGACCGTCAACGACCGGACCGATCCCGTCGTCTTCGCGGTGCTCCAGGGAGAGGAAGACTGACATGGCCGACTACTACGAGATCCTCCATACGGTCGGGTTCGAAGAGACCAACCTGGTGGGCAACGTCTACTACGTGAACTACGTGCGCTGGCAGGGCCGGTGCCGCGAGATGTTCCTGAAGGACAAGGCCCCCGCGGTGCTCGAAGAGGTCCGCCACGACCTCAAGCTGTTCACACTCAAGGTGGATTGCGAGTTCTACGCGGAGATCACCGCGTTCGACGAGCTGTCCATCCGGCTGCGGCTGGAAGAGCTGACCCAGACCCAGATCCAGTTCACCTTCGACTACGTCCACCTCACCGACGAGGGTGAGCGGCTGGTCGCGCGGGGACGCCAGCGGATCGCGTGCATGCGCGGGCCCAACACGGCGACGGTGCCCAGCCGGGTCCCGGAGCAGTTGCGTGAGGCACTGGCCCCGTACACGGTCAACGGCAAGGGGGAGTGACGTGGGCGCGGTGGACCCTGCGGTGGGATCTCAGGAACCCGCGCGGCCGGTGCTGAAACGCCTGCCGACGCCCGCGACACGACGCCGGTTGTCCGCGCAGGCCGGGCTGCGGGAGGTGATGGGCCAGTTCGCCACCGGGGTCACCGTGCTGACCGCCGGCGGCGAGCGGGCCCACGGGATGACCGCCAACGCGGTCACCTCGGTGTCCCTCGAACCGCCGATGGTGCTGTGCTGCGTTTCCCGCGCGGCCCGGATGCACGAGGCGATCGTGACGGCGGGCTCGTACGCGGTCACGGTGCTGGCTTCGGACCAGAAGGACCTGGCGAAGTACTTCGCGGATTGGCGACGGCCCGCCGGGCTCGCGCAATTCGACTCGGTGGACTGGACGGCGGGCCCGCAGACCGGCGCCCCGCTGCTCAACGGCGCGCTGGCGTGGCTGGAATGCGAGCTCGCCGAGGTCTACGAAGGCGGTGACCACTCGATCTTCCTCGGCAAGGTGGTCGCCTCGAGCCGCGGCACCGCCCAGGACTCGCTGGTCTTCTACGGCGGCGGCTACCACCAGATCGACGGCAGGGTCCGTGCATCCGCCTGAGAGAAAGGAATCGTCATGACCATCAACGAATCCGCCACCGTCCGGCCGGACGGGACGCCCGCCCCGGCGCCCCGTCCGCCGGTGGTGACCACGATGCCTCGGCTCGGACGGGGGGTGTGCTGGCGCGACATCGTGCGCGAGATCGAACTCGACGAGCTCGAGCGCGAAGCCCGCATGAAGGAGGCGGCGTGACCCTGCAAGGTGATCCGGGCGCTCAGCGCACGGAGGACTCCGAGGTGGTGCCGCTGCCGGAAGACCGGCTGCGGCGCCCGCGGATCCCGAGGGGCAAGGACGGGCAGGTGATCCCGCTCGCCCGCGGCGCCGAACCGGTGCACCCGCCGGAACCGACGATGCCGTTGCTGCGCACCCAGCGCGACGAGCTGCGCGAGCACATCGTCGACGGACGGCTCGACGGCGTCCGGCGGCAGCACTCGCTCGGCAAGCACACCGCGCGCGAGCGGCTGGATCTGTTGCTGGATCCCGATTCCTTCACCGAGGTCGAGCTGTACCGGCGGCATCAGGCGAGCGGACTCGGGCTGGCGGAGAACCGGCCGTACACCGACGGCGTCATCGCGGGTTCGGGCACCATCGACGGCAGGCGCGTGTTCGTCTACGCGCAGGACTTCACCGTCTTCGGCGGTTCGCTCGGCGAGGCGCACGCGGCGAAGATCCACAAGGTGATGGATCTGGCGATCGCCACCGGCTCACCGCTGATCGGGCTCAACGACAGCGGCGGAGCGCGGATCCAGGAAGGCGTCATGGCGCTCAACGGCTACGGCGGCATCTTCCGCCGCCAGGTCGAAGCGTCCGGCGTCATCCCGCAGATCAGCGTGGTGCTGGGGCCGTGCGCCGGCGGGGCGGCGTACTCGCCCGCGCTGGCGGACTTCGTCTTCATGGTGCGCGACACCGCCCGCATGTACCTGACCGGGCCGGACGTCGTCGAGACCGTGACCGGGGAACGCGTCAGCCACGACGAACTCGGTGGCGCGGACGTGCACGGCGCGTCGTCCGGCGTGGCGACCGTGGTGCACGACGACGAGGAGAGCTGCCTCGCCGACGTCCGCTACCTGGTGTCGCTGCTGCCGTCGAACTACCTGGAACCCGCGCCCGGCGAGCCGTCGCGGGACGCGGGCAAGGACCGGCGGCCCCGGTTCGCCGAACTCGTCCCCGTGGAGCCGAACAAGCCCTACGACATGCGGGACGTGTTCGCCGAACTCACCGACGACGGCGAATTCTTCGAGCTGCACGAGCGGTGGGCGCGGAACGTGCTGTGCGCGCTCGCGCGGATCGACGGGCGCGTGGTCGGCCTGGTCGGCAACCAGCCGGTGGTGTTCGCCGGCGTCCTCGACGGCCCGGCCTCGCAGAAGGCGGCGCGGTTCGTGCGGTTCTGTGACGCGTTCAGCATCCCGCTGGTGACGCTCGTGGACGTTCCCGGCTTCCTGCCGGGAGTCGAACAGGAGCACTCCGGGATCATCCGGCACGGGGCGCAGTTGCTGCACGCCTACTGCGAGGCGACCGTGCCGCGGATCCAGGTCATCCTGCGCAAGGCCTACGGCGGCGCGTACATCGTGATGGACTCGCGGTCCATCGGGACCGACCTGTCGCTGGCCTGGCCGACCAACCAGATCGCCGTGATGGGCGCCGAGGGCGCGGTCAACGTGCTGTTCCGCAAGGATCTCGCCGCCGCTCCCGACCCGGACGCGTTGCGCGCCCACCTGGTCGCCGAGTACACCGAGGAGTTCATGAACCCGCAGTACGCCGCCGAACGGGGGCTCGTCGACGACATCATCGATCCGGCCGACACCCGCTCCGCCGTCGCCAGGGCACTGGCCATGCTGCAGGACAAGCGGAAGGCGGCGCCCCAGCGCAAGCACGGCAACCACCCGATCTGAACGGGGGAACCATGTCACCGTCCGAAAAGGACAGTGCGCCGGTCTTCCGGGTCCTGCGGGGGGACCCGGAAGACGCCGAACTGGCGGCGCTCGTCGCCGTCTTCACCGCGCTCGCGTCGGCGGCGCCCCCGCCCGTCGCTCCCGCGCGGTCGGCCTGGTCACCGCGGACCCCGGCGACCTGGCGCACGTCGATCCTGCGCTGAAACGTCACCGAGCGCTGCCCGCTGAGCCCAAGTACGTGAAGGCCCCCTTCACTGCGCTAGACGCAGTGAAGGGGGCCTTCACGTACTTGGGCTTGTGAGCGTTCACGCGGCGGCCGCAGCGTCCGTGGGCCGGTGCGCCTCGGTGTCCCGCAACGGGGGATACGTGCTGTGGCGCGTGTGGACGGCGACGTAGCGGACCTCGCCGTCGATCACGGTCTCCAGCCCCGTTCGCTCTTCCGGCGCGAACGGGCCCCCGCAGGCCGCGCAGGTCCGCTGACGCTCCGCGGCGCTCATGGCCGGTCCCGTTGCTCCGGGACGGCCGGCTCGGACCACGACAGGCCAAGCAGGTCGACGTCCAGTTCGTCGTCGGCGTAGATCTCGTACGGGTCGAGGCGTTCGGTCATGGCGCGCTCCTTGGATTTCCGGGTACCACAAGAGCACTACCGGTACCCCCTCACCGGCGACTCGTTATTTGCTCATCGGGAGCTCCGGTCACCTTCGAGCGCACCACGATCGGCTTCCGACCGGAGGGGTCCATCCTGGGTTTGTCAAGTGAGCTCTTCATCCCGGCCCAGGAGGAACGTCATGACGGCACAGGTGCGAATTTGGGTCGCGACCGATGATTCCGACCCGCGCGGGAGCGCCGAGAACGAGGACACGGTGTTCGTTCCGGAGCAGAGACGGCCCGTCGAAAACGATTTCGCGGCCGAGCACATCATCCTCGGTTACAACTGAAGAACATGAGCCGCGACCAGCGTGGACAGCACGGACAGAGAAGACCACCGGGTATCGCGCGCGGGAGAATGAAGATCGTCCGCGACCCGGCAAGACCTCGAGGAGGCCTTCGGATGGCTATGCGCCTCCAGCTCACGTCGGGTTTGCAGGTGCTCGAAGAATGGGCGGTGAACGCACCGCAGGCCGACCGCAATGTTATCTACGAAGCCCTCTTCGCGGTAGCCGATGGATCCGCTTTTCTCATCTACGACATTTTCGGAGATGGCCGGGATCCGCATCAGTTCATCATTCTGGTGAAACACGACCTCGTCATCAAAATAGGGCTCCGGCGTACCGATTCCTCATTCGAGATCGTCTATATCGGCGCACTGGAGCAGGGTACGCCCGCCGCGGCTTGGGCCGAGGACTCCGACAGCCCCTGACCTGGCAAGCGGGTGCGTGAGGCCTGAGATTTCAGGATTCATACCGCCGAACGGCCCAGTGTCGAGACCGGCGGTGGCGGCCTTTCGCACCAGTGGATCATGCTTTCCTCATCTTGACATCGTCCACTTGGGCATGAAATTCTTCGGGTGTTTGCGGATAAAGAATTTCTGTGGGCGAAATTGCGGTTGTCGAGGTCTGGAGGCGGGAAAGATGTCATCACCCGAATTTCCGGGATTGGACGTTTCCACGCGGGTACGCGCGCGTGACATTCAGATGGCCGGGGTGGCCGACGTCCGCCGCCGGGTGCTGATGATCTCCGGTGCGATCGACACCACCGAGCACGACGTTTCGGTCAGTGTCAACCTGCCGGAGCCGGGCCGCTGGCAGGTGATCAAGTCCGAGACCAACCTGACCGACAAGACCTGGGTCGCGATGCAGGTCGTCACCGACGAGGATTCGACCTTCGTCGACGACGCCGAGACCCTCGTGCTCTCCCGTCAGTTTTCGAAGTCCTTCATGACGCCGGACCTGCGCCGCCTCACCTTCTACGACGGTGAAGTCCGGCCCGGCGAGGCCGTGCTGAAGGTGTACTCGCTGGACGCGGGCGGGCGGAAGCCGACCTACTCGTACTCCCGGTACAGCCCGATCGCGACCGACACCGCCGAGAAGTCCCGGCAGACGCTGGACGAGCTGATCAGCAACGGGATGCGGCAGCGCCCGGTGATCGAGCTGATCGTCCCGGTGACCGTGATCGGCTGAGTACGCCGGTGATCACCTTCGTCCCCGAACCCCACCTGCTCGAATCGCCGCGCGGACGGGAGTGGCCGGTCCTGCCCGCCAACCGCTCGGCCGTCACCCCCGAACCGCCGTCCGGTGCCGACGTGGTCATCGTCGGCGCCGGCCCCGCCGGGCTCGCGGTCGCCTCCGCGTTGTGGCACCACGGCGTCCGGGACCTCGTCATCGTCGACCGCGACGGCCGCCCCTGCGGGCGGTTCTTCGACCGCGTCGACCTCCTAGGCCAGCGCGTGCTGCGTTCGCCGTACGAGCACCACCCCGGCGTCGAGGGGTACCGCGACTGCGAACTGCTGGACTTCGCCCGGCTGCACTGGTCGGTGCTGACCCCGGTGGAGCGCCGCGAGATCCGCATGGCGCAGGCGGGGCACCGCTCGGTCGTCCCCGTCGACGTCTTCGAGGCCTACTGCCGTCATCTGGCCGCGAGCCATCACGTCACCGAACGGACCTGGCGCGGTTCGGTCCGCGAGGTGCTGCCGACGTCGGACGCGGTCACCGTGCGCGCCGACCGGTTCTCCGTCACCGCGCGCCACGCGGTCCTGTGCCTCGGCGAGGAACGCCGATCCGCCCCGGACACCTGGTGGGGCGGGGGCTATCCGCCGCGCGGCGTGAGCTACTGGGACGAACCCGTTCCCACCGTCGGGAAGCGGCTCGCCGTCGTCGGCGCGGGCCTCACCGCCGCCCATCTGATCTCCAACGGGCTCGCCCAGGGCCGCGAGGTGCATTGGGTCGTCCGCGAAGCAGGCGAGCGCTACCAATGCGCAGACGTCAACTCGTCGTTCTTCCGTCCCGAGGGCCGTGCCCGCTTCGACGGCGTGAGCTGGTCCGACAGGCTCGAACTGATGGGCCGTTTCCGGCGCGCGTCGATCATGTTCGAGTTCCGGCCGATGCTCGAGGCGGCCGAAGCCGAAGGGCGCCTGGTCGTGCATCGCGGCAAGGCGATCACGAAGGTGACGCCGGGGGTCGGCCTCCACCTCGAAGACGGTTCGCGCGTCTCCGTGGACCACGCCGTACTGGCGCTCGGCACGACACCCTCGATCGGCGACGGCCTGATGCCGGACGACGCCGTACTCGACCAGGGCGGCTGGCCTCGGCTGGACGAGCGCACCTTCGCCTACGTCGGCGCGCCCCGCGTTTTCGCCGTCGGCGCGGCCGCGGGGATGGCGCTGGGCCCGGCCGCCCGCAACATCGACGGCCACCGTGTCGCCACCGCGCGGGTCGCGGCCGCCGTCGCCGAGAACCTGCGCCGGGACGCCCCGCTGCGGGCGACGGCGAAGGATGTCGCCCGTGTCTGAGCCCTACGACTCGCGGTTCACCCTGCCCTCGATCGACGACGCCCCGGCGACCGAGGCCGGGGTGATCCTGATGGGACTCGATGCCGGACGGCTGCTCGCCGGTGTCGGGCTCGCGCGGATCGCCGACGAGCCCGCGCTGGTCGCCCTCGCCGTGGACCAGGCCCGGCACGACGCGCTCGACCTGGACACCGACGCGCTGATCGAAGCCGGTATCGCTCGCTGGCGCGCGGTCCGCCCGCTGATCGAAGCCGGTCAGGAGATGACGGCGGCCGGTTCCCTGCGCAAAGAATGGGAACACACCACCAAGCGGGTCACCGCCACGGTGACCGGGCTCGGACCGGCGTCGGTGGCCTGCCTCGCGGCGTGCTGGCTGCGCCGCGACGACATCGACGAGTTCGCCGAACACGGGCGGACGCCGGAAAAGGGGAGTGGCACGCACGATGTCCTATCTCGGGTCTTTGCCGACTGACGCCACCTTGCTGCAGGTCTTCCAGAAGTTCCCCGCTCCGGCGTCGAAGCTGCTGGACTTCCACGAACTCGTCATGCGGGCGCCGTCGGCGTTCGGCCCCGGTGAGCGGGAACTGATCGCGGCCTACGTCTCCGGTGTCAACGATTGCCGGTACTGCCACGGCGTCCACACCGTCACCGCGGAGGCTTTCGGCGTGCCGGAGGGGCTTCTGACGGCCGCGCTGGCCGATCTGGACTCCTCACCCGTGGACGACCGGATGAAGCCCGTGCTGGCCTACGTGGGCAAGCTGACGCGGACGCCGTCCCGGGTGACCGAGGAGGACGCCGAGGCTGTCTTCGCGGCGGGCTGGGACGAGGCGGCGCTGCACGACGCCGTACTCGTGTGCGCCCTGTTCAACTTCATGAACCGGATGGTCGAGGGACTCGGGATCCGGGCGGACGCCGGGTACGCGAAGACCTCGGGCGTACGGCTCAAGGAGGGCGGCTACGCCGGTCTGGCGCGGCTGCTCGAATCCTGACGCCGCCGGCCGTCCACTCCGGACACTGTCTCCGATGGTGACCGGACTGTCGCGCTCCGCGCCCGGAACCACCTCGCTTGCTCCATCCGGTAGTCGCGATCGCCGAAGTGGAGCAGTCGAGGAGAACCTTCCGGCGTAGGCGAAAAGCACATCCGTGCGATGATGCCTGGCACTGGTTGCGCACCCACCCCTGGCAGCAGGATTTCCTCATCGAAGGAAACCACTGAAACGCCTGGGAGACATGCGATGCAGAACGCTGTGCTCGACAACGTCCGTTCGCTCTTCGCCGTCAGGGGAATCGACACCGGCGCCGCCGGCGATCAGGTCGACCTGGTGATCGACCGGTTCGACAACTGGACCAACCGGCCGGGTGGTCAGGTTTTCGACTGTTTCACCGGCGCCTGTTGTACGGCTCCGCCCATGGCCGAGGCGAGTTGAGTGCATTTTCGACGGCCGCCTCTCGCATCCGGACGCGAGGGGCGGCCGGTTCGTGTGCCGGATTCCCGGCGGTGACGGCGGAAAGTCACCGACCGACTATCGGATTTGTAGCCTCATAACGCTTTTGCCGGCGGGCCACCCGCGGCGGCCCCACCGGACTCACCACTCGAACGGTGGAACGCGTTCCGCCCGGGCGTGTTTATCTTGTGGGCACGGGGGCGGTGCATGGGGGGCGGTGCGATGGTGATCAGGGTTCTGGTGGCCGAAGACATGCACATCGTCAGAGGTGCGCTCGTGGCGTTGCTGCGGTTGGAGCCGGACATCGAAGTGGTGTCGGAAGTGGCGTCCGGCGACGAGATCCTCCCCGCCGCGCGGACTTCGCGCGCCCAGGTCGCCATCATCGACATCGATCTGCCGGGCAAGGACGGACTCACCGCGGCGACCGAACTGCACGAGCAGCTTCCCGAGGTCAGGACGCTCATCTTGACCAGCCTCGGCAGGCCGGGCACGCTCCGCCGGGCCTTGGCGGCCAAAGTGAACGGCTTCATGCTGAAGGACGCCCCGGCGGAGAAACTCGCCAACGCCGTCCGCGGCGTGGCGGCCGGACGGCGGATGGTCGACGGCGATCTGGCGCTCGCCGCCTGGGACACCGCGGACTGCCCGCTGACCCCGCGCCAGATCGACGTCCTGCGGCTGACCGCGGAAGGCCGCGACACCCTGGAGGTCGCGGCGAAGGCCTTTCTCTCCACCGGAACCGTCCGGAACTACCTGACCACCATCGTTTCGAAGCTCAACGCGCGCAACCGGGTCGACGCGATCCGCATCGCCAAAGAAGCGGGCTGGATCTAGACCGGGACCACGGCGCGCAGCCGGAACCGCCCGTCGGGTTCGACACCGGCGGTCAGTTCGCCGCCGAGCCCGGCGACACGGTCGGACATGTTCGTGATGCCACTGCCCGGCGCCTCGACCCTCACCGGTTTCTCCGCCCGCGGCCGCCCGTTTTCGACGCCGTCGTTGACGATGTCCAGCGCGACACCGTTGCCGATCCGCCGCACGGCGATCTCGCAGCGTTCGACCCTGCTGTGCCGCAACACATTCGTCACGCCCTCACGCAGCACCACGGCCAGCACCGTGCGCACCGTCGCCGGCAGGTCCTCGTGCTCGATCTCCAGCCGCACCTGGACGTCGGCGGCCACCAGCACCGCCTGCGCCGACCGGGACTCCTGATCCAGCGACAGTTCCCGGTAGCCGCTCGCGACCGACCGGACGTCGCCCAGCGCCTGCCGGGTCAGCCCGAGGATCTCCAGCAGCTCGTCGGAGGCCCTCTTCGTGTCGATGTCCATGATCCGGCTGGTCAGCTCGCTCTTCAGCGCGATCGCGGACAGGCTCATGCCGAGCAGGTCGTGCAGATCGCGGGCGAACCGCAGCCGCTCCTCCGCGACCGCGACCTCGGCGAGGCGTTTCCTGGTCTCGCCGAGTTCGGTCACCAGCCGGAGCAGCCAGATGAGGCCGAACACCATCAGCCCGGTGTTCAGGATGGACGCGAAGCTGTAGAAGCCGCCGATGAAGTCGGTGCCGTACCCGATCCGGATCAGCACCACGCCGACGGCGGTCGCGGCGAACGCCGTCCACCCCGCCAGCGGCGGCAGCACCAGCAAGGCGGTGCCCGCGAACAGGCTGGGCAGGCTCACCCAGGCGTGCCCGAGTGGGATCAGCGGCAGGAAGATCAGGCAGGCCTGGACGACCAGCAGCGCGAGACTCTGCCGCGAGCGCAACCGGACGTTCGGGCGGGCGAAATAGGACAGTTGCAGCGTGATCAGCGCGGTGAGGTAACCGGCGATGAGCGCGATGTACCAGCCGTCGTCGGTCAGCATGAAGGCCCGTGTCATCGCGGAGAGACCGAAGAGGATGAAGACCACCGTCAGCGTCCACTGGACGTTCCTGGCGTCGATCACGGACCAGTGGCCCGGCCCCTGCTCCAGCGCCGTGTCGGCGGGTTCGACCTGGTCGGGTACCGGGAGTTCGGCGTGCAGCCGCCACTTGCCCGCCGCTTCGGGGCCGGCGCTCAGCGTGCCGCCGTGCCTGGAGACCTCCGCGGTGACCTCACGCAGGCTCTCGGCCGTTTCCTCCGGGACGTCCTCGTGCGCCGTTCCGTCGTGGACGATCTCCAGCGCGACCCGGCCTTCGTGCGCGCGCACGGTGATCTCGCAGTGCTCGACGCCGGTGTAGCGGAGCACGTTCGTGACACCCTCCCGCAGCACCTTCGCCAGCAGGGTGCGCAGCTTCACCGGCAGCTCGACCTGTTCGAGGTCGACCCGCACCGCGACGTTCGACGCCGAGAGCAGCGAGACCGCGGTCCGTGATTCCTTGTCGAGCGAAAGCTCCCGGTAGCCCCTGGCCACCGACCGCACGTCGGACAGCGTCCGCTGGGCGATCCCGGTGATCTCGGCGAGTTCTTCGCGTGCCCGGTCCAGCGACTTGCGCAGCAGCCGGTGCACCAGTTCGCCCTTGAGCGCGATCGCGGAAAGGCTGAGCCCGAGCAGGTCGTGCAGGTCCCTCGCGAAGGCCAGCCGCTGCTCGGCCACCGCACGCCGGGCCAGTTCGGTCCTGGCCTGGTGCAGTTCGGTCACCAGCCGCGCGAGCCAGGTCAGCAGGTAAACGACCAGCGCGTAGAAGATCGCGGTGATGCTGTCGAACAGCGCCCCGAGCCAGGTGTCGTCGTAGGCCCACAGGATCCACGTCGTGGCCGCCATGAAGACGGTGAACACCGTCCAGCCCGTCCGCGGCCGGAAGAGCAGCAGCGCGCTGCCCGCCGCGAGGGTGGTCAGCGAGGTCAACGCGGCGTCGAAGTGCAGGGTCGGCAGGTAGGCGAGGCAGGCCTGGACGACCAGGACGCCCTTGGCCAGCCGGGTGTCCAGCCGGACCGCCGGACGGGAGAAGTACAGCAGCTGGATCGCCAGTACGGGCCCGACGTACAGCACCGCCAGCACGCCCTGCCAGAAGTCCACCCCGGGCTGGAGCAGGACCGCGAGGAGACCGAAGAGGCACGAGTTGACGAAGACGACCGTGATGATCAGCCCGGCGAGGAACAGCGCCCGCCGGGGCCGCCGGTCGATCCCCGCTGGTTCGGCGGTCACCGCGAGCTGGTCCGGCACAGGCACCCCAGTGGTAACAGAAGAAGTCTCTTTTCGGTTGTGCTTCGCCCTCGCGACGGTCGGGTCCGGGCGTCGCACCACCCTCCATTGCGGTATATTCGGATCCTATCCCATGCGTGTTACCCGCATTGGTCTTCGAGGATAAGGGATACCTGCCCGGCAGGTGACGTTTTCCCGGCCGGAGACAGGAAAACCCCGCCGCTCACCCTCGCGGGTGTCGGTCGTTCGCACCACGCCGGGGCGGGCTCTCGCGGCGCGGTGGCGCGGGTGGCCCTAAGCTCTGCGCATGGCCAGGTATTTCGACGTACATCCGGAAAATCCGCAACGGCGCGCGATCGGACAGGTCGTCGACATCCTGCGCGAAGACGGTCTCATCGCGTACCCGACGGACTCCTGCTTCGCCCTCGGCTGCCAGCTGGGGAACAAACAGGGCATCGACCGCATCCGGAGCATCCGCAAGCTGGACGACCGCCACCATTTCACCCTGGTCTGCCAGGATTTCGCCCAGCTGGGCCAGTTCGTGCACGTGGACAACGCGGTCTTCCGCGCGGTCAAAGCGTCCACTCCGGGCAGTTACACGTTCATCCTCCCGGCCACGAAGGAGGTTCCGCGCCGTCTGCTGCACGCCAAGAAGAAGACGGTGGGCGTGCGCATCCCGGACCACGTGGTCACGCAGGCGCTGCTGGGCGAGCTCGGTGAACCGCTGCTGTCGAGCACGCTGCTGCTGCCGGACCAGGAGGAGCCGATGACCCAGGGCTGGGACATCAAGGAGCGGCTCGAGCACGTGGTGGACGCGGTGATCGACTCCGGCGAGTGCGGGGTCGAGCCCACCACGGTCATCGATTTCTCGTCGGGTGAGCCGGAGATCGTCCGGCGTGGCGCCGGCGACACCACCCGCTTCGAATGACGCGATTCGGCACCTGCTCCTGCTGGTCGCACACGAGGAAAGCAAGCAGATGCCGAATCGCGAGACCGTCTTCAGTGCGTGACGAGCCCTTCGGCCTTCGAGGGGGCCGAGGGGATGTGGAACAGCCGCGTGAAGAGCTCCAGCCGCGCCGGGTCGCCCTTGACGGCCACCGCGCCGCAGGTGAGCGCGTTCGCCGCGGCCAGCTCGCCGTTCAGCAGCTTGAGCATGACCGGGCCGCGCGGCTCGATGACGATGTCCGGGTCCGGATGCGGGCCCTCGCCCGCCGTCATCGCGCCGTCCTCGACCACCGCGTGGACGATCATCTGGTCGCCGTAATGCAGTTCGAACGAGCACTGGACGCCGCGGGCCGCGTCCGGCTGGAACGTCGTGTACAGCGACAGGATGGCCGCGTCCAGGGTGAACAGGTCGTCCGCCGCCGGGTCGGTGAGCGAACGGGCGCCCCACAGGCCCAGCTGCAGCAGGATCTGGTCGAGGTCGTTGCCGTATTCGGTCAGCTCGTAGACCACCCCGGCGTCGAGCTGCGAGAGCACCCGGCGCTGGACGACGCCGTGCCGTTCGAGTTCGTTGAGCCGGGTCGAAAGGATGCTCGTCGGGATCTTCGGCAGGCCCTGCTGAAGCTCGTCGTAGCGCTTCGGGCCGAGCACGAGGTCGCGGATCACGAGCATGGACCATCGTTCCCCGATGATCTCGAGCGCGCGGGCGAGGCCGCAGAACTGGCCGTAGGTGCGAGCGGTCATGCTTGACTCCTCAACTTCCTGGATCTCTGGTGACGGGGTGGTTCTGGTTCGCCGGGACGGCGATCAGCGGATCGGGTGTCGCTCGGAGAGCAGTTCGCGGTGCAGCTCTCGCAGTTCGGCGCAGGGTTCCACCCCCAGTTCCTCGTCGAGCCGCGTCCGCAGCCGCTGGTAGGCCGCCAGCGCGTCGCTGCGGCGGCCGCTCAGCCCCAGCGCGCGGATCAGCTGGCCGTGGAGGGTCTCGTCGAGCGGGTCCGCGGTGGTCAGCGACCGCAGCACGCCGAGCATCTCCCGGTGCTGACCGGCGAGGATCTCGGCTTCGATCCACAGGTCACGGGCGTTGCGGCGGTGCTCCAGCAGATAGACGGTGTAGGCCGCCAGTGTCGGTCCACAGTGGATGTTGGCCAGCGGGGGACCGGACCACAGGTCCAGCGCGGTACGGAACGCGTGGGCGGCCGCCGCGTGGTCGCCTCCGGTCAGCAGGTCGCGGCCGAGGCGGTGCAGCCGGGCGAACTCGGACACGTCGACCACGGCCGGATCGATCTCCAGCCGGTAGCCGGGCGCGCTGGTGACCAGCAGACCTTCCCCGCGGTCACCGTCGGGGTCGAGGTGACGGCGGAGGTGGTGAACGTAGGTGTGCAGAGTCCGGCGGACGCTGCGCGGGGGCGCGTCGTTCCAGAGCTCGTGGACCAGCGAGTCGACGCGGACCGTCTTGCCGGGACGGATGAGCAGCATCGCCAGCAGTTGCAGGAGCTTCGGCGTGGTCGGCGCTCGATCGGCCCCGCCGGCGTGCAGTTCGACCGGGCCGAGGAGTCGCGCGCGCACCGCGTCCGGAACCCGGTGCCCGGCGGCCGTGTCTCCCGGTTCGATGGTCATCGCGTGCATCCCCTGCCCCTCCGGCGGACTCCCCCTCTGCGACAGTGACAGAGGCGGAACCCGCGGAACAGTGCCGGAGACACCCAGCGGACCTAGATTTCTTCGTTGCCCTATATGCGATCGTCACGACCTGGAGCGCGGAACCGGTTATGGCAGAACAGAAGACGCGCGAGCGGGTCAGAGCCAGTCGGAATCGGTGGCGATCCGGATGGCGTCGACCCGGTTGCGGGCGTTGAGTTTCGTGACCACCGTGGCGAGATAGTTCCGCACGGTTCCCGGTGACAGGAACAGTTCCGCCGCGATGTCGGCGACCGTGCGCCCGTTCGCGGCCAGCCGGAGGATCTCGACCTCGCGCGGCGTCAGCGGGCAATCTTCCGTTTCCCAGGCCGACAACGCGAGTTCGCTGTCGATGACGCGGCGGCCGATGGCGACCGAGCGGACGGCGTTGGCGAGCTTGTCGGCGGGCGCGTCCTTGAGCAGGAAGCCGTTGACCTTCGCGTCGAGCGCGCGGCGTACGGTGCCCGGACGGCCGAGCGAGGTGAGGATCAGCGTGCGGACGCTGGGCAGTTGCTGGTAGAGCTCGGAAGCGGCGGCGAGTCCGTCCTTGGCGGGCAGGTCGATGTCGATGATCGCGACGTCCGGGAGGTACTCCGCGGCCGCCGGGAGGATCTTGTCGCCGGAGCAGACCTCCGCGACGACCTCGATGTCCTGTTCGAGGTTCAGTAATGCGACCAAGGCGCCGCGGACCATGTGCATATCCTCGGCCAACAGGACTCGGATCACTCCGACCTCCTCTATCCCCCAAAGGTGATAACTCTCAGTGTACATAGCAACCCCGGAAGAGTGAATCTAAATCGCACGATTTGAGTTCGAGCGGCTTCCGGGCGCCTCTTGAAGTGATCAGGGCCTTGGTGAGCTGCGACGATGTCAAAGGTTCGCAGATACTGAAAACGCTACCGATCGATTACCGAGTGTCAGGATAATAAGCGGCAAAATGCCGTCAAAGGTGCCTTGCATTACCCGCTGAGTACGTTCCAAACCGGTGAATTCGCTCGGCGAACGGGTGAATTAACCATTGTCAATGACGGCGGCTGGACTGTTCGGCGGTATCGGCCGTCACCTCGTGCGACCCCTCGACCGGCCGTCGAGCGGGCGGCGATCGGGGCGTGGTCTCCTCGGCAAGAGCCGAGTTCGCGCGCGAAGCCGACACTATCCACAAAGGACGTATCATGAGCTCATTGCTGGGTGCCCTACGCAAGGTCTTGTTCGCACCCTCGCTGGCTTCGGTCGGCTTCGAGGGACGAGGCTTCGGGATCCCGCCGACGCCGGCGACCGCCCGGCTGGAGTCGATCCCGCAGGCGGTGGTGTGCGGGTTCGAGTGGGGGATCGAAGCTCCGGCGCTGTGGGAGGCCGAGCGGCGGCTGGACATGGTCGAGCCGGAGATGCGAGGGTTCGCCTACGAGGGCGCGGCGATGGCGTTCACCATCCTCGACGTCATGCCCGGCGGGCGGAAGGACCGCACGGCCGAGCTGATGAGCGGCCCCGGTCTCCCGCATGTGTTCTTGACCTACATCGGCATCGGTTTCGCGATGGCCCGGCTGCCCCGGCCACTGTGGAAGAAGGTGCTGCCGGATCTCGACGGCGTCCCGTTCCACCCGACGATGAGCTGGCTGGCCGTCGACGGCTACGCCTTCGACCGCGCCTACTTCGACACCCGCAAGTGGGTCGACGAGCAGTTCGTCCCCAAGCCGTACCCGTGGGCGGGCGCGCCCGCGTACTTCCCGCGCGCCTGCGACCAGGGCATCGGGCGGGCGCTGTGGTTCATCAACGGCGCCGACCCGGTCAAGGTCGCCGCGGCGGTCGGCCGGTTCCCGGCCGACCGCCGTCCGGACCTGTGGAGCGGGGTCGGGCTGGCGGCGACCTTCGCGGGCGGCTGCGATCAGCCGGGGCTGATCAGGCTGCGCGAGGCGGCGGGGGAGCACCAGGACCACCTCGGCCTCGGCGTCGTGTTCGCGGTGAAGGCGAGGACGTTCTCCTCGTTCGTCCCGCCGCACACGCGCCGCGCCGCGCGGGCGCTCGCCGGGCTGAGCATCGAAGAGGCCGTCGACCTGGCCGACTCGACCGAGGTCGTCGAGAACGCCTCGGACGGGACACCCGCTTACGAACTCTGGCGGCGGAACATCCGCGACGGTTTCGCCCCGTCGGCGGGCCGCCTGTCCGCGTAGACAGCGAGAAAGGGGCCTTCGAGACGGATCGCGTCTCGAAGGCCCCTTTCCGGCGACCGGGTCAGGCCGCGTGCTTGAACGGTGCGGGCCGGTACCGCAGATCGGGCAGCGCGAGCAGGACCGGCGGGTCGAACAGGCGCTTGGGGCGCACCCGCAGGTCAGCCAGCCGCGCGGTGACGCCCGGTTCGACGGTGATCGGGCCGTGATAGCCGGTGTACCCGGTGCCCCGGCGGGTGAGCGGCCCGGTCACGCAGTGCGCGACGAGGTGCCAGGTGCCTTCCGGGACGTCGGTCAGCTGGTAGGGGCCGGGGACGTCGATGACCGTGTAGCACACGGGAGCGCCCTCGGGGATGCGCGTCGGGAAGAGGCCGGCGAAGACGAGGCCGGGCGAGATCTCCGGCGGCGCCGAAACGAAACCGCGGACGGTCGCCTGCTTCGCGCCGGGAAGGGGGGCGCCTGCCAGACGGTGCTGGAAACCGCGCTGCTGGCGGTACGCGGAGGGGGAGAGGCCCACGCGGCTGCTGAACCGCGTGCTGAAGGTGCCGACGCTGTTGTAGCCCACTCGGTGGCTGATGTCGGCGACCGTGATCGAGGTCGTCAGCAGCAGGCGCTTGGCTTCGTCGAGCCGCAGCGCGGACAGGAACCGGCCGGGCGAGACGCCGGTGGCCTGCTGGAACACCCTGGTGAAATGGAATTTGCTGAAGGTGGCGGCGCGGGCGATGTCGTCGATAGTGAGCTCTTCGCCCAGTTTCTCGTTCATGGCCCCAATGGCTCGCTCCACGGCTCGCCGGACAGTCTCATCCATTGTACCGTCCTTTCGCTCGAGAAATTCTGGCGTGCTTTGCTGTTTCGACACTAGTGTTCGCCGCCACTTCTCCTGAAGTGCTTGATTCACCGCCGGATATGGATTCATGTGTGCGGCGACGTGAAAATTTCACGGTGACCGCGGGCAGCCGGGGATCACGGGCCGGGCATGCGAAAACCACATGTCGCCGATGGTGCCCACACTGGATCTCCGCGGCCGATGGTCGCAAAATTCCTGGTAGCGCATTCACGCCGGAACCACCCCGGCCGTGTTGGCGCGGTCCGAAGAACCTATTCCCGCGGCAACACAGAACCGGCCCTTGACCGCGTCCCCCCGCGGCGGTCAAGGGTCGGTTTCCATTTCGCGGGACGGGTGTGTGAGGATAGTGTTGTCGGCTCGTGGGGCGAGGCGCAGGCGAAAGGCAGTTGGGGTCGATGATCAAGGTCCTGGTCGCGGAGGACATGCACATTGTCCGTGGGGCCCTGGTCGCGCTGCTCGGACTGGAAGCCGACATCGAGGTCGTCGCCGAATGCGCCAGCGGTGACGAGATCCTCCCGCTCGCCAAGTCCTCGCGCCCCGACATCGCGCTCATCGACATCGACCTGCCGGGCAAGGACGGGCTCACCGCGGCCGCCGAACTGCACGAACAACTGCCCGGGGTGCGCACGCTGATCCTCACCTCGCTCGGCAGCCCCGGCACCCTCCGGCGGGCGCTGGCCGCGAAGGTCAACGGCTTCCTGCGCAAGGACGCGCCCGCCGACAGGCTGGCCAACGCGGTCCGCGGGGTCGCCGCCGGACGGCGTGTCGTCGACGGCGATCTGGCGCTCGCCGCGTGGGACAGCGAGGAGTGCCCGCTCACCGCGCGGGAGATCGAGGTGCTCCGGATGGCGTCGGTCGGCTCCGAGCCGACCGAGATCGCGGCCGAGCTGTTCCTGTCCGCCGGGACCGTGCGGAACTACCTGACGACGATCGTGTCGAAGCTCAGCGCCCGCAACCGGGTCGACGCGGTGCGGATCGCGCGGGAGTCCGGCTGGCTGTGACGCCCGCCCGGTTCACCGGGTCGGGACGCTCATCGTGGCGAGGGCCAGATCCGCGGCGAACTCGCCCGGGGATGCCGCCTCCGCGAGCAACCGGCGTTGCCGGGCCGCGCCGGTCCCGTGCTCGAACAGCGAATCCAGCCCCTGTTCGACGTCGTCGAGGTCGCCGGCGGCCTTGAGCGCCGGCCGGACGAAGTCGACGAGCTCGCCGAGAAGGTCGCGCTGATCGGCCTCCCTGCCGGTGAAGACGTCGATGCCCGGCCCATCGAGGCCACGGCGCGCGGCGGCCGTCAGCGCCGAGCCGATGCGGGCGCCGCGGGCTCGCGGAACCTCGGTCGTCCCGGCGCAGGTCACGACCAGTCCCCGCACCAGCGCCGCGAGGAGCGCGGCGTCGTCGACGGCCAGGCAGACGTCGGCGATCCGCACCTCGACCGTGGGGTAACTGGGGGAAAGCCGGGCGTAGAAGTACACGCCCGCCAGATCGAGCGCGGCGCCGCGCGTCAGGGCGTCCCCGATGCTCTGGTCGTACGCGGCCGCACCGGGCCATTCTTCGGGCGGTCTCGCCGTCGGCCACCGGTCCCAGAGCGGGAAGCGCCTGCTCGACCAGCCCGAATCGATGCCGTTCTCGACCGGCGAGTTGACACTGAGCGCCAGCAACGGGGCGAGCCACGGCCGCAGTCCGGCGAGGACCCGCGCGCCGAGATCCCGCGACGGCAAGCCGACGTGCACGTGGCATGCGCACGTTCCCGCGTCGTCGATCAGTTCGGGGAACGCCTCGGCCATCCGCCGGTAGCGGGGTTCGGGCATGATCGCGTCTTCCCGCAGGCCACAGGGCGGAATCCCCGCCGCCACCATCAGACAGCCGTCCGCCTCCGCCGCCTTCGCGACGATCTGCCGCAGCCGGCTCAGTTCGGCGCGCACCTCGTCCAGGCTGCGACAGATGCCTGTCGCGGTCTCGATCTGGAACCGCATCAGCTCGCCGGTGACGTCCGGCTCGGGGGCGAGGTGCTCGAGAAGATCCGGTGCGCGCAACGCGACCGAACCGTCCAGCGGGTCGAGCAGGACGAATTCTTCTTCCACGCCAAGGGTGAAGTTCGTGCCGTCAACCGCCATGACGCTCCGTCTCTGGTGATTTTCGCCGACACCAATGAATCTCCCCCTTCCGGCGCGGCGAGGAAAGGGCCGGTGTGCTGAACTTCGTTGCGGCGAAGGTGATTCGTGCCTCACGGACGGTCTAGGCTGATTTCATGATCGAGTTGTATCCACCCGCCGAGCCCTATGACAAAGGACTGCTCGATGTAGGTGACGGCCACGCCGTCTACTGGGAGACCTGCGGGAACCCGGCCGGAAAGCCGGCGGTCGTGCTCCACGGCGGACCCGGGCAGGGGTGCACGCCGGGGATGCGGCGGATGTTCGACCCGGCCCGCTACCGCGCGGTGCTGTTCGACCAGCGCGGTTGCGGCCGCAGCACCCCGCACACGAGCGACCCGGCGACCGACCTGCGGTACAACACGACGGACCACCTGGTCGCCGACATGGAACGGTTGCGGGAACACCTGGGCGTCGAACGCTGGCTCGTCACCGGTGGCTCGTGGGGCACGACGCTCGCGCTCGCCTACGCCGAACGTTTTCCGGAGCGGGTCACGGAGATCATCGTCAGTGCCATCAGCACGACACGTCCCGCCGAGATCGACTGGTTGTATCGCGGCGTCGGCCGGTTCTTCCCCGAAGAGTGGTCCCGCTTCCGCGGTGATCTCTCCGGCGATCTGGTCGCCGCCTACGCACGGCTCATGGGGGATCCCGATCCGGCAGTGCGGACCGAGGCCGCCCGTTCATGGTGCACCTGGGAGGACACCGTGCTGTCCCTGGAGCCCGGCGCGACCGTCCACAATGGTCCGATCGGCGAAGGGGAGCTCGCGTTCGCGCGCCTCGTCACGCACTACTACTCCCACGCGGCCTGGCTGGAACCCGGCGCACTGATCCGCGACGCCGGTCTGTTGCGGGAGATCCCTGGCGTGCTGATCCACGGGCGCCGTGACCTGAGCTGCCCGGTGGACACCGCCTGGGAACTCGCCCGCGCCTGGCCCGGCGCTGAGTTGCTGATCGACGACGATTCGGGGCACCGGTCGAGTGAGGTGAAACGAGCCTGGAAGATGGAGGCGCTGGACCGCTTCTGCTCACGCGTGTCGTGAGTGACTCCTGGACGCCGTGGCCAACCGAAATTGCACCGGACAGGGCCGGTGGCGAAGAGGAAGTCCGTGGCGTCGGCGGCGGCTTGGCCGAGCAAAGGGGTACCTCGACCGAGACAGCGCCTTATCTCGGCGAAGCCAGCTTCGTTGAGGGAGCCAACGCCGTGCTGTGCCGACGATAACTGTCGCGGAAGGGGCGCAGCGAGGCCGTCGCTCGCGAGCAGGGTGGTCTGCCCGGTCCCGCAACCAATGTCGAGGACACGATCACGCGCACCGATCGAGGCCGCGGTGAACAACCATTGGTTGAAGCCTCCCGCCATCACGGTAGCCGGAGCTACCGAGCTCATCGATGGGTGAGCTCGTGGCGGTGTAGGTGGCGAATACCGTGGGTTCGGCCTATGTCCTGAGGTGCATGGTGTTGCGTTGGGGTTGGCCGGTGGGGTCGAGGTAGGCGGGTGCGGTGAACTCCGGCAGGCCGTCCTGTGCGATGGCGACTTTCCATTCGCTGTGGTGGATCAGCCGGTGGTGTTTGGTGCAGAGCAGGACGAGGTTGTCGATTTTGGTTTCGCCGTGGTGCCGCCAGAAAACAATATGGTGAGCCGTGCAACGGGGCACGGGCATGTCACAGCCTGGAAAGGCGCAGCCACCATCGCGGATGGTCAACGCGTACTTTTGTGCCAGCGAGACCGTTCGTTTGGAGCGGCCGATGTCGAGGGGTTCCCCTGCGGTGCCGAGGACTCCGGGCCGGACGCGGGCATCACAGGCGAGGATCCTTGCGTCGGTGGCGCTGATCGGCCCGACCAGATCGAGGTGAGCCTCACCGAGGTCACTGATCAGGTCCTCATACGACATGGTGACGAGGATGTGCGTGGCCTCGCCTGCTTGCCCGGGAAGGTTCCGGCTCGTGGTCTTCAACCGCACATAGTCGGTGAAGGCATCCCCGTACCGTTCGTCCTGAGTGCGGGAGTCGCGGATTCCGTCGATGGCCTTGTGGGGTTTGGCCATCGGGTCCAGGTCGGACTTCAACCGTGCGTAGGTCTCCAGATCCAGAGTGCCCTTCAAACCCAGGGTGCCGTTGCGGTGCTTGACGAACCGCAACTCCGGCCGCGCGTCCTTCGGGTTCTCGTCCCGGGGCTCTTTCCCATCGGGATCGAGCTTGTCCAGGAGTCTCCGTCCAGCTTGGGCGATCGTGCGAGGCCCGGCATGCCTAGCCAGATCCACAAGAATCTTCTCCCCACCCCGCACCTCCTCTTCCGGAACAAACGACGGGATACGCGCCAGGGTGCGGATGATCGCATCGATCTGCGAACCACCGATCACACCCTCACGGGCAGCGTCAGCGGTCAACGGAGCCAGCGGCGGCACTCGATCACCACCCACCGCCACGCCCGCATGCAACGCCAGTACCCGATCAGCACGAGCATCCGCTTCCTTGGCAGTGACGTGGAAGTCCTCGAAAATCATCGCCGACAACGTCGCATGACCCGAACACCCACGAACACCGCGGATATTGATTTCCGCGAGAATCGCGTTCTGCTCCGCATCCAATTGCCGCTTCAGAACTTCAAGTTCCTGCTTGCGGGCATGCAGCACAGCGGTATCGACACGCCACCACTCGGCGGGTGTCGTCCGGGATGCATCGTCGCTGGCCACGGGATCAACAATACTCTCAGTCGAACACCTGTGCTATCACACGTTTATGTGACACTTCGACCAGAAGAATCGCAAGTAGTCGACTAATGGCTTCGAGTGGAGTGAGTGGGTCTTGAGTCGGAGCGATGTTCTGTTACGACCCCTGATTCCCATGCGGTGAAAGAAGCTCCCCCATCGGAACGACCTTCCGCGACACTCGCGAAACGTCCTTCCCTTCGGCACTCCAAGGCGGAGGGAACAGATGAATGCCCTGATCTGCCCTGGCCGCGGCGACCTCGTCCTGCCAGCCCGGCCACCGAAGCGTCTCGTAAAGCCCTTCGAGCGCACCGCCGAGCATCGCATGCAGCCAGGCGCTGTAACCAAGATCGAGGTCTTCCCACTCCAGGACGTCCGGAGCGAAGTACCGCATGGTGGCGGGAGACCACGCGAATTTCCCGCCCAGCACGTCGTAGGCGACGAGAAAGTGTTCGGTGTCAAAGGATTGGGCGGTGAGGATGTCGGGAAGCGTGTCCGTCCCGCCGCCGAGGACGCGCAGCCAGCCGTGGTCCACCAAGAGCCCGCCGGAGTTGTCGACGACGGCGCCGAGCCACGAGGCCGTCGTGACGCCCAGCCCGTCGAGGCATTCCGCCGCGCGCGGGCCCGGCGGGAGAACGTCGACCGGGCAGGGCGCGGCGGCGATGGTTTCGGACAACTCGTCCCAGGCGGTCGTCATCTCGGCACTCTAGGCCGCGGTAGCACCTTCGATGGCGCCACCGCGGCCGGAGCTCAGGCGGCCGCGCGGTGGATGACGATGTCGTCGAGGCGTGTGCGGGCGTAGATCTTGACACCGCTCTCGCCACCGTCGGTCGTGAAGGCGCTGCGCACCGAGCCCTTAGTGCTTTTGGCGTCCACCGACGCGGTGTCCCCGTCGATGCCGACGGCGATGCCTCCGGACGCGTTCACCAGCTCGGCCTGGCCGCGCGACAGGCGTCCGACCCGGATCGGGCAGTTGGCCGCCTTCGCGGCGACGGCGCCGTCAGCGCGGTCGATGTCGAAGCTCCCGCTCGCGCCGGAGAGGTCGACGTCGGAGAGGGCGTGCCCGATCCAGACCTTCCCGCTCGAACCGACGTACCTGATGGTGCCCGCGGCCTCGCCGATCCGCACCCCGGCGCTGCCGCCTTCGATGTCGACGGTCCCGGCGACGTGCCCGATCTCGACCTCGCCCGCCGCCAGGTTTCCCCGGACCGCCGCGACGCGGTCCACCTGGATGCGGCCCGACCCCACCTCCAGCACACATTCGCCGAACAGCCCTTCGCCGCGCACGTCCGACCACGCGGTGTTCAGCGCCAGCCGCGATCCAGCGGGCAGTTCGATCGTGATCGAGACCGAACCCTCCTTGCCGCCCGCCTTCTTCGTCTCGATCGACAGCTCCCCGCCGGTGAAGCCGACCTTGGTCTTCTCGGCGACCTTCACGTCCGACTTGCTGGCGGCGTCGATCGGCTCGACGCGCACCACCGTGTCCGCGCGCTCGCTCGCGACGAGGCGCACCCGGGCACCCGCGGTGGTCAGCGTGGCGGTGATCGGTTCCGGAGTGGTGAAAACAGACATGGTGGAAACTCCCTCGGTGGTGGTGATTCTGCGTTGGTGAAGCAACGATCACCGACCGGCCTGACACCGGACCGCCACGGCGCTGACACCCGCCGAGGACATCGCGTCAGCCCGCACCTCCGCCGTGCCCGCGATGGTGCGTTCAAGGCACCTTGACGTCCTCGGGAGTCTTGTCCGCCCGCAGTCCCCGCCAGGTCGTGTGCCGCAGCCGTCCGTCCGGGGTCCAGTTCCGGTGGACGACCTCCCCGACGAGCTCCGGCGCCACCCAGTGCACCCGCCGCGCCCGATCGCGCGGGACCTCCGAGGTGAAGGGCGGTGTCTTCCGCTCCAGCGGGGTGAGCCGGGCATGCAGGTCTTCGAGGACCTTGTCGCTGAACCCGGTCCCGACATCGCCGACGTACCGCAGTCCGCCGGACTCGTCATGCGCGCCCAGCAGCAGCGCGCCGAGCGTCCCCGAGCGCCGTCCCTCACCGGGGCGCCAGCCGCCGATCACGACCTCCTGGCTGTGCCACAGCGCCCGTTTGATCCACTGCCTGGTCCGCTTGCCGGGGTAATACCGGCTGTCGAGCTTCTTCGCGATCAGTCCTTCGAGCCCGTGCTGCCGGACGACCTCGAGCAGCTGGTCAGGCGAGATGTCCTCGTCGGTGTAACCCGGTGGGATGACCAAGCGGCCACCGCCACCCAGGGACGTCAGGAGTTCGCGACGGGCGGCGTAGGGCTCGTCGAGCAGGGCGGTGCCGTCGAGAACCAGCACGTCGAAGGCGAAAAAGTGCACCGGGCTGCGCTCCAGCAGCGACGCGTCCGGCGTACGCAGATGCCGCGTCTGCAGCAGCGGGAAGCTCGGCCGCCCCTGGTCGTCGAGGACGACGATCTCGCCGTCGAGGACGGCTTCGCGGCCATCGAGGGCTTCGCCGGTCACATCGGGGTACGTCGCCGTGATGTCGAGGCCGCGACGGCTGGTCAGGCGCGTCTCGCCGTCGCGGGCGACGCGCAGGCAGCAGCGGTAGCCGTCCCATTTGTATTCGTACCCCCACCCGCCGGTGGGCAGGTCGCCGTCGGTCGCCAGCATCGGGGCGATCGCGTCCGGCACGGTACTCATGCCTCACGGTACCCCGAAAACCCCGCCCGTGATCTATCGTCGAAGGGTGCCTGAAGAGCGGATAACGGTCGAGGTCGAGGGGCGGCGGCTCGGGCTGTCCAATTTGGACAAGGTGCTCTACCCGGCGCACGGTTTCACCAAACGCGAGGTGCTCGACTACTACCGCCGGATCGCCCCCGCTCTGCTCCCGCATCTGCGAGACCGGGCAGCCACGTTCCGCCGTTTCCCGGACGGTGTCGACGGCGAACCGTTCTACGAGAAGAACGTTTCCCGGCACGCGCCCGACTGGGTGCGCACCGCGCGGCTCACCAACCGCGGCCGCCGGGGCGGTGAGGAGACGCTCGACTACCCGGTGGTCGGCGATCTCCCGACGCTGATGTGGGCGGCCAACCTCGCCGCGCTGGAACTGCACGTTCCACAGTGGACCGTCGGACCGCGTGGCGCGCGGAAATCGCCCGATCTGCTGGTGTTCGACCTCGATCCCGGCCCGCCCGCGGACGTCGTCGACTGCTGCCGGGTCGCCGAGACGCTCAGCGAGCTGCTCACCGAGGACGGGCTGACCGTCTACGCGAAGACCAGTGGCAACAAGGGAATGCAGCTGTACTGCCCGGTGCGCACGCGGTCCGACGAACGGACTTCCGAGTACGCCAAGGCGGTCGCGGAGGAGCTCGCGCGCCGGTCACCGGAAACCGTGGTCGCCCGCATGACGAAGGCGATCCGCCCCGGTCGCGTGTTCATCGACTGGAGCCAGAACAACACCGCCAAGACCACCATCGCGCCCTACTCCCTGCGCGGCCGCGCCATCCCGACCGTGTCCACCCCGGTGACCTGGGAGGAGGTCGAGGCCTGCCGCAAGGCCGCCGACCTGCTGTTCACCGCCGACCAGGTGATCGAGCGCGTCGAGGAGATGGGCGACCTGTTCGGCGACATCGCGGAGCACCGCGCCGCCGTTCCCGCCCGATGAGGCGAAATTGTCAGAAACAGGACAGGCGCTCCGAAAGACCACTGTGGACTCCTGTCCGTTCCGCATACCATCGGCGGATCGGGCGCGCGGGGGTGCGCGCCCACCGTACTGGCGCCCTCGGTGCCGGTGAGGATGTGGCTGTTGACCGGATATCACACGCTTGCCGAAACCGAAAACGCCGTACGGGCGAAGCTGGGCGGAATTCCCCTGTTGTGGGAGCGGATGGAGGCGATGGCCAACCTCCACCGTGCCGCCACGGCGGTGCGGCTGCACTTCGAGAACTCGGTCCTGCGCACCGCGGGGCTCACCTGGACCGCGTTCGTGGTGCTCTGGGTGGTGTGGATCTTCGGTGAGAAGGAGACCCGGCACGTCGCCGCGGAGTCCGGGATCACCAAGGGCACGCTGACCGGGGTGATGAAGACCCTGGAGGCGCACGGTCTGGTCACCCGGCGCAAACATCCCGTCGACGGACGACTGGTGCTGCTCGCGCTGACGGCCGAAGGCGAACGGCTGATGCGGGAGCTCTTCCCGGAGTTCAACCAGGAGGAAGCGTTCGTCACCGATCGCCTCAGCCCGGCCGAGTGCACCGAGTTGGCGGTATCGCTTCGGGAGATCGTCAAGCAACTGGAGGACAAAGGCGAGGAACGGCGCCAGGCGGCGGTGACCCGGGGGCGCTGAGCCCTACCGAAGACGGTTGCGCCAGACCTCCGACGACTCCTACGTTTTTTGGAGCCGAACGATCGAAGGGCGCCCTTGATGGACTTCCGGTACTGGCTGGGTCAGGCGTTGACGTCGCACGAGGCGTGGGCGGAGACGTTCACCCCCGTGCGGCCGCATCCGTCGCTGGAGATCTCCGACAGCCGGTTCGAGACCGCCTTCGAGGAGTTCACCGAGCGGTTGAAGGACAACTACCCGTTCTTCCACCCGTCGTACGCCGGCCAGATGCTCAAACCGCCGCATCCGGCCGCGGTGGTGGGCTATCTGACCGCGATGCTGGTCAACCCGAACAACCACGCGCTCGACGGCGGCCCGGCGACGGCCGAGATGGAACGCGAGGTCGTCCGTCAGCTGGCCACGATGTTCGGCTACGCGGAGCACTTGGGGCATCTGACCACGAGCGGCACGGTGGCGAACCTCGAAGCGCTGTTCGTCGCGCGCGAAACGCATCCGGGCAAGGGGATCGCCTACAGCGCCGAGGCGCATTACACGCACGGCCGGATGTGCGGCGTTCTCGGCGTCGAGGGGCACACCGTGCCCGTCGACGCCCGTGGCGCGATGGATCTCGACGCGCTCGAAGACCTGCTGCGCACCGGGAAGATCGGCACCGTGGTGGTCACCGCCGGCACGACCGCGCTCGGCACGGTGGAACCGGTCCACGAGGTGGTGGCGCTGCGCGAACGCTACGGCATCCGGGTGCACGTGGACGCGGCCTACGGCGGGTTCTTCCGGCTTCTGTCCGGTTTGGACGGTCCGGAAGGGCTGCCTGAAGCGCCGTGGCTCGCCATCGCCGAGGCCGACTCGATCGTCATCGACCCGCACAAACACGGCCTCCAGCCCTACGGCTGCGGCGCGGTGCTGTTCAAGGACCCCGCGGCCGGCCGGTTCTATCTGCACGATTCGCCCTACACCTACTTCACCTCGGAAGACCTGCACCTCGGCGAGATCAGTCTCGAATGCTCCCGGGCGGGCGCGGCCGCCGCCGCGTTGTGGCTCACCTTCCGGCTGCTGCCGCCCACTCCCGACGGCCTGGGCCGGGTGCTCGCGGCCGGGCGCCGCGCGGCGTTGCGGTGGGCGAAACTGCTGGAGGACTCCGAGCGTTTCGACCTGTACCAACCACCGGAACTTGACATCGTCGCGTACTTCCCCCGCACGGAACCGCTTTCCCTGTCGAAGATCGACGAGGCGAGCGAGCGGATCATGCGCGTCGGCATGGCCGCGGCCAAGGATCCGGTGTTCCTGAGCACGCTGCGGGTGAGCGAGTCGCAGTTCGGCCTGCGTCACACCGGGGTCGACGCGGATGCGGACGGCGCGCGCATCCTGCGTAGCGTGCTGATGAAGCCCGAAAGCGAAGACCACGTCGACCGGCTCCACGAGCGGCTGGAAGAGTTGTCCCGCCGTTGAGCACCGATCAGCCGCCGCGAATGAATGGATCAGCCATGCCCGCACCAGGTCCCGCCGAACCCGTGACCGCGATCGAGACCCGATCGCTCGGTACCGGGTTCCGGCGGCGGCACGTCACCATGCTGGCGATCAGCGGGGCGATCGGGGCGGGGCTGTTCGTCGGCACCGGCGCCGGGATCAAGACCGCGGGCCCCGGCATCCTGCTGTCCTACGTGGTCGCGGGCCTGCTCATGGTGCTCGTCATGCGCATGCTGGGCGAGATGGCGGCCGCCGAGCCGAGCAGCGGTTCGTTCTCGGTGTACGCGGAGAAGGCGCTCGGGCGCTGGGCGGGGTTCACCGTCGGCTGGCTCTACTGGTCCCTGCTGGTGGTCGTGGTGGCCGCCGAGGCGACCGCGGCGGCGGGGATCGCGAACGGGCTGCTGCCCGCGATTCCACAGTGGACCTGGGTGCTGCTCTTCATGGCCGTGCTGACCGTGGTGAACCTGTTCGCCGTGCGGTCGTTCGGGGAGTTCGAGTTCTGGTTCGGCGCCATCAAGGTGACCGCCGTGGTCGGCTTCCTCGTGCTCGGCACGCTGGCGGTGTTCGGGATCCTGCCGGGGACGTCGCCGGTCGGCCTGAGCAACCTCACCGGGCAAGGCGGCTTCCTGCCCAACGGCCTCCAGGGCGTGCTGACCGGCCTGCTCGCGGTCGCGTTCTCCTTCGGCGGCATGGAACTGGTCACCATCGCCGCGGCGGAGTCCGACGATCCCGCGGGGTCGATCCGCCGCACCACGCGCACGGTCATCGTGCGGCTCCTGCTGTTCTACATCGGCTCCGTGGCACTGATGGTGCTGTTGCTGCCGTGGGAGTCCGCTTCGGCCAACGCCAGCCCGTTCGTGACCATCCTGGAGAAGATCGGAGTGCCGTCTGCGGCGCTGCTGATGAGCTTCGTCGTCCTGACTTCACTGCTCTCCGCGCTGAACGCGAACCTTTACGGTGCCTCGCGGATGGTGTTCTCCCTCGCCGATCGCGGTGAAGCGCCGCGCGCGATGCTGAAGCTGTCCGGCGCGGGCGTTCCCCGGACGGCGGTGCTGTCGTCGGTGGCCTTCGGGTTCGTGGCCGTGCTGCTGAACTTCCTCGCCCCCGAACACGTGCTGCCGTTCCTGCTGAACGCCATCGGGGCGAACATCCTGCTGGTCTGGATCTTCGTCGCCATCTCCCAGTTGCGGCTGAGGAAGCGGGCGGAAGCCGACGGCACGGCCGCCGACCTGCCGGTGCGGATGTGGGGTTTCCCGTGGCTCAGCTGGGTCGCCCTGATCGCGATGGCGGGCGTCCTCGTGCTCATGTGGACCGACGCTGACGCCCGGGCGCAGCTGTTCACCAGTGGCGCGGTGGCGGTGCTGATCGTGGTGATCAGCCTGCTCAGGCGACATCAGCGACGCTGAACAGTTCGCGTTCCACCCGGCCCAGCGCCAGCCGGAGCGCGCCGAGCGCCACCGAGTCTTCGCCGAGCATCGACGTCTCGACGCGCACCGGGAACAGGCACAGCCGGGCCAGCTCGGTACGCAGCGGCGCGGTCAGCGAGAGCCCGCCGCCGATCACCACCAGTTGCGGGTCGACCGTGAGCACGGTCGCGGCGACGAGTTCGAGGAACCCGCCGGTCCGCTCCAGGGCGCGGATCTCGCCCGCCGCGCCGTTGTGGCCGTCGTGCAGCTTGCCGCCGAGCAGCAGGCCCAGCGAGACGGTGCGCCCCGCTCGTACGTAGACGACGTCGTCGACGCCGTGTGCGGCACCGCGCCAGTGCTCGGCCAGCGTCGCGAGCTTGGTGTCGTTCCCGGCCAGCACCGGGCAGCCGCCGCCGAATTCCGCGGGCAGGTCGAGGCCGGTCCAGCCGGGAAGGCGATCGCCGCGGACGACCTTGCCGCCGGACACTACGCCGGCGGTGCCGACGCCGAGCACCCGCAGGTTCGCGTGGCCCGCGACGGCGGCGCCGAGCACCTGGTGCGCGGTGGCGAGCCTGCCGGGTGCGTCCAGCTCCGGGGTGAGTTCGGCCCTCGCCCTGCCGACGACCTCGCCGCGCAGGTTCGCGACCAGGCACAACGCCTGGTGCGGGCCGACTTCGAGGCCGGCGACGTGCCCTGCCTCGGGGCGGAAGCGGTACCGCTTGGCGGGCCTGCCCACCGGGCGCGGCGCGTCGGGGGAGAGGGGGACCTCCTCGACCAGGCCCTGTCCGCCGAGGTCCGCGGCGATTTCCTCGACCGTCGGCCGGGAGACCTCGCTCGCCTTGACCAGTTCCGCGAGGGTGAGTTCCTCGGCCGCGTACAGCGCTCGCAGGACGGCGATGGCGTTGAGCCGCCGCAACAGTGACGGATCCCCTCCGGACAGTCTGGCCATGCGGCTCCCTAGGCGTTGACGCGTTTGTCGTACTGGGCGCGCGCGACGGCGATCTGGCTCTGGTGGTCCTCGGTCCAGCTGACCAGCGACTGGATGGTCTTGTGCAGCGTGATCCCCATCGGCGTCAGCGCGTACTCGACCCGGGGCGGTACGACCGGATAGACGGTCCGGTTCACGAGCCCGTCGCGCTCCAGATGACGCAGCGTGGTGGTGAGCATGCGCTGGCTGATGCCGTCGATCTTGTACTTCAGCTCGGTGAACCGGAGGGTGTTCCGGTCGAGGAGCGCGATGACCAGGAGCGACCACTTGTCCGCCACCCGGTCCAGGATCTGGCGGACTTCGCAGTCCTCCCGGGTGTCCCACTGGAAGGCCTCGTAGTCCTCCTCGGTGAGTTCACAACGACTGGGTGAGTTTAAAGTGCCTTCTTCCATGGTCATCGATGGTGACGGAAGATCCCCTTGGTTACAAGAGGGAACCGACTGGCAGAGGAGTAACCGTCGGTCCCGTGTCCACCGAGGGAGAACAGACCTTGACCACAACACGAACGCCCCCGAGCGCCACCGGCCGGATGAGCGGCCGGGCCTGGGGCGTGCTCCTGGTGCTGTGCGGCGCCATCTTCCTGGAGGGCATCGACGTCGCGATGCTGAACGTGGCGCTGCCGTCCATCCGGGCCGAACTCGGCCTGTCGACGGCGACGCTGAGCGGCGTGGTGAGCGCGTACGTGCTCGGCTACGGCGGCTTCATGCTGCTGGGCGGCCGCGCCGCCGACATGTACGGCCGCCGCCGCATGTTCCTCACCTGGCTGGTGGTGTTCCTCGTCTTCTCCGGGCTCGGCGGGTTCGCCACCGAGGGCTGGATGCTGCTGCTCGCCCGGTTCGTCACCGGCGTCGCCGCGGCCTTCATGACCCCGGCGGGCCTGTCGATCATCACCACGAGCTTCGAGGAAGGGCCCAAACGCAACAAGGCCCTGCTGTTCTACGCCGGTACCGGGGCAGGCGGTTTCTCGCTCGGCCTGGTCATCGGCGGACTGCTGACCAAAATCGACTGGCGCTGGGTGTTCTTCACGCCGGTGATCCTGTCCGCCGTCATCCTGGCCGCCGCGCTCTGGCTCATCAAGGAACCCGCGAACCAGGAGCGCCCTCCGCGGCGCCTGGACCTCGCCGGAGCCATCACCGTGACCGTGGCGATGCTGCTGATCGTCTACGCGGTGGTCCGGCTGGAACACCCCGGGCAGGGCTGGGGCTGGACCGTCGCGTCCTTCGCCGGGGGAGTGGCGTCGCTGACGGCGTTCGTCGCCATCGAACGACGCTCGCCCGCGCCGTTGGTGCGGCTGGGCATCCTGAAATCGGGCCCGCTGGTGCGGGCGAACGTCAGCGCGCTGCTTTTCGCGGGTTCGTTCTTCGGGTTCCAGTTCCTCGTCACGCTGTACCTGCAGGAACTCCGGGGCTGGTCGACGCTCGAGACGAGCCTGGCGCTGCTGGCGGTCGGGATCGACGCCATCCTGGCGCCGACGCTGACCCCGCGTCTGGTGGCGAGGTTCGGCAACACGCGGCTGATCTTCGGCGGCTTCGTGCTCGCCGCCGTGGCGTACGCGCTCTTCCTGCCGCTGGGCCTGGACTGGACGTACGCGGCGATGTTCCCGTCGATGATCATCCTGGGCCTCGGGTTCGCCCTCGCCTACGGCCCGCTGACGATCGTCGCCACCGACGGGATCGCCGAGGACGAGCAAGGACTGGCGGGCGGACTGCTGTACACGGCCTTCCAGTTCGGCGCGGCGCTCGGCCTTTCCGCGGTGACCGCCGTCAATGTCGCCGCTCTCGGCGACGGTTCGCCGGGCGCCGCGCTCGGCGGGTACCGGGCGGCGCTGGTCGTGCCGCTGATGATGGCCGTCCTCGCCGCGATCATCATCGCGTCCGGTCGTCAGCGCGTTTCGGTGAAGGAAGCCAGATTGGCCAGCGAGGAGGCGATCCCGGCCTCGTGATCCGCCTGGCCGATACCGGACGGCACGTCCGTCGCGGTGACGGTCACTTCGGTGCCGTCACCCGCGGCGGTGAGCCGCCAGGTCATCGTCATGGTGCCCGCGAAGGCCGGGTCGCCGGACTCGAAGACGGCCAGCTGCACCACGCGTTCCGGCCGCACCAGGTCGGCGAACCCGACTTCGACGACGTCCGTCGCGTCCGAGGACTTGCCCGGTGCGGCGGACGCGTCAAGGTAGGTGAGGATCATCCGGAAACCGCCACCGGGCCGCGGATCCCAGCGTTCGATCCGGCCGCGCATGCCCTCGGGCGGCAGCCAGGCTTCGAGGGATTCCCGGTCGAGCAAGGCGTTGTAGACGGCCTCGGGCGGTGCGGCGATCACACGGCTGCCACTGTCGATCCTGTCCATCCTCCCGATTCTAGGGCGGATAGGCTGATCATCGCGGATCGCGGACGTCGTTGGTCCGGGGAGGGGTGATCCACATCGAGTACTTCGTCGCCTGGTCCGCCTTCCTGGGCGGCTGGCTCCTCGTCGCCGGGCCCATGTACCAGGGCGCGCTGGAACTGCGCGAGGAAAGCGAACGGTTCGAAGACCTCCGTTCGGTCGAGACACGCCGTCCCACCGGCGGCACCCCCACGTCACGCTGGTGGTGGCTGATGCCGCCGGTGGCCGTCATCAAGGAACGCCGTCGCCGGAAGAAGGCGCAGCGCGAGTTCATGAAGACGCTCTCGGCGAGCCAGCGGCGCACCATGACCACCTTCGCCAACAAGGCCAAAGGCTGGTTCATCGTGTGCGCGGGCGCGTTCTTCATCGCCCTCAAGGAGACGTGGCACCTGCACCATCTGTACCACTGGCCTTTGTGGACCTACTTCGCGCTCGTGCTCGTCCCGCTGGTGCTGAGTTTCGTCCACACGACCCGCGGTGTCCGGCTCACCGTCCTCATCATGGGTGCCGAGGAGTGATGGTGTCGCGGGTGATCGACTCGACCTTCTCCTGCGCCTTCTTGGCGTCCGTGACCCACAGCTTGTAGAAGTCGAACGGGCAGTCCGCGACACCCTTGTCGCCCTCGTCGGCGTCCTGCACGCCGGTGTAACCGCGGTGCAGCAGCTTGAAAATGTGGTTCTGCGACTGGTCGTAGGTCCGTGCGTCGCGGATCGCCGACACCGACAGCTGGGCGTACTGGATCCCGTATTCCTCTTCGCCGGTCTCGCCGAGCGTGCGGCCGTCGAAGCCGATGATCGCGGAGTGGCCGAAGTAGGAATAGACGCCGTCGAAACCGGCGGCGTTCGCCACGGCCACGTAACAGTTGTTGGCCCACGCCATCGCCTTGGCCATCAGGACCTGCTGTTCCTTGGCCGGATACATGTAGCCCTGGCAGCGCACGATCAGTTCGGCGCCCTTCATCGCACAGTCGCGCCAGATCTCCGGGTAGTTGCCGTCGTCGCAGATGATCAGCGAGATCTTCAGGCCCTTGGGGCCGTCGCTGACGTAGGTCTCCTCGCCGGGGTACCAGCCTTCGATCGGGCACCACGGCAGGATCTTGCGGTACTTCTGGACGATCTCGCCGCGGTCGTTGATGAGCACGAGGGTGTTGTACGGCGGTTTGTTCGGGTGGTCCTCGTGCCGTTCGCCGGTGATGGAGAAGACGCCCCAGGTCTGCGCTTCCCGGCACGCGGCGGCGAAGATTTCGGTCTCCTCGCCGGGAATCGTGGCCGCTGTCTCGTACATCTCCTTGGGGTCGTACATGATGCCCTGCGTCGAGTACTCGGGGAACACCACGAGGTCCATCCCGGGAAGCCCGGATTTCATGCCCACCACCATTTCGGCGATCTTGCGGGCGTTGTCGAGGACTTCGGCCTTGGTGTGCAGCCGCGGCATCTTGTAGTTGACCACCGCGACGCCGACCGTGTCCGGGCTGGCGGAAATGTCACCGTGTCGCATGAAGACTCCTTTTCTCCGACTGGGTTTTCAGGACGTCGAGGGAACCGGCCACCGCGACCAGCGCGACGGCGACGGCGGCCGCGAGCAGTGCCGTCCCGCCGTCGCTGCGGTAGGCGCCGGTCAGGCCGAGGAAGGCGGGCAGCGTGCAGGTCGGCTGGCTGAGCAGGAGGACGGTCCAGCCGGTGAACCGCGTCAGCCGTTCCTTGCCGAGGCCGAGCACCAGGAAGAACAATCCCCACAGCAACGCCCAGGACAGCCAGATGACGCCGAACACCGGATCGTTGTCGTGCCAGAACGCGATTCCCGCGTAGACCACGGCGGCGCCCGCCACGAAGAGCGAGAACCAGCCGATGCCTTCGGGTTCCAGGCCGGCGAGGTTCGCGATGCCGACGTACAGATAGGTGAAACCGAACAGGTACAGGCCGGACGCCGCGAGAACAGCGTCCGGGTTCCCGCCCGCCTGGACGATCAGCACGGTCGGGGTGACGCACTGCAGCGCGCCCACGAACAGGTTCAGCACCGCCGCCGAACGGGGTGGGATCCGGCCGAGCAACATCAGGCCGTTGATCATCAAGGCGGCGCCGACGTAGAGCAGGCCCACGTTGCCCATGCTCACCTCCACTGCGTCACATGGAATATTTTCAAATGAAAGTATGTGGTGAGTGGTGGTGAGTCAAGGGAAAGGAGTTCAGAGCCGGGTGAGGACTTCGAAGTCGTAGCCGTCGGCGACCGCGAGATGGACGTGCTGGTCGGCCTGCTGCCCGCGGAACTCGACCGTGCCGCGCGGCCCGTGGTAGGCGACACCGTCGATCGCCGCGTTGAGCGCGGGCAGGTCCGGCGTCCCCGCCCGCCGGACGAGTTCCGCCAGCGTGTGCAGTCCCTCGTAACAGGATTCGGCGGCGTTGTTCAAGGCCGGGGCGCCGGGACCGTTGCGATCGACGTAGCGGCCGAGCAGGTCCATCGCGTCGGCGGTGACCATGGACCGGAAGTAGGCGGCGGAGACGTAGAGGTTGGCCGTGGCGTTCGCGCCGCTCGCGAGGAGCATGTTCTCCTCCATCAGCGGGCTGAACCGGATCAGCCGGTCACTGAGCCCGTGCGCGGCGAAGGCCCGGTTGAAGCGCACCGCGTCCTGTCCGACCAGCAACATGAGCACACCGTCGCTTGTGGACCGTTCGACCGAACGGACCACTGTGGACATATCGCCCTCGCCGAGCCCGACGAACGCCTCGCCGGTGATGCGCAGGCCGAGATCCTTGGCGTAGTGCCGGATCGCCCGCGTCGTCCGGTGCGGCCAGACGTAGTCGTCGCCGACGACGAACCAGCGCCGCGCGCCGAGGTGGTCGCGCAGCCAGCGCAAAGCCGGTTCGATCTGGCAGCGCGGGGTCTCGCCCGTGCAGAAGATGCCCGAGCGGCGCTCGCCGCCTTCGTAGAGCGAGGTGTACACGTACGGCACCCTGTCGGCCACGACCGGCGCGAGCGCGTGCCGGATCGACGAGATGTGCCAGCCGCTCACCGCGTCGACCTGTCCGTTCTCGACGAGACGACGCAGATCCTCGGCCACTTGCGCGGGGCTGCCGCCGCCGTCGACGACCTCGGCCTCGACCTGCCTGCCGAGGATGCCGCCGGATTCGTTGAGTTCGTGGACGGCCAGATCCGTGATCGCCTCGCAGGACGGGCCGAACAGCCCGGCGGGCCCCTGCAACGGGACCACCATGGCCACGCGCCAGGTGTCGTCGCGGGTCCGCGTGGCGAGGCGTGGGGGCATGGCGCTCCGTGCGGTGGCCCGGTAAGGTCAAAGTGCTTTCACCTGGAAGTATTGCGAGGGTGTCCGGTTTTGGCAAGGGGACGGGATATGGGCACACGAGGCGTCGCGACGGCGGGACCGTCGCTCACCGGCTCGCTCACCCGGGCCGCGAGGGCCGTCGCAGCCCTGGTCGATCAGGTGCTCGCCAAAGAGGGCCTCACCCTGGACCAATGGCTGGTGCTGGACGCGCTGAGCGGCAAGGGCGGCCTCGCCATGGCCGATCTCGCCGACCGGACGCTGACCACCGGGCCGACCCTGACCAGGGTGGTCGACAAACTGGTGACCACCGCGCAGGCCTACCGCGAGGTCGACGCCGCGGACAGGCGCCGGGTGCTCGTCCACCTCAGCGCCCGCGGCCGGGCGACGCACCGGCGCGTGGCCGCGAAGGTGACCGAGGTGGAAGCCCGGCTCGACGTGCCGGACGAGCTGCTCGTGACGTTGCGGGGTCTCGGCGACTGACGTATCCGGGTTCGGTTCCCGTATTCATGCCGGTGAGTTGTTGGCTTTGATTCAGGAAACCCCGGTGGATCTTGACGTGGAGTCGTCCGGATCCAGAGCGTGATCATCCGGATCGCTGACCACCTTGGGCACGACGGCCTGATACCACCGGGCGCCCGCGAACGACGGTGACCACGGGCTGTTGGCGTGATGAGAGAGGGGCCCCTGGCCACTTTCGTGACCAGGGGTTTCCCTCGGCGGCGTGCCCCCGGCAGGACTTGAACCTGCGACCTAGAGATTAGAAGGCTCTTGCTCTATCCAGCTGAGCTACGAGGGCCGACGTCGGCGACGTTGGGTGTCGCCCAGCATCGGCAGCTTAGCCGTCGCCAACCTGTCGATCGTTCGACACCGCCAGATCGTTTCAGGTCGGGCCCACCGTTTTTTGGAACACCCGTGAGCGCGTCACGACGCGGGGTGACGCGCTCACGGGCCGGGGCCGCTTTGGGGGAGCGGCCCCTGGGTTCGCGCAGGTCGCGAGTCGACTCTGCTGCAAGCGACCGGCACGAACCGCCGGGGTGGTCAGTCCCAGATCTTGAGGGCGCGGATCACGAACGGTCCCTGGGGTACGTAGGTGCCGCCACCCGGATAGGTGATGAAATCTCCCTCCGTGGTGCACTCCTCGCTCTGATAAATCGTCACGTCGCGGCTCAGCCGGTTGACGAACGAATGTCCGTCGAAGCCTTCGGGCAGGGGAATGCATTCCTCGGGGTTGGAGGTGCGCAGGTCGAATTTGTGCGCGGCGCCGCCGAACGATTCTTCGCCGTACACGCAGAACTCGCCCTTCTGACAGACGGGTGCGGGCGGGCCGGTGGTGGCGCTCGCGACTCCGGCGCTGGTCAGCAGGCCGAACATGGCCAGCAGGAGGACGTGCGGAAGGCGTGCGCGCAGGTTCGTCAAACGTCGTTGCATGACTGGGTTCTCCCCCGTGAATCGGCGGCTCGATCGCCGTCGGTGAATGTGTGATTCCACGATGACCCGAGGGGAAGGCTTTGTCTGCCCGCATTTCTACTTCTGTGGATAAGTAGTTGTGCGCCGCCTGATCGGGGCGAGTTGTCCACATATCACCGGCACCGCCTTGTGCTCGCCGGAATCGGCTGCTAAACGCGCGCGGTGGAGTCCCTGACGACCAGTTCGGCGGGCAACTCGGCGGGAGCGGGAGGCTTCTCCCCGCGCAGCAGGCCCAGCACGAGATCGCCGGCCGCCCGTCCCTTGGCGGCGAGGTCCTGCCGGACCGTCGTCAGCGGTGGTTCGGACCACCGGGCGGGCGGGACGTCGTCGAAGCCCACGACGGAAAGATCACCCGGGACGGACAGCCCGAGGTGCCGAGCCGCCGAGATCGCCGCCAGCGCCAGCAGATCCGACATGCACAACAGCGCCGTCGGCCGCGGATGCCGGTCGAGCAGGCCGAACGCGCTCGGGAGGGCGCTTTCGACCGAGAGCCCGGACGCCTCCCAGATCGGGATGTCCGCAGCCGGGACACCGGCCCCGGTCAGCGTCTCCAGATAGCCGGCCATCCGCTCGCGGTTGTCGTGGAACCGGCTGTTCCCGGCCTCCGCCACGCTCAGTTCGCCCCCGCGCGGTGCCGAGAGGCACTGCGCCGAGAAGATCCCGATCCGCCGGTGCCCGAGCTCCAGCAGATGCCGCGCCGCCGCGGCCGCCCCCGCCCGGTCCGCCACGCCGACCCTGGCCGAACCGCGGATATGCGGCTGGTCGATCACCACCAGCGGCATGCCCCGATCGCGGACCGCGTTCAGCGCGGGCGCGCCGTCCGCCAGCGAATACGCCACCGCGATGTCGGCTTGCGCGGTCAGGACCCGCTCCGCGCGCGGGCCGCCGCTCTCGCCGTCGCCGGGGAGCAGCAGGAGGGCGTGGCCCTCGGGGTCGACGACGGTCGAGAGCGCGTCGAGGGTGAGCGACAACGCGGGATCCGAGAAGGCCGTCGAAAGGTTCGTGTCGAGCAGCACGGCGATCGCGCCGGTGCGGCTGGTGGCCAGGCTGCGCGCCGTCGGATTCGGCCCCGCGTACCCGATTTTCTTGGCCGCGCGCAGCACCTCTTCCCGCAGCCGGGCGGACAGCTGGTCGGGCCGGTTGTACGCGTTGGAGACGGTCGCCCGTGACACCCCGACGGCGTCGGCGACATCGTCCAACGTCGGCCGTCGCCGTCGCGTGCTGGTCACCGCCGCAGTCTAGTCCCGGCAAGGGCCGGTGGACTTTCTGAAGCGCTTAAGTCATTCTGGGGGAATAGGAATCGGAAGGAGACTGGGGTCTATGCGTGACCGTACGGCCGTTTTCGTCGTGTTCGCGCTCAACGGGGCCGCGCTCGGCTCGTGGGCGCCGCGGACTCCGGCGTTGTCGGAGAGGGTGAACGCTTCGCCGGGTGTTTTCGGCCTGGCCCTGCTGGGGGCCAGCGTCGGCATGCTGATCGCGGCGTCGGTTTCGGGGCGGCTGATCGAGCGGCACGGTGCGCGCGCGGTGGTCGCGGGCAGCACGATCATCGCCTGTGCCGCGCTGCCGATGATCGGCTTCTCGACGTCGGTCGCCCTGCTCGCCGGGGCGCTGTTCGTCCTCGGCGCGAGTGTCGGCGCACTGGACGTCGCGATGAACGTCGCGGGCGTCGAGGTGGAACGCCGGTCCGGGCGGGCCATCATGCCGATCCTGCACGCCGGGTTCAGTTTCGGCGCGCTGGCGGGCTCCGTCGCCGCCGGATTCGCCGCTTCGCACCACTGGTCGCCGGGACGGCATCTCACCGTCGCCGCCCTGGCCGCGCTGGTCGTGCTCGCCTTCGTCGTCGTGGCCGTTCCCGGCGCGCGGCCCGAGCACGCCGGACCCGTCGAGAAGCCGCGGGTGCCGCCGATCAAGCGTCCGGTCCTCTGGCTGCTCGCCGCCATCGCGCTGTTCTCGGCGATCGCGGAAGGCGCGAGTTCGGACTGGTCCGCTCTGCTGATGACGTCCGTGCACGGGGTCGGTGACGGTGCCGCGGCCTTCGCCTACTCCGGGTTCGCCCTGTCCATGGCGCTCGCCAGGCTCGCGGGCGCCTGGCTTCAGAACCGCTTCGGCGCGACCCGCGCGCTGGCGGTGGGCGCCGGGATCGCCGCGGCGGGGCTCGTGCTCGCCGCGCTGGCGGGCCGGCCGGTGTTCGGGTTCGTCGGCTTCGCGCTGGCGGGTGCCGGGCTGGCCGCGGCCTTCCCGATCGCGTTGAGCCTCGCGGGGGCGTCGGGCAAACGCGCCGACGGCACCGGAGGCGAGCGGGAACTGGCCTTCGTCACCGCGATCGCCTACACCGGCTTCCTCGCCGGACCGCCGCTGATCGGCGGAATCGCGCAGGTGACGTCGCTTTCGGTGTCGTTCCTGTTCGTCGGCCTGACCGCCGCGCTGATCGTGCCCTCCGCGCTCGCCGCGGCGCGGGCGGCGAAACGAGAGGAGATGTCCGAACCCGCCGCCCGTTGACATCCTCGCCGCGACGCGGGCAAGCTGATTGCTTGTAAACTGAAATGAATGCGACTCGTTCGCTGTTTCAGGGTGGCTGATCCGGGGGAGGAGCGGCGTGAGGGTGCTGATGCTCGGGGGCGGCGTGGGGGTCCTGACCGGTCGTCATCAGGTTCCGGGGATACCGGCGCGGCTGGTGCAGACCACCCTGCCCCGGCTCGTGCTGGTCCCGGTGGTGTTCCGGCTGGTGATGCTGGTGCAGGCGCTGTGGGCGGCGGGCTTCGGCGGAACGCCGGTGCTGTGGACGTTCGTGGTGCTGCACCTGGTGCCGAACGTCGCCGAAGCGGCCTGGGTCTTTCGCTGGTCCGCCCGCGATCCCGCCGGTACGCGCCTGGTGCCGGCGGTCGACGCCGGGGTCGCCGTGCTTTTGACCCTGGGCGCCGCCCTGCTCGCGCGGGACGTCGCGATCACGTCGATCACCTGGACCCATCTGATGGGCACGGTGATGATCTGGACGCTGCTGCGTGGCGCGCTGGCGGGGGCGGCGGTCATCGGGGGCGCGGTGGTGCTGCACTCCCTGCTGGACCCGGCCACCTCACTCGGTCTCTTCCTCACGCTCGGGACCGCGCTGGTGGCGTGCCTCGCGATCGTGGGCCTGGTCGGCGCGTCGATGCGGTTCGCGCTCGGGTTCGGCGAGCAGCAGGGCCGGGCGGCGGAACGGGAACGGCATCGCCGCGACGTCCACGACACCGTCCTGCAGGTGATGGAGTCGTTCGCCATTCCCGCGCCCGCCGACGAACTCGATCCGGCGGCCAGTCTCGACCGGGTCCGCCGCACCGCCCGCGCCCAGGCGATGCGCCTCCGGATCAGTCTCGAGCACGAACCCGCCGAGTCCGTCGGGCTGCACCAGCGTCTCCGGCTGCTCGCCGCCGAGATGGCCGCGGAAGGACTGCGTGCGGAGGTCGTCATCCAGGACGACTGCGGTCCGGGCCTCGCGGAGGAGGCGGCCATGGCGCTGCACGACGCGGCCAGGGAGGCCTTGCGCAACACGCTGAAGCACTCCGGGACCAGACGGGCCGTCGTCAGCGTCGAGGGGATCGGCGGCGGGATCTCCTTGACGGTGCGCGATCACGGCGCCGGTTTCGATGTCGGCGGCCGGCGGCGCGGGTTCGGTCTCGAGAACTCGATCATCGCGCGGATGGCGGAGATCGGTGGTTTCGCGCGGATCGAATCCAGCCCGGGCCTGGGCACGAGAGTGGTGCTTCTCGCCCCGTCAGTCTTGAGTGTCCCCGTCGGGTGAGTCCCGCCACTGGCGGAACGGGCGGTCCAGCGTCCACTTGTCGCCTTCGCGTTCGACGACGCGGTATTCGCAGGTCGTCGGATTGGACAGCGACTCGAACAGCTCGATGCTCCAGCCGAAGAGCCGACGGCACAGCAAGCGGATGGTCAGGCCGTGTGAGACGACCAGCACGGTCTCAGGGTGATCTTCGCCGCAAGCGGCCAGCTCGCTGAGGAACGCCGCGACCCGGTCGTCGACGTCCGCCCCGGACTCGCCGAACGGGAGCCGGTAGAAGAAGTGCCCGAACTCGTGACGGCGCTGCTTCTGCACCTCCTGCTCCAGCGGATCCTGGAGATTGCCCCAGTCCTGTTCCCGCAGCCTCGGCTCCTGCGTGATCCGCTCGCAGACGTCGCGGATGTCCAGTAGCCGCAACGTTTCCCGCGTCCGCAGATACGGGCTGACGTAGACCGCCGGGCGCTCGCCGCCGAGGAGTTCCCGGAGCTCCGGACCCGCCTGCCGAGCCTGTTCGCGGCCCGCGTCGGTCAGCGGGAGGGAGTGGTCGGGGATCCGCGTGTACGCGAGTTCGTCGACGTTGCCGAGCGACTCGGCATGCCTCAGCAGGATGATCCGCACGCCGCCATCTTGCCCCTTTTCCGTCCGGCTTACCCTCGTGACGTGCCTTCAGACCCCGAGACGAAACCGGCCCCACCCGCGCGGAAGGCCGGTGTCCTGCCGCTGGTGTCGATCGGAGTGTTCTTGGCGGCGGTGGTGGCCGTCGGCCTGGTCGCGCTGACCGGTGGCGCCGGTTACGTCATCGCCGGCCTGCCGGATCCGGGGCTGGTGACGCGCTACGGCATCACCGTCGTCCGGGTGCTGGCGGAGGCGGCTTCGGTGCTGTGCGTGGGTTCGCTGCTGCTCGCCGCGTTCCTCGTCCCGCCGCAGAAGTCCGGCACGCTCGCCGCGGACGGGTACGCGGCAATCCGGGTCGCGGGCGTCGCCGCGTGGGTGTGGTTCTTCGCGGCCGCCGCGTCGATCTTCTTCTCCGCGGCCGACGGCGCGGGGCGCCCGTTCACCGAGGTGCTCTCGCCGCAGGTGCTGATCGACCTCGTGGACGCCATCGAGCAGCCCAAGGCATGGCTGTTCACCGCGCTGATCGCGCTGCTGGTCGCGCTCGGCTGCCGTCTCGCGCTGACCTGGGGCTGGACGACGGTGGTCTTCTTCCTGTCCGTCGGCGGCCTGATCCCGGTCGCGGTCACCGGGCACTCCGCGAGCGGCGGCTCGCACGACATGGCGACCAACAGCCTCCTGTACCACCTGGTCGCCGCCGCGCTGTGGGTCGGCGGGCTGGTGGCGGTGCTCGCCCTCGGCTGGCGCCGGGGCGAAAACCTCAAGCTCGCCGCGACACGGTTCTCGAAGCTGGCGCTGGTCTGCTGGGTCGTGATGGCGGTCTCCGGCATCGTGAACGCGCTGGTGCGGATCAGGATCGCCGACCTGTTCACCACCGACTACGGCCTGCTCGTGCTCGCGAAGATCGTCGCGTTGCTGCTGCTCGGCGTCTTCGGGCACCAGCAGCGCCAGAAGGGCGTCGCCGGGCTGGTGAACGGCGCCGGCGGCGGGCAACTGCTGCGGCTCGCCGCGGTCGAGGTGCTGATCATGTTCGTCACGATCGGCATCGCCACCGGCCTCGCGAAGACCCCGCCGCCGCAGGAGTCGTTCTCCCAGCCGTCGACGACGGAACTGCTGATCGGCTACGACCTCTACGGCCCGCCGACCGTGCTCAGGCTGCTCACGGACTGGCGGTTCGACCTCGTCTACGGCACCCTCGCGATCGTTCTCGCCGGGCTGTACCTCGCCGGGGTCCAGCGACTGCGCCGCCGCGGCGACACATGGGCCACCGGCCGGACCGTCGCATGGCTCGCGGGCTGTTTCGTGCTGCTGATCGCGACGTCGTCCGGCATCGGCCGGTACGCGCCCGCGATGTTCAGCGTGCACATGGGCAACCACATGCTGCTGTCCATGGTGGCGCCGGTGCTGTTCGTCCTCGGCGGACCCGTGACGCTCGCGCTGCGCGCGCTGCCCGCGGCGGGCAAGGACGCCCCGCCCGGACCGCGTGAATGGCTGCTCGCCTTCGTGCACTCGCCGCTTTCGCGGTTCCTGACGCATCCGGTCGTCGCGCTGCTGCTGTTCGTCGGCTCCTTCTACGGCCTGTACTTCTCGGGCCTGTTCGACTCCGCGCTGAACTACCACTGGGCGCATCTCGCGATGAACGCGCACTTCCTGCTCGCCGGATACGTCTTCTACTGGCCGGTGATCGGCGTCGACCCGGCGCCGCGCCGGATCCCGCCGCTGGGGCGGCTGGGGATGATGTTCGCCGCCATGCCGTTCCACGCGTTCTTCGGGATCGCGCTGATGAGCATGCAGACCGTGCTCGGCCAGGACTTCTACCGTGGGCTGAAACTGCCGTGGGTCACCGATCTGCTCACCGACCAGCGCCTCGGCGGCGGTATCGCGTGGGCGTCCGGTGAAGTGCCGGTCCTGCTGGTGCTCGTCGCGCTGCTGGTGCAGTGGGCACGCCAGGACGAGCGCGAGGCCCGGCGCAAGGACCGCCGCGAGGACGCCTCGGGCGACGCGGATCTGAACGCTTACAACGCGATGCTGAAGAACCTCGCGGATCAGGGCCGAGGACGGGACTCCTAGGCCAAGCGCTACCACAAGTCCTCGCGCGCCCGGCAGCTTTCGCCCGAGTTGTCCACAGGAAGCCCACATCGCCCCGAGTTGTCCACAGATCCGATTCGCGCCCCTTTTCGGCCTTTGATCCGAGGCAGTCTGTGATCAAGGGAAACACCGAGGAGAAAGGCGAGTGTGATGGCGATGGGCGAAACGTGGGTGACCATGATCGGCAACCTGACCAGCGAACCGGTCCACCATCCGGAACGGGTGCACGGGCACGACGTCGTGTCGTTCGGCTTGCGGAGTGTCGAGCGCCGGTACGACAAGGAAAGAGGGGAGTGGGGCGAGGGACGGCAGCTCGCGGTCAAGGTCACCTGCTGGCGCAAGCTGGCGATGGCGGCGTTTTCGTGCCTGAGCAAGGGCGATCCGGTGATCGTGGCCGGGCGGCTGCGCGGCGCCGAGACCGCGGAGGAGATCCCGGCACCTCTCGGTCTACCTGAGCTTGAGGCCTTCTCGATCGGGCCCAACCTCGCGCGCTGCTCGGCCGAGATCCGGCGAGCCGGGCGGGATCGGCCCAGGGCGATCCCGATGGCACCGCCGCCCGTGGGGAATCCCATGGTCACCGCGCTCGAAGAGGCACCCGTGGCGTGAAGGTTCCGATGCTCGCTCAGTGATGTCGGGCTGACCGTGGGTAGTTCGGTGGTGACCGCCGTCGAGGCCGCGATCGGCTCGCTCTACGATCGCTTGTATGGCCGAGTTCATCTACACCATGAAGAAGGTGCGCAAGACCGTCGGGGACAAGGTCATCCTCGACGACGTCAGCACCGCGTTCTACCCCGGCGCCAAGATCGGCGTGGTGGGGCCGAACGGCGCGGGTAAGTCCACCGTTCTGAAGATCATGGCGGGGATCGAGCAGGCCAGCAACGGCGAAGCCTTCCTCCAGCCTGGCGCCAGCGTCGGCATCCTCATGCAGGAGCCGGTGCTCAACGAAGAGAAGACCGTCCGCGAAAACGTCGAAGAAGGCCTTGGCGACATCAAGGTCAAGCTCAACCGCTTCAACGAGGTCGCCGAGCTGATGGCGACCGACTACAGCGACGAGCTGATGGAGGAGATGGGCAAGCTCCAGGAGGACCTCGACCACGCCGACGCGTGGGAGATCGACTCCGCGGTGGAGCAGGCGATGGACGCCCTCCGCTGCCCGCCGCCGGAAGAGCAGGTCACCCACCTCTCCGGTGGTGAGCGCCGCCGGGTCGCGCTGTGCAAGCTGCTCCTGTCCGCGCCCGACCTGCTGCTCCTCGACGAGCCCACCAACCATCTGGACGCCGAAAGCGTGCTGTGGCTGGAACAGTTCCTCGCGAACTACGCCGGCGCCGTCCTCGCCGTCACGCACGACCGGTACTTCCTGGACAACGTCGCGCAGTGGATCATGGAGCTCGACCGCGGCCGCGTCGTCGGCTACGAGGGCAACTACTCCACGTACCTGGAGAAGAAGCGCGAGCGCCTCGAGGTCCAGGGCAAGAAGGACGCCAAGCTCGCCAAGCGGTTGAAGACCGAGCTCGAATGGGTCCGGTCCAACGCCAAGGCCCGCCAGACCAAGTCGCGGTCCCGGCTCGACCGCTACGAAGAGATGGCGGCGGAGGCCGACAAGCACCGCAAGCTCGACTTCGAAGAGATCCAGATCCCGCCGGGGCCCCGGCTGGGCAGTGTGGTCGTCGAGGTCGAGAAGCTGCGCAAGGGCTTCGACGACCGTGTGCTGATCGACGGGCTGTCCTTCGACCTGCCGCGCAATGGCATCGTCGGGGTGATCGGGCCGAACGGTGTCGGCAAGACGACCCTGTTCAAGACGATCGTCGGGCTCGAGGAGCCGGACGACGGCGTGGTCAAGATCGGCGAGACGGTCAAACTGTCCTATGTGGACCAGAACCGTGGCGGGATCGACCCGAAGAAGACGGTATGGGAGGTGGTTTCGGACAAGCTGGACTACATCCACGTCGGGCAGACCGAAATGCCCTCGCGTGCCTACGTCAGCGCGTTCGGTTTCAAGGGCCCGGACCAGCAGAAGCCGGCGGGTGTGCTCTCCGGTGGTGAGCGCAACCGGCTGAACCTGGCGCTGACCCTCAAACAGGGCGGGAACCTGATCCTGCTCGACGAACCGACGAACGACCTGGACGTCGAGACCCTGGGTTCGCTGGAGAACGCTCTCGAGCAGTTCCCCGGCTGCGCTGTGGTCATCTCGCACGACCGGTGGTTCCTCGACCGGGTCGCGACGCACATCCTCGCCTGGGAAGGCACCGAGGAGAACCCCTCGCAATGGTTCTGGTTCGAAGGTAACTTCGAGGGCTACGAGAAGAACAAGGTCGAACGTCTCGGTGCCGAGGCGGCTCGTCCGCACCGCGTCACCCATCGCAAGCTGACCCGCGACTGAGGGCCGGGGGTTCCCCGTGGAAGCCAGCAAGCGCCAACGGCCGGGCCCGCCCACCACCATGGTGGGTGGGCGGACGGCTGCCACCGGGGTAACCCTGTCCGCTGTCGGCAGGCTGATCGAACGCGCGGACGCCCTGCACCTGAGGGCGCCCGAACTCGCCTTGGTCCTCGGGGAGCGCGCGGCCGCGCTCGCCGAGGCCGCCGGTGCCGACGAGCAGTGGATCCGCGCGGAAAGCCTGGTGGTGAGCGCCCGGGTCCGGCTTGGTGGCCGTCCCCGGACGGTCGGCAGGGCGGTGGCCGCCCTGCGCGCCGCCGAACACGCGGGCTACGGCGACATCGCCGCCCGGCTGAGGATCGATCTCGCGGTCTGCGCGCGCAGCGTCGGCGTCCCGCTGACCGGGCTGGCCGCCCTGCGTCCGCTGCTGGCGGATCCGGCGGTCTCGCCGGCACACCGGGCCGAGGCGTTGTGCCATCTCGTCGGCTGCTTGGCGCAGTTCGGCCGCAAGGCGGAACTGGACCGGGTGCTCGCCGAGGCGGACAAGCTCGTGCTCGGCGACGGCGCGATGACGGCGGATTCGCAGTTGCTGATCCGCGCGATGCTGCGGGTCGGGGTGTCGGCGCACCGTCGTCGTCACGGCGACCTGACGGCCGCGGCCGACGCCGCCCGGACCGGGCTGGGCATGCTCGAAAAGCTCGGAAACCCCGACGACGACGGAGGTCTCGTCCGGATCCGGCTGGTCCTCCAGCTCGTCTGCACGTTGCTGGACCGGGGCGACACGGAGATGGCGCTGGAGGTCGCGCAGCCGATCCTCGCCGCGCCCGTCCGGGCCGCCGGGATCGCGCCCGCCGCGTGGCTGCGGCTGGCGGTGGCCACCCGCGTCCTGCTGCCCGCGGGATCCGGGGAAGCTGCGGGCATGCTCGTCCGTGAAGCGGTCGCCGGGACCGAAGACCACAAGCTGCACGCGATCACGGCGCGGCTGTGGCTGGAACTCGCGCAGATCGAAGAACGGCTCGGCCGGGCCGAGGAGGCCATCGGCTGCCTGCATCGTTCGCGGGCCGCCGAGCATCTGCACGCCCGTGCGCGCAGGCAGGCGTGCAACGTCCTGCTCGGCGAGTTCGGCGCGGCCGAGAACGCCGCTGTCGACCTCGACGACGTCCTGCGGGCCGTCGCCGCGGCACCCGCGCCGGTTCCGGCTCCGGCTCCCGCCGAGGTGACCGCGGTGATGGCGCCGATCGACGTGGCGCCCCCGAAGCGGGCCGCGCCCGAACCTCCGGTTCGTCGTGAGCCGCCGAGGCCCGCGAGGCAGCACAGGAAGGCGGAGCCCGAGCCGGTGCGGAACACGCCGGTCGAGCCGCCGCGCCCCGCTGTGCCTCCGCGTCCGGCGGAGCCTCCCGCCGCGGAAAAGACCGAAGCGCCGCCGGTGTTGAAGCCGCCGTCTCGTCCGGAGCCGTCCCGTGAGGCCGCGGCGTCCGACAGTGACTGGCGCCGCCGGGTACCGAAGAAGCCTGAGCAACCCAAGCCGGCGATCAGGTTCGAGCCTGCCGCGCCGAAACTGATGCCGCCGCCGAAACCGGAGCCCGCGCCGCGTCCTGAACCGGTCTCACGCCCTGCACCGGAGCCCACGCCGGAGCCCTCGCGGCGCAGGCGTCCGGAGGCGCCTGCCGCACGCGAGACCGTCGTTCCCGAACCCGAGGTCACCCGGCCTGAAGCCCCGATCCCGGCCGCGCGCCGGCGCCCCGAGGTGCCCGTCCGGTACGAGGAGCCGGAGCCCGTGGTCCCGGAACTGCTGCTGGCCCCCGAGCCCGCCGCCGAACCCCGGCCGCGGATCGCGGCGGAGGCCGAACCGCCGCGTCCGCCGGGGACCGCCGCCCCGTTGTGGGAGAGCGACGAGTGGGCGGCCGAGGAACGGGTCCGCCGGTCCGCCGCGCCCGTTTCGCGCAAGACCAGGCACGACGCCGAACACGGTTCCGTAGCGGCGAAATCGGTGCTGGACCGGCTCGGGATCTCGAATACCGGCGGGCACGGCGGTGGCCGTCGCCGCGCGGACGGTGCCACGGATCCCGTGCATCCCGATCCCGTCGCCGAGGAACGCGCCGACGCCGGACGCGCGCGCCGGGAACAGCCTCCGGTGGAGTACGCCGAACCCGCCGTGCCGCTCGCTCCGCCGCCCCGGGAAGACCCGCCACCGCCCTACGGCGGCGGAACCCGGCAAAGCGCCCAGGAAACTCCCCGGCAGGGCCCCCCGGAAGAGGTCGCGGACCCGTGGCTGCCGCGTCTGCGGATGCCGCCGTCGCTGGACCCGCTGACCGACACCGGCTCCTGGCGCCCGATCACGCCGTTCCCGGAGAGCTACGCCCGCGCGATCGCGGAGGACGAGCCGCCGCCGGACGCCGGTCTCGCCGACCTGCTCGCCCGTGCGCTCGCCGAACACCAGGCGGGGACCGCCAGCGCGGCCGCGCTCGTGAAGCAGCTCGGTTCCCAGGACTCGGGAAAGCGTCCGGTCAACGGCCGCGACCGGCATCGCACCAACGGGAGCGACTGACCGGGCGATAGCAAAGGTCCCTTGCTACGCCCCCGGTGGGAGCCCTCGCGGGCTTGAACGATTCAGTCGGCCGGGTGAGACCGCGTCCCACTCGTTCGCGAGGAGATGGGGTGCTGGTCACCCCCGGTGCGGCGGGACGTGGCGAGGGCCGGACAGACCGCCTATGTGACCCGCGAGTAGCTGAACCGATCACGGCGATTCCGGTATCTGAGCAGGGAAATCTTCGACGACCGGGAATGACCCGGCCTTGTCGGGCCGACTGTCCAAAGCTGTAGGTTGGGTCTGGTCCGGCACAGAGTCGTGCCGGTCGCGGTGTCAATCTCGCTACAGTGGAGAGTTGCCTCAAATGAGCTCGACGGGAGTCTCGTCCCTGCCCGGAAAAGATGTCGGCACCGAAGACGGCGCTCGGCGCCGGTCGGTGAACCCGGAGCAGATCCGGGACGACCTGATCGACGCCGCCGCGGCGTACGCCCCGGAGATCGGCGACCTGATCCGCCTGTACTACCGGCACATCCCGGCCGAAGAGATTCTCGGTGACGACCCGGTCGACCTCGTCGGCGCCGTCCGCTCGCATCTGCACCTGGCGAAGGACCGGATGCCCGGCCGCCCCGCGGTGCGGCTGCTGAACCCGACCGGTCCCGAAGACGGCTGGACGCGTGAGGCCACCGTCGTGCAGGTCGTCACGGACGACATGCCCTATCTCGTGGATTCCGTCGCGGCCGAGTTCGCCCGTGACGGGGTGCAGGTGCAGCGCATCGTGCACCCGATCGTCGTGGTCAGCCGCGATCTGACCGGCGAGCTGCAGGCGGTCCACCCGGACGCCGATCCGGCGGAGCCGCCGCCGAATTCTGCGGCCGAGTCGTGGATGTACATCGAGATCGACCTGGTGACGGACCCGAACCGCGCCCGTGAGCTGGACAACCGGCTTTCGTCGGTGCTGGGTGACGTGCGCGAGGTCGTCGAGGACACCGACAAGATGGCCGAGACGGCGCGCCGCCTCGCCGACCAGCTGGACGCGGACCCGCCGAAGCTGTCCACGCGTGAGGTCGCCGAGGGAGCGCGGCTGTTGCGCTGGCTCGCCGACGGCCACTTCACCTTCCTCGGCTACCGCCGCTACGAGCTGATCGACAACCCGCACCCGGACAGTGAAGAGCCCGCCCTGCGCGCGGTGCTCGCCACCGGACTGGGCGTGCTGCGCCAGGACAGCCTGGCCGCGCGCAGCCTCACCGCCGGTCCCGACACGGCGGCGTCCGCGCTCGCGCCGACGCTGCTGGTGCTGACGCAGGCGAGCGCGCCGTCCACCGTGCACCGCCCGGTGTACCCGTACTACGTCGGCGTGAAAACGTTCGACGACAAGGGAAACGTCACCGGCGAACACCGGTTCCTCGGCATGTTCACCACCACCGCCCTGCACGAGAACGTGCTGGACATCCCGGTGGTCTGCAACCGGGTCCGCGAGGTCATCCACCGCGCGGGCTTCCCGATGGAATCCTTCTCCGGGCAGCGGATGCTCGAAGTGCTGCAGAACTGGCCGCGCGCGGACCTGTTCTCGGCCGACACCGATTCGCTGTACTCCACGACGACAGGCGCGATCACGCTTTCGGATCGCCGCCGGCTGCGGCTGTTCCTGCGTCGTGACCCGTACGGCCGTTTCTACTCCTGCCTCGTGTACCTCCCGCGCGACCGCTACACGACCCGTTCGCGGCTCGCGATGCAGGAGGTCCTGCTCGAAGAACTCGAAGGCACGCAACTGGAATACAGCGCGCGCATCGGGGAAACCGTGCTCGCGCAGGTGCATTTCATCGTGCACACCGACCCGTCGCAGCGGTCCGAGCCGGACACCCTGCGCATCCAGGAACGGCTCAACGAAGCCGTTCGCGGCTGGGACGACCGGATGGTCGAGGCGATCCTCGCCGAGCGCCGCGAGCGCGCCGGGGACAGCGGCGTCGCGATCGGCCTGCTGGGCGAGGAATCCGCCGGCGAGCAGGGACAGCGGTTCGCCGCGGTGTTCCCCGAGGGCTACAAGGAGGACTTCACCGCGCTCGAAGCGCTCGCGGACCTTCGCGCCCTGGAGGCGCTGACCGACGAGGGCGACCTGTCGATGTCGTTCTACCTGCCGGCCGACGCCGAGGCGGGGGAGCGGCGCTTCAAGCTGTACCTGCGCGGCGAGGGGGTCACCCTCTCCCAGGTGCTCCCGGTCCTGCAGCGGATGGGCGTGGAGGTCGTCGACGAGCGGCCTTACGAACTGCGCCGCGAAGACGGCGGCCGGTCCTGGATCTACGACTTCGGCCTGCGGATCGACCCGCAGGTCCTCGACCACGCGGACCTCGACCTGCGCGTCCGCTTCCAGGACGCGTTTTACGCCGCCTGGCGCGGCGACTGCGAGGTCGACGGCTTCAACGGTCTCGTCCTGAGCGCCGGGCTCACCTGGCGCCAGGCGGCCATCCTGCGGGCCTACTCGCGGTACCTGCGCCAGACGAAGATCCCGTTCTCGCAGGAGTACATCGAGAACACCGTCCTCGCGCACACCGACATCGCCACCGCGCTGGTGCGGCTGTTCGAGACCCGCTTCGACCTCGCGCTCGGCACCGAGGCCCGCGCGTCGCAGGCCGACCAGCTCACCGCCGAGATCGGCAAGCTGGTCGACGAGGTGACCAGTCTCGACGAGGACCGGATCCTGCGACGGCTGATGGCGGTCATCCTCGCCACGCTGCGCACGAACTACCACGTCACCGACGGCGAGGGGAATTCCCGGCAGTACCTGGCGCTCAAGCTCGACCCGAGCGCGGTGCCCGAGCTGCCCGAGCCGCGGCCGAAGTACGAGATCTTCGTGTACTCGCCCCGGATCGAGGGTGTCCACCTGCGCTTCGGCGACGTCGCGCGCGGTGGCCTCCGCTGGTCCGACCGCCGGGAGGACTTCCGCACGGAGATCCTCGGCCTGGTCAAGGCGCAGGCGGTCAAGAACGCGGTCATCGTGCCCGTCGGCGCGAAGGGCGGGTTCGTCGTCAAGCGCCCGCCGACGGCCACCGGCGACCCGGGCCTGGACCGCGACGCCCAGCTGAACGAGGGCATCGCCTGCTACCGGATGTTCATCTCCGGCCTGCTCGACGTGACCGACAACCGGGTCGAGGGCAAGACCGTCCCGGCGCCGGGCGTGGTCCGCCACGACGGCGACGACAGCTACCTCGTGGTCGCGGCGGACAAGGGCACCGCGAAGTTCTCCGACATCGCGAACGAGGTCTCGGCGCACTACAAGTTCTGGCTCGGCGACGCCTTCGCTTCCGGTGGTTCGGTCGGCTACGACCACAAGGCCATGGGCATCACCGCGAAGGGTGCTTGGGAGAGCGTCAAGCGCAACTTCCGCGAGCTGGGCAAGGACAGCCAGACCGAGGACTTCACCGTCGTCGGCATCGGCGACATGATGGGTGACGTCTTCGGCAACGGCATGCTGCTCTCGGAGCACATCCGGCTGGTGGCCGCCTTCAACCACCTGCACATCTTCCTCGACCCGAACCCGGACGCGGCCTCCTCGTTCGCCGAGCGCCGCAGGCTGTTCGACCTGCCGCGTTCGTCGTGGGAGGACTACGACCGCTCGCTGATCAGCGAGGGCGGCGGGATCTACTCGCGGTCGGCCAAGACGATCCCGATCAGCCCGCAGGTCCGCGAAGCGCTCGGGCTCGCCGAGGACGTCACCGCGCTGGCCCCGGCCGACCTCATGCAGGCGATCCTGCTGTCGCCGGTCGAGCTGCTGTGGAACGGCGGCATCGGCACCTACGTCAAGGCCGAGAACGAGACCCACGCCGACGCGGGCGACAAGGCCAACGACGCCTTGCGCGTCAACGGGAACCAGCTCCGCGTCAAGGTCGTCGGCGAGGGCGGGAACCTGGGACTGACGCAGCTCGGCCGGATCGAGTTCGCCCGCGCGGGCGGCAAGATCAACACCGACGCGCTCGACAACTCCGCCGGCGTCGACTGCTCCGACCACGAGGTCAACATCAAGATCCTGCTGGACCACCTGGTCTCGACGGGATCGCTGGGCGCCGAGCAGCGCAACGAGCTGCTGGAGCAGATGACCGACGAGGTCGGCGAGCTGGTGCTGGCCGACAACTACCGGCAGAACGCCGTGCTCGGGGTCAGCCGGGCGCACGCCGGGCCGATGGTCTCGGTGCACCAGCGGCTCGTCGCGGCACTGGTCGCGAAGGGCGCTTTCGACCGCAAGCTCGAAGCGCTGCCGAGTTCGGCGGAGTTCCGTGCGCTGGAGAAGGCGGGCGAGGGGCTCACCTCGCCGGAGCTGGCGACGCTGCTCGCGCACGTCAAGCTCGACCTCAAGGACGAGTTGCTGGCGAGCGAACTGCCGGACTCCGAGGTGTTCTCGCGCCGTCTGCCCGAGTACTTCCCGAAGCCGCTTCGGGAGCGCTTCGGCGACGCGATCTTCCAGCACCCGCTGAAGCGCGAGATCATCACGACGATGGTGGCCAACGAGGTCGTCGACGGCGCCGGGATCTCCTACGTCTTCCGCCTGATGGAGGAGATGAACGCGACCGCGACCGACGCCGTCCGCGCGTACGCCGTGGTCACCCACGTGTACGACCTGCCCTCGCTGTGGGCGCAGATCGACGCGCTGGACAACGTCGTGCCGACCGAGGTCGCGGACGAGATGATGCTGGAGACCCGCAGGCTGCTGGACCGGGCCGCCCGCTGGTTCCTCACCAACCGGCCGCAGCCCCTCGCCCCGCTCGCCGAGATCAACCGGTTCGGCCGGGTCGTCGGCGAGATGGCCCCGCGGGCGCACGAGCTGCTTCGCGGTGTCGAGTGCGAGTCGGTGGACGCGAACACCGAGCGACTGGTGGAGAAGGGCGTCCCGACGGAGCTGGCGGAGCGTGTGGCGCTCCTGCTGCACACCTTCGGCCTGCTCGACGTCACCGACGTCGCGGAGCTGGCCGAGCAGCAGGCGGGGATCGACGCGGTGCACACCCCGTCGGAGACCGCGGGCCTGTACTACGCCCTGTCCGACCACCTCGGCATCGACAAGATGCTGACGTCGATCAGCGGTCTCGAACGCGGCAACCGCTGGCACGCGCTCGCGCGGCTGGCGCTGCGGGACGACGTCTATGGTTCGTTGCGGGCGATCACGCTGGACGCGCTGCGGCACAGCGATTCGGGTACCGACCCGGACGAGAAGATCGCCCACTGGGAGAAGACGAACGCCTCGCGGCTGCAGCGCGCTCGTGTCGCACTGGACGAGATCAGCCAGTTCGGCAAGCTCGACCTGGCGACGCTGTCGGTGGCGGCGAGGCAGATCCGGAGCACGGTGAGGTAGTGAGCTACATTTCCCTGATCCGGCCACGCTGGTCGGATATGGACGTCTACGGGCACGTCAACCACGCGAACCTGGTGACCCTGCTCGAAGAGGCGCGGATCCCCCTGCTGTTCGGGGACGCCGTCCGGGCCGGGCTCACCGAACTGCCCAAGGGCATCGTGGTGGTGAAGCTGGCCGTCCATTACCGTTCGCCGATCGTGGTGTCCGATCAGGACATCCGGGTGGAGATCTCGTTGAAGGACTTGAAGCACGCCAGCTTCACCCTCGGCTACAAGGTGCACGACGGGCCCGCCGAGGTCGACAAGGTCGCGGTCACCGCGGAGACGGTGCTCGCGCCGTTCGACATCGGGACGGAGCGGCCCCGGCGACTGACCGAGGACGAACGCGCCTTCCTGGAGAAGGGGTTCGCGGATGCCTGAGCTCGTCATCCCGGACGCGGGGGACCGCGAAACGCTCGGCGCGTTCGTGGCCAGGGCCGTCCGGCTCGACCAGAACACGCTGGTGCGGTTGCGGCAGCGCGGTGACGGCGTCGTCGAGGCGTGGAGCGCGACCCCGTTCGAAGTCCTCGCCACCAGGGCCGTCGCCGGTGACATCACGCCGTCGGACATCACGGTGTCCGGGAACGAACTGCTCGCCGCGCTGACCATCGCCGGCGGCGAACGAATGGATCCGGGCCCGGCCCGCGACCTGATGTGGCATTCCGAGCTGCCCGCACCCGGCCGCTGGCAGCTGGTGGACGAACTGCCGGCGACGGTGATCTCGGAGCTGGCCGACCGCGGCGTCGCGCTGGCCCGCGACAACGTCGGCCCGCACGGCAACCCGCCCGCCTCCCTGATGGACCAGGCGGTGCTCACCGTCACCGGCGGCGAGCAGGAGATCAAGGTCCAGATGCGGTGCCTGTTCGCGTTGTCCGGGATGGGTTTCGTCGACTCGTCGATCGCCGGCGACGTCGTCCGGGTGACCGCGACGGATTCGTGGATGCGCATCGACGCCCGCTACGGCGCCGTGCTCAAACGCCGCCACGCGCTCCTGCCGTTGCTGTTCTGACAGGGGCCTTACGGCTTCGCGCCGCGGGTGGCTTCCGGCCGCCCGCGGTGTCAGGCTGTCCCCATGAGCGACAGCGGCCCTCGCGACGACGGCAAGGACGGGGAAGACCCGACCGCGGACTTCCTGGCCGAGGTCCGGCCCGAGGAGACCCCGTGGCGGACCGAGCGTCCGCCGGGTGAGGAGGCGCCGGAACGCGCCGAACGCCCGGAGAAATGGGGGCGCGCCAAGGCCGCCGGACGCGCCGCCGCGCAGGCCGCGCCCTATGTCCAGGCCGCCGCGCTGGCGACCTGGATCGTCTCGGGCACCCTCGACGACTCCGGTGACGTGGGCTCCTCAGGCGACGCCTAGAGCTTTCCTCGCATCGTCCTCATGCGCTCGATCTCGGCGGACTGGCCGGTGATGACCTCCTGCGCCATCTCCTGCGCCTTGATTTCCACTCCCTTGCCGAGCTGGGTTTCGGCCATGGTCAGCGCGCCCTGGTGATGCGCGATCATCAGGTCGAGGAACAGCTTTTCGAACGCCGGACCGCTCGCCGCGCGCAGATCGGCCAGTTGCGCCTCGGTCGCCATGCCCGGCATGAGCCCGTGGTCATGCCCTCCGCCGTGGCCGGCGTGACCCTCGCCCGGCACCGGCTTGCCGCGGTCGGACAGCCAGGTCTTCATCATCGCGACCTCGCCGTCCTGCGCCACCGAGATCCGGCTCGCGATCGCCTTGAGCTGCTCGTTCGCCGTCTTGCCCGGCACCAGGTCGGTCATCACCTTCGCCTGCTGGTGGTGGGGGATCATCATCGTCATGTACTCGACGTCGGCCTCGCCTGCCTGATCGCGGTTCACCGGGCCGGGGGAGCCGGTGCCCGCCTGCTCGCCCGGTTTGCCCGGAATGATGACCGGTGCGCTCGATGCCGGTTCGGCGGGTGATTCGTCGCCCGTGCAGCCCGAGACGACGAAAGCCGCAACGAGCAGCGCCGATGTCAAACTTTTTCTCATCCCGGAGATCCTCCGTTGGTCGGTATCTGCTGAGCCTAAATAAGGAATAAGGTGCGCGTAAAGCTGGGTGGAAGGAGAGCCATATCGTGCTGCAGCCTGGGCTGAAACGTCGCTTGACCAGGGGATTCGTGTCAGTGGCCGCCGTCGCCGCCCTCGGCGCCGTCAGTGCGTTCGCCGCGCCGGCCGTCGTCGCCGAGCCGTCGGCGACCACGATCCCGGCTGTGGACGAGATCGTCCACAGCCCGAATCTCCGGTCGATCGCGAACGTCCCGCAGCAGGGACCGTTCACCAAGGACTCGACCGGTACCGACATCGCGTTCACCAAGGGTCACGCGATCACCGGCACGTACGACGGCTTCAACGTCTACGACGTCCGCAACCCCTACCGCCCGAAGATCGTCAGCCAGGTCCTCTGTCCCGGCGGGCAGAACGACGTGTCGATCTCCGGCGACCTGCTCTTCCTGTCGACCGACGCCTCGCGCAGCGACAACTCGTGCACCAGCGTCGCGAAGCCCGCGTCGGACAAGACGGCGTGGGAGGGCATCAAGATCTTCGACATCTCGAACCTCGCGGCGCCGAAGTACGTCGCGGCGGTCGAGACCGACTGCGGTTCGCACACCAACACCCTGGTGCCGGACAAGCGCGGCAAGGACGTCTACATCTACGTCTCGTCGTACGCGCCGTCGGCGAACCTGCCCGACTGCCAGCCGCCGCACGACAAGCTCTCCATCATCAAGGTCCCGGTGAAGGACCCGGCGAAGGCTTCGCTCGTCGCGACGCCGGTGCTGTTCCCGGACGGCGGCAACGCCGGCGGCCCGAACCCCGACGGCACCAACCGGTCGGCGACCACCGGTTGCCACGACCTGACGGCGCTGCCGGAGAAGGACCTGATGGCCGGTGCCTGCATGGGTGACGGTGTCCTGATCGACATCGCCGACCGGCTCAAGCCGCGCGTCATCAACCGGGTCCAGGACAACGTGAACTTCGCGTTCTGGCACAGCGCCACCTTCAACAACGACGCCACCAAGGTCGTCTTCACCGACGAACTCGGCGGCGGCGGCATGGCGACCTGCCTGGAGAAGTTCGGCTCCACCCGCGGTGCCAACGGCATCTACGACATCACCGGCCGCGGCGACAACCGCAAGCTGGAGTTCCGCAACTACTACAAGATCCCGCGTCTCCAGTCCGAGACCGAGAACTGCGTTGCGCACAACGGTTCGCTGGTTCCGGTGCCGGGCAAGGACATCATGGTCCAGTCCTGGTACCAGGGCGGCGTCTCGGTGTGGGACTTCACCGACTCGAAGAAGCCGAAGGAGATCGCGTACTGGGAGCGGGGCCCGCTCTCGAACGAGAAGCTCGTCGGTGGTGGGACGTGGTCGGCATACTGGTACAACGGCTACATCTTCTCGTCCGACATCGTGAAGGGCCTGGACGTCCTGGACCTCAACGACTGGCGGACCTTCCCGGCGAAGCTCGTCCGGCAGAACCAGTTCAACGCCCAGACGCAGTACAAGCTGCACCCGGGCTTCAACTAGTCCTAGCGTGAGATGAAAGGCCCGTTACTTGCAAATTTTGCAAGTAACGGGCCTTTCATAGCGTCCGGAGGGGGCACTCAGACGAGCCAGGCGGCGGCGTCCGGAGGCAGCTTCCCGTTCACCAGCGGAACGCTCGACAGCAGCACCTCGCCCGGCGGCAGCGCGATCGGGCTCGCCGACGTGTTCAGCGCGCAGACCAGCCCGCCGCCCCGCCGCCGGAACGCGAAACAGCCCGCCGGGGCGCCGTACCACTCGAGGTCTTCGCCGCTGAAAGCCTGGTGCGACTTGCGGATCTCGATCGCCCGCCGGTACAGCGACAGCGTCGACGCAGGATCCTCCAGCTGGGCTTCCACGGTCACCGAAGCCCACGAAGCGGGCATCGGCAGCCACGTCCGCGGATTCCGCGAGAAACCGAACGGCGGCAGGTCGCCTTCCCACGGCAGCGGCACGCGCGACGCGTCCCGGCCGAATTCGACGCCGGAGGTCTTGGCGCGCGGGTCCGCGAGCGCGTCTGGCGGAAGGTCGACGTTCCCGAGTCCCAGTTCTTCGCCGTTGTACAGGTAGACCGTCCCGGGCAGCGCGAGTTCGACCAGTGCCATCGCGCGGGCCCGCCGGACCCCCCGCTCGCCGCCGCCGTACCGGCTGACCTGCCGCCAGACGTCGTGGTTGCTCAGCGTCCAGGTGGCGGAGGCACCGGCGGACTTCGGCACCGCCAACGACCGTTCGATGGCCGTCCGCAGCGCGTCGGCGTCGAAATGCGTGAGCACGAGCCTGAAGTTGAACGCCAGGTGCAGTTCGTCCGGCCGCAGGTAGCGGGCGAGCCGTTCCTCGTCGGTCACCCAGATCTCGCCGACGGCCATCGCGCCCGGGTACTCGTCGAGCACCTTGCGGATCATCTGGTGGATCTCGTGGACGCGGTCGTTGTCGAACCGCGGGTCGTAGAACTCGCTCGGCCCGTGCGGGGTCACCCGCGGGTCCATGTCCGGCAGGCCCGGCGGTTTCGCCATGCCGTGCGCGACGTCGATGCGGAAGCCGTCCACGCCGTGGTCCAGCCAGAACCGCAGGGTCCGCTCCAGATCGGCGGCGACCTCGTGGTTGCCCCAGTTCAGGTCCGGCTGCTGCGGGGAAAACAGGTGCAGATACCACTGGCCGTCCGGGACCCGGGTCCACGCCGGGCCGCCGAACGCGCTGACCCAGTTGTTCGGCGGCAGGTCGCCGCGCGGGCCGAGGCCGTCACGGAAGATGTAGCGATCCCGTTCCGGGCTCCCCGGCGGCGCCGCCATCGCCGACTTGAACCAGGCGTGGGTGTTGCTGGTGTGGTTGGGGACGACGTCGATGGTGACCTTGATGCCGCGTTTATGCGCCTCGGTCAGCAGGACGTCGAAATCGCCGAGGGTGCCGAACATCGGGTCGACATCGCGCGGATCGGCGATGTCGTACCCGTGGTCGGCCATGGGCGAGCGGTAGAACGGCGTCAGCCACAGCGCGTCGACCCCGAGCAGCTCCAGGTACCCGAGCTTGCCGCGGATGCCTTCGAGGTCACCGACGCCGTCCCCGTCGGAATCGGCGAACGAGCGCACGTAGACCTGGTAGAAGACCGCCTGGTCCCACCAAGCCACGTCGCGCTTCATCAGACGAAACTGTTCATCATGCTGTTGGCGGCCATCTCCAGGTACGCCCACAGCTGACCGCGGTAGGGCTCCTCGATGTTCTCTTCGTCGACCGCGATCTTGATGCAGCGCAGCCAGGCGTCGCGTTCGATCGGGCCGATCTTGAACGGCCCGTGCCGCATCCGCAGCCGCGGGTGGCCGCGCTGGTCCGAGTAGGTGTGCGGGCCGCCCCAGTACTGCATGAGGAACAGCCGGAAGCGCTCCTCGGCCGGGCCGAGGTCCTCCTCCGGGTACAGCGGCCGAAGCACCTCGTCGACCGCCACTTCGGCGTAGAACCGCGCGACGATCCGGGTGAAGACCGGTTCACCGCCGATCGCCTCGTACAAGGTCGTGGGGTCTGGTTCGCTCACGGACACAGCTCCATTCTGCCCTTGTCCTACTGGGCCGCGGGGCCGGACGACATAAAGCGCCCCAGAGGTGGCTCGAAGCCCGCTTCGTCGAGCGCGCCGAGCAGGTGCGCCCGCAGCGCGCGTTGCACCGCCCACTGCTTGCCGGGCCGGACCTTCACCGTCAGGCGGAGCTTGATGCCCTCGGGGGTCACGGTCTCGACACCGAGCATCTCCGGCGGCTCCAGCACGCTGGGCGCCAGTCCCTCGCTTTCCAACAGGGACGTCGCCTTGGCGGCCATCAGCTCGGTGGCCTTCTCGACGTCGGCGGAGTAGCTGAGCGGGACATCGACGACGGCCACGGCGAAGCCCTGGCTCGAGTTGCCGACCCGCAGCACCTCGCCGTTGCGGACGTACCAGACGGTGCCGTTGATGTCACGCAGGGTGGTGATCCGGAGGCCGACGGCCTCGACGGTGCCTGCCGCCTCGCCGACGTCGACGACGTCACCGACGCCGTACTGGTCCTCGATCATCATGAAGATGCCGGAAAGGAAGTCCTTGACGAGGTTCTGCGCGCCGAAACCGAGCGCGACACCGACGATGCCGGCGGAGGCGATGATCGGCGCCAGGTCGATGCCCAGCTCACCCAGTACGAGGATGAACGCCAGGCCGTAGATGAACAGTGTCGCCACGGACTTGAGGACCGAGCCGATGGTGGCGGCGCGCTGACGGCGCCGTTCCATCACCGCCGACCCGAGCATCTCGGGAGCCTTCTCCCGCAACGGTCTCAACAGGGCTGGCAGCTTCTTGGAACCGCTCGGCATCCGCGTCACGCGGTTGATCAGGCGACGCACCAGGTACCGCAGCAGGAACGCCACGGCGATGATCATCAGGATCTTGATCGGCTTCGTCAGCAGCCAGCCTGCCGACGCGGAGAGCCATTCGTTCTTTGTGACCTCGAACACCTGACCGCACAGGGTGCTGGCGTCCTTCGTGCAGGCAGGGGGTTCGGTGGGCAGCAGGTTCACTGAGAAGAAATGTCCTTTCGTACTCGGCGGGGATCGTTCGCGCTGCTCGGGCGCGGCGGGCGCTCCGGCGGATCCGAAAAACCCGGTATCAGGTGGCCGCCGGGTCGCGCGCATGTGACACGTCCACTAACACACGTGCACTTTGGGGCTGATCTGTGGTCGACTATGCCTGCACCGGTGGAGGTGGTCGAGTGCCAGACCGACAACCCATCCCCCTCGGCGTCCCGAGCCAAGCCTTGGCCGGACAGGCGCCGGAGGTCGTGTTGCGCGCTCATCCGGGAGGTGCCCCCTCGCACGGGGCTCCACCGGGCGGGCCGGGAACGCGGCCAGGGGGTGTTGCCCGCCCGCCCGGACAGCGTAGAGGGCGGGATCCGTCGACTTCGGCGGTACCCACTACGACTACAGCGTCGTCTTGGGGCCGCAGACGGGTATTGCTGTTGAACGCCACGTTCGAGCCGCTCACGGCGTTGCCGCTGCGGCGCGCTGTGGTCCTCGTGATGTGCGGCAAGGCCGAGGTGGTGCACGGCGACCCGGCAGGGCTCGAACTGCACGCCGCTTCGGTGTCGTTGCCCGTACCCTCGGTGATCCGGCTGAGCACCTACGTGCGCGTGCCTTACCGCGCGCAGGTGCCGCTGACCAGGGCCGGGCTGATGCATCGCGACCGGTACCGCTGCGCCTACTGCGGAGGGCGGGCCGAGACGATCGACCACGTCATCCCGCGCAGCCGGGGCGGTCCCCACAGCTGGACGAACTGCGTGGCCTGCTGCGCCAAGTGCAACCACCGGAAGGCGGACAAGCTGCTTTCCGAGATCGGCTGGCGGCTGCGCGTCGTGCCGAGGGCCCCGCACGGGCCGCACTGGCGGCTGCTCGCGCATTCCAAGGAGGCCGACCCGTTGTGGCGGCCGTACCTGGGAACCGCGGCCTGACCGGGCCTTGACCGGGTTCCGAACACGTCGGCGCCCCGGCTGCCTTTCGGCGGCCGGGGCGGGCCGATGATGCCGTGATGAAGCTCTCTACCGCTACAAGTACGCCGTTTCCCTGTCAGCCGGCCGTGCTCTGGCTCAGGCGGCGAGGGAGAAGTCGCTCTGGCAGGTGACGCGCGTGCCACGGGTGACGCGGGTGCCGCGAGTGACCCGGGTGCCGCAGGTGACGCGGGTTCCGGCCGTCACGCGGGTGCCGCGAGTGACGCGCGTGCCCCTGGTGACGCGAGTGCCGGCGGTGACGCGAGTGCCACGAGTCACGCGGGTGCCGCGAGTGACCCGGGTTCCGGCGGTGACCCGCGTACCGCGAGTGACGCGTGTACCGCGCGTAACCCGTGTGCCCGCCGTCACACGCGTACCGGGGACGAATCCAATTTCGAAGAGTGACGAAACGTCGTCGATGATCGCCTGGCCGGGTGTCTGGGTGCTCTGCATGACATATCCTCCTGCGACCGGTGCGTTACCTGCTGGGGTGTGGGAGCTGGGCGCAAGGCCCGTACAGGTGAAAAAGCTACGAGGATTTCAAGGCCGCGACAAGACGACAGCGCCGGGTGCGGCCGCCCGTACGTTGAGTTGCAACCTTTCGGCCTTGAGGGCTTCGGCTCAACGTGGGAGCGCTTTCGCGGCAAGCGGCGGACGGCCCCCTCAGGGCGGTGAGCGGTCCGTGTCACGGAGCACGTCCGCGCGGGTGCGTACCGGGTGCGGCCCGGCGTTCCCGACCCCCGTCGGATACGCTCACGCGCGTGAACCTTGTCGAGACGATCCTGGTCTTCGCGGTGATCCCCTTGGCCATCTACGCGCTTTGCGGAGTGGCCACGCTGCGGTCGAAGGGCGCGGGCGTCGCCCGGTACCGGCCGGGGCAGCCGTGGGAGTACCCGGCCATGTGGTGGAGCGCCAACCCCGACGGTGTCGGCGCCAGGCATTCGCACGCGACCGCGGGCGGCGCGACCGCCGTCGGCGCGGCGAACACGACTTCGGTGACGGGAGGCGCTCGTGGCAACTGGTGAACTGACCCATTCGTCCACCGCTGTTGACGAAGAGCCCGGTTACGGCGCCGTCGTTACCTCCAGCGGCCGGATCTCCGCCGCCAAGATGTACGAACCGGCTGGGCCGATCAGCCCATTCACCACCCAGCAGCTTGCCCGGCTGGACGAGGCGCTGACCCTGGCCAGCCGTGAGACCGGCCTGGACTTCAGCGTGTACCTCGGCGACCTCGGCGAGGACACCCGCGTCACCGCCGAGGGCATGCTCGCCACGACCGACAACCCGGCCGACGGCGTGTTCGTCGCCGTGTCGCCCGGGCAGCGCGCCATCGAGATCGTGACGGGCTCGCAGGCCAAGCACCGCCTGCCCGACCGCGGCGCGAAGCTCGCCGTGGCCAGCATGGTGGCCTCCTTCAAGGAAGGCGACCTCGTCGGCGGGCTCGTGAACGCTCTCCGCATGCTGAGCGACCAGGCCGGCGCTCCGCAGCACTAAGCACTTCGCTCCGCTCTGCTCCGTCTCCAGATGCTATGAAAGGCCCGTTACTTGCAAAATTTGCAAGTAACGGGCCTTTCATAGCGTTTACGGGACGTTAGAGCCTTTAGAGCCCGGCCTGCGAGTCGAACTCACGGGCGGCCAGCGCCCGCACGATCCCGGCCCGGCCTTCCGACACGAGACGGCGCAGCGCGGCGGGGTGGTCTTCCCCGGCCAGCCACGCGTCCGACGCCTCCACGGTCGACGCCACGACCGCCCACGACGGGAACAGCCCGACCACGGTCGGCTGCGCGCGCTCGCTGGAGCGCCGCTGCCACACCTCGTCGATGACGTCGAAGTAGCGCGTCACGTAGTCGCCGAGCAGGTGCTTCTGGCCGGGGTGGGAGAAGCCGGTGATGAGCGAGTCGCTGACCGCGTTGGGCAGCTCGTCGTCGTACACCGCCCGCTGCCACGCGTCGGCCTTCGCCTCGTCGGTCGGCCGCAGCGCCCGTGAGCGCTCCGCCTGACGCCGCCCGGCGGCGGTGTCGTCCTTGGCGAGTTCCGCGTCGATCTCCGGGTTCTCCGCCTTGCCGTGCGCGACCAGCGTGTGCAGCAGCCGCCAGCGCAGGTCGGTGTCGACGGTCAGGCCCTCCAGGGGTGCCGTGCCGTCGAGCCAGCCGGAGATGATCTGCAGCGTCTTGTCGTCGAGCACCGAACCGGCGAGCGAGTTCACGAAGGCGAGCTGGTGGTCCGAACCGGCCTCGGCGCCCTGCGCCAGCTCCAGCAGCCGCGAGCTGAACTCCGGCCAGCCCTTGTCCGCCGCCCACGTGGTGTTCGCGTACGAGTTCAGCGCCGTCTGCGCCTGCAGCAGCAGCCGCTGCACCACGCCGACCTCGGTCTCGGTGTGCACGCCGCGCTGCACCAGCGTGACGAAGTCGCGGGCCTTGAGCTCGGCCTCGCGCGTCATCTCCCACGCCGCCGACCAGCACAGCGTGCGGGGCAGCGGATCGGTGATGTCGGCGATGCGGTCGATCAGCGTGGTCAGCGACGCCGGGTCGAGCCGCATCGTGCAGTAGGTCAGGTCGTCGTCGTTGACCAGCACGAGCTTGCCGGCCGGGAGGCCGACCAGGTCCGGCACCTCGGTGCGCTCACCGTCGATGTCGAGTTCGACGCGGTGCTTGCGGACGATCTTGCCGTTCTCGTCCTCGTCGTAGACCCCGACCGCGACGCGGTGCGCGCGCAGTTCACCGGCACCCGGCTTGGCGCCGGTCTGGGTGACGGCGAAGGCGGTGTACTTCCCGTCGGCGCCGATCTCGTAGCGCGGGCTGAGCGAGTTGAGGCCGGTGGTCTCCAGCCACTGCGCGCTCCACCACGACAGGTCGCGGCCGGAGGCCTCTTCCAGCGCGCCGAGCAGATCCGCCAGGGTCGCGTTGCCCCAGGCGTGCTTGCCGAAGTAGACCTTCAGGCCTTCGAGGAAGTGGTCGAGCCCGACATAGGCGACGAGCTGCTTGAGGACACTCGCGCCCTTGGCGTAGGTGATCCCGTCGAAGTTCACCTCGACCGCGTGCAGGTCGACGATGTCCGCCGCGATCGGGTGCGTCGAGGGCAGCTGGTCCTGCCGGTACGCCCACGACTTCTCGATGTTCGCGAAGCTGGTCCAAGCGTTCTTGTACTCGGTCGCCTCGGCCTGGGCCAGCACGCTCGCGAAGGTCGCGAACGACTCGTTCAGCCACAGGTCGTCCCACCAGCGCATGGTGACCAGGTCGCCGAACCACATGTGCGCCATCTCGTGCAGCAGCGTCTCGGCGCGGCGCTCGTAGTAGTAGCGCGTGACGCGGCTCCGGAAGACGTAGTCCTCCAGGAAGGTGACCGCGCCGGCGTTCTCCATCGCGCCCGCGTTGAACTCCGGCACGAACAGCTGGTCGTACTTGGAGAACGGGTACGGGGTGGCGAACTTCTCGTGGTAGAAGGCGAAACCCTGCTTGGTCTCGGTGAACAGCCTGTCCGCGTCCATGTGCTCGGCGAGCGAGGAGCGGCAGTAGATGCCGAGCGGGATCGTGCGGTGCTCGTCGGAGTACTCGTCGCGCCACACGCTGTACGGGCCCGCGATCAGCGCGACCAGGTAGGTCGAGATCCGCTCGGACACGGCGAAGACGGTCCGGACGGCTCCTTCCGGGGTCTCCTCGGCCGACTCGACCAGCGCGTTCGAAATGACCTTCCAGTCCTTCGGCGCGAGCACGGTGAGCCGGTAGACCGACTTGAGGTCGGGCTGGTCGAAGCAGGCGAACATGCGCTTGGCGTCGGCGGTCTCGAACTGCGTGTAGAGGTAGACGCCGTCGTCGACCGGGTCGACGAACCGGTGCAGGCCTTCGCCGGTGTTCATGTACCGGCAGACCGCGTCCACGACGAGCTCGTTCGACTCGCCGAGTCCGGGCAGTTCGACGCCCTTGTCCTCGACGTACCCGCTGACGTCGAGCTCCGTCCCGTTGAGGACGGCCGACTCGATCCCCTCGGCGACGATGTCGATCCATGACGCTTCGCCGCTTCTGGCGCTCGCGAACTTGATCGTCGTCTTCGACGTGAAGGTCTTCTCACCGGGACCGCCGCGGCCGTCGGTCAGATCCAGCTCGATGTCGTAGGACTCGACGTCGAGCAGATCCGCGCGCAGCTTGGCTTGGTCTCGGGTCAGGTTGGGGGCGGGCACTGGCACCTCTGGTCATCGGTATCGGTTTTGGTTTCCAACTACAGGCATCCAATCATGTCCAGGCCGGTGCTGACGACGGGAACAACGCCGACGGCCGCGATGTTGGCTCGCTGTGTAGCACCCTGCGTGTACCGGCCCACCCAAGACGATGGCACTGGGAGAACCTGATGACCGCCCCGTCCGAGACGACCAAGGTCGACTTCTACTTCGATCCGATCTGTCCCTTCGCCTGGATCAGCTCGCGCTGGATCCTCGAGGTGGAGAAGCACCGCGACCTCGACCTGAGGTTCCGGATCATGAGCCTGTCCGAGCTCAACAGCGGCCGCGAGGACCTGCCTGAGCAGTACAAGGAGCTGCTGGACCGCGGCTGGGGCCCGGTCCGCGTCGCGACCGCGCTGGCGCAGAAGAACGGCGAGGAGGCCCTGCGCGACTTCTACACGGAGTTCGGCACGCGCCATCACAACCAGGGCGACAAGGACATCCCGAAGGTCATCAAGGAGACCCTCGAAGCCATCGGAGCCCCGGCGGAGCTGGCCGAGGCCGCCGAGTCGACCGAGTACGACGAGGCGCTGAAAAAGAGTCACTACGAAGGTATGAATCCGGTCGGAATGGACGTCGGCACGCCGACCATCCACATCGACGGGGTCGCCTTCTTCGGCCCGGTGCTCAGCTCGATCCCGCGCGGCGAGGACGCCGTCAAGGTCTTCGACGGCGCCCGCGCGCTGGCGAGCTACCCGGACTTCTTCGAGCTGAAGCGCACCCGGTCCGGGGACCTGAACTTCGACTAGGCCGTCGCGAGTGCCGCTCTGGTGACATCGTCGGGGTAGGAGGACCTCGCGACGGCTTCGTCCGTCGTGAGGTCTCCTGCCGCGATCGCGGTTTTGAGCGCGGTGAGCTCACGCAGCCCTTCGCGGTGCTTCTCGATGAAGGCGGTGTCGACCGGCGCCCCGTGCCCGGCGACGATGATCTTCGGCTCCAGTTCGAGGATCGCGCCCATCACCCCGGTCCACTCCACGAGTGAGCTGTCCTCGTTGAACGAGAAGGCGCTGAAGCCCGCTTCGGCGTTCTCGACGGCGTCACCCGCGTAGATGACTCCCGCGTCGGGCACGTGGACGAACAGGTCGTGATCGGTGTGAGCCCGGCCGAGGAACCGCAACACGACCGTGCGGCCGCCGAGGTCGATCTCGGCGGTGCCGGAGACCGGCTTGTCCGGCAGGGTGATCACGGTGCGCTCCAGCGCCTCCGCCATCTCCGGGCGGTTCTCTCCGAGATAGTGCTGCACCCACTTGCGCCGCGCGCCCTCGCCGTAGGTGGTCAGCTCGGTCAGGCAGCCTTCATGCGCCCAGACGTCGCACGGCAGGAACGGCGTGGTGCCGAAGGCGTGGTCGAAATGCGCGTGGGTGTAGACGACCGACCACGGCAGCGGCGTGATCTCCCGGACCGCCGCGGCGAGTTCGGCGCCCTGTTCGACGTCTCCGCGGACGTCGACGACCAGGCAGTGGTCACTGCCCACGACCAGGCCGACGGTCAGGTCGAGCTCTTCGTAACGCCGGGCGTACACGCCGTCCGCGAGTTCGAGCCAAGTCACAGGTCCTCCAGAATTCCGTTGCGCAGCACCGGAACCGTGCTGCTTGTGTCGAGCCGGGCGGCGAGGGTCACGTCGTTCGCGTGCCCGGCCGCGGCGAGCTCGCGCCCTGAGGAACACTCTGTCAGCGCTTCGGCGATGTCGATCGCTTTGGCCGCGATCGCCGCGAGCCGGGCCTCGGCGGACGGACGGCCGTAGTCGCCGAGCGCGGCGATGATCGCGCCCGCACCGAGCTGATCCTCGACGCAGGGCCTCAGCGGTCCGAACTTCTTGGCTTCGGTGTGCATGTCGATACCCCAGCGTTCCCCGGCCGGGACGACGCCGATCGGCGCGCCGTCCGCCAGTTCGGCCGCGCGAGCGGCGACCGCGGTGGCGTTGCGAAGGCAGCCCGCGAGGACTTCGGCACCGGTCGTGGCGGCGGCGTCGCAGAGCGTGGCGCCGTTGGGGGAGGGGAGCGCGAGGAGGGTGCCGGGAGGGATTTCCGTCACAGACGAAGGTCGCAAAGTCCAGTCGCCTTCACCCGCGAGGATGGCGCCTCGCTCTTTCGCGGCATCCTCGCCCCGGTGATCGCGCCAGCGGACCGGCAGCACGCGTCCTCCGTTGCCGAGGACGAGATCCGTGGTGGTGCAGAAGGAAAGTACGTCGACGATGATCAGTACCGCGCACGCGCCGCCGAGGACGCCGACGCCTTCGGGTCCCCATTCGAGTCTGATGTCCGCTTCGGTCTGGCCCCAGATGTCCACCCCCACAGCATGCCCGCGCCGGAACGTGATGGCAGACTCCGCGCTGTGCGTGTTTACCTTGGCTCTGACCATGCCGGTTTCGAACTGAAGAACCACCTCGTGGCCCACCTCAAGGAGCAGGGCCACGACGTCGAGGACGTCGGTCCCTTCGTCTACGACGCGGCCGACGACTACCCGGCCTTCTGCATCGAGGCGGCCCGCCGGGTCGTCGCGGACGAGGGCAGCCTCGGCGTCGTCGTCGGCGGCTCCGGCAACGGCGAGCAGATCGCGGCCAACAAGGTGAAGGGCGCTCGCGCCGGCCTCGCTTGGAGCGTCGAGACCGCGAAGCTCACCCGCGAACACAACCACGCCCAGCTGATCGGCGTCGGCGCGCGGATGCACACCACCGAAGAGGCCACCGAGATCGTCGAGGCGTTCCTCGCGACCCCGCCGAGCCCGGACGAGCGCCACGGCCGTCGCGTCCAGCAGATCCTGGACTACGAGAACACCGGCTGGCCGCCGCCGCTTCCCGAGCACTGACATGCCCGAGGGGCATACGCTCCATCGCCTGGCACGTCTGCACAAACGCCGTTTCGCCGGTCACCCGGTCGAGGTGAGCAGTCCGCAGGGACGGTTCGCCGCCGAAGCGTCCCGTTTGGACGGCCGGGTGCTGGTGAAGGCCGAGGCGTACGGGAAGCACCTGTTCCACGACTACGGTCCACACGGGACGGTGCACGTCCACCTCGGCCTCTACGGCACGTTCTCCGACGAGCCGTTGCCGGTGGGCGAACCGATCGGGCAGGTGCGGATGCGGCTCGTCGGCCCGACGCATTCCGCCGACCTGCGCGGCCCGAACCAGTGCGAACTGCTCGACGCGCCCCGCGTCGACGCGATCAAGGCGCGGCTGGGCCCGGATCCGCTGCGCCGTGACGCGAAGCCGGACAAGGCGTGGGACCGGATCACCCGGTCGAAGACGTCGATCGCGGCGCTGCTGATGGACCAGTCGGTGCTCGCGGGCGTCGGCAACGTGTACCGCGCCGAGGTGCTCTTCCGGCACGGTGTCGCCCCGCTCGTCCCCGGCCGCGCGCTCGATCGCGCGCTGTGGGACGACATGTGGGCGGATCTCGTGACGCTCATGCGGCACGGTGTCCGGGTGGGACGGATCGACACGGTCGCGCCGGAACACCTGCCCGAGGCGACCGGCCGCGCGCCGCGGCAGGACCGGCACGGGGGCGAGGTCTACGTCTACCGGCGCGAGGGGATGCCCTGTCTCGTCTGCGGGACGCCCGTGCTGCGGAGCGATCTGGCGGCACGGAACCTCTTCTGGTGCCCGACCTGCCAACCCGCCTGACCTCCGCCCGCCCTGCCCGACCTCGGTCCCGGACGCTATGAAAGGCCCGTTACTTGCAAAATTTGCAAGTAACGGGCCTTTCATAGCGCTTGAGGGACCGACGCGCGGCTAGAAGTCGAAGCCGCCGCCGTCGAAGCCGCCACCATCGAAGCCGCCACCGTCGAACCCACCGGCGTCCCCGCCCATGTCGCCTCCGGCGTCGCCGCCCGCGTCACCGCCGCCATCGGCGGCCCCGGCGTCCTCCTGGCCCGCGTCGTAACCGGACTCCCAGGCCGACGCGCTCGCGATCCCCGCCATTCCGGAGAACATCGCGCTGAACAGCAGCATCGAACCGAGACCCCAGGCACCGGCGACGAGCGCGGGCTTCCACCACGGCTCGCTGTACCAGCCCTGCGGCACCGGACGGCCCGCCACGCGTCCACCGGGGTAGTAGTGCGGCGTCCGCTGGCTCGGGTCCGGCGAAGCCTCGTAGTGCTCGCCCTCGACGTCGACGGAGCGGTGTTCGGTGACCTTGCCCGCGCGGTCGCGCTCTTCGCTGCCGGGCAGTTCCGGGCCGGGGTCCATGCCCATCGCGAGCCGGGCGGCGCGGACGTAGTAGAGACCCTCGATGGCCGTCTCGCGCACCAGCCGGGCCTGCTCGACGGTCTGCGCCTGCTCCATCTGGGAGCCCGCCGCGGTGAAGCGCTCGGACGCGTCCGCCATCGCCTGCTGGGAGGCGGTGTCCGTGCCGGTGATGTTCATGACCTGACCGCCGAGCCGCTCGACGAGGCGCCGGGCGTCGGCCTTCGCGTCGTCCAGCTGGCGCTTCTTGGCCGCCGCCTGGGATTTCGCGAAGTAGATGCCGCCGCCGACCACCACGACGAGGAGCACGATCAGGAAGATCGCGGTACCCATGGGTTCAACTCCAGGAATCGTTCGGCCTTTTGCCCGATCAACGCGGCCGCCGGGCGGAGGGTTCCCGCCAGTGCTCCCGGTCACCGCGACCACTGGCGGGGCAAACTAGAACACGTTATAGTTCGGCCCCATGAAGTTCACCCTGTCGATCGCGATGAATCCGCTCGATCAGCTGGGCGAGCTCGCCCGCGCCGCCGAAGAGGCGGGGTTCTCCTCGATCGCGCTCCCGGATTCCCTGTTCTACTCCGAAACGGTCTCGGCCGACTATCCGTACACACCGGACGGCAGCCGGTTCTGGACCGAGGAGACGCCCTGGGCCGATCCGCTGGTCGCGGCCGCGTCGATGGGCGCGGTCACCGAGCGGCTCACGTTCTACACCTCCGTGCTGAAACTCGGTTCCCGCAACCCGGTCCTGCTCGCCCGCCAGGTCAACTCGGTCGCGGCGCTGACCGGCGGCCGTTTCGGTCTCGGGCTCGGTGTCGGCTGGTCGCCGGAGGAGTTCCGCTGGTGCGGCGCGCCGTATGAGAAGCGCGGCAAACGCGTGGACGAGGCCATCGAGGTGCTGCGGCTGATCCTCGACGGCGGGATGGTCGAGTTCCACGGCGAGTTCTTCGACTTCGACAAGCTCCGCATGAGCCCGACACCGCCGTCACGCGTGCCGTTCTACATCGGCGGCCACACCGATGTCGCGTTGCGCCGGGCCGCGCGCGTCGCCGACGGCTGGTCGTCGGCGATGATGAAATTCGACGACCTCCGCGAAACGATCGTCAAGCTGCGCGGGCTGCTGGCCGAGCAAGGCCGCGCCGATGACCCGTTCGAGTACCAGGCCGTCTGCATCGACAAGTTCGGTCTCGACGGCTATCGCGAACAGGGCGAGATCGGCGTCACCGACATCATCACCATGCCGTGGGTGTTCGACGGCCTCGGTTTCGACGCCGAAGTCGGCCCGAAGCTCGATTCCATCAAGAAGTTCGGCGACGAGATCATCGCGAAGATCGGAGACTGAGCCATGGGTGTCGACGTCTGCTGGGATCCGGCCGCCACACAGCCGCCCGCGCGCGAAGCCGCTTTTCGCTCGATGACCGCCGTCACCGCCGGCGACAAGGCGGCGTGGCTCGAACTCTTCGCCGGGGACGCCGTCGTCGAAGATCCCGTGGGCCCGTCGATGTTCGACGAAGAGGGCAAGGGACACCACGGCCAGGACGGGATCAGCGCCTTCTGGGACAAGACGATCGGGAACGTCGAACGTTTCCAGTTCACCATCCGCGATTCCCACGCGGCCGGTGACGAGGTCGCGAACGTCGGCACGATCACGACGTACCTGCCCGGCGGCTATCGCGTCGACACCGACGGCGTGTTCGTCTACCGGGTCCGTGAAGACGGGCTGATCGTGTCGATGCGGGCGTACTGGGAAACCGAGCGCGCCATGGCCACCGCCAAGAAGGTCGAAGACTAGAGCCGCTCCGCGCGCCGGGTCAGGTACTGCTTTTCGGGCTCGCTCGAGGTTTGCCCCGCGGCCCGCAGGTACGCCTCGCGCGCGGCGCCGGTGTCCCCGGCCAGTTCCAGCAGATGCCCGCGGACGGAATCGAGCCGGTGGGTCTGGCTCATCCGGCTGTCGTCGTCGAGGGTGGCGAGCAGTTCGAGACCTGCTTCCGGGCCGTTGACCTCGGCGACCGCGACGGCGCGGTTGAGCGTGACCACCGGGCCGGGCGAGACCTTCTCGAGGACGTCGTACAGCGCGAGGATCTGGTGCCAGTCGGTGTCCGCCACGGTCGCCGCCTCGTCGTGGACGGCGGCGATCGCGGCCTGCACCTGGTACGGCCCGACAGGTCCGGTTTCGAGAGCCTCGCTCACCAGCGAGACCCCCTCGGCGATCATCTCCTGGTCCCAGCGCGTGCGGTCCTGCTCGGCGAGCGGGACGAGCGATCCGTCGCCGACGGCGCGGGCGGCGCGGCGGGCGTCGGTCAGCAGCATGAGCGCGAGCAGGCCGGTGACCTCGTCCTCGCCTGCCATGAGCCGCCGGAGCAGCCGGGTCAGCCGGATCGCCTCGACGGTCAGGTCGGCCCGCTGCAGGTCGGGTCCGCCGCTGGTCGTGTAGCCCTCGTTGAAGATCAGGTACAGCACCTGCAGGACGACGCGGAGCCGTTCGGAGAGTTCGGCGGGCGGCGGCAGGACGAACTCCGCGCCCGCCCTCTTGATGGTCTGCTTCGCACGGCTGATGCGCTGGGCCAGCGTCGATTCCGGCACCAGGAACGCGTTCGCGATCTCCCCCGTGGTCAGGCCGCCGACGGCGCGCAGGGTGAGCGCGAGCTGCGACGGCGCGGACAGGGAGGGGTGGCAGCACAGGAAAAGCACGGTGAGCGTGTCGTCCGATGAGGACACGGTGGATGGTTCACTCGGGTCCATCAGCGCGTCGTTCTCTTCGCGACGGCGTCGCGCGCTCTCGCTGCGCCACTCGTCCACCAGCCGCCGTGACGCCACTGTCGCGAGCCAGGACTTCGGGCTGTCCGGGATGCCCTGCTCCGGCCACTGTTGCGCGGCCGAGAGCAGGGCTTCCTGGACGGCGTCCTCGCAGGCGTCGAACTGCCCGTGCTTGCGCACCAGCAGCCCGATCACCTGCGGGGCCAGCTCCCTCAGGAGCGCTTCGATCCGGCGATCGTCCTTCACGACGCCAGTCTTACCCCATTCGGGACGTCAGGCGACGGGGGAGTAGTGCGAAGCGTCGCCTTCGAGGGATTCGCTGGGCACTCCGTCGATGCCCACCGGGACGTCGCCCGCCACGGTCACCCGGTTCAGGCGGCGGGGCAGGTCGTCGTAGTTGTCGACGGCGTAGTGCTGGGTGATGCGGTTGTCGAACAGCACCAGCTGGTTCGGCTCCCAGCTCACCCGCACGACGTTCTCCGGCCGCGTCACGTAGGACTGCAGCAGGCGCAGGATGTCGCGCGACTCTCCCTTGGACAGCCCGATGATCCGCTGCGCGAACCCGCCGATGTACAGCCCGCGTTCGCCGGTCACCGGATGGACCCGCACCACCGGGTGCACGGTGCGGAACTTCTGCGAGACGAACACCTTGCGGCGTTCCTGCTCCGCCTCGTCGAGGGTCTCGGGCGCCTTCGCGTAGTCGTAGTCGTTGGTGTGCTCGGCGCGCAGCGCGTCCGCGAACGCCCGCAGCGGCTCCGGCAGGTCACGGTAGGCGGCGGCCGAGTTGGCGATCAGTGTCTCGCCGCCGTAGGGCGGAACGACCAGACTGCGCAGCGTGCTGGCCTTCGGCGGGTTGTGCACGAAGGTGACGTCGGTGTGCCACTGGTTCGCGCGACCCTGCTCGCTGTCGACCGGCAGGATGGCGGGCTCGCCCTCGACCGACGGGACGGTCGGGTGCGCCTTCGTCAGCTCTCCGAAGTGCTCGGCGAACCGCTGCTGGCCCGCGTCGTCGAGGTCGACGTCGCGGAACACGAGCGCCTTGTGCTCGTGCAGGGCGTCGGTCACGAACGCGACGGTCGCGGCGTCGAGTTCCTTGGCCGGATCGACGCCGATGACCTGCGCGCCGATCCTGCCGGTGATCTTGCGGACCTCGACCTGGGTGTTGAGGGCGGTCATGCGGCGTGCTCCTTCACTGGGATTCGGTTGACTGGGCGGGCGAGGCCGTAGTGGCCGCGCAAGGTCGTGGCGGTGTATTCGGTGCGGAACAGCCCGCGCCGCTGGAGTTCCGGGACGACGAGGTCGACGAAGTCCTCGAGGCCGCCGGGCAGCGTGGGCGGCATGACGTTGAAGCCGTCCGCGGCGCCTTCGGTGAACCAGTGCTCCAGCTGGTCGGCGACCTGCGTGGCGGTCCCCGCGAAGACACGGTGTCCCCGGCCGCCCGCCAGCCGCTCGATCAGCTGGCGGATGGTCAGGTTCTCGCGCCTCGCCAGGCCGGTGACCAGCTCGAACCGGCTCTGCGCGCCTTCGGTGAAGGTGCCGACGTCGGGCAGCGGACCGTCGAGCGGATACGGCGTGAGGTCGTGGTCGAGCATGTTCGACAGCTGCCGCACGCCGTACGCGGGCGTGATGAGGGCGTTGAGTTCGGCCTCGCGTTGCTTCGCCTCGGCCTCGGTGCGGCCCAGGATCGGGCTGATCCCCGGCAGGATCTTGATCTCCTCCGGCGAGCGCCCGTACTTGGCGAGCCTGCCCTTGACGTCGTCGTAGAAGGCCTTGCCCTCGGCGAACGTCTGCTGCGCGGTGAACACCGCCTCGGCGAACCGGGCCGCGTACTCCTTGCCCGTCTCGGACGAACCGGCTTGGACCAGCAACGGGTGTCCCTGCACCGGCCGGGGGATGTTCAGCGGGCCGCGTACCTGGAAATGCGGGCCGTTGTGGTCGATCGGGTGGATGAGGTCGGTGTCGGCGTAGACCCCGGTTTCCTTGTCGATCCTGGCCGCGTCGTCGTCCCAGCTGTCCCAGAGTTTCCTGGCCACCTCGACGAATTCGGTGGCGCGTTCGTAGCGCAGCGCGTGCGCCGGCCGGGCGTCGCGGTTGAAGTTGCGGGCCTCGTCCTCACCCGCCGACGTCACGATGTTCCAGCCCGCGCGCCCGCCGCTGAGGTGATCGAGCGACGCGAACTTCCGCGCCAGGTGGTACGGCTCGTTGTAGGTCGTCGACGCGGTGGCGATGAGGCCGACGTGCTCGGTGGCCCCGGCCAGCGCCGAAAGCAGTGTCAGCGGCTCGAACAGGGTGTGCGAGTTGTAGCGGACGTTGCCCCACAAGGCGACGCCGTCGGCGAGGAACAGCGAATCCAGCTTGCCGCGCTCCGCTGTGCGGGCGATGTCGACATAGTGCTTCAGCGTCGCGGCGCGGCGCGGATCCGTGCTCGGATGCCGCCAGGCGGCCTCGTGATGCCCGTTCGGCATCACGAACGCGTTGAGGTGCAGGTGTTTCTGCGAGGTCATGCCTTCTCCTTGACACGCCAGGTGGAGAATCGCCGCTCCAGTGCGACGAAGCCCGCGTTGATGGCCAGGCCCAGCACCGACACCGTGATGATCGCGGCGTACATCTGCTGGATCTGGAAGTTGACCTGGGAGTTGTTGATCAGATAGCCGAGCCCGGCCTTGGCGCCGACCATTTCGGCGGCGATCAGGATGAGGATCGAGTACGCCGCCGCCATCCGGATACCGGTGAAGATCGTCGGCACCGCCGACGGCAGGATCACCTTCCGGAACAGGCTCGGACTCGACAACCCGAGCGAACGCGCGGCCTTGACCAGCAAGGGATCCACGGTGTTCACCCCGGCGATCGTGTTGAGCAGCACCGGCCAGACGCAGGCGTAGACGATCAGCGCGATCTTGGACACTTCGCCGATGCCGAGCAGGAGCGTGAACACCGGCAGCAGGGCCAGCGCGGCGGTGTTGCGGGCCAGTTCCAGCAACGGGTTCAGGAACTCCGCGAGCGGTCGGTACCAGGCGATCAGCAGCCCGAGCGGGACCGAGACGCCCACCGCGATCACGAACCCGGCGGCGGACCGGCCGAGGCTCGCCAGCAGATGGTCGGCCAGCTGCCCGTTGAGGACCAGCTCCCAGAGCGCGACGAGATCTTCCGACAGCGGCGGAAGGAAGGTCCGCGTGCCTTCGTCGAGGACGAAGCGGGGAGCGAGTTCCCAGACGGCGAGGAAGAGCAGGATCGCCGCCGAACTGCGGAAGGCCTTGCTCAGCCGGTTCTTCTTCTTGCGAGGTTGCTCGGCGACCTTCGGTCCGGTGTGGACGGTGGGCGCTTCGAGGGTGGTGGTCACGCGGCCCTCCGGATCTCGTCGTGCAGGAGTTCCCACAGCTGATGGCGATGGGCCACGAACGCGGGAGCCGACCGCAGGTCGTCGTTCGAGCGGTCGCCGAGGTCGATGTCGACGACGTCCTTGAGCCTGCCCGGCCGCGAGGTGAGCACCGCGACCCTCTGTCCTAAATAGACGGCTTCCTCGATGCTGTGGGTGATGAACACGATGGTCTTGCCCGTGCGGCCCCAGATCCGCCGCAGTTCCTCCTGCAGCAGCTCGCGGGTCTGCGAGTCCAGCGCGGCGAACGGCTCGTCCATCAGCAGCACGTCGGGGTCGTAGGCGAGGCTTCTCGCGATCGCGACCCGTTGCTTCATCCCGCCGGAAAGCTGGTGGGGGAGATGGTCCTCGAAGCCGGAAAGCCCGACCAGGTCGAGGAATTCGCGCGCCCGTTCGGCGCGCTGCCGTTTGGTGAGCGTGCCACCTTCGAGGCCGAATTCGACGTTGGCGCGTGCGGTGCGCCAGGGGAACAGGGCGTACTGCTGGAACACGACCCCGCGGTCCAGACCCGGTCCGGTGACGGGCTTCCCGTCGATCAGGACCTCGCCGGAGCTGGGCTTCGCGAGACCGCCGAGCAGGTCGAGCAGGGTCGATTTGCCGGACCCGCTCGGTCCGACGAGCGACAGGAACGTGCCGTCCTCGATGTCGAGGGAGACGTCGTCCAGCGCGGTCAACGCGCCGAAGGTCTTGGTGACCGAGCGGAGGCTGATCTTGGCGGTCATGCGCCACCGCCTTCGCGGAAGGGGTTGAATTCGTTGGTGTAGAGCTTCTTCAGGTCGACCTGGTCGTTCTTGATGAACCCGGACTGCTTGAGCCAGTCCGTCCAGAGCGTGTAGTCGTTGTCGGAGATCAGCCCGCCCTTGGTGACGCCGGTGCTCTTCCAGTACTTGAGCGTTTCGGTGTTCTCGTTGCGGCCGCGGTTCTGGATGATCTTGGTGAACCGGGCGATCACCTCTTCGCGCGGCGTGGTGCGTGCCCATTCGATCGCCTTGGCGACACCGGCGACGAAGGTCTTCGTGGTCTCCGGGTACTTCTTGATGAAGTCGGTCCGCAGCACGTACGGCCCGCCGTTGTAGGGACCGAACGCCTCGACGTCCTTCACGATGGGCCGCAGGCCGCCGACGGCGGTCGCGCGGTCCTGCAGCACGCCGTTGAGCGCCGCGACGTCGATCTGGCCGTTGCGCAGGGCCTGTTCGGTGTTGATCGGCGGCAGGACGACCAGTTGCACCTGGTCGATCTCGGCGTCGGAGAGGCCCTGGCGCTTGAGCCAGGTGTCGAGGGCGGCCTCCAGGTTCGCGCCGACGGTGTTGACGCCGACCTTCTTGCCGATGAGGTCGCGGGGGTTGCGGATCGGGCTGTCTTCCTTGACGTAGAAGCCCAGGAAGGTCTTCTCGTCGGAACCGTAGTAGTTGACGACAGCCTTGATCGGGGCGCCGGCGTCGACGAGTTTGGCGACCGCGCCGGTGAAGGCGCCGCCGAAATCGGTCTGATCGGTCGCTGCGGACTGGATGTCCTGCGGCCCGCTGATCGTGTTCCCGACCCACTTGAGCTTGACCGGGCCGAAGTAGCCGAGGTCTTCGGCGAGTTCGGGGAACGTGACGTTGTTCGCCGATCCCTGGTAACGGAGTTCGAGCTTCTCCGGCTGTCCGGCGGCGCCCGCCGGGCTCGCGGACGCGCCGCAGCCCGACAGCGCCACCCCGGCGAGAAGCACGGCGGCCGCGGCGAGTAAGGGCACTGGTTTCTTCACGGTGGGCTCTTTCGTTCGGGTTCGCGTCGTTGAAGGAGATTCTTCGCAGGCCCGGCGGAGAGCGTCAATTTTGCGATTAAATGAAGTAACCCCGACTCAAGAGGCGTTGGCGAGCTTCGTGAAAAGCGGATCTTCGTAGAGGACGTTCAGCATGACGGCGCCACCGGCCGTCGCCAGCTCGGTACCCGGAAAGCTCGACATCACAACATTTTTCGCCGCGTCCTGGCAGATCCAGGATCGCTGGGAGACCTCGTCCCGGATCGTGGAAAGGCAGCCTTCGACGTCGCGTACACTCTGATCGAGAACGATGAGGATTTCCGGATTGAGGACGTCGAAGAGCAAGGCGGCGGCCTGTCCGATAATTCGCGCACGCTCGTGAAAAATGGCGATGGCGCCTTTGTTTCCCGACGCCGCCAAATGGAGCACGTCGGTGAAGTTCGGTTCTTCGATGATTTGCGCCTCGACGGCTTTACGGGCGACCGTCCGCTCGGACACCGTGGCTTCGAGGCAACCGGAACGCCCGCAGCGACAGGGTTCTTCACTGTCGTCGACCCGCAGATGCGCGACGGCGCCCGCGGCCGAGCGAGGACCATGATGGACGGTGTCGCCGGTGGCGAACGCGGCGTCGACCACGTTGCCGGTGAACAACTGCACGACACTGCTGCGCGCTCTCGGCTGCCCCAGCAGGCGTTCGGCGTGGATGAGCGCCCGCGAATGCCCGTCGACCCGGACGTCGAGACCGGTGACCTCCGTGAGCAGTTCGCGCAACGGAACCCCGTGCCAGCCGAGCAAACCGTGCTCCACCACCGTCCCCGAGGCCTCGTCGACCCACCCGCCGGTCGCCACCCCCAGCCCGAGCGGCGTCCGCTCCGGCGCGTGTCCGATGAGGAGGTCGTCGAGCAACTCCGCGATCTGCGCGACCTGGACGGCGGGCTCGGCGCCGTGATGCGGGGCCTCCTGCTGGGCCAGCACTTTCCCGCGCAGGTCCAGCAACCCGACGGTGAGATGGTCGACCGCGATATGCGCGCCGCCCACCACGAACCGCTCGGTGTCGAGTTCCAGTGGCACATGCGGCCTGCCGACCGCGCCGGCGACCTCGGGCAGCTCGATGAGGAACCCCCGGCGCATCAGCTCCGCCACATGCCCCGTGACGGCCGCCGCAGACAGCCCGGTGCGGCGCGCGATGGTACTGCGCGCTATCGCCCCTTCGTCCAGCACCACGCGGAGCACCGCGCTGGCACTGGCGCTCCGCCTGCCGGTCACGGTGCCGATGTTCGCAAGCGGGTGCCGAGGGGCCTAGGGCTCTCAGCATCCGGGAGCAGGTCAGACGTTCAGCTGGCGCACGAACCTGGCACTTTTTTCGCAGCGGTCCTCGTAGCCGCGCGCCCGGTAGAAGGCGTGCGCGCCGGTCCGGTGGCGGGAACTGGTGACCTCCATGAAGTTGCAGCCCCAGCGCTGCGCCTGCGCTTCGGCCGCGGCGACCAGCTCGCGTCCGACCCCCGTGCCGCGCTGGGTCTCGTCCACCACCAGGGCCACGATCCGCCCGCCGGAGCCTTCCTTCTCGAGAAGGGGGATCGCGACCACCGCGACGACACCGATCACGCCGTCGTCCGACTCGGCGACGAGCGCGGCGCCCTCGGGATGACGGGTCCAGCGTTCGAGCCGGCGGCGCACGTCGGCCTCGTTGTTGTCCGGGTAGCCCAGCTCGGTGAGCAGCGCGGTCACGGTGGGGGCGTCGGTGTCGCGGGCCGGGCGGATCTCCATGGGCTCTCCTCCTGCGCTTCCGGATCGAAAAAGGCCGGACCCGCAGGTCCGGCCTCATCGAGTCGGGATGACAGGATTTGAACCTGCGACCCTCCGCTCCCAAAGCGGATGCGCTACCAAGCTGCGCCACATCCCGTGACTTCCCCGATCTTGCCGGGGGGTGTGCACACAGCCTAGCGGGTCACGCTAAGCTGTTTTCGCACCCGGTACTCCGGGGGCACGCGGGTGTAGCTCAATGGTAGAGCCCTAGTCTTCCAAACTAGCTACGCGGGTTCGATTCCCGTCACCCGCTCCACCGCTCCGAACGAGACCCGCAGGCACTCTGGCCTGCGGGTTCTTTCGTCTCGTGAGTGGCTAGGACGGTTAGAACCGTCCTAGCCACTCACGAGACGCGGCCGCGGCCTCAGTCCGAAGTGTCCGCGGGGACAACGGCCTGCGAGAGGCCGCTGGAGGCGGCATCCGCTTCCAGGTGCGCCGCGATCAGGTCCAGCAGCCGGTCGGTGTCGACAGGCTTGGTCACGTAGTCGTCCGCACCCGAAGCGAGCGTCCGCGCCTTGTCCTCCGCGGTCGCCTTCGCGGTGACGGCGATCACGGGCAGGTCCTCGTGCGCGGCTTCGGCGCGGATCGCGGTGATCGTGGCGTTGCCGTCCAGTTCGGGCATCATCACGTCCATCAGCACCAGCGCGGTGTCCTCGTGCCGTTCCAGGGCCCGGATGCCCGCGACACCGGTCTCCGCGTAGATGACTTCCAGGCCGTTGCGTTCCAGGACGGCGGCCAGCGCGAAGACGTTGCGAAGGTCGTCGTCGACGATCAGGATCTTCTCGCCGTGGAACCGCAGCGACGAGGTCACCGGGATCACCTGCGGGACGGCCATGATCAGCGGGACACCGCTCGCCTGTGTGGTGGGGACGATCAGGTTCGACGCGCTCACCGGCAGGTACAGGGTGAACGTGCTGCCCTTGCCGGGTTCGCTGCGGACGCGCAGTTCGCCGCCGAGCAGTTCCGTCAGCTGCTGGCTGATCGACAGGCCCAGCCCGGTGCCGCCGTACTTGCGGCTGGTGGTGCCGTCGGCCTGGCGGAAAGCGTCGAAGATGATCGCGAGTTTGTCCGGCGCGATGCCGATTCCGGTGTCTTCGACGGCGAACGCGAGGACGCCGGGAGCCTGGCGGAGTGAGTCGGCTTCGACCTCGCCCGGGTCGGCCATCCGGATGTGCAGGCGCACGCCGCCCTCGTCGGTGAACTTCGCCGCGTTGGACAGCAGGTTCCGGAGCACCTGCTGCACGCGGTGTTCGTCGGTGTGGATCGACGACGGCACCGGCGGGTCGATCAGGACGGCGAATTCCAGGCCCTTGTCCGAAGTCAGCGGCCGGCAGATCGATTCGACGTACTCGACCACTTCCGGCAGCGTGACGTCGGACATCTGCAGATCGAGATGCCCGGCCTCGACCTTGGCCATGTCGAGGATGTCGTTGATCAGCTGTTGCAGGTCGCTGCCCGCCGAGTAGATCGTCCGCGCGAACTGGATCTGCTTCTCCGACAGGTTCCCGTCCGGGTTCTCCGACAGCAGCTTCGCGAGGATCAGCGCGCTGTTGAGCGGAGTCCGCAGTTCGTGCGACATGTTCGCCATGAACTCGGACTTGTACTGCGACGCCATGGTCAGCTGCCCGGCGCGCTCTTCGAGTTCCTGCCGCGCCTGTTCGATCTCGCTGTTCTTGACCTCGATGTCGCGGTTCTGCTGCGCCAGCAGCGCCGCCTTCTCCGCCAGATCCGTGTTCGACCGGCGCAGTTCCCGTTGCTGCGCCTGCAACTGCTCGGATCGTGCGCGCAGTTCCTGTGCCAGGCGCTGGGATTCGGTCAGCAGCGCCTCGGTGCGCGAGTTGGACTGGATGGTGCTGACGTTGACCGCGATGGTCTCCTTCAGCTGCTCCAGCAGGTCGATGTGGACGGTGCTGAAGGCGTTGATCGTCGCCAGTTCCAGCACCCCGAGCACCTCGCCCTGGAACAGCACCGGCAGCACGATCACGTTCACCGGCGCGGCCGAGCCCAGTCCCGACGAGATGAGCGCGTACTCCGGCGGCGCTTCGTGGACCAGGATCGTGCGCCGGTCGACGGCGGCCTGTCCGATGAGCGATTCGCCGGGGGAGAACCGAAGGCCCGCTTGGGATTTCGCCAGCCCGTAGGTGGCGATGCTCTCCAGGACCGTTTCCTCTTGCTCGTCTTCGCGCGCGAGGAAGAACGCGCCCTGCTGCGCGGACACCAGCGGCGTCAGCTCACTGAGAATCAGCGAAGCCACCGAAGCGAGATCGCGGTGACCCTGCATGAGCGCGGACAGCCGGGCGAGGTTGGTCTTGAGCCAGTCCTGTTCGCGGTTCGCGCGGGTGGTCTCCTTCAGGTTCGCGATCATCTGGTTGATGTTGTCCTTGAGTTCGGCCACCTCCCCGGACGCGTCGACGGTGATGTGCCGGGTCAGATCGCCCGCGGTCACCGCGGTGGCCACCTGCGCGATCGCCCGCACCTGGGTGGTCAGGTTTCCGGCCAGCTGGTTCACGCTTTCGGTCAGCCGCGACCACGTCCCGGCGACACCGGGCACCTCCGCCTGGCCGCCGAGCGTGCCGTCCGTGCCGACCTCGCGGGCGACACGCGTGACCTCGGAGGCGAACGACGACAGCTGGTCGACCATCGTGTTGATGGTCGTCTTGAGTTCGAGGATCTCGCCGCGGGCGTCGATGTCGATCTTCTTCGACAGATCGCCCTGCGCCACCGCGGTGGTCACCGTCGCGATGCTGCGGACCTGGCCGGTCAGGTTGTCGGCCATGACGTTCACGTTGTCCGTCAAGGCCTTCCACGTGCCCGCCACGTTCGGGACGCGGGCCTGGCCGCCGAGGATGCCCTCGGTACCGACCTCGCGCGCGACCCGGGTGACCTCGTCGGCGAACGCGCGCAGCGTCTCGACCATGCTGTTGATCGTCTCGGCGAGCACGGCGACCTCGCCCTGCGCGTCGATCGCGATCTTCTTCGACAGGTCGCCGTTCGCCACCGCCGTCGTCACCGTGGCGATGCTCCGCACCTGGTCGGTGAGGTTGTCGGCCATGACGTTGACGTTGTCGGTGAGGTCCTTCCAGGTTCCGGCGACGCCGCGCACCTGCGCCTGGCCGCCGAGCTTGCCCTCGGTACCGACCTCGCGGGAGACGCGGGTGACTTCGTCGGCGAACGCGGACAGCTGGTCGACCATGATGTTGACGGTGTTCTTGAGCTCCAGGATCTCGCCGCGCGCGTCGACGATGATCTTCTGCGTCAGGTCGCCCTTGGCCACCGCCGTGGTGACCTGGGCGATGTTCCGCACCTGGTCGGTCAGGTTGTTCGCCATGAAGTTGACGTTGTCGGTCAGGTCCTTCCAGGTCCCGGCCACACCGGGCACCTGCGCCTGGCCGCCGAGCCGTCCGTCGCTGCCGACCTCGCGGGCGACCCGGGTGACCTCGTCGGCGAACGAGGACAGCTGATCCACCATGGTGTTCAGCGTGTTCTTGAGTTCGAGGATCTCGCCCTTGGCGTCGACGGCGATCTTCTGCGACAGGTCGCCCTTCGCCACCGCCGTCGCCACCTGGGCGATGTTCCGCACCTGTGCGGTGAGGTTGTTCGCCATGAAGTTGACCGACCCGGTGAGGTCGCGCCAGGTCCCGGCGACCCCGGGCACCTGCGCCTGCCCGCCGAGCTGACCTTCCGTGCCGACCTCGCGCGCCACTCGCGTGACTTCGTCGGCGAACGACGAGAGCTGGTCGACCATCGTGTTGACGGTCGTCTTCAGTTCGAGGATCTCGCCGCGCGCGTCGACCGTGATCTTCTGCGTCAGGTCGCCCTTCGCGACGGCGGTGGTGACCTGGGCGATGTTGCGGACCTGGTCGGTCAGGTTGTCCGCCATCTGGTTCACCGAGTCGGTGAGCCCGCGCCAGGTGCCCGCGACTCCCGGCACGGTCGCCTGTCCGCCGAGACGCCCTTCGCTGCCGACCTCCCGCGCGACCCGGGTGACTTCGTCGGCGAAGGACGACAGCTGGTCGACCATGGTGTTCAGGGTGTTCTTGAGTTCGAGGATCTCGCCCTTGGCGTCGACGTTGATCTTCTGAGAGAGGTCGCCCTTGGCCACGGCGGTGGCGACCTGGGCGATGTTCCGCACCTGGTCGGTCAGGTTGTCCGCCATCAGGTTCACCGAGTCGGTGAGATCGCGCCACGTGCCCGCCGCGCCGGGGACCTGCGCCTGTCCGCCGAGACGGCCTTCGCTACCCACCTCGCGCGAGACGCGGGTGACTTCGTCGGCGAACGACGAGAGCTGGTCGACCATGATGTTGACGGTGTTCTTGAGCTCCAGGATCTCGCCGCGCGCGTCGACGTTGATCTTCTGGGTCAGGTCTCCCCGCGCCACGGCGGTGGTCACCTGGGCGATGTTGCGGACCTGGTCGGTCAGGTTGCTGGCCATGACGTTGACGTTGTCGGTGAGATCACGCCAGGTGCCCGCCACGCCCGGGACCTCGGCCTGGCCGCCGAGCCGTCCTTCGGTGGCGATCTCACGGGCCACTCTGGTGACTTCGGTCGCGAACCGGGAAAGCTGTTTGATCAGGCCGTTCAGCGTCTTCGCGACCTCGGCGAACTGACCTTGCAGCGGCCGTCCGCCGACTTCCAGGGGCATCGGCTCGGACAGATCACCCTCGGCGACCGCGCCCAGGACGCGGTTGAGCTCGGCAGTGGGCCTGCTCACGTCCTCGATCAACCCGTTGACGACGTCGACCGCGGTCGCCCAGCCGCCGGGACCGATCTCGGCCGCGACGCGCTCGGTCAGCCTGCCTTCCTTGCCGACCGCTTCGCGGACGCGCAGGAGCTCGGTCACCAGCCGCTGGTTGCGTTCGGCGATGTCGTTGAAGGCGCCCGCGAGCTGGGCCGCGAGCCCGTCGCCGTGCGCCACGAACCGTCGCCGGAAGTTGCCGTCCCCGAGGTCACGAGCCGCCGCGAGCAGGCGTTCCAGAGTCGCTTCGTCCACCTGGGCGCCACCACCTTCCACGGGGGTCCGGTCCCTTTGGGAGTGCTGTGTCATCTGTGTCGACCCTCTCCACCACGCATGCCAAGCCATGGTCGTCGCATCAGCGTGCCATGATTCGACCTACACTTCGAGCCAGTCCGCCCGCTCACGCTGCGCTACCCGCCAGGCAGGAGGAGGTCCGGGAATGGTGTCACGGCCGGCCCCGGCCTCGACGTCGCTCCCCTCGGAGCCGTCGCCCACGACGAGCGAGAGCGCGCTGCCCGAATCCGGGAGGTTCTGGCGCGAGCTGCTCGAGGACGTGCGTGACGCCGTGCTCGTGCAGGACGTCGGCGGCGCGCTGCGCTGGTCCAACCCCGCCGCCCGCGAGCTGTTCGGCGGCGGCCGCCCGGTACTGACCGCCGAAGGCCCCGACGTCGGCCATGTCGAGCACACCGGCCGCCGGTTCCCCGCGCGCATCCGGACCCTGCCCGGCGGCTGGCACGCCTGGACGGTGACCTCCGAGGTCGCGGCCGACGGCCCGCGCGTCGACGGTTTCCTCGCCGCTTCGGCGCCCCGCCTGGCCTCCGCCCGGGGGCGGCACGGGACGGCGAAGGTGATCGCCGAGGTCGCCGCCGCCGAACTCGCCGACTGTGTGTTCGTCCTGCTGCCGACCACCCGGGGCCGGTGGGAATGGTGGAGCTGCGACCACCGCACCAGCCACGGGCACGGCCGGATCCGCCGCGTCCCGGCCCAGCTGGCGCCGGTGCTCGCCGGAACCTTCGCCTCCACCGAGGAACCCGAGGCCAAGGCCGTGCCGGAGGAAGAGGTCGCGACGTTGCCCGCGGTCGTCGCGGAGCGCCTCGCCGGCCATTCGTCGGTCACCGTGGTCTCACTGGGCCTCGACGGCGGTGCCGGGGTCACCGGCGCGGTCATGCTCGGCAGGCGCGGTGCCCCCGCGTTCGGCGACGACCACTCGCGCGCGGTGACCGAGTTCGCCCGGGCGGCCGGGACGGCGCTGGCGAACGCGCATCGCTACGCCCGCCAGGAAGAGGCCACCCGCGGCCTGGAGACCACGCTGCGCCCGACGCCGCCGCCCGACGTTCCCGGCGTCAAGTTCGACGTCTGGTACGAGCCCTCGAGCGGCCTGCTCGACGTCGGCGGCGACTTCTACGACGTCCTGCCGAGGGAAGACGGCGGCGCGATGTACGTGCTCGGCGACGTCTGCGGCAAGGGAGCCGAGGCGGCCGCGCTCACCGGCCGGGTCCGGCAGACCCTCGCCGCGCTCAATCTCGTCGAGCACGACAACACGACGCTGCTGACCCTGCTCAACTCCCTGCTCATCACCGGCGGCAGCGGCCGGTTCGCCACGCTGGTGCTCGGTTCGGTGCTGGCGGGTGAGGACGGTCTCGCCGTCACCTTGGCTTCCGGCGGGCATCCCGCGCCGCTGGTGGTGCGCCGCCGCGGCGGGGTCGACGAGATCACCCTGCCCGGCACGCTGGTCGGGATCTCCCCGCAGGCCCGGTTCGCGGAGACGACGATCCGGCTGGCCGAGGGCGACGTCTGCCTGCTCTACACCGACGGGATCACCGAGGCGCGCCACCATGAGCGCCCGTCGGACCTGTTCGGGGACGAGCGTCTGCGTGAACTGCTGACCGGCTGCCGGGGGCTGTCCGGCCGCGACGTGGTCGCCCGCGTGCGCTCGGCGGTGCGGGAATGGCTTGGCAGCGGGACACACGACGACATCGCCGTCCTCGCCATCGAGGCCTCACGACCCGCGCAGTAGCCGCAGCACCGCCCGTTCGACGATCTCCCTCGCCTCGTCCGGACCGGGTGCCTTCCCGGCCCGCCGCACCGCGCGTTCGATGGTCCGGTCCCGCCGGTACGCCTCGGTCACCCGAGGGTCCACATAGGACTGTCTCGCCACGGCGGGGGTGTTGCCGAGGCCCGCCGCGACCTCGGTCATCACGGCCTTCTCGACCTGTTTCCTGCCCCGTTCGCTGGACGGCTTTTCCTTGTCCGCGAAGGCCGAAGCGGCGAGGACGGTGGCGTTCCAGGTCCGCAGGTCCTTCGCGGTGAAGTCGTCGCCCACGAGTTCCTTGAGTCGTTCGTTGATGTCGTCGGCCCGGACCTCCTGCCATTCGCGGCCGTCGCGGTAGGCGAGCAGGCGCACCTCCCCGCCGCGGGCGCGCCGAAGAGAGCGGACGAGCCGCACGAGGCGGTCGTCCCGCAACCGGACCTTCCGCTGGATTCCGCCTTTCGCGGGGTAATCGCAGAGTAGGCAGCCTTCGCTCACCGAGACGTGTTCACACAGCAGCGTCGCCACCCCGTGCGTGCCGTTCTCGTCGGCGTAGTTCTCCCCGCCGGTCCTGAACACCCCGAGGTCGAGCATGCGCAGCGCGCCGGCGAGGACGCGTTCGCGCGTGAGCCCGCGGGAATCGAGATCCTCCTGGACGGCTTCGCGAAGCCGGGGGAGCCGTCGTGCCAGCGCGAGGACGCGCTCGTGCTTCTCTTCGTCCCGGGTCCGCCGCCAATCCTCGTGGTAGAGGTACTGGCGGCGCCCGGCGTCGTCCACCCCGACGGCCAGGATGTGGGCGTTCTCGTGCGGTGAGATCCACACGCGCCGCCACGCGGGCGGGATCGCCAGCGCGTTGATCCGGTCGATCGTCTGCGCGTCCTTCAGCGGCTCGCCGTCCGGGGTCAGATAGCCGAAGCCACGGCCTCTGCGCCGTCTTCGGATGCCGGGGGACCCGAGGTCCGCTCGCCGTAGTCGCATGCGATCCGGATACCCCCGGTGATCGTGCTTCATACCGGTGGTTCGACCGGATCGGTCCGGGGTAATCCGGGGGCGAAGCCGACTTGAGGAGGTAATCCCGATGGCGACATCGCTGAACGGGCGCCGCGTGGCCATTCTCGCCGCGGACGGCGTGGAACAGGTCGAACTGGTCGAACCGCGCAAAGCGGTCACCGATGCCGGAGCGACGGCCGAGGTCGTCTCCCTGGAATCCGGGGAGATCCAGGCCATGAACGGCGACATCGACAAGGCGGACAAGTTCACTGTGGACCGCGTCGTCAAGGACGTCACGGTCGACGACTTCGACGCGCTCGTCCTGCCCGGCGGCACGATGAATCCGGACAATCTGCGCGCGGACGAGGACGCGGTGCGGTTCGTCCGCGACTTCGTGAACAGCGGCAAACCGGTCGGGGTCATCTGTCACGGTCCGTGGACGCTGGTCGAGGCCGACGTCGTCCGCGGTCGCACGCTCACCTCGTACCCCAGCGTCCGCACCGACATCCGCAACGCCGGCGGCACGGTCGTCGACCAGGAGGTCGTCAACGACAACGGCCTGATCTCGAGCCGGAATCCCGATGACCTGCCCGCGTTCTGTGCCGCGATCGTGTCCGAATTCGGCAAGTGAGTCCGGGTAAACGAGTGGCGCTCGTCACATAATTGGGGGAGTCTGGTGGCAGAGAAGGAGGTGCCGCGATGACCGTGCATTCGAGACGCTACGGCCGTTGGTGCCGTGAGCATTTCGACACCGAACCGGAGACCGGACGGCAGCAGCCCGCCGGTCAGGCCGTGGACACCGCCGCGGCCGTCACCGACGCCCAGACCGAGCAGGCCCAGGCCGGTGACGCCCCGCGGGGGAAGCCGGATTCGCTCAACTGAGCGTTCGCCGGTACCAGACCCGTTTCGGGCCGGGGATGCCGATCCGGGTGATCAGGTCGGTGAGCACGCCGCTGATGATGAGCCACAGCAGGGCGGCCAATCCGTCGTTGAGCAGGGTTCGCAGCTTCGCCCCCTCCGGGGTGAACAGGTTGCGCAGGCCCAGCGAGACCCCTCGCGACCACTGGTCGATCAGCTGCGCGAAACCGTTGCCCGCGTTGGCCTCGCCGAACACCAGCAGGATGTGCACGACGAGCACCAGTGCGAACACCGAGCACACGGCGCGGATCAGGGCGTTGACGACGCGGACGACGCGGATCCGGGCGGGTGTCCGTTCGACGATCTCCTCTTGGGGCACCTGCGGGTCACGCGGGTCGTTGATGTAGCTCATCGCCGTCTCCCATCATCGTCCACAGTGGACAGCCCGGCCGGGCGGAAGCTCAGCCGGGATCCCGGGTCTTGGTCCTCGACTTGGTCCGGGTCTTCGTCTTGCTCGGTTTGTCCGAGGTGCTCGGGTCGCCGTTCGACGCCGTCGCGCCACTCGGTGTCGAGGTGACGCCGACGCTTTCGGCGGTGTTGGGCCGGTTCACGGAGACGGGGACGGCTTCGGTCACCACGACCGTGCCGTTGGGCACCTTCGCGTCGCGGGTCGGCACTTCGACGGCTTCCGAGGACTGTTCTCCCTGTCCCGCCAACGGACCTGAGGTGCCTGTCACCGCCGGAGGGAGAATCCCGCCCGGCGGGGCGGGCGGGTTCGTCCCGGTCTGGCTGACCATCAGCAGCACGCCGACGGTGATCGCGGCGGCGGGCGCGCTGATGGCGGCGACCACGGCCGCCCGCTTGCGGGTGCCCGGGTTGAGATGGGCGACCTTGGTCCCGGTGGAGTCCTCCAGCAGGATCCGCGAGATCGCCGCGGCGGTCGGGCGCTGCGACGGCTTCCGCGCGGTCATCCCGCGCAGCAGTGTCGTCATGGTCACCGACAGTCCGGCGGGGATCCGGGGTGACCGGTGCAGCCGCCCGACCGCGGCCTCGACCGGCGTCCCGGTGTACTCGCGTTCCCCGGACAGGCATTCGAGCAGGACCAAGCCGAGTGAGTAGACGTCGGCGGGCGGGCCGACGTTCTCGCCGCGGACCTGTTCGGGCGCCATGTAAGCCGCCGTGCCGACGACGCCGCCGGTTTCGGTCACCCTGGTGGCGTCGAAGGCGTGCGCGACGCCGAAATCGCCGATCAACGGGCCGTCGTCGGCCATCAGGATGTTCGCCGGTTTCAGGTCGCGGTGGGTGATGCCGTGCGCGTGGACGTGCGCGAGCGCGTCGCTCAACCGGGCGGCCAGATCGACGACCGCGTCCTGGGAGAGCGGGCCGGATCGCAGGCGCTGGGCCAGATTCGGCCCTTCGACCAGACGCATCGTGAGATAGGTGTAGCCATCGTCGGAACCCGCGTCGTACAACGGGACGAGCCCGGGATGACGGACCGCGCTCAGGACCTGGATCTCCTGTTCGCGACGGCGCTCGTCGCGGGTCATCGTGTCGGCGTGGAACAGTTTCAGCGCGACCTCGCGCCGCTCGCGCAGATCGCGGGCGCGGAAGACCCGCGCGGTCGCGCCGCGGCCGAGCAGATCCCCGACCTCGTACCGGCCGGCGAGTTTGCGCGGCAGGTGATCCGGGTCGTGGACGTTCAGGCTGAACCGTCGCTGGGTGGTCCCAGCGTCGAGGTCTTCGTCGTCGTCACCGCCAGCGCGCGAACCCGCGTCGTCCATCGGTGCTACCTCCGTCTCACCGGCCGAACGCCGTATACCCGGTCCGGCTCCGGGCGAAACAAGGTTTGCGAGCGTACCGGACGTGATCCGCGGGTTCACCCCGAACGGCGGGCAACCCGCGAGGGGGCCGGACGTCTCGTGGTCATGAAGCCGAACCGGTGGGCCGCGCTCGCCGCCATCGCCTTGACCGCCATCGCCGTGATCACCCCGCCCGCCACCGCCGATTCGCTGGTACCCAAGGGTTTCGCGCCCGCGTCGACGAGCTGGACCGGGCCGCTGCGCGGGTTCGTTCTCGGGTTTTCGCCGTGCGGGAACCCGGGATGGTGCGCGTCGCTGCTGTCGACGACCGACGGCGGGAAGCGGTGGCGGCGAGTCGGCACGCCGCCGATCTCCTTGCCGGACAACCACAACCAGGTCAAGCTCACCGTGATCGACGAGCGCGACATCTTCCTCTCCGACGGTGCCCGGTTGCTCGCCAGCCGCGACGGCGGTGTCAACTGGTCCCGAGTCCGCCTCGCCGGAGTCCGGGAACCTTTCTATATTTCGAAAATCACCGAAGCAGGACCTCGTGTGTTCGCGATGGTCACCGGTTTCGGCCGCCCGTCCACGACGACGCTGTACGCCGGGATCGCCGGCACGCGGGTCCTCCAGCCGGTCCCCGGGTTCACCGTCACCGGCTCCGCGACCTACGGCGACATCGCCACCAGCGGCGGGATCCAGGTGTCGATGGGGGCGGACTACCGCGTCCAGAAGTACTGGACGTCGTCCGACGGCCTGACCTTCGAGTCCGCGCCCGCACCGTGCCCGGCGGACAGTTCGGCTTCGTTGAGCGGAGTCCGGCGGGGGCACGTGCTGGCGCTGTGCAGCGGCGGACCGGGGACGCCGCAGCCGGGGGCGACCGTCCGGCGGTTGTGGCGCGCGCCGAAGCTCGGTGGGCGGTTCACCGGAACGGCGCAAGCGCCCACACTCGGGATCGACCAGAGTTTCAGCGCCGCTTCGCCCGCGGCGGCGACCGTCGCGGCGGAAGGCGGCGGCACGGGATTCCTGCACAGCACCGCCGATGGCGGGACGACCTGGACGACGACGGTGCTCAGTGGCCGGGGTGTCTGTCTCAACGATTTGGACTTCCCGGACGAGCTCGTCGGGGTGGTGGTCGACGGGCTCCCCGACGCCGAGGGCGGCTCGGCCGTGTACCGCACCACCGACGGCGGGATCACCTGGGGTGAGCTCCTCTTCCGATGATCATTGCAGGTAGGCAAGGCTGTGGGGAGGTTCACTTCCCATACGCCATGTCGTAACCTGTGCACTGTCCGTCGATGTCGAGGGAGCCGTGGACCGTGTTCGCCGCGATCCGCATACGGCTGAAGGGTGGAGCGTGTCCATGACTTCGGACGAGGTCCGGTCTGTGCCGAGGCGCCCGTTACCGCCCCTCGACTACGACAAGCCCAATCTCGCCCGGATGAAGGACGCCCTTCTCGGGGGACACGACCATTACGAGATCGACAGGCTGGCCGTCGAGGCCTTCCTCACGGTGGCTCCCGACGGCGCCGCGGTGGCCAAGGAGTTCCGGTCCTGGGCGAGCCGGGTGGTCCGGTTCCTCGCCGGTACCCGTGGGGTCGGCCAGTTCCTCGATCTGGGCTCCGGCATGCCCTACGTCGAGAACACGCACCAGACGGCGCAGCGGTACAACCCCGACGCGCTGGTCATCTACGTCGACGACGACCCGGTGGTCCAGGCACACGGACTGGCGTTGCTGGAAGACCACCTGGTGCACGTCAGCGGCGCGGATCTGCGCGATCCCGAGCAGACGCTGAACGATCCGGCGATCGCCGAGCACCTCGAACTCGACCGCCCGGTCGCGGTGCTCCTCAACGCCGTACTGCACCACATCGAAGACCTCGACAGGGCGCGGGCCATCGTCCGCGGCTATGTCGACGCGCTCGCCCCCGGGTCGTATCTGCTGCTCACGCACTACTACACCGACGGCGAGGGGCCGTACGGCGAGTTCGCGCGGAAGCTCGATGGTCTGATGGACGGCATCGGTTATCCCACGGTGCACCGCAGCCGCGAGGAGATCGAGTCGCTGTTCGACGGGCTGGAGATGCTCGAACCCGGCCTCGTCCATCTGCACGAATGGTGGCCGGAAGGCCCGCGACTGGCTCCGTTGACCCGGTTGAACTACCTGAGCGTGGGCGGCGTGGCGGTCAAGCCTTGAGCGAGCCGAAGAACGCCTTCAGGTCGTCGTGGGCGGTCCCGAAGTCCTCGGTGTTGCCGGTGATCGCCAGTTCCAGCGTTTCGCCGTCGGAGAGTTCCATCGTCAGGTAGACGGTGAGCTTCCGGCGGGGGAAACCGCCCGCGACGATGTCCGTGAACGGGATCCGCCGCGCGCCCGGCTCGGCACGCAGATCGTCGAGGCCGCGTTCCCGCAGCTTCCGGATCCGTTTGCGGTCCGACACCCCCCGCGCTCCGATGAGCCCGGCGACACCGCGGCGGACCAGTACCGAACGCGACATCGGCAGCAACACCACTTCGGTGTCGCAGACGATCAGGTCGTAGAGCTTTCGCTTGGCCTTGAGCGCGGTGAACATCCCGAGCATCCGTGCTTCGGCGGGATCCGGCTCCCGTTCGGGCTCCTGTTTGCAGAAGTACGCGGCGGGCACGGTGAGCAACTGCAGGTTGTGGACCAGTTCGTCGACCGCGCGCGGGCTCTGCACCGCGGGGCCGACGAGTTCGGTGACGTCGAACGGTTCGCCGTCGCCGAGGCACAGTTCCCAGCCACCGCCCCAGTTCAGGCGGTGCGCGGCTACACCGTTGTCGATCATCGCGGCGGTGATGGTGTCGGCGAACAACTCGGTCAGCAGTGCGCGGCCCTCTTCGCGGGACGGGGCCCGCAGGGGTTTGGCGAGCGCGTCCGCGTCGCCGTCGCGAAGGACCCGGACGACTTCGCCGATCGTGCCGCGCGGCGCCAGCCTGCTCTCGATCCCGGCCGAGGTCAGCAGCTTCGCGCCCTCCGCCACCGACGCCCGCCCGGCGCGTTTGACGACCTCGTCCCAGTCCGCCCGCGGCCCGACGTCGCGGATCAGCACCGCCAGTTCCGCTTCGGGGACATCGATCTTCGGCGCGCCCAGCAACGCCCAGCCCGGCCGCGCGTCCGGCTTCACCGGGTTGTCCGGCACACCGGCCAGCGCGGCGATCCGCCGCTTCGTGGGCGGATGGCTGTCGAACTTCGAGAGCTCCTCGCCGTCGAGGATGTCTTCGGCGTACTCGGTCATCCAGTCCCGCTGGACCGGGTGGTTGAGGTACGACCGGAAGCCCAGCAGCACCGCGGGAGTGCGCCGCGCCGCCGCGCCGAGGGAGATGTAGCGCTCGGCGTAGTCCTTCCAGAGCGGGTCGAGCGTCGCGACCTTCCGCAGCGCCGCGGCCGCCGTCCGGCTTCCCGCCGCGAGCACGGACGCCTCGTCGGCCTGGAGTTCCTGCCGCCGGTTCGCCGACCGCGCGACCAGCAGGTACAGCTTCGAGTAGGCGGAGAGCAGGGCCCTGGCGGGGCCGCCGTCGAGCCTGTCGACGGTGAAGGCGAGCGTCTGGGTGCCGCGATAGGTCAGCGCGAGCAGGCGGGTGTGGCCGCCGCTGTAATGGCCGAGTTCGTGCGCGAGGACCGAACGCAGTTCGCTCACGCTCAGCGCGGCCAGCAACGGCAGTCCGACCAGCATCGTCCGGCGGCCCGGTCGCAGGCCGAGGAACCGGGCGTCCTCGCTGACCGCCGCGTTGATCTCGCCGATCAGCACGATCTCGTCCGGTGGCCGCGTCTTCACCTGGGCCGCGAGGTCGTCGATCATCTCCCACAGCTCCGGATGGGCGTCACGATCCAGCCGCGGTCCCTCGATCGGCGGCCGCCGCGCCCGCAGCGCGCTCACCAGCCCGAAGGCGAGCGCGATCATGATCGCGAGCCCGGCGAGCATCACGTAGGTGCCGATCTTGCCCTGGATCCGCAGGCCCGCCAGCACACTGGCGACACCCACCGCGACGACCACCACTGGGAACGCCACGAGCAGAAGTGTCGCGAGGACGGCGCGTCCTCGGGCCTGCATCGTCCGGTTACCTCTTTTCGCACAAGTGCCGTCTGTGCGGCCGAATAGTAACCGGCTACCCAGCGGACTCGTGCGGGAACGAAGAGCTACGCCCGCCACCTGGGACGGGAGAGACCTCGTGAGTGGTAAGGGCGGTTAGAACCGTCCTTACCACTCACGAGGCTCCGGCTACGCGACGTTGAAGGTGTCGGGATCCGGTCCGGTCCGCTCGCCCCGGTCCAGCACGGACAGCGAGGCGATGTCCTCCTCCGACAGCGTGAACCCGAAGACGTCGAGGTTTTCCTTGATCCGCGACGGCGTCACGGACTTCGGGATCACGATGTTGCCCAGCTGCAGGTGCCACCGCAGGACGACCTGCGCCGGAGTGCGGCCGTGCTTCTCCGCGAGCGCCTTCACCGCGGCTTCGCCGAGCAGGTCGCCGCCCTTGGCCAGCGGGCTCCACGCTTCGGTCGCGATGCCGTGCTTCGCGTCGAACTCGCGCACCTCGGCCTGCTGCAGGTACGGGTGCACCTCGACCTGGTTGACCGCCGGGGTGACGGAACCGGCGTCGAGAAGCCGCTCGAGGTGGGCGGGCTGGAAGTTGGACACGCCGATCGCGCGCACCCGGCCGTCGGCGTAGAGCTTCTCGAAGGCCTTCCACGTGTCGTTGTAGAGGTCGCGCTCGGGCGTCGGCCAGTGGATGAGGTAGAGGTCCAGCCGCTCCAGGCCCAGTTTGGCCAGGCTGGCGTCGAACGCCTTCAGCGTGGCGTCGTAGCCCTGCTCGCTGTTCCACAGCTTGGTGGTGATGAACAGTTCGTCGCGGGCGATGCCGGACTCGGCCAGTGCCTTGCCGACGCCTGCTTCGTTGCCGTAGACCTTGGCGGTGTCGATGCTGCGGTAGCCCGCGTCCAGCGCGGTCTTGACCGCGGCGGTGGTCTCCTCGTCCGGCACCTGGAAGACGCCGAACCCGAGCTGCGGCATCTCCACCCCGCTGTTGAGCTTGACGGTGGGAATGTCGGTCACTTGTGTTCCTTTCGTGGGTACTTGCGGGTCAGACGGCGGGGGCCAGTTCGGCGCGACGAGCCTTCCGCCGCCCGTGGTCGAGCATGCCTGAGATGACCGCGACCAGCAGTCCGGCGAGCGCGAGCGCGGCGCCGATCCAGTTGGACGCGGTGTAGCCGAGGCCCGCGCCGATGGCCTGGCCGCCGAGCCACGCGCCCCCGGCGTTGCCGAGGTTGAACGCGGCGATGTTGGCGGCCGACGCCAGCGCGGGGGCGCCTTCGGCCTTGTCCATGACGCGGGCCTGCAGTGGCGCGACGGTCGCGAAACCGGCGGCGCCGAAGACCGCGATGGTGATCGCGGCGGGAATCTGGGCGTGCGCGGTGAAGACGAACACGACCAGCACGGCCGCGAGGGTGGCGAGGATGACGTACAGGCTGGGCATGAGCGCCCGGTCGGCCGCCTTGCCGCCGATCAGGTTGCCGGCGAACAGGCCGGCGCCGAACAGTACGAGCAGCCAGGTCACCGCGCCGGGGGAGAAGCCGGCGACCTCGGTCATCATCGGGGCGATGTAGGTGAAGGACGCGAACACCCCGGCGAAGCCGAGCGTGGTCATCGCCAGCGCGAGCCACACCTGGGGGCGACGGAAGACGGCGAGTTCGCTGCGCAGCCCGGCGCTCCGCGTCGTCGCCTGGACCGGTACCAGCGCGAGGATCCCGATCAGGCCGACCACCCCGAGGACGCTGACCGCCCAGAACGTCGAGCGCCAGCCGAGCGCCTGCCCGAGTGCCGTCCCGGCGGGGACGCCGAGGACGTTGGCGACGGTCAGCCCGGTGAACATCATCGCGATGGCGCTGGCCTGTTTGGCGGGGGCGACCAGTGAGGAGGCGACGACCGCGCCGACGCCGAAGAACGCGCCGTGCGAGAGCGCGGCGATCACACGACCGATCATCAGCAGGCCGTAGGTGGGGGCCAGCGCGGAAACGACGTTGCCCGCGATGAACAGGACCATCAGGCCGACCAGGACCGTCTTGCGCGGCACCCGCGACGCGAGCGCGGTCAGCACCGGGGCGCCGACCACGACGCCGAGCGCGTAGCCGGAGATCAACAGCCCCGCGGAGGGGATCGAGACGCCGAAGTCGCTCGCGACCTCGGGCAACAGGCCCATGATCACGAACTCGGTGGTGCCGATACCGAAGGCGCTGATCGCCAGTGCGAGCAGTGCGGCAGGCATGGAGGCCTCACTTCTTCCCGTAGAGTGGTGTTGGCTGGCGTAGGCAACTACGGGCGTCTGAAATAGTTGCATGCGCCGTATATTGCACACGCTTGATGATGCACGACGCAACGAAGTTCGGGCAACCGGGGAAGAGGTGAACCGTGTCACTGGCCGACGACGCCGTGGAAGCACGCGCGCAGGGCTGGCGGACCCTCGCCGCACTGCACGCGCGGATCGAGGACGCGCTCGAGCGCGCGCTGGCGCAGAAGCACGAACTGTCCGTCAGCGAGTACACCGTGCTGGACGTGCTCGGCCGCCAGGACGGCTTCCACCTGCGCATGAACCAGCTGTCGAACGCCGTCGTGCTCAGCCAGTCGGCGACGACGCGGCTGGTGTCGCGGCTGGAGGACCGGGGACTGCTGCAGCGGTACCTGTGCCCGGACGACCGGCGGGGGATCTACACGGAGGTCACCCCGGCGGGACGGGAGCTGCTCGCGGCCGCGCGGCCGACGCACGACAGCGTCCTCACCGGCGCGCTGGCCGCCGCCGAGGACCTCCCCGAACTCGCGCCCTTGGTCGCCGCGCTCGGAAAGCTCACCTTCGCCCGCTCCTGACACCCCGCGTTTCGTCCTCTTGTTGCGGTAGTTGCGCGGGCAAGGACCGCGACTAGAGGACGGAACGCGGCCGGAAGGCGGCCAAGGCCTCGGTGTCGGAGGCCCGGGCGTTGAGGAAGTAGCTGGTCCATTCGTCGACGTCCGGGTAGGAAGAATCGGCGCGGATCGCGGCGCGGGCCCGGTCGATGTCGAAGGTCGTGCGGCGCAGGGTGACGGCGCCGTCGGAGAGCTGCGCCCAGTGCGCGCCGGGACGGCCGTAGGGCATGCCGACGCTGCCCGGGTTCACCACGAGACGGCCATGGGCCAATCGGGCGAAGGGCATGTGGGTGTGCCCGCACACCACGGTCGACACGTCGGCGGGAAGACCCGCGAGGACGTCCGCCCAGCGCTCCGGTGCGGAGTCGACCAGGACGACCTCGTCGTCGTCTCGGGGAGTGCCGTGGCAGAACAAGACTTTCCCGAATCCCTCGACGGCCAGAGTGACCGGATGAGGCAGAGCGGCCAGTAAGTCCACGTGGTCGGGCCGCAGCTGTGAAGCCGCCCAGGGGGCGATGGGGTCGGGGATGGCCGTCTCGCCTCCGTTCGCGAGGGCGACGAGTTCGCGGTCGGCGTTGCCGCGTACCCAGACGACGCGGTCTCCCAGCGAGATCAGGCGGTCGAGGACCTGCGCCGGTTGCGGGCCCGCCGCGATGTCACCGGTCACCACGAGGCGATCGACGCCGGGTTCCGCCAGGACGGCGTCGAGGGCCGGAAGTACCCCGTGGATGTCGGACAGCACCGCGATCGTGGCCATGATCGCAGCGTGTCAACGGATTTGCCGGACCGCAACCAGAGGACTAAACGCGGCCGAGCTGGCAAGGTGAGGGCGTGGACGATCTTCTGTTGCGCCGGGTCCGGGTCGGCTTGGCGGGTTCCCTGTCGGACGTACTGATCAAGGGTGGCCGGATCGCGGCCATCGGAGGCCCGGGACAAGCGGGTGAAGCGTCGGAAACCCTGGACGGGCACGGCGGAACGCTGTTGCCGGGACTCGTCGACGCGCACGTGCACACCGCCCAGTGGTCCGCCGCGCGCCGCCGGATCCCGCTGGGCGAGGCGAAATCCGCCGCGCACACGGTCGAGCTCGTGCTCGCCCATCTGCTGGCGAACCCCGTGCCGCCCGGCGATCTCGTGCTCGGCGCCGGATTCCGCGACGGCCTCTGGCCCGACGCCCCGCACAAGGACCTGCTGCAGAAGGCACTGCCGGGGCACCCCGTCGCCCTGTTCAGCGCCGACCTCCACACGCTGTGGCTCAGCCCCGCCGCGCTGAAACTCATCGGCCGCGACCATCCGACCGGTGTGCTGCTGGAGAACGACTGCATGAGCGCGACGGCCGAACTCCCGGTCGCCCCGGACGACGTCATCGACGGCTGGGTCGCCGACGCGCTCGACGCGGCGGCCGCCCGCGGCGTCACCGAGATCGTCGACTACGAGTACACCGACACGGTCACCGCCTGGCGGCGACGGCTGGCGCGGAAACCCTTGCCGGTCCGGGTTTCCTGCGTGATCGCGAAGTACCTGCTCGAGACCGCCGTCGAACGCGGCCACCGCACCGGCGACGTCCTCGAAGACACCGGCGGGCTGCTCACGGTCGGCCCGTTCAAACTGTTCGTCGACGGTTCGCTGAACACGCGCACCGCGTACTGCGTGGGGCACTACGCCGGGACCGAGTCCCACGGGCTGCTCGAACTGCCGCCCGAGGAGCTGGAACCGTTGATGCGCAAGGCTTCCGAGCACGGTCTCTCGCCCGCGGTGCACGCGATCGGCGATCACGCCAACAAGATCGCGCTCGACGCCTTCGCGAACGTCGGATGCGCCGGCCGCATCGAGCACGCCCAGCTGGTGCGTGCCGAGGACGTCGCGCGGTTCGCCGAACTGGGTGTCGTGGCGAGTGTGCAGCCCGCGCATCAGCCGGACGACCGCGACGTCGCCGACCGGCACTGGCACGGCTGGACCGACCGGGCTTTCCCTTACGGCGCCTTGCATCGCTCCGGGGTGACCCTGGAGTTCGGCTCGGACGCGCCGGTCGCCCCGCTGGACCCGTGGGACGCGATCGCGTCGGCGGTCAGCCGCACCGACGACGACCGCCCGCCGTGGCATCCCGAGCAGGCCATGCCGCTGGAGGCCGCGCTCGCCGCGGCGTCGGGCGGCCGGGCGGGGGTGGCCGTCGGCGACGTCGCGGATCTGGTCGTCACCGCGGTGGATCCGTCGCGGCTGTCCCCGGCCGGACTGCGTGACACTCCGGTCACCGCCACCGTGATGAACGGCAGGATCACCTACGCGTCCTGACCCCTTCCGGTGACGGTGGCTGCGAGCGGGGGTGTGGTGCGGCAGGGTGAGGTGATCGCGGAGGGAGCGCCCATGAGCACCGAGAAGCTGTTCCGGATCGCCATCGCCTTGAAGGGGCTCGATGGTGCGTTGCAGCTGGTGGGCGGACTGGTCCTGATGATCGTCCCGGCGTCGGTCGTCACCGGTTTCGCGCACGCCGTGGTCACCCGCGACCTGCTCGGCGACCCGGAAGGGACCCTGGCCCGGCACCTCGAACTCGCCGCCGGCCACTTCGTCGAGGGCCGGACGTTCGCCGTCGTGTACCTCGTCGCGCACGGGCTCATCAAGCTCGGCCTGGTCTGGGCGCTGGCTCGCAAGGTGATGCGTGCCTACCCCGTGGCCGCGGTGGTGCTCTCGGCGTTCGTGGTCTACGAGATCTTCCGCGCGATCCACACGCACTCGCTCGCGCTGCCGTTCTTCGCCGCCCTCGACGTCGTGATCGTCGTGCTGGTGCTGCGCGAGTACCGGCAGCTCAAACGGGATCGCGTCGCGGCCTGACCGCCCGGTTCAGGCCGCGACGCGAAATTTCTCCGTGGTGAGATCCGCACGGGGCGGATCCACCACGATCGCGGTGGCGTTGTCGGAGCCACCGAGCGAGATCGCCGTCCGCACCAGCTCCGTGGCCGCCCTGTCCGGCATCCCGAGGATGTCGAGCATGGTCGGCCCGCTGAGCGTCTTGTGCACGCCGTCACTGGTGAGCAGAAGCCCTCCGGTCGTGACGGTGGCCGTGCCGATCTCGTGAGCACCGGCCGTGCGGACGCTGGTGGTGACGACGTGTTCCATCCGCGGTGTCACGGGTTGATCGTGGTCGCGGAAGTACTGCGCGAGCGTATGGTCCTTCGTCACCTGCCGCACGGTGTATCCGTCCCAAGAGTACGCCCGCGCGTCCCCGACCCACGCGACGCCATACCCCTCGTCGCTCTGGACGGCCACGACGAGGACGCAGTCACCGGCCCCGCAATGTTCGAGTACAGCGCGCTGAGCAGCGAGAACGGCCGCGACCGGCCCTTGGGCGACCGGCGACCGGGCCGCCGCCGAAGCCGCCGTCCGTGCCGCGTGTCCCGCGTTCGGGTGATCTCCGACTCCATCGGCCAGCGCGAACACGATCCCCGCTCCGCCCGCGGCCGCGTAGGCCCCGACGGCGTCCGCGTTGTGCTCGCGCGGGCCCTGCGCGCTCGCCGTGTGCCAGTGTGGAAGTTCCCTCATGGTCTTCTCCTCACCCCTGGGTGATCCCTGCTTTCAGCATCCGCCTGGTTCCTGTGCGCGGCCTGAGGGTTGGCTGTCGGAAGTCCGTGGGTCGGGTTGGACCGGTCAGGACAGCAGGTTGTACACCGTCTGTTCGCCGACCGTGGTGGCGGTGAAGTTCGCCGCGACCCATTCGGCGATCTCGTCCGACCCGCCGCCGGGACCGCCGCCCCGGCCGCCTTCGACGTAGTACGTGATGTCGCCGTCGGCCACGTACCGCTGGAACTCCGCCAGCGTCGGCGCCGGATCCGAGCCGCTCCAGCCGCCGATGCCGATCACCGACTTCCCGCTCGCGAGTTCCAGGTTCGCCGCCGACTGCGAGCTCGACGTCGCCGCCGCCCACTTCGTCGTCGTCGCGGCGAGCACGGTCCCGAGCTCCGCCGACGAGCCCTCCTCCATGCCCATGCCCATCCCGCGTGGCTCGCCACTCGAGGAGGGGCCGGACGTCGGGATCGAACCGGAGTGCGCCTGCGAGGCGGTTTCGATGCCGTACGCGGTGGTCCCGAGACCGACCGTCAGCACGGCGACCGTCGCGACGACGGCGACGAGTCTGCGCCTCGGCGGGACACCTACCAGGACGACGGTCGCGGTCACCAGGCCGAGCCCGGCGATGATCCAGCGCAGCGCGGGCAGCCAGTCGGCGTCGCGGTCGAGCAGGATGTACGCCCAGACCGCGCTCGCCGCGATCATCAGCGACAGGACCACCCGCGGCGCGAGATGCGCCCGGCCGCGCCACAGCGAAGTCCCGGAGATCGCCACCACGGCGGCGATCGACGGCGCCAGCGCGACGGCGTAGTACGGGTGCACGATGCCGCTCATGTAGCTGAACACCAGCGAGGTGACGAGCATCCAGCCGCCCCAGACGATCAGCGCGGCCCTCGTCCGGTCGGTACCGGCGGCCCGCCTGGTGAACCACAGTCCCGCCACCAGGCCGATCAGCGCGGCGGGCAGCAGCCACGACACCTCACCGCCGAAGCTGGCGCCGAACATCCGGGTCAGGCCGCTTTCGCCGCCGAAACCGACGTTCCCGCCACCCGCGCCGCCGACCATCATGCCGCCGCCACCGCCGCCGCCGCTCCCGCCGAAGATCCGGCCGAGGCCGTTGTAGCCCAGCGCCAGTTCGAGCAGGCTGTCGTCGGTCGAGCCACCGATGTACGGCCGTGAGCCGGTCGGCCACAGGTCGACCAGCGCGATGAACCAGCCTGCCGAAACGACGACCGAGAACACCGCTCCCAGCAGGTGAAGCAACCGTTTGCCCAGCGAGGTCGGCGCGGCGATCAGGTAGGCGAGGCCGAACGCGGGCAGCACCAGGAACGCCTGCATCATCTTGGTCAGGAAACCGAAGCCGATGGCGACCCCGGCGAACGCCAGCCAGCGCGGGCTCGCCTTTTCGATCGCGCGGACCGTGCAGTACGCGCCCGCGATCAGCAGCAGCGTCAGCAACGCGTCCGGATTGTTGAACTTGAACATGAGCGCGGCGACCGGGGTGACGGCGAGCGCCGCCCCCGCGAACAGCCCGGCGACGGGTCCGGAGGTCCGCTTCACCGTCAGGTACAGCAGCCCGACGGAGGCGACACCCATCAGCGCTTGCGGGGCCAGCACGGTGAAACTCGAGAAACCGAAGAGCCGCGCGAACGCCGTCGTGACCCAGAGCGCGGCCGGGGGTTTGTCGACGGTCAGCACGTTGCCTGCGTCGAGCGAGCCGAACAGCCACGCCTTCCAGTCCTGCGTGCCGGACTGCACCGCCGCGGCGTAGAACGAGTTGCCGTAGCCGGAGGCCGTCAGGTTCCAGAAGTACAGCAGCGCTGTCGCGGCGAGCAGCCCGAAGACCGCGGGGCGGACCCACCGGCCCTGCGGTTCGACGACGTTTTCCTCGACAGGGCCGGGTTCCACCCGGGAAGCGAGTGTGGTGGTCATGGGGTCAGTTCTCCCTCTGAGTGGCGGGCCGGCGGCGAAAGACCCAGCCGCGCAGCAACAGGAAACGCAGCACGGTGGCCGCGAGGTTCGCGAGCACGAGCGCGGTGATCTCGAGCGGCAGCCCGGGCGCGGTCATCGTGTGCAGCAGCGCCAGCGCGCCGCTGGTGAGCCCGAGCCCGAGACCGAACACGACGAGGCCCTGGAACTGGTGCAGCCCGGCGCCTCCCCGGCCGCGGATGCCGAAGGTCAGGCGCCGGTTGAGCGCGGTGTTGCCGATCGCGGTCACCAGCAGCGCCACCAGGTTCGCCGCCTGCGCGCCGGTGAACGTCCGCAGCAGCAGGAAAAGCACGAGATACGCGATGGTGCTCACGACCCCGACGGCGGCGAACCGCACCAGCTGCCGCACGAGGCTCGGCGCCACCCCCGGTGCCCGCACCTGGATCGGCGCGCGGCCGAGTTGCTCGCGCAGGCCGCTGATCGGGATCTCACCGGTCAGCGTCGCTTTGGTCAGCCGAGCGATGCCTTTGAGGTCGGCGGTCGCGGTGGCGACGAGGTTCACCGAGGAGTCCGGGTCGTCGACCCAGTCGACCGGGACCTCGTGGATCCGCAGCCCGGCCTTCTGCGCCAGCACGAGCAGCTCGGTGTCGAAGAACCAGCCGGTGTCCTGGATGTGGGGGAGCAGCCGCTCGGCGACGTCGGCGCGGATCGCCTTGAATCCGCATTGCGCGTCGCTGAACTTCGCGGCCAGCGTGCCGCGCAGGATCAGGTTGTAGCAGCGGGAAATGAACTCCCGCTTCGGCCCGCGCACCACCCGCGCGCCGCGGGCGAGCCTGCTGCCGATCGCGAGATCGGAGTGTCCGGACAGCAGCGGTGCGACGAGAGGACCGAGCGCGGCCAGATCGGTCGAGAGGTCGACGTCCATGTAAGCGAGCACCGGAGCGTCCGATGTGGACCAGACGGTGCGCAGTGCGCGGCCGCGGCCTTTTTCGTCCAGATGCCGGACTTCGACGTCGTCGAACTCGCGGCTCAGTCTCATCGCCACGCGCAGGGTGCCGTCCGTGCTGGCGTTGTCCGCGACGGTGATCCGGAACGGGTACGGGAACTGCTCCGCGAGATGCGCGTGCAGGCGCCGGATGCACGGCTCGAGGTCGGTTTCCTCGTTGTAGACCGGGATGACGACGTCGAGGACGGGGGAGCCGGTCGGGGCGATGGCGGGGCGGCGGCCGGTGTCGGCGCCGGAGATGATCGCGGCTGTCATAGCGTCAATCTCGGTCATCGCGCTGAGGCCGGCTTGTGTCCCGCCTGTGCCGTCGCTGTGTTCCGCCATCGGGTTCACCGGCTCAGGTCGTAGACGGCGACGCCGTCCACAGTGGTCGGGGTGTAGTTCGCCCGGACCCATTCGGCGATCCGCTCGGCGGCGTCGCTGCCGGTCTCCCCGCGCATCGTCATGCCCTCACCGAGGAAGTAATGGATCTGTCCACTTCGGACATACTCCTGGAACTGTTCCAAGGTGGGGGAAGGATCCGTGCCGTTGAACCCGCCGACGGCCATCACCGGCGCCCCGCCGCCGAGCTGGTAGCCCGCCGCGTTGTTGGAGCCCACCGTCGCGGCCGTCCACGGGTAGTTCGCGGCGTCCTGCCGCAGGAGGGCCGCGAGGTTCTCGCCGGGCAGGCTCGTTCCGAGCAGGCCGCCGGGGCCGCCCATTCTCATGCCCCGGCCGGTGTCGGGTCCGGCGGAAGGAAGCGCGCCGGAATGCGGGGTCGCGGCTGTCGCGACCGTGTACGCGCCGCTGCCCGCGAGAACGGTGACGAGCGCGCCGACGGCGACTAGGCGCCTTGCCGCGTCGGGTAGGCGTGCGGCGAAGAAGACCAGGAACGCGCACAGGAGCCCGGCCACGAGGATCGCGATCGCCAGCCCGGGAAGCCAGTCGGATTGCCGCGACAGCAGGAGATACGCCGTGAGCGCGGTCAAGCCGATCCCGGCGCTCGACGTGCCCGCGGCGGCCGGATTCCCCCGTGCCCGCCACAACTGGACGCCCGCGATCCCGACGAGCGCGGCGATCGCCGGGGCGAGCGCGATCGTGTAGTACGCGTGGATGATCCCGCTCATGTAGCTGAACACCACGGCAGTGCTCAGGAACCAGCCGCCCCACAGGATCAGCGCCCCGCGGCCGCGGTCGGTGCGCCCGGCGTGGCGGGTGAACCACAGCCCGGCGGCCAGCGCGAGGGCGGCGGCCGGGAGCAGCCAGGCGATCCCGCCCGCCATCTCGGTGCCGAACAACCGGTCCCAGCCGGTACCGCCCCAGCCGCCGTTGCCGCCTCCGCCGACACTGCCGACCTCGTCACCGGTGATCCGGCCGAAACCGTTGTAGCCGAAGGCGAGTTCCCACAGGCTGTTCTCCTGCGAGCCGCCGATGTACGGCCGGTCGGTGGCGGGCCACCACGCGACGACGGCGAGGTACCAGCCGGCGGAGACGAGGGTCGCGCCCACCGCTCCGAGCAGGTGAAGCAACCGTTTGCCCAGCGAGGCCGGCGCGGCGATCAGGTAGGCGAGGCCGAACGCGGGCAGCACCAGGAACGCCTGCAGCATCTTGGCGAGGAAGCCGAAACCGACGGCCACCCCGGCCAGCGCCAGCCAGCGCGGGCTCGCCGTCTCCAGTGCGCGGACGACGCAGTAGGCACCCGCGACCAGGAGCAGGACGAGCAGGGCGTCGGGGTTGTTGAACCGGAACATCAGCGCGGCGGCCGGGGTGAGCGCGAGGACGGCGCCCGCCAGCAGACCCGCGGCCGGGCCGGAAGTGCGTCGCACCGTGGCGAACAGCAGCGCCACCGAGCCGACGCCCATCAGCGCCTGCGGAACGAGGACGCTCCAGGCGTTGACGCCGAACAGGCGCGCGGAAAGACTCATCACCCACAACGCGGCCGGTGTCTTGTCGACCGTGATCGCGTTCGCGGCGTCGCTCGATCCGAAGAACAACGCCTTCCAGCTCAGCGATCCGGCTTGCGCGGCCGCCGAATAGAAGGCGTTGGCCCAACCGGATTCGCCGAGGTTCCAGAGATAGAGGACGGCGGTCGCGAGCAGAAGCGCGGCGAGGGAGGGGCGGACCCAGCGCGGGCCGTCGGGCCTGCCCCGGACGGGTGGAGCGTCTTGATCGGCTTCGTCGCGGGAGGCGAGGAGGGTCATGGCCTCAGGGTCGAATGCCGACCTGGGGCGTGGTTGTGCCGAAGCTGTGCACCCGCTGTGAGGAATCGATCACCGGCAGGTACACGGCGAATTCGGTGTGCCCGGGGCGGCTGTGCACCTCGATCGTGCCGTGGTGGGCCACCACGATCGCCGACGCGATGGCCATCCCGAGTCCGGTGCTGCCCGCGGTCCGTGAACGCGAGGAGTCGCCGCGAGCGAAGCGTTCGAACACGCTCGGCAGGAGTTCCGGCGCGATGCCGGGCCCGTCGTCGGTGACGGTCAGCACCGCGGCCCCGGTGTGGGAGCGGCTCAGCGCGGTGATCACCGTGGTGCCCGGCGGGGTGTGCGTCCGCGCGTTGGACAGCAGGTTCGCCAGCACCTGGTGCAGGCGCTGGACGTCGCCGCGGACGTGCACCGGCCCCTCCGGCAGCCGCAGTTCCCAGCGGTGGTCCGGGCCGGCGACATGCGCGTCGCCGACCGCGTCCGCGGTCAGCCGGGTGAGGTCGGCGACGCCAACGTCGAGCGGTCGTCCGTCGTCGAGTCTCGCCAGCAGAAGGAGGTCCTCGACGAGCGTCGTCATGCGGGCGGACTCGGACTGGATCCGGGACATCGAGTGCGCGACCTCCGGTGGCACCAGAGCGCTGCCGCGGCCGGCGAGTTCGGCGTACCCGCGGATCGCCGCGAGCGGGGTGCGGAGTTCGTGGCTCGCGTCCGCGACGAACCGGCGGACGCGGGTTTCGCTGGCGTGCCGGGCTTCCAGCGCCTGCGCGATATGCCCGAGCATGAGGTTCAGCGCCGAACCGACCTGGCCGACCTCGGTGCGCGGATCGGTGTCGATCTCGGGCACCCGCACGGAAAGCGCGACCTGACCGCGGTCGAGCCGCATCGCCGACACCCGGCCCGCCGTCGCCGCGACGCGGTCGAGCGGCCGCAGCGTGCGCCGGACCGCGAACGCGCCGAGGAACCCGGCACCGGCGACGCCTGCCGCCGCGACCCCGAACAGGATCCAGCCGACCGTGGTCAACGTGTCCTGCATCGGTCCGAGGGGGAGACCGGTGACGACCACGCCACCGGGGATCGAGACGGCCTGCACCCGGTAGTCGCCCAGCCCGCCGAGCGCCATCGTCATCGGCGGGCGGTCCGCCGGGATGGAGAGCAGGCCGGACTCCTGCGCGACCGACAAGCCTTGGGGAAGGCCTTGCACCGTAAGGACTCCCGCGTAGAGCACCCGGTCACCGGAGAAGCGCACGCTCAACGTCCCCGACGCCTGGCCCGGCGCGTTGAGCGGGTTGGGACCGGGTCCGGGCGAGTCGTCCGGCGGCCGGTTCGCGTAGTCGTGGGCGCGGGCCGACGCGGCCGAGAGCTGGCCGTCGATCTGGCCGACGAGGAACGACCGCAGCGCGATCTCGCTCGCGACGCCGATCACCAGGCAGACGAAGGTGAGCAGCAGCACCATCGAGCCGGTCAGCTTGGTGCGCAGGGAAAGCCGCCCGGGCCGGGACCACCGGCGCGGGCCGGTGGTCGGGACCGAGCCGGATGCCATGCCCTCGAGCGTGCGCCGCGGTCGTATGCGCGCATTGTGTCCCGCCTGTGAGCCCGCTGTGTGCGCGGGTGTCCCACTCCTGACACCCCCCACCCCCCACCCCCCCCGACGCTATGAAAGGCCCGTTACTTGCAAAATTTGCAAGTAACGGGCCTTTCATAGCGCTCTCTTGACCCGAAACCGAGAGTTCAGGAGTCGTAGTCCACCGCGAGTTCGGGTGAGGTCGCCACCGCCCGGCAGGTCAGGATCCGCCCGGCCGCGACCTCCTCGTTCCCGAGCGCGTAGTGCACGTCCATCCGCGCGCTGCCGCGCACCACGGTCGCCCGGCACGTCCCGCAAGCCCCGCCGACGCACGCGTACGGCGCGTCGACGCCGTGCCGCAACGCGGCGCTGAGCACGGTTTCGCCCACCGTCGCGGGGATTTCGGCGGTCTTCCCGCCCGCCGTCACGGTGAGCAGCGGGCCCGGTCGTTGCGACGGGCGGACCGGCAGCGCGCCCTGGAAAAGCTCGAAGTGGACGTTCTCCTCGGGGACGTCCTTGTCCGCCAGCGTCCGGCGGGCCATGTCGACCAGTTCGCGCGGGCCGCACAGGAACCAGTCGTCGACCTTCGCCGGGTGGAGTCGTGCCTGCAGCAGCGCGCGGAGGCGCGTGCCGTCGAGGCGGCCGCGCTGGTAGCGCTCGTGCGAGATCGCCAGTGCCTCGCCGACGGTGTCGAACGGCTTCCCGATCCGTTGCGTGCGCAGATCCGGGTCGCGTTCGTCGGTGCGGTAGTGCACGACGTGCAGCCGTCCGCCCAGCCGGGCGGCGAGGACGCCGAGTTCGGCGGCGAACATCGTGGTGGCGCCGGAGGTGTTGATGTACAGCAGGGTCGCCTTGCTGTTCGGCTCGTTCAGCAGGGTCGCGGTCAGGATCGACAGGATCGGCGTGATCCCGCTGCCCGCGGCGAGCGCGACGTACCGGCCGGAGCGACCCTGCTCCGGGGTCAGCGTGAACTCACCGTCAGGGGGCAGGACTTCCAGTTCGTCGCCCGCCTCCAGTTCGGTGGTGGCGAACGTCGAGAACGCACCGCCGATCTGGTGCTTGATCGCGATCCGCAGCTCTCCGGAGTCCGGCGTCGAGCAGATCGAGTAGGCGCGCCGCACCTCTTCCCCGTCGACCTCCGCGCGGATGACGAGGTGCTGGCCGGGGGTGAACCGGAAGGTCTCCCGCAGCCGCTCCGGCACGTCGAACGTCACGGTGACGGCGCCCTCGCACAACGGCCGGACCTCGGCGACCCGCAGCGAGTGGAACCGGCTCGGCTGCCGGGGCTGGGGAGCGGGCGGTTCCTCGTCGAACGAACCGGTGAGCTGACGCCATTCGCGGTACTCCGACGACGTCAGTTCGCGGCCCCACGCCGTCGCGATCGGAACGTCCCTGGCGAGGTACGCGTCGCGGTTGTCCTTCCACGCGCGCAGGTACCGGTAGAACGGGATCGCCGGGTGGAGATGGTGAACCAGGTGGTAGTTCTGGCACAGCATGATCGGCGTCATCAGCCATTCGAGCCCGACGCGGACGCGGGTGGCGCCGAACCGGTTCTTCCGCTGCTCGCCGAGGTCGTGATGGGGGAGCCAGTCGAACCACCAGGCCAGGACGGCGAGCCCGACGCGCTGCGGGATCAGGTAGACCATCAGCAGTTCCCAGCCGTGGCCGGTCGCGGCCAGCCACGCGAACGCGGCGAGGCACAAGGTGACGACGGCCGCGGTCTCGATCCGCTCCGACGGCGGCCGGGTGCGCTGCCTCGCCACATAGAAGCGGGCGTACCAGAAGTCGATCGTCAGCCACCGCAGCGGCAACTGCCACCAGGGGCCGTGCGCGGTCCAGGCGTCCGGATCGGTGTAGGCGTCCTCGTTGGTGTTGCGGTGGTGTTCCAGATGGATGTAGCGCACCAGGGGAAAGGAGCCGTAGCCCGCCACGAACGGCATCGCGAGCCTGCCGAGCAGTTCGTTGACCCAGGTGAGCTGCCCGGCCGCGTGATGCGTCGACTCGTGCAGCACGGTGAACATCGTGAAGGTGACGAGCGCGTGCAGGGGAATGGTCACCCACAGCGGCGCGGCCTCGTTGACCACCAGCCAGGTGGCGCCCACCCAGACCATGATCCCGCCGGTGAACAACAACACCGTCGGCACCGAGACCACCGGCAGCGGGATCCGCGGATTGGGCACCCCGCGTCTCAGTGCTCTCTCGGCCAGTTCCCCCGTGTCCCCGGACCGGGTGGCGGCGACGGTCATCGATCGGTCCCCTCGGTCGATGGCTACCGGGACGAAGCTGTCACACCGTAGACAACTGGTCCTGGTTTGTAAACTTCAACTACCTGCCGAAACACCTCGACACGGCGCCCGATGGTGAAGCGTGGCACGCATCCGTGTCCAGGAATGGGCCGGTTCGTAACAGAGAAGAACCGAAAACTGCTCCGATCGGGTGGTCCGCCCTTGGTTCGTCGGACGGCTTTCGAAACGTGTGATCGGGCCCGGAGGCCGGTCGCGACGAGGCCGGGATGGCCCCGGGACCGGACCGGTGAGCCGCGGGGCCTAGACTCGGACGGCCCGGTCTGCAAGCTGGCCAGGGCACATCCGCTGTCGACCGCATGCGGATGCTCAATCACATCGTTTACCGCTCGAGGAGAATACGTTGAAGAGCACCGTCGAGCAGCTCAGCCCGACGCGAGTCAAGATCAATGTCGAGGTGCCGTTCGACGAGCTCAAGCCGAACTTCGACCGCGCCTACCGCAAGATCGCCCAGCAGGTGCGCATCCCCGGCTTCCGTCCGGGCAAGGCGCCGGCTCGCGTGCTGGAAAGCCGGATCGGGCGAGCCCCGGTGCTCGACGAGGTCGTCAACGAGGTCATTCCGGCCAAGTACATGGAGGCCGTGCGCGCGGGCGAGGTCCGCACGCTGGGCCAGCCCGAGTTCGAGGTGACCAAGCTCGAGGACCGTGAGGTCCTGGAGTTCACCGCCGAAGTCGACATCCGCCCGGAGATCTCGCTGCCCGACCTCGAAGGCTTCGCGGTCAGCGTCGACGACGTCGAACTGACCGACGCCGAGATCGACGAGCAGCTCGACGAGCTGCGCGCCCGCTTCGGCACGCTGACCGGAGTCGAGCGCGCGGCCGAGAACGGCGACTTCGTCTCGATCGACCTCGCGGCCACCGTCGACGGTCAGGAGGTCGAGGAGGCCTCGACCACCGGCCTGTCCTACGAGATCGGCTCCGGCCAGCTCGTCGACGGCATCGACGAGGCGATCATCGGCGCGAACGCGGGCGAGACCAAGACCTTCACCACGAAGCTGGTCGCCGGCGAGCACGCGGGCAAGGACGCGGACGTCACCGTCACCGTGCAGACCATCAAGCAGCGCGAGCTGCCCGAGGCGGACGACGAGTTCGCCCAGATGGCGAGCGAGTTCGACACGATCGACGAGCTGAAGGGCGACCTTCGCGAGCGTCTCGGCCGCGTCAAGAAGATGCAGCAGGGCGTCCAGGCCCGTGACAAGGTCCTCGAGGAACTCCTCGAGCGCACCGAGGTCGCGATCCCGGAGAAGGTCCTCGAGGCCGAGATCGAGAACCGCAAGCACGACGCGATCCACCCGTTCGACCACGACGAGGCGCAGTTCGCCAAGGCGCTCGAGGCCGAGGGCAAGACCGTCGAGGAGTTCGACACCGAGGTCCGCGAGGAGTCGGAGAAGGCGGTCCGCACGCAGCTGCTGCTGGACAGCATCGCCGACGCCGAGCAGACGTCGGTCAACGACGGCGAGCTCACCGAGCGGATCATCTACCAGGCGCAGCGCTTCGGCGTCAGCCCGGACGAGTACGTCCAGCGGGCGCAGCAGTCCGGTCAGCTGACCGCGATCTACGCCGACGTCCGCCGCGGCAAGGCGCTGGCCTCGGTGGTCCGCAAGACCACCGTGACCGACGCCTCCGGCAGCGCCGTCGACCTCGAGGAGCTCTTCGGCCCCGCAGCCGAGGAGACGCAGGTCACCGAGGAGACCGCGAAGACTGCGGCCGAGTAGGGAATACGCGGTCCCGGCGAAACGGACCGTAAAGCTGTAAGCGAACTTGGGCGGTGTCAGGCATTCTGCACCGCCCAAGTTCGTTAGGGTCGGTTGCAAGATCCTCAGCACCTGGACACAGCATCTGGACATACAGCGGCGGCCGAGGCACGGCTGGCCGCCGTCGGCGAAAAGGCAGGCAGACGTGACGCAGCACACGCCCGAGGCGCGGACCGGTACCGCAGGGCTCAACCTCACCGACTCGGTCTTCGAGCGGTTGCTCCAGGAGCGCATCGTCGTCCTCGGCTCCGAGGTCAACGACGAGGTCGCGAACCGGATCACCGCCCAGTTGTTGCTGCTCGACGCAGACGACTCCGAGTCGGACATCCGCTTCTACATCAACTCGCCCGGTGGCTCGGTCACCGCGGGATTCGCGATCTACGACACCATGCAGCTGATCCGCCCGGACGTCGCGACCTACGCGATGGGCCTGGCCGCGTCGATGGGGCAGTTCCTGCTCTCCTCCGGCACGCCCGGCAAGCGGTACGCGCTGCAGCACGCGCGCATCCTCATGCACCAGCCCTCGGCGGGTGTCGGCGGCACGGCCTCCGACATCGCCATCCAGGCCGAGGTGTTCGGCAAGTGGAAGCAGGAGCTGGCCAAGATCACGGCCGAGCAGACCGGCCAGACGGTCGAGCAGATCGTCAAGGACGGCGACCGCGACCGCTGGTTCACCGCGCAGGAGGCGAAGGACTACGGCTTCGTGGACCAGGTCCTCACTCGCGAGAACCCGCTTCCCAACAGCTGATCCGGCTCCGGCACACAGGAGAATTTCAATGAGCAACTTCCAGCTTCCGATCGGGTCGCAGGCGCCGGGGATGCAGTCGCGGCTCCAGCTGCCGCAGTCGCGGTACGTCCTGCCCTCCTATGTCGAGCGCACGAGCTACGGCATCAAGGAGTCGAACCCGTACAACAAGCTCTACGAAGAGCGTCAGATCATGCTCGGCGTGCAGATCGACGACGCGTCGGCCAACGACGTGATGGTCCAGCTGCTGCACCTCGAGCACGAGGACCCGGACCGCGACATCATGATCCTGATCAACTCGCCCGGTGGTTCGTTCACCGCGCTGATGGCGATCTACGACACGATGCAGTACGTCCGCCCCGACATCGTCACCATGTGCATCGGCCAGGCCGCTTCGGCCGCCGCGGTGCTGCTGGCGGCCGGTACCCCCGGCAAGCGGTTCACGCTGCCGAACTCGCGCGTGCTGATCCACCAGCCCGCCACCGAGGGCACCTACGGCCAGGTGTCGGACCTGGAGATCCAGGCCAACGAGATCCAGCGGGTGCGCCGTCAGATGGAGGTCATCCTGGCGAAGCACACGAACAAGGACGCCGACGAGGTCAAGAAGGACATCGAGCGCGACAAGATCCTGACGGCCGACGAGGCCAAGGCGTACGGGATCGTCGACGAGGTCCTCGAGTACCGCAAGGCTTCGAGCAGCTGATCGTGCCGGGATCCGGTGCGTGTCGGGAGACGACACGCACCGGATCCCTGGTCTAAGGTCAGCTTCTGGCGTGCTCAGATGTGACGTTGGTTCTCCCGCCGGCGGCATCGGACGGGTACCGTCAGTGGCAATGTGTGAGGCTCCGAGAGGTCATCCGTGACCGGGGTACGACAGTCAGGCACGACAGTGCAGGCGCAGACACTGCGCCGGAGGGGACGAGGTCAACGGCCATGGCACGGATCGGTGACGGCGGCGACCTGCTGAAATGCTCTTTCTGCGGCAAGAGCCAAAAGCAGGTGAAGAAGCTCATTGCCGGCCCCGGGGTCTACATCTGCGATGAGTGCATCGATCTCTGCAACGAGATCATCGAGGAAGAACTGGCCGAGGCCGGTGAGGTCAAGCTCGACGAGCTGCCCAAACCCGCCGAGATCCACGAGTTCCTCGAGCAGTACATCATCGGCCAGGACGACGCGAAGCGTTCGCTGGCCGTGGCGGTGTACAACCACTACAAGCGTGTGCAGTCCGACGACAAGGCCGGACCGAAGGATTCCAAGGACGAGACCGTCGAACTGGCGAAGTCCAACATCCTGATGCTGGGCCCGACGGGCTGCGGCAAGACCTACCTGGCCCAGACGCTGGCGAAGATGCTGAACGTCCCGTTCGCGATCGCGGACGCCACGGCGCTCACCGAAGCCGGCTACGTGGGCGAGGACGTCGAGAACATCCTGCTCAAGCTGATCCAGGCGGCGGATTACGACGTCAAGCGGGCCGAGACGGGCATCATCTACATCGACGAGGTCGACAAGATCGCCCGGAAGTCGGAGAACCCGTCGATCACCCGCGACGTGTCCGGCGAGGGTGTGCAGCAGGCGCTGCTGAAGATCCTCGAGGGCACCACCGCTTCGGTGCCGCCGCAGGGCGGGCGCAAGCACCCGCACCAGGAGTTCATCCAGATCGACACGACGAACGTGCTGTTCATCGTGGCCGGCGCGTTCGCCGGGCTGGAGAAGATCATCAACGAGCGGGTCGGCAAGCGCGGCCTCGGTTTCGGCGCGGAGATCCGTACCAAGGCCGAGATCGACGAGAGCGACATCTTCTCCGACACCATGCCGGAGGACCTGATCAAGTTCGGGTTGATCCCGGAGTTCATCGGCCGGCTCCCGGTCGTGGCGACGGTGACCCACCTGGACAAGGAATCGCTGGTCAGCATCTTGACCACGCCGCGCAACGCGCTGGTGAAGCAGTACAAGAAGCTCTTCGAGATGGACAACGTCGAGCTGGAGTTCACCCAGACCGCGCTCGAGGCCATCGCCGACCAGGCCGTGCTCCGCGGCACCGGCGCCCGTGGCCTGCGCGCGATCATGGAAGAGGTCCTGCAGCCGGTCATGTACGACATTCCCAGTCGCGACGATGTCGCGAAGGTCGTCATCACCGAGCAGACGGTCCGCGAGAACGTGAACCCGACGATCGTGGCACGCCAGCCGTCACGCCGTCGCAGCAGCGAACGCGGTGAGAAGTCCGCCTGAGCGGAGATCTTTCGTCACCGATGCCCCGGCCGGATCCTTCCGGCCGGGGCATCGGTTTCTCCGGTCCCGTCCGGCCGGTGACCCGACCGAGATAGGATGCGACAGTGCCGCTGACTCCCACGAAGGACGAGAACGAGGCTCCCGAACTGGCAGCCGCGAGTCCACGCGAGGTCAGGGGACTCGTCGAACTCACCGAACGGATCATCCTCGGGGCCTATCGCGGGCATCCGTGGATCCCGCGCGCGCTGACGATCGCGCTGGGCGTATTGGTGGCGACCTGCCTGGTGGCCGGCGTCGTCCGGCTGTCGCCGCTGCCGCTGATCCCGCTGCCGTTGTTCGCCGGTTCGGCGTACGCGCTCATCCGGATCAAGGCGGCGCGGAGCGCGGAGGCGGACCAGGCCCTCGTCGCCTGGACCGGATTGTTCACCGGTGCGACGCTCGTCGGATTCTGGTTGATCTCGATGGCGGGTCGCTGGCTCGGCTGATCAGCCCGAAGACCGATTTCGGATTTTCCTCCGTTAGCAGGGTTTCAGAATCACCTTCACGGGGTAAGACGAGTCAGTGACAGTCACCGCAGGGCCCTTCTCACATGTGGGGCTGCTCTACTCCGGTGACTCCGAGTACCTGAACGGTACGATTCCGTACATCCTGGAGGGCCTGAAACTCGACGAACCCGTCGCGGTGGCCGTTCCGGGCCGAAATCTGACCCTGATCGAAGAGGCCCTGGGCGATTCGGCCGCCGAAGTCGAGCTGATCGACATGACCGAGGCGGGTCGCAATCCGGGCCGCATCCTCCCCGGTGTGCTCCTCGCGTTCGCGGACAACCGGCAGGGGCCGGTCCGGATCATCGGCGAGCCGATCTGGGCGGGGCGGTCGGCCATCGAGTACCCGGCGTGCGCGCAGCACGAGGCGCTGATCAACTTCGCCTTCGGCGACCGGGACCTCAGCATCCTGTGCCCGTACGACCGCACCCGCCTCGAAGGCGACGTCCTCGCCGACGCCGAGCTGACCCATCCGACGCTCTCCGGCGCCGAAGGCGATCGCCCGAGCGCGGGCTACGCGCCCGACACGGTCGTCGAGAAGTACAACCTGCCGCTGCCCGAGCCGCTGTCGGCCGACGCGTTCCGCTTCGACCTCGCCAGGCTCGGCGCGGTGCGCCACTTCGCGCAGGAGCGCGCGGAGGAGAGCGGGCTCGTCCCGGACCGGGTGGAGGATCTCGTGCTCGCCGTGGCGGAACTGTCCGCCAACAGCGTGCTGCACGGATCCGGCCACGGTGTCGTCCGTGTCTGGCGTGACGAGGACCATGTCCTCTGCGAGGTCATCGACGAAGGCACGCTGAGCGATCCGCTGGCGGGCCGCCGTCCCGCCTCACCGGGGCAGATCGGCGGACGCGGTCTGGTGCTGGTGAATCAGGTCGCCGACCTGGTCCGGCAGTACCGGAGACCGGGCGCGACCGTCACCAGGATCTTCTTCCGCGTGTGAACCCGGTCAGGCGTTCTTCGGGACGTGCTTGCCGAGGAACGCGATCAGGCTCGGCACGACCGTGCGGTTGAAGGCGTCGCCGTGCTTGCCGCGCGCGGTGTGCGCGACCAGGGGACGCGCTTCGGAGATGAACTTCCGCACCCCGCCGATGAACGGGTCTTCGGTTCCGCACCAGACCCCGGTCGGCACGCTCTTGGTGACGTCGATGTGGCGCAACGGGTCCAGCGAGCCCCAGTCGGCGGCGTCGCGGAACGCGCGCCGTTTGCTCATCTCCGGCCACGACGTGATCAGCGCGGGTGCGAGCGCCGCGACCGCGGACGGCGGGCGGCGGCGTTCCAGACGGCGCCGGGTGTAGAGCAGCGCGCCGAAGCCGCCCATCGAAAGCCCGGTGGCCGCGAACGGCAGCCCGTCCCGGCCGCCGAGGCCGCGGGCGGCCAGCCAGCGGGGGACTTCTTCGAGCAGCATCGCCATCGGGTTGTCGCCGGGCTGGTTCTCGTGCCAGTAGTGGTCGCCGCCGTCGACCGCGACGAACCCGAACGGGGGCACCGCCTTGCGGGCGACGTCGCTGCCGAGTTGCTTGAGGAGCCCGGTGGGGGCCGCGTGCCGCGCGGTGCCGTGGAGGCCGTGCAGCATCAGCGACATCGGCAGGCCCTTGGGCGGCGCCTTGGTCGGCAGCATCAGGACGAGGTCGACCTCGCGGCCGCGGGCTTCGGAGTAGACACGTTCGACACGGGGGCTGCCCAGCTGGGTGGCCGGGGTCGGCGATGCGACGCCGAGTGCCCGCTGGAGCGCTTCGCTGAACGGCAGGGCTCCGGTGGCCGTTCCGGCGGCGAGCCCCGCCACCCCGAGACCGGAGGCGCCGGCGATCAGCACGGAACGACGGCTCAGCCACCGGCGGGCGCCATGCACCCCCGGCAGCGTCGTCTGCCCCTGGTCGTCGTTCACCTGTCCCCGTTCCCCGTCCCCATTCCCGGTCGGTCTCCTACCGGGCAATGATCATCTATCAGGTCAGACGTGCGCCGAAGCCCGAAGGTTGCACGTGTCGCCGACCTGTGACCGGGGTATCGCCGGATCAGGTGCCGATGTTTCCCTCTTTCGCGCGCCATGACTCGATCGAGACACGCGCGGACCGCGTCGCGGCCTCCAAGGTGTCGCCGAGACCCACTCCGAGGGCGGTGGCCAGGGGAACCAGGATCTGGTCCACGCCGTTCTCCCCGTCGCCGAAGTGGCCGGCGACCTCCAGGGTGATGTAGCCGTGCACGGCGCTCCAGAGCTGGGCGGCGACGTCGAACTCGGAGGCCGGGCGGAACCGGCCCGCGTCGATCACCCGCTTCGCGCCGCGGACGAGAAAGCCGAAGGCCTCGATGCCTTCTTCGCTGAGGTTCTGGCGGGTCTCCTCGTTGGTCATGTCGCCCAGCGCCGCCTTCTGCCCGCTGGGTTGACTCTGGCCGAAGGTCACCGCGTAGAGCTGCGGGTTGTCGACCACGGTCCGCCGGTACGTCAGAGCGAGGGTGAGCATGTCGGCCGCCGGATCGCCGGTGTCCTCGATCTCGCCCAGATTCGCCGACAGCCGCCTGAATCCCTCGCGCGCGACCTCGTCCACCAGTGCGCCCATCCCGCCGAAGTGGGTGTAGACGGCCATGGTCGACGCGCCGATCTCGGCGGCCAGCTTCCGGGCCTGGAGGGCTTCCGGGCCGCCGTCGGAGAGCAGCCTGATCGCCGCGTCGATCAGCTTGGCCTTGACCTCGGCGGTGGCGGGCTTCGGGGACATGCTTGCCAGTATTCCATAACCCTGTTATAAATGTATCCATAACCGCGTTATAGTCACCGATCCAGGGGGCCTGCGATGGGTAACAAGTTCCTCCAGGGCAACTTCGCCCCGGTCAGCCGTGAGCACACGATCACCGAACTGCGCGTCACCGGGCACATCCCGGAGTACCTGGACGGGCGCTATCTGCGGAACGGGCCGAACCCGCTGTCCGAAGTGGACCCGGCCACCTATCACTGGTTCATGGGCGACGGCATGGTGCACGGCGTCCGGCTGCGGGACGGCCAGGCCGAGTGGTACCGCAACCGCTGGGTGCGCAACCCGAGGCTGTCGCGAGAACTCGGCGAGCGCTGGGAGGGCGGCCCGGCCCTCGGGATCGCCTCGATGGGGGCGAACACCAACGTGATCGGCCACGCGGGCAAGACCCTCGCGCTGATCGAGGGCGGCGCCACGAGCTTCGAGATGACCGATGAGCTCGACACGGTCGGCGCCTGCGACTTCGACGGCACCCTGCCCGGCGGCTACACCGCTCACCCGAAGCGCGATCCGGAGACCGGCGAACTGCACGCCGTGTCGTACTTCTTCGGCTTGGGCAACAAGGTCCAGTACTCGGTGATCGACGCCCATGGCCACGCGCGGCGCAAGGTGGACATCGAGGTCACCGGTTCGCCGATGATGCACGACTTCTCCCTGACCGAGAAGTACGTCGTCTTCTACGACCTCCCGGTCACGTTCGACGCCGAGCAGGCCGTCGCCGCGTCCGTCCCGCCGTTCCTGCGCACGCCCGCCCAGCTGGTGGTGTCCGCGCTGGTGGGCAAGGTGAAGGTGCCGGATCCGCTCAGCGCGAGGCTGCGTTCGCGGATCTCGGGCAACGCGGGCCTGCCGTACCGCTGGAATCCCGGCTACCCGGCGCGGATCGGCGTCATGCCGAGGGAAGGCGGCAACGGCGACGTCCGCTGGTTCGAGATCGAGCCGTGCTACGTGTTCCACCCGATGAACGCCTACGACGACGGCGAGGACATCGTGCTGGACGTCGTCCGGCATCCGAAGATGTTCGACAGCGAACTCCTCGGCCCCGCCGAGGGGCCGCCGACCCTGGACCGCTGGACCGTCGACCTGACCGTCGGCAAGGTCGTCGAGGAACGCCTCGACGACCAGGGCCAGGAGTTCCCGCGCGTCGACGAGCGGCTGCTCGGGCGGCCGCACCGGTACGGCTACTCGGTGTCCACAAAGGATGGATCGGCTTCGGCGGGGTCACTGCTCAAGCACGACCTGTGGAAGCGCACGGTCGAGTCGAAGGAATTCGGCCCCGGCAGCCAGGTGGGGGAGTTCGTGTTCGTCCCGTCCTCTGTGGACGCGGGCGAGGACGAGGGCGTGCTGATGGGGTTCGTCTACGATCCCGCGACGCAGAAGAGCGACCTGACCATCCTGGACGCGGGGACGCTGGAGACCGTCGGCGCCGTGCACCTGCCGGACCGGGTGCCCAACGGCTTCCACGGCAACTGGGTGGGTGCCTGAATCAGCCGAGCCCGAGCACGCGCTGCTCCCCGGTGTAGAGGTTCATGCTGTCGCCGCGCAGGAAACCGATGAGGGTCATGCCGTTCTCCTCGGCCAGTTCCGCGGCCAGCGACGACGGCGCGGAAACCGCTGCCAGCAGGCCGATCCCGGCCATGGCGGCCTTCTGGACCAGCTCGAACGACGCGCGGCCGGACACCAGCAGACCGGTGTCCGCCGCGGGGATCCGGCCCTCCTGCAGGGCCCACCCGAGGACCTTGTCGACGGCGTTGTGCCTGCCGATGTCCTCCCGGACGACGGCGAGGTTCCCCTCGGCGTCGAACAGGGCGGCCGCGTGCAGCCCGCCGGTGCTGGAGAAGACCTTCTGGTGCGTGCGCAGCGTGTCCGGGAGCTTGGCCAGCACGTCCTTGCTCACCGCGAATCCGGACTTCCCCGGTGAGAAACGGCTCCGCAGTTTGACCGCGTCGAGCGCCGCCTTGCCGCAGACGCCGCACGAGGACGTGGTGTAGAAGTTCCGCTCGACGCCCGTCTCCGGCGGAGCGACGCCCTCGGCCAGCGCGATGTCCAGCACGTTGTAGGTGTTGCGGCCCTGGTCGTCGACGCCGTCGCAGTACCGGGCCACCGCGATGTCCTCGCGGGAGGTGAGCACGCCCTCGGACAGCAGGAAGCCGTGCGCGAGCTCGACGTCATTGCCGGGGGTTCGCATGGTGACCGCGAGCGCCTTGCCGCCGACCCTGATCTCCAGCGGTTCTTCGGCCGCGAGCGCGTCAGGGCGCCGCACGTCCCTGGTCGCGGAGATCTTCCGCACCGGACGGCGCACCGTCACCCTGCCCACTTGTCCACCCTTCTGACCGGTTGTTCGACACTCGGGTACTGCAACGCTGGGCATTAAGTAATACATTCCCAGTGCACATCCCCAGAGTACGGAGGCGCCGGATGGCTGTCGGCTTCCTGGACCGTTCACGCATTGTCGCCCCGCCGGGCTGGAGCCGCTGGCTGGTGCCTCCCGCCGCGCTGGCCGTCCACCTGTCGATCGGGCAGGCGTACGCGTGGAGTGTCTTCAAACTCCCGCTGGAGAAGACGCTCGGGCTGACCGGCACGCAGAGCGCGCTCCCGTTCCAGCTCGGCATCGTGATGCTCGGGCTGTCGGCGGCGTTCGGCGGGACGCTGGTCGAGCGCAACGGACCCCGCTGGGCGATGTTCGTCTCGATGGTCTGTTTCAGTTCGGGCTTCCTGATCTCCGCGCTCGGCGTGGCGACGTCGCAGTACTGGCTCGTCGTCCTCGGCTGGGGCGGGATCGGCGGCATCGGGCTCGGCATCGGCTACATCTCGCCGGTGTCGACGCTGATCAAATGGTTCCCGGACCGGCCGGGGATGGCCACCGGGATCGCGATCATGGGATTCGGCGGAGGCGCGCTGATCGCCTCCCCGTGGTCCTCTCAGATGCTCGGCGCGTCGCCGTGGACGATCGGGACGGTCGCGACGGCGTTCCTCGTGCACGGCCTGGTCTACGCGGTCTTCATGACCCTCGGCATCCTGCTGATCCGGGTCCCTGCCGACGGCTGGAAGCCGAAGGGCTGGGAGCCGAAGACCGACCACGGCAACGCGATGATCACCACCGCGAACGTGTCGGCGCGCAACGCCATCAAGACGCCGCAGTTCTGGCTCCTCTGGGTGGTCCTGTGCTTCAACGTGACCGCGGGCATCGGGATCCTCGAGAAGGCGTCGCCGATGATCGCGGACTTCTTCCGCGAGACCTCGACGCCGGTCGGCACGGCCGCCGCGGCCGGGTTCGTGGCGCTGCTGTCGTTGACCAACATGCTCGGCCGGTTCGTCTGGTCGTCCACTTCGGACCTGGTGGGGCGCAAGAACATCTACCGCCTCTACCTCGGCGCGGGCGCCCTGCTGTACCTGGTGATCGCCTTGACCACCAACGCCTCGAAACTCGTGTTCGTCCTGTGCGCCATGCTGATCCTGTCCTTCTACGGCGGCGGCTTCGCGACGATCCCGGCGTACCTGAAGGACCTCTTCGGCACCTACCAGGTGGGGGCGATCCACGGCAGGCTGCTGACCGCGTGGTCGATGGCGGGCGTGCTCGGGCCGCTGATCGTCAACGCCATCTCCGACAGCCAGAAGTCGGCGGGCAAGGTCGGCCCCGACCTCTACACGACGTCGCTGTTCATCATGATCGGCCTGCTGGCCGTCGGTTTCGTCGCCAACGAGCTGGTGCGGCCGGTCAACCCGAAGTTCCACGAGCCGGCGCCGTCCGGCGAGCCCGCGAGGAGTGAGGCCCGATGACCGAACAGGCTCCCGAGCGCCGACGCACCGGGCTGATGGTCTTCGCGTGGCTGTGGGTCGCGCTCCCGTTCGCCTACGGCGTCTACGAACTGTTCCGGAAGGTGGTCCAGCTCTTCGGCGGCTGAGTAAGGTCGGCACGTGGGAGTTCTGGTAACCGGGGCATCGCGCGGCATCGGCCGTGCGATCGCCCGCGCCTTCGCGGAAAAGGGCGACCGTGTCGCCGTTCACTACGCTTCGAACCAGGAGGACGCCGAGCGGACGTTCGGCGGGCTCCCGGGTTCCGGCCACGGGCTGGTCCGGGGTGACCTCTCCGATCCCGAAGTGGCGCAACGGATCGCGGACGAAGCCGAGGACCTGGTCGGCGGGGTCGACGTCCTGGTCAACAACGCCGCGTACGCGCCGTCGCCCTCGGCGGCCCATCCGGTCGCCGAGGTGTCCTATGCGGACTGGCAGCGGGTCTGGGGGCGGATGGTCGACGTCAACGTGCTCGGCACGGCGAACGTGACCTACTGCGTGGCGCGGCACATGATCGAGCGCGGCGCACCCGGCCGGGTGGTCAACATCGGCTCGCGGGGCGCTTTCAAGGGCGAGCCCGAGTTCCCGGCGTACGGCGCGAGCAAGGCCGCGGTGCACTCGCTCGGGCAGTCGCTCGCCGTCGCGCTCGCCCCGCACGGGATCGCGGTGACCTCGGTCGCACCCGGCTTCACCGCCACGGACCGGGTCGCGGTCAAGCTCGAAGGCGCGAGCGGCGAGGCCCTCCGCGAGCAGAGCCCGTTCGGCCGGGTCGGCACGCCGGAGGAGGTCGCGGCGGCGGTGCTCTACCTCGCTTCCGCCGAAGCCGCCTGGGCGTCCGGCGCGATCCTCGACCTGAACGGCGCGTCGCATCTACGGATGTGAAGTGGATCACCTCTGCAGCAATATGGGCTCCTCGCGCGTCCAAGGAACGTGCACAAGCTGGGGAAGGTCCTGGTCGCCGTTCTCGCGGTGGCGGTGTTCAGCGGGACCGCGTACGGGTACTCGACCATGAAGTCGCTGGACGGTGTGACCCGCGAAGACGTGATCGAGGGGGCGGCGGACCCGGGGGAGCAGCCCGCCGACGGGTCACTGGACATCCTGCTGGTCGGGCGCGATTCGCGGACCGACGAGCACGGCAACCCGCTGTCCCAGGAGATGCTGCGTGAGCTGCGCGTGGGCGCCAACGGCGACGATCTGACCGACACCCTCATCGTGCTCCGCATCCCCAACGGCCAAAAAGCGGTGAAGGCCTTCTCGATCCCGCGCGACTCCTGGGTCTCGGAGCCGGGGACGAAGGACAAGACCAAGATCAACGGGATCTTCGGGCACGCCAAGTTCGCTTCGGCGAGTGCGCAGCGCGAGGCGGGCAAGACCGACAAGGCCGAGATCGACAAGGTGGCGATCACGGCCGCGCGGAAGGCGACCCTGAAGGCGGTCGAGGACCTCACCGGCGTCAAGATCGATCACTTCGCCGAGGTCAACCTGCAGAGCTTCTACGACATCAGCAAGGCCGTCGGCGGGGTCGAGGTGTGCTTGAAGCGCGACACCAAGGACGTCAAGTCCGGCGCGAACTTCAAGGCGGGCAAGCAGACGATCCAGGGCGCCGACGCGCTGGCCTTCGTCCGCCAGCGCGAGGACCTGCCCCGCAGCGACCTCGACCGCGTCCGCCGTCAGCAGGTGTTCCTCGCCGGGCTGGCGAAGCAGGTGCTCTCCGCCGGGACGCTCGCCAACCCGGCTCGCCTTTCCGAACTGATCGACGCGGTGAAACGTTCGGTCGTGCTCGACGGCTCGTGGGATCTGCTCGACTTCGTCCGGCAGATGCGGGGCGTCTCCGGCGGCGGCATCGCCTTCGACACGATCCCGGTGGTCAACCCCGACTATCGCTACAACCCGAGGCAGCCGACCGCGACCGCCGTGCAGGTCGATCCCGAGCAGGTGCGCGCCTTCGCCGCCTCGCTGATCGGCGCCCAGCCCACGACACCGCAGGCACCCGCCGGCCCCAAGGTCGACGTCGTCAACGCGAGCGGCAAGGACGGCCTCGCCGCTCGCGTCGCGGATCTCTTGGCGGAAAAGGGATTCGGCAAGGGCGAGGCGACGGCCGAGACCGGACGGCGGACTTCCGTCGTCCGGTTCAGCGACGCGTCCGGGCCCGCCACGGAGATCGCGAAACTGCTCGGCGGACTGGAAACCCAGAAGGCCGATTCCGTCGCGGCGGGCCATGTGCAGGTCGTGCTCGGACAGGTCTACAAGGGACCCGGCGTGTCCGCGGGCGGTGGGGCGGCCGGGGTCCGGACCGACCAGCCCATCACCTCCGACGACACCGGCTGCATCAACTGACGGCTATTCCCGTGGCGGGATCTTGCCGTTCTTGGCGACCGGAAGACCCAGCTGGACCGGCTCGGTGATGGTGACCTGCTCCGAGGGAAGGCTCGCCAGGACCGGGTTCAGATGAGTCAGTTTCAGCGTGAGCGGGCCGACGACACTCGGGCTGGTCGTGACATCGCTCTTCGCCAGATCGAGCCACTGGACGGTGTTGAGCACCACCGGCGGGATCTCGTCACCGCGTTTGGCGACCGGGACGCACAACTGCCGCGTGTTGCCGACCTTGACGTCCACCTTCGGCCGGTCGGCCAGCACCGGGTTGAGGTGCCCCAGCGCCAGCGGGAAGGCCTGGCCGGGGATGCCGAGGACGCGCAGGGCGTAGCACTTGAGATCGATGTGCCGGACGAACGACAGGATCTCCGGCGGCGGCAGCACCCCGTTCTTCGCGACCGGGACGCACAACTGCTCCGGCGACAGCATCGTCACCTGGGCGTCCTGGATCCCCAGCTTCTGCACGACCGGGTTCAGGTGGCTCAGCGTCAGCGGGAAGTTCGCCGCGCCGCCTTCGATCCGGTAGCAGGACAGGTCCACCCAGCGGACGTAGTCGAGGATCCCGCGCGGCGGGACGACCCCGTTCTTCGCGACCGGCACACAGAGTTGCTGTCGTTCTCCCAGGCGGGTCGTTTCCGTGGGCAGGCCCGCGAGCACCGGGTTGAGATGCCTCGTGGTGACCGTGATCGGCGGTGGTTTGTAGCCCTCGGTCCGGTAGCAGGACAGATCGAGCTGGGAGACGAACGGGAGTGGCGGCGGTGCGGCCGGAGCGGCGGTGGCCGCTCCGGGGAGCACGGCGACGAGCACGAGCGAGACCAGGGCGGCGAAGCCGCGCAGGATCGATCTTCGTGACATGGCAAGGCCTTTCCGCGAGCACGTGAACGGGTTTCCCCTTCACGGTGGGCGCGGATCGGCCTCGTCCGGCACCGCCAAGCGGGCAGCCTATGGTGCGGCCAGCGTGCCCGAAGCCTCGATGACCTCCGGCGCGGGGCCGTCCGGACGCAGCCTTCGGCGCAATCGCACGATCTCCGCGAGCGAGGCCCCGCCGGTGATCTCGATCGCGGCCAGCGAAGGCAGCGTGACACCGGCGTCCAGCAGCCGCCGGACCTGTCCGTCGTCCAGGGTGAGCACCCGCAGCGAGGCCAGTTCGCCGACGCGTTCCAGCTCGGGCACGTCGAGACCGGCCAGCCCCAGTCTGATCAGCCCCGGCAGTCCCAGCAGCGGGCCGAAGTCGATCGGATGCTTCACCCCGGCGAGCGAAAGACCCCACAGGGCGGGGTGCCCGGCGATCCCGGTGAGATCCACCTTCGCGGTCTCGATGCTCGCCGCTTCGAGCGCCGGGAACCCGGAGAGGTCCGCGACGACGGAATCGGCGCGGTTGACCCGCAGATGACGCAACGACGACAACGGGTTCAGGATCGCGAGGTCCACCGAGCCCGGGTCGTTGAGGTACAGCTCCTGGACGAGTTCCGGATCGGCGACCCCGCCGAGGTCCGTCGTCTCGGTCAGCACCTGGTCGTGGCCGCGGGCGGACTCGTCGTGGAAGGCGGCTTCGGCGATGAGATACGGCGAATCGGGTTCGTCGTTGTCGTACTCGCCCGCCTTCAGCGCGCGGACGACTTCTTCCATCATCCCGGTGATCGAGGCCGCGACGTACCGGACGGGGCCCCAGACGTTCCGCCCGTACTCGAGGATCTGGCCGCTCTCCCCGTCTTCCGCCGGGTCGAGGTCGGCGGCGAGGAAGTCACCGGCGTGGTCGCTGCCGAAGGTGATCCACCAATCGTTGCGGGACAAGCGTTTCACCCGGCCGGCGGGCCGCGTCTCGAAGACCACGCCCTCTTCGGTGACCGGGTCTTCCCAGCCGTAGGAACCGGGAGCGCCGTCGAGGTAGCGCTCGACGAGCAGGGGGAGCGGATCGTGGGCGTACCGGCCCAGCAGCCCCGATTCGTTGTCCCAGCCCGTCACCCGGAACAGCGCGCGAAGGTCTTCGGGCAGCCGCGCGCCGATCCGCTCTTCGGCCTCGGCGAGTTCGGCTTCGGTGCGGCCGGGCTCCCAGTCCGGCGCGTGGCCCTTGATCTTTTCGTACAACCCGGCGAATTCCGTGGCGAGGGCGGTGATCCGGGCGAGCACGGCCGGATCGGTCGGCGCCCCGGTCGGCCGGGATCGCGCGGGCAACGGGAGACCCGGCAGCGGATGCCCCGGATAGCGGAAGCCGTCGTCGAACACGAGCCACGCCGGTGACATGGTGCCGACGTCCGGCGTCGCGAGGAAGGTGTACTCCCCGGTGTGACTCAGCCGGACCTCGTAGATCGACGGGGGCAGCGGCCGGAACAGCTCCGACAGCGCCGTCATGTCGGGACTCAGGTACCGGCCGGTGTCCGTCTCCGCCTGCAGCGAGAACCCGCCGCCGGTGTTGTGGATCCGCAGCACGGCGCTCGTGAAGGTCGTTTTCGTGCTGTCGTGCAGTAAGCGCGCCATTTCACCGGCGACGTCCCCAGGGTTCATGAGGGGGAATCTAGCGGCTCCAACCTCACCACGACCGCCTTCGACACCGGGGTGTTCGACTTGTCCGCCACGGAATCCAGCGGCACCAACGCGTTCGCCTCGGGGAAGTACGCCGCCGCGCAGCCCCGGGCCGTCGGATAGGAGACCACCCGGAACCGCGGCGCCCGGCGGTCGCCGTCCCGCCATTCCGAGACCAGGTCGACCATCGCGCCGTCGGCCAGGCCGAGCGAGACCAGGTCGTCGGGGTTCACCAGCACCACGCGCCGGGCGTCCTCGATGCCGCGATAACGGTCGGAAAGGCCGTAGATCGTGGTGTTGTACTGGTCGTGGCTGCGCATCGTCTGCAGCAGCAGCCTGCCTTCGGGCACCTGCGGGTATTCGAGTGCGGAGACGGTGAAGTTCGCCTTGCCGTTGGCGGTCCCGTTGAACTGCCGGGAATCGCGCGGCGCGTTCGGGAGCACGAACCCGTCGGGCTCGCGGACCCGGGCGTTGTAGTCGTGGCAGCCGGGGACGACGCGCGCGATCCGGTCGCGGACGAGGTCGTAGTCGGTGTGGAAGTCCCGCCACGGCACGGGATGCCCAGCGCCGAGCAGCGCTTCCGCGAGATGGCAGACGATCGCGACCTCGGAAAGCAGGTGCTCGCTGGCCGGGGCCAGCCTGCCGCGTGAGGTGTGCACCTGCGACATCGAGTCCTCGACGGTGACGAACTGCTCGCCGGCGGCCTGGGTGTCGCGTTCGGTGCGGCCGAGGGTGGGCAGGATCAGCGCGGTCTTGCCGGGGACGACGTGCGAGCGGTTGAGCTTCGTCGACACGTGCGCTGTCAGGGAGCAGGACTTGAGCGCCTTCTCGGTCAGCTCGGTGTCCGGGGTGGCGGAAGCGAAGTTGCCGCCGACGGCGAAGAAGACCTTGCCCTTCCCGTCCCGCATCGCGCGGATCGCGGCGACGGTGTCGTAGCCGTGGTCGCGCGGCACCTTGATGCCGAACTCCGCGTCGAGACCGTCCATGAAGGACTCCGGCATCTTCTCCCAGATGCCCATCGTCCGGTCGCCCTGGACGTTGGAGTGCCCGCGCACCGGGCACAGGCCCGCGCCGGGTTCGCCGATCATGCCGCGCACCAGCGCCAGGTTCGCGACCTCGGAGATCGTCTGCACCGCGTGCTTGTGCTGGGTCAGGCCCATCGCCCAGCAGTAGATGGTCCGCTCCGACGTCGCGATCATCCGCGCCAGCCGCTCGATCTGCTCGCGCGGCAACCCGGTCGCGGTGTCGACCTCGGCCCAGTCGATCTCCCGCAGATGCTTCGCGTAGTCCTCGAACCCCTCGGTGGACGACTCGACGAACGCGCGGTCGACGATCGTGCCGGGGGTCTCCTGCTCCCACTGCAGCAGGAGATGCCCGATCGCCTGGAACAGCGCGAGGTCGCCGCCGAGCCGGATCTGCGCGAACTCGTCGGCCAGCGGGGTTCCCTTGCCGACCACGCCCCGGACGTTCTGCGGGTTCTTGAACCGCATCAGACCGGCTTCGGGCAGCGGGTTGACCGCCATGATCTTCGCGCCGTTGCCCTTGGCCTCTTCCAGCGCGGACAGCATGCGCGGATGGTTGGTGCCCGGGTTCTGGCCGACCACCACGATCAGGTCCGCCTTGTGGATGTCGGCGAGCGTCACCGAGCCCTTGCCGATCCCGGTCGTGGCCGCGAGCGCGGCGCCGGACGACTCGTGGCACATGTTGGAGCAGTCCGGGAGGTTGTTGGTGCCGTAGGACCGCACGAGCAGCTGGTAGAGGAACGCGGCCTCGTTGCTGGTGCGCCCGGAGGTGTAGAAGATCGCCTCGTTGGGGTCCCCGAGCGCACGGAGCTCGTCCGCGACCAGGGTGAAGGCGTCGGCCCAGGAGATCGGTTCGTAGTGCGAAGCCCCTTCGCGCAGCACGAACGGCTCGGTGATCCGGCCCTGCTGGCCGAGCCAGTAGTCGGTCTTCCCCGACAGTTCCTGGATGGAGTGCTCGGCGAAGAACTCGCGTCCGACCCGGCGTTTGGTCGCCTCCTCGGCGACGGCCTTCGCGCCGTTCTCGCAGAACTCCGCGAGTTTTCGGTGCTCGCCGTCGACCTCGCGCGGCTCGGGCCAGGCGCAGCCGGGACAGTCGAAGCCGTCGCGCTGGTTCAGCAGGCGCAGCGTCTTGACCGTGCGCGCGGCGCCCATTTGCTCCATGCCACGCACCAGGGAGACGGCGACCCCGGGGATCCCGGCCGCCCAGCTCTTCGGTTTCCCGACCTCGAGCTGTGTCTCGTCAACGTCGTTCGCGGGTGCTTCGCGGGTCATGCCACCATCGTGCGCCTTGCCGCCCCGGCGCGCGACCGAGGGGTCAGGCGTCGGTGACGAGCCGGGTGATCTGCGACTCGTCCAGCGGGAACCACGGCGTCTCGTTGACGCCGCGCTCCTGCACGGCGTTCACCGTCACCGCGGCCAGGACCAGCACGATCAGGCCGACGATCGCGGCGATGCCCGGCCACCGGCTCGAACCCGGCTCGCGGTAACCGCCACCGGAGGCCGCCGCCTTGCGCTGCTTGCGGCGCTTCTTCTTGAGTTCCTTCTTCGCACCCAGCCAGGCGTCCAGTTCGGCGTGCTTCTGCCAGTTCGGGTCGACCAGGTCCGGATGGGTCTCGATCCGCCGGTCCTCTTCGTCCATCTCGGTCCTTTTCCCCAGGGTTCGGCCTGCTACTTGCAGGTTTCCAGCGACGGCAGGGGCTTCGTCGGGTCGTAGGTGGCGACTTCGTCGACGACGGGCGCGCCGACGCCGACGGGTCTGTCCTTGTCAGCGTACTGGGGTGCGAGGATCCCGGCCTTGGCCGCGTCACAGGCCATGCGTGTCTTGTAGGCCTCGCCGTCCCCGAAACCGAGCCCGGCGTCGGCCTGCTCGAACGGCGGCGCCTTGCGGATCACGTAGTCCTGCTCCTCGCGGACGAGCGGGACGATGTCCGCCGGGGTCCTGGCCTCGTTCGGGAGCGCGTCGAAGGCGTAAGCGATCGCGTAACTCGCGTGGATGATCAGCTCACCTTGGCGACCGGGCTTCACCGTGAGGAAGCCGGTCATCCGCGGGGTCACCGGAAGCAGGCCTTTCGGCCCGATGAGGGTCAGGTAATTGCCCTTCTCGGCGGTGACCGGGCCCTTGAGCGTCGGTTCGAGCCGGGCGCGCTCGTTGGGGGTCAGCAGGGCGAGCAGCTCCGAGCCGTCGCCGGCCCGCAGCGCCGAGGTGCCGAGCCGTGCGGCCGCGATGGCCTGCGTCACCGTCCGAAATCCAGCGTCGACCTCTTGCGCGGTGAAGTCGCCGACCGGCTGCCCCGCCGGCACGGTGATCCCGGCTAGCCCCTCTCGCCAGTTCACGGCAGGGGTGCGCTCGTAAGGCCGGGCGAGGTCGACGCCGATCGCCACCGGAGCCGCTCTCGGAGGTTGTCCGGATCCGGCGTCGCGTCCCCGCAGTTGCTGCATGACGACCGCCCCGGCTCCGAGCACGACCACGGTCACGACGAGGAACAGCGTCAGGACGCGACCCCGGCGGGACATCCGGAAACGTCGGCGCGACCTCGGTTTCGGTATCCGTTTGCGGTCCTTCTTCGCGCCGATCCGGGCTTCGCGTTCGGCCTGCTTGCGCCATTCCGGATCCATCAGGTCCGGATGTGTCTCCAGGCGCCGATCTTCCACGAAAATGCCTCTCCCCAGTGCGTTGTGACAAATCCTCATCGGCAGGGGACGGCGAGCGTTACGGCCGGTGACGAACTCACTGGAGGGGGTTCGTAGACTTGACAATGTGACCGAGAACGCCCAGCCGCAGCAGACCGACCTACCGGGTGCCTGGAACCCGGCCGACGAAGAAGCCTCGCTCTACCAGCGCTGGGTAGACGCCGGGTACTTCACGGCCGACCCCACGTCGGACAAGCCGCCGTTCACGGTAGTCATCCCGCCGCCGAACGTGACCGGTTCGCTGCACATCGGGCACGCCTTCGAGCACACCCTGATCGACGCCAGCACCCGTTACCACCGCATGCTCGGCGACGAGACGCTGTACCTGCCGGGCATGGACCACGCGAGCATCGCGGTCCACGCGCTGGTCGAGAAGCAGCTCCGCGCCGAGGGCACCAGCCGCCGCGAGCTCGGCCGCGAGGCCTTCGTCGACCGCGTCTGGCAGTGGAAGAACGAGCACGGCGGCAAGATCCTCGCCCAGATGAAGCGCCTCGGCGAGGGCGTCGACTGGACCCGCGAGCGGTTCACCATGGACGACGGCCTGTCCAAGGCCGTCAACACGATCTTCAAGAAGCTCTTCGACGACGGCCTGATCTACCGCGCCGAGCGGCTGGTCAACTGGTCGCCGGAGCTGCGGTCGGTGCTGTCCGACGCCGAGGTGAAGCACGAGGAGGTCGAGGGCGAACTCGTCTCCATGCGCTACGGCGACGGGGACGACGCGATCGTCGTGGCCACCACCCGGATGGAAACGATGCTCGGCGACACCGCCGTCGCGGTGCACCCGGACGACGAGCGCTACACGCATCTCATCGGCACCGAGGTCGAGCTGCCGCTGACCGGGCGCCGGATCCCGATCGTCGCGGACAAGCACGTCGACCCGGAGTTCGGCACCGGCGCGGTCAAGGTGACCCCCGCGCACGACCCGAACGACTTCGAGATCGGCCAGCGTCACGACCTGCCGATGATCACGATCATGGACGAGCAGGGCCGGATCGACGGCACCGGCACCGAGTTCGACGGCATGGACCGCTTCGAGGCCCGCGTCGCGGTGCGGGAGAAGCTGCGCGAGCAGGGCCGCATCGTCGCGGAGAAGCGCCCGTACCTGCACAGCGTCGGGCACTCCGAGCGGTCGAAGGAGCCGATCGAGCCGCGGCTTTCGCTGCAGTGGTTCGTCAAGGTCGGCCCGCTCGCGAAGGCCGCCGGTGACGCGGTGCGCGACGGCCGCGTGAACGTCCACCCGCCGGAGCTGGAGAAGCGCTACTTCGACTGGGTCGACAACCTGCACGACTGGTGCATCTCGCGCCAGCTGTGGTGGGGCCACCGCATCCCGGTCTGGTACGGCCCGAACGACGAGGTCGTCTGCGTCGGACCGGACGAGGAGCCGCCCACGGGCGAGGGCTGGACCCAGGACCCGGACGTCCTCGACACCTGGTTCTCCTCGGGCCTGTGGCCGTTCTCCACCCTCGGCTGGCCCGAGAAGACCCCGGACCTGAACAAGTTCTATCCGACGTCGGTGCTGGTCACCGGCTACGACATCCTGTTCTTCTGGGTCGTGCGGATGATGATGTTCGGCCTCTACGCCACCGGCGAGGCGCCGTTCAAGACCATCGCGCTGCACGGCATGGTCCGTGACCAGTACGGCAAGAAGATGTCGAAGACGGCGGGCAACGGCGTCGACCCCATCGAGTGGATGGACCGCTACGGCACCGACGCGCTGCGCTTCACCCTCACCCGGGGCGCCAACCCGGGCACGGACGTGCCGATCGGCGAAGAGTGGGTCGCGGGCTCCCGGAACTTCACCACGAAGCTCTGGAACGCCACCAAGTTCGCCATGATGAACGGCGCGGACGCGAACGCCCCGCTGCCGCCCGCCGCCGAACTCACCGAGGCCGACCGCTGGATCCTCGGCAGGCTCGGCAACGTCGTCGACGAGGTCACCGGCTACCTGGCGGACTACCAGTTCGCCAAGGCCACCGACACGCTCTACCAGTTCACCTGGACCGAGCTGTGCGACTGGTACCTGGAGCTGTCGAAGGTCCAGGTCTTCCAGGGTGACGAGGCCCGCGTGACGGCGACGCGCGCGGTGCTCGGGCACGTGTTCGACACGGTGCTGAAGCTGCTGCACCCGTTCATCCCGTTCATCACCGAGAAGCTGTGGACGGCGCTGACCGGCCGCGAGTCGCTGGTGATCGCCCCGTGGCCGGTGGCCGACGCCTCGTACGCCGACGCCGTGGCGGACAAGCGGATCGCCGACGTGCAGAAGCTGGTCACCGAGGTCCGCCGGTTCCGCGCGGACCAGGGCCTCAAGCCCAGCCAGAAGGTGGCCGCGCGGCTGTCCGGCGACGGCTTCGCCGAGATCACCGGGCACGACGAGCCGATCCGCTCGCTCGTCCGGCTCACCGCGCCCGAGGACGGCTTCGCGCCGAGCGCGTCGCTGGAAGTCGGGCTGTCGGCCGGTGTCGTCACCGTCGAACTGGACCTGTCCGGCACGATCGACGTCGCCGCGGAGCGCAAGCGCCTGCAGAAGGACCTCGGCGTGGCGGAGAAGGAACTGGCCCTGGCCGACGCCAAACTCGGCAACGAGGCCTTCATCGGCAAGGCACCGGAGCCGGTGATCGGCAAGATCCGGGCCCGCAAGGAGACCGCGGTGGCCGACATCGAGCGCATCAACGCCCGGTTGGCGACGCTTCCCGCCTCCTGACCAATGCTATGAAAGGCCCGTTACTTGCAAAATTTGCAAGTAACGGGCCTTTCATAGCACGCGGGGAGGCTCAGCGGAGGTGGCGGAGGATCACTCCGGCCACGCCAGCCATCCCGGTGCGATAGGGGTGGTAAGCCGCCGCGGCGAGCAGTTTCGTGTGCTGCCCGTTGATCCACGCGGCCCCGTTCGGCGCGCAGGCGTCGTGCCCGGCGGACGGGCCGAATGTGTCCACAAAGGACGCTTTGCCGTCCTCGGCGACCGCCTTCCCGATCGCCGAGTTCAGCGCTTTCTCGACGCTGTTGAGCCACGCGTAGTCGCCCTCGGCGAAGGGCAGGATCTTCGGGCAGTAGCCGGATTCCGGCGCGATCCGCGGGTAGCCGATGACGAGCACGTCGGCCCGCGGCGAGCGGGCGTGGATCCCGGCCAGCACCTTCTCGACGTTCTTGCCGGTGTCGGCGATCTTGGCCTTCATGGTGTCGACGCCGCCGACGGTGAACTTGTCCTGGCAGGGGTTCCCGGTGGGATCGCTCGCGCGCAGTGACGGGCAGGTGCCGACCAGCGCGCCGAAGACGCCGTAGTCGTTGCCGCCGATGCCGACGGTGACCAGGTCGGTGTTCGCACGCAGGGCGCTGAACTGCGGTGGATTGCTGCCGAGAATCACGCTCTGCGACTGGGTCATGTTGGTGGTGTCCGCACCGCCGCAGCTGATGTCGGTGTAGGAGCGGACCCGCAGCGCCGCGGCGAGGATCGACGGGTAGTTCTGCGTCGACTTCCCGCAGAACAGCGGGTCGAGGCGGGGGAGCGGGATGAGCGGTCCGGACGTGTAGGAATCACCCAGCGCGACGTAATTCCGGTAGGACCGCTCGGCGGCGGTGGCCGCCGTGGTGGAGGCGATCAGCAGGACGACGGTCGAGACGGCCGCGAACAGGACGCGTCTGAAGCGCATGAGGACCCCGATCTCCGGACTGGTTGGCCCCTCAAAAATGAACCGGATCCGCCCCCGTCGGCGCCGCCGATCGGGTGGTCGGGCGCGAGCTTCACCCGCTTGGGGTGTCACATCGGGTGATCGTCTTCCGGCCTGCGATAGACCAGGAGATAGCGGAAGAAGAGCAGATTCCGCACCTTGCTCCCCGGCAGCAGCCGGGCCGCGTCGCGCCGGATCCGGTTCATCGGCGGAAACGTCTCTTTGATCGGCGCGGCCGGCAGCGGATCGATCCCGCCGTTGAGCCGCTCGCCCGCGTACACGACCACCCTGGCCAGCGCGTTGACCGGCGAGGCGACGAGAGCGCGGGCGTAGTCGGAAGGCGTACTGGGCTTGCCGAGACCGAGCACGGCCAGCACCCCGCCGGGGACCAGCGCGTCCCGCAGCTTCGTGACCGTTTCGAACGGGACATGGTGGAGTGACGCGAGGCAGGAGATGAAGTCGTACGCCTCTCCCGGCAGCTTCTCGGTGGAGACGTCGGCCTGCCGGTAGGAGATCGTGCCGGGACCCGGCGAACCGGCGGCGCGGGCGAGGTCGACCATCGGCCCGGACCGGTCGATCGCCTCGACGTGCATCCCGGTCGCCGCGAGCCGCCTGGCGAACCGTCCGCTGCCGCAGCCCACCTCCAGCGCCACCCCCGGACCTGGCGGCAGCTGGTCGAGCAGCAGCGGGTGGTAGTGGTCGTTGTGGTTGAACCCCATGCGTCGAGAGTGCCAGCAAAAGCCGCACGTAGACTCGCTCCGACAGGGAGTAACACTAAGAGGAGAGTTCGTGCCGCGAGGTGACGGCCGGGATTCTGAAGAGTTCGCAGAATCCCCGGACCTGGCAGATCTGGACAGTTTCGCCGGCGTCGACGAATTGGGGGCACGCGCCCACGATCCGTCCGACGACACCGACCCGGATCTGGACGCCCCCGATGCCGCGTACCAGGCGGGCGGCGGCGCGGGCGGCGGGATCGGCGGGATCGGGCAGCTGGGGGACAACCTCGCGCTCGGACCCGTGCCGGACCTGGCCGCCCCGGAGGACCTGGAACTGCACGAACTGGACGATCAGGGCGACGACCTCGCCCCGGCCGACCCCAACGGGCAGCAGGCACGCCGCGAACTGCTCGCGGTCGAGGCCGAGCTGAACCTGCGCTGGCCCGAGACCAAGATCGAGCCGTCACTGGCCCGGATCGCGGCCCTGGTCAACCTCATGGGCGAACCGCACCGCGGCTATCCGGTGGTGCACGTCGCCGGGACCAACGGCAAGGGCTCGACCACGCGGATGATCGACGCGCTGCTGACCCGGATGGGCCTGCGCGTCGGCCGGTACACGAGCCCTCACCTGCAGCTGGTCACCGAGCGGATCGCGCTCGACGGGGCCCCGATCTCCGCCGCCGCGTACGTCGACCTGTACCGCGACGTCGCGCCCTACGTGACCATGGTCGACAACGCGGGCGGACCCGACGCGGTGCCGATGAGCAAGTTCGAGGTGCTCACCGGGATGGCGTTCGCGGCCTTCGCTGACGCGCCCGTCGAGGCCGCGGTCGTCGAAACCGGCCTCGGCGGCTCCTGGGACGCCACGAACGTCGTGGACGGCGACGTCGCCGTCATCACGCCGATCGGCGTCGACCACGTCGAGTACTTCGGCGGCGATCCGGCCAAGGCCGCCGTCGAGAAGGCCGGGATCATCAAGCCCGGCAGCGTCGCGGTCATCGCCGACCAGGACCCCGAAGTCCAGAAGATCCTGCTGGAACGCGCCGTCGAGGTCGACGCGAGCGTCGCCCGCGCGGGCAGTGAGTTCGGCGTGCTGGAACGCGAGATCGCCGTCGGCGGGCAGATGCTGAAGCTGCAGGGCCTCGGCGGCGTCTACGACGAGATCTTCCTGCCGCTGCACGGCGCGCACCAGGCGGCCAACGCCGCGCTCGCGCTCGCCGCCGTCGAAGCCTTCTTCGGCGCGGGCAAGGACAGGCAACTGGTCGTCGAAGCGGTCCGTGAGGCTTTCGCCGAGGTCGAGACCCCCGGCAGGCTGGAACGCGTCCGCGCAGCCCCGACAGTGCTGCTCGACGCCGCCCACAACCCGCACGGCGCCAAGGCGCTCGCCACCACCGTCGCCGAAGAATTCGCCTTCCGCCGCCTCGTCGCCGTCGTCGGCGTCATGGCGGAGAAGGACGCTCGCGGCATCCTGGACGCCCTGGAACCGGTCGTCTCCGAGATCGTCGTCACCAAGAACTCGTCCCCGCGCGCGATGCCGCTCGACGAACTCAACGACATCGCCATCTCGATCTTCGGCGAAGATCGCGTCGTGGCCGAAGCGAGCCTGGACGCCGCGATCGAGACGGCCATCGGCCTCGTCGAGCAGAGCGACGACCCCGAGGAACCCCTGGCGGGCGGAGGCGTGCTGGTCACCGGCTCGGTCGTCACCGCGGGCGAAGCCAGGACCCTGTTCGGTAAGGAGCCGGCGTGACCGACGAGACCCCGAAGCCGCCGGCCAAGGACCCGATGAAGTCCTTCCGGGGCGTGATGGCCGGTTCCCTGATCATGGAGGGCATCACCGTCGCGCTCGCGCTGCCGGTGGTGGCGAAACTCGGCGGCGGCGTCGGTTCGGTCACCGGCTGGTCGACGATCGCGATCGCGATCGCGCTGATCGTGCTGTGCGGTTTCCTGAAGAAGCCCTGGGCGGTGCCCGCGGTACTGGTCTTGCAGGTCGCGCTGATCGCGTTCTTCGTGGCGCTGCCCGCCGTGGCGATCCTCGGGGTGATCTTCCTCGGGTTCTGGCTGTGGCTGCTGTGGCTGCGCCGGGATGTGGCGAGGCGGATGGCGGCCGGAACGCTCCCGAGTCAGCAGCAGCAACCGCAGCAGTAGGCCTCGTGAGTGGTAAGGGCGGTTAGAGCGGACCGGTATTTGCCTACCTAGGCGTGACCAGGGTGAAGGTGGGGTGCGGGAGTCGAGGGGCCCGTTCCGTTCTCGGAGCTTGATGACACCGAATTTCGCCGCGGCGGGTTCGTGTGTGGAGGATTTGGGACGTTCAACGTCCTGATTCCTCCACGCTCGGTTCACGCGGCCACCTGACCACTACGGGGTCGCGGCTCACGCGGGTGCCGAAGTTGACGATGAAGGAATTGGGACGTTGAGTGTCCTGATTCCTTCATCGTCAATGGGAGTAGACCGTGTCACTCCCGCGACCTCGCTGACGGCAGCCGAGCGGGGAAGATTTGAGACGTTGAACGTCCCGAATCCTCCCCACTCACCCAGGATCCAGTGGGTAGGCAAAGACGGGTCCACCAGAACCGTCCTTGCCACTCACGAGCCCAACGCCTACCGCAGTCGCACTACCCGAAGTTCCGGTGACTTCGCGATGTCCGCCCCGCAGAACCGCCCCCGCACCCAGCCGCCCTGCGAGTACAACCGCGTCTGGTCGGCGAAATGCGGCGAAGTGACGTCAGTCGACTGCGAGTAGGTCTGGATCGTCGAGACGTCCGGGCAGGCCTTGCCGCTGAATCCGACCACCTGCACGAAACTGGATCCGTGCACGACCTCGTGGTTGCCCCTCGCCGGATCCCACAGCGACGTGATCACGTTCAGCACGCCGAGGCCGCCCGGTCCGCCGTGGATCGGGATTCGCTGCCCGGCCCGCGTCACGGCCTGGTTGTCGCCGAGCCTGCCGTCGACGGGGAGCCCGCCGCCGCGGAATTCCGCGAGTGTGTCACCGAAAGCGCTCTGCACCGCTGAATTCCCCGTGGCGAGCGTATTGGGCGTCGTGACCGGCTGGTTCGGATCGAAGGGGACTTGCCAGATGTTCCGCAGCCCGCCGAGCCGTTCCGCGAACCGCTGGAAGAACAGTGCGCCGCGGCTGTCGAGCCGGAAAGTGTGGTCCCACGCCGCCAGGGTGGCGCACGCGTTCCCGACGGGCACCGGGCCCGACGCGGATGGTGCTTGTCCGCCGGGGAAGGCCGCGCACATCCTTGCCGTGTCGGCGGCCGTGAGTTCGGCGGTCCGGCTTCGGTCCCGGTACAGCAGGTCCTTCATGGACGACGGCGTGAAGTCCTTGCCCGCCAAGCCTTCTTCGGCGGATATCAGCGCTTCCCGCGTCCGGTCCGAACGCTGCGTCCCGGTCGTGCCGACGATCCGGGGGAGCGGGGCGATCGGGGCGCGCGCGTTGGCGAGCCAGGCGCTGTCGTTGGCGTTCAGTTCGTAGTCGCGGCGCTGCTGCACCGGCAGCCGGGACGGCGCGAACAGGCCCGGTTCGAGGGAGCCGGGGTCGCTTCCCCAGTTGCACGAGGACTTCGAGCCGTCCAAAATGGACAATCCGGTGCCGGGGAACAACGCTCGGCCGAGCGGGGTCCCGCAGGTCGTGGCCCGTTCGTCGGTGACGTGCGGGACGACCTGGATGTCCGTGTAGAGCGCGTTACCGGCCCGGTCGGCGGCGATCGTGTTGACCCACGGGACGCCCTGGGTCCGGGCGAGCGCCTCGGCGACTTCCTTGGTGCTGTGCGCTTTGCTCAGTTCGAACCAGGTGTTGAGGCCGCGCAGGTTGCCCGCGTTCCCGTCCCGCAGCGCGTGCGCGGACTTCGCCGTCCACGGCGTGGGTACCCCGAAGGCGGACCCGATCACCTGGCCGTAGCGCGTCCCGTAGAACGTGCGGCCGACCAGCCGTCGCTCGCCGTTCGGTTCGCGGACCTCGACCTTCACCTCACGCGCGGTCATCTTCTCCGGTTTGCCGTCGACCAGGTAGGTCGTGGGGTCACCAGGAGTCAGCGGCACCTCGAAGAGGCCGAAGGTGATCGCGGTCGACACCGTATGCGTCCACGCGACGTCGGCGGTGTGCCCGATCTGCGGCAGCGGGATGCCCAGCAGGCTTCCGCCCGCGACGTCGAACCGGCCGGGAATGGTCAGTTGCGACTGCCAGAACCGGCGCCCGCCCTGCCACGGGTAGTGCGGGTTCCCGAGCAGCAGGCCGCCGCCGGAGCGCGTCCCGTCGCCCCCGATCGCGATGCCGTTGCTGCCGAGCTCGCCCGTCTTCATGGCCTTGCGGAGCCCGTCGGCGATCCGCGGTGCCGAGTCCGGGGCCGCGGCCGGAGCGTCCTTCGCGGACGGCGGCTGGGTCCTGGCGAGATCGGAGGCGAGGAGGCCCTGCCCGGCCACCGAGGAGACGGCGTAGAAGTGCCGGTAAAAATCGAGTTCGGTGATGGGCCGGACCCAGTCCGCGCCGCGGCAGACCGGATCGGTGATGCGGTCGGCGCCGGTCTGCTTCAGATACGTGTTGTAGCCCTCGACGTAGCCGGAAACCAGTTCCCGCACCTCCGTGCGCGGGCCGTGTGGCGCGGGCTGGGCGACGAGGCGTTCGACGACGCCCGAGTCGTTGATCCGCTGGAAATGCAGGTCGCTGTCGAGGTTCGTCTTCGCCTCGCTCATCGCCGGATTGCCCTGGCCGCCCGCCCCGAGGTACGCGGAGCGCCGCGCGGACACCGTCAGATAGGTGTTGGCGAGTTCGCAGACGTTGTCCTTGGCCGCGGCGAAACCGTAGCCGTAGCCGAGTCCGTCGAAGTCCTTGGCCGCGATATGCGGGATCCCGAACTCGGTGTAGCTGATCACCGCCCGCGACCGGCCCAGCTCGTCCGCCGACGAGACCCCCGTCATCAGACTCGACGTCGCCAAAGCCGCTGTGAGCAGCACGAAGCCACGTTGGATTCTTCGCATCGTTCCCCCTCCGGATCGATCATCCCCGTGATCGAAGCTACCTGCGGGGACACCGGGGAAGCAGCGGCCGATCGGTGGAGGCAGAAATACCGCCCACTCGTTCACCGCCGCGCAAACCGCCGTTGGCCCACCGGCCGTGGCCGCGGGATAGAACCGCGCCATGACCGCTTCCCACCACAATCGCCGCACGCTGCTCAAAGCCGGTCTCACCGGCGCCGGGGCCGTCGCGGGCGGACTGCTCCTCCCCGGAACCGCGACCGCGAACGCCGTCCCGCTGATCCGCGGCGGCCGTCCGGTGCTCACCCACGGTGTCCAGTCCGGCGACGTCACCACCGGCTCCGGCATCGTCTGGTCGCGCGCCGACCGGCCTTCGCGGCTGATCGTGGAGGTCTCCAGGGACCCCTCGTTCCGTCACGCGCGCCGCGTGCGCGGTCCGGTGATGAGCCCGGAGACCGGCGGGACCGGCAAGGTCCGCGTCGCCGGTCTGCTGCCGGGGACCGAGGTCCACTACCGCGTGACCGCCGAATCGCTCGACGGCCGTACCTGCAGCGAAGCCGTCACCGGCCGGTTCGCCACCGCGCCGCTCGGCCGCTCCGACGTCCGCCTGGTGTGGTCCGGTGACGTCGCCGGGCAGAACTGGGGCATCAACCCCGAACGCGGCGGCATGACGATCTACCGCGCGATGGCCGACCGTCGTCCGGATCTGTTCCTGCACTGCGGCGACACGGTGTACGCCGACGCGCCGCTCACCGAGACCGTCGCGCTGCCCGGCGGGCGGGTCTGGCGCAACATCGTCACCCCGGAGAAGTCGAAGGTCGCCGAGACGCTCGACGAGTACCGCGGCCAGTTCGCCTACAACCTCCTCGACGACAACCTCAAGCGCTTCACGGCGAACGTGCCCGCGTACGTCCAGTGGGACGACCACGAAGTCGTGAACAATTGGTACCCGGGGGAGATCCTCAACGACCGTCCCGAGTACACCGAGAAGCGCGTCGACGTCCTCGCCGGCCGCGCGTTCCAAGCGTTCCACGAATGGCATCCGATCGACCGCCGCCAGGCCGTCGACGGCCGCGTCTACCGCAACTTCCGGCACGGTTCGCGCGCCGAGGTGTTCGTGCTGGACATGCGGACCTACAAGGACGCCAACACCGCGGACCAGACCAAGCCGGGCCGGATCCTCGGCGACCGCCAGGCACGCTGGCTCGTCGACGCGCTCGACCGCAGCACCGCCACCTGGAAGATCGTCCAGGCCGACCTCCCGATCGGCCTCACCGTCCCGGACGGCAAGGGCATCGAGGGCGTCGCGAACGGCCTGCCCGGCGCGCCCGGCGGCCGCGAGACCGAACTCGCCTGGGTGCTGCGGGAGATCGCGCGGCGCCGCGTGCGCAACGTCGTCTGGCTGACCGCCGACGTGCACTACACCGCGGCACACCACTACTCGCCGGATCGCGCTTCCTTCACCGATTTCGAACCGTTCTGGGAGTTCGTCTCCGGCCCGCTCAACGCCGGCGCGTTCGGCCCGAACACGCTCGACCCGACCTTCGGGCCGGAAGCGGTGTTCGTGCACGCCCCGCCCGCGGCGAACACCTCGCCCGCGGACGGGTTCCAGCACTTCGGAGAGGTGAACATCGACGGCCGCAGCGGCACGCTCACCGTCGATCTGCGCGACGCTACGGGCGCTTCGCTGTGGAAGAAGACCCTGCAGCCCCAACGCTGAGCAACTCCGTCAGGACCGCGATGCTGCGGTCGCCGTGCCCGGCCTCGGCGGCCCGCCGCACGAGGTCGTGCAGCGGAAGCTGCCAGCCGACGTCGACGCCCTCCTCGGCCAGTTCGAGGTCGGTGGCGGCACCGGCGTGGAAGATGTCCACCGAGGCGGCGGGAGCGGAGTAGTCGCCGCTGTCGATTTCCTTGGTGTACATCGGAAGCACCGAGATGATCATCTCGAACCATTTGGTGGCGTACGGCAGGAGTGTCTCGGCTTCGAGGCCGCGTGACCGCAGCAAGGCGGCACCCTGGAAGAACCCGACCAGCGCGGGCAACAGGGTGCCGCCGACGGCCGTTTCGTACAGCGCCGCGAGGTCGGTCTCCTCGCCGAGGTGGACGGTGTCGCCACCCAGCACCCGCAGCGTGTCCCCGTGTTCGTCGAAGACGGACTTGTCGCCGCCGTAGTACAGCAGCGTGTCCGGCGCACCGACGGCCGACGGCACGTTCTTGACCGCGCCGTCGAGGAACCGTGCGCCCTTGCCCGCCGCCCAGTCCGCCATCCGCCGCGCTCCCGCCGGTGAGCCGCTGTTCAGCGTGACCAAGGCGCGTCCGGTCAGCGTGGCGGTGTCCAAGGCCGCGACAGTGTCCTCATAGGTGGTCAGGCAGGCGATGATCAGCGGGCTCGCCCGCACCGCTTCTTCGGCCGTTGCGGCCTTGAGGGCTCCCTGTGCGACAAGGGGATCGGCCTTCGTAGCCGTCCTGTTCCACACGGTGGTCGGATGCCCGGCGGCGAGGAACGCGCCCGCCAGGGCCGAGCCCATCGAACCGAGTCCGACGACGGTCACCGGGGTCTTCGTCATTTTTCGCTCCAGTCAAGGGAAATCTTCGGGATGACTTCATGCTGGGGCTTCACGTACATTCCTTCAAGTACCTACAATTTTGCCGGGTACTGACAAAAAGGTATGTGTGACGATGACCAAGAACCGCACGTTCACCTGCGGCCTCGACGCCGCGATCGCCGTCATGGGCGGCAAATGGAAAGGGCTCGTCCTGTTCGCGCTCCAGGACGGGCCGCTGCGCTTCGGGGAACTGCGGCGCGCGGTGCCCGGAATCAGCGAACGGGTGCTGATCCTGCAACTGCGCGAGATGGAGACCACCGGACTGCTGCATCGCGAGGTGTATCACCAGGTTCCGCCGAAGGTCGAGTATTCGCTGACCGCGTTCGGGGAGTCCCTCGACACCGCGATGGCCGCGCTCGGCGAGTGGGGCGAGGAGCATCTCGAGCGCATCGAAGCCCTTCCCTGGTCCGACGTGAAGTGAGCGGCGAAGCACCCAGTAGGCTCCGGGCGAATAGCACGAAACCCACCCAAGGAGAAATACCGCCGTGACTGAACGCACGCTGGTCCTCGTCAAGCCCGATGGCGTCGCGCGCGGCCTCGTCGGCGAGGTCATCTCGCGCATCGAGCGCAAAGGCCTGAAGCTCGTCGCCCTCGAACTGCGCACCGTCGAGCGCTCGGTCGCCGAGGAGCACTACGCCGAGCACAAGGAGCGCCCGTTCTTCGGCGACCTCCTCGAGTTCATCACCTCGGGCCCGCTGGTCGCGCTCGCCGTCGAGGGACCCCGCGCCATCGCCGCCTTCCGCCAGCTCGCCGGCGGCACCGACCCGGTCGAGAAGGCCACCCCGGGCACCCTGCGCGGCGACTTCGCGCTGGAGACCCAGTACAACCTGGTGCACGGCTCGGACTCCCCGGAGTCGGCCGAGCGCGAGCTCAAGCTCTGGTTCCCCGAGGTCTGACACACTCGTGGGTGACGCGGGAAGACCGCGTCACCCACGGATCTGGGGGAGTGGCGATGACACCGGACGAGTACCTGGCACGGCTGCGGGAACTCACCGCCGGTTTCGCGGAGGTCGCGAGCACCGGTGACCACGCCGCGCCGGTGCCGTGCTGCGGCGACTGGAGCCTGCGTGACCTGGTCGTCCACCTCGGCAACGTCCATCGCTGGGCGACGGAGATCGCCCGGACCGGTGAGCCTGCCCCGCAGATCTTCGAAGTCGAACCGGATGCGGACCTCACCGCCTGGTACCGCGAATGCGCCGACGGCCTGATCGAGGCCCTGAGCGCGGCTTCCCCGGAAGACCGTGCCTGGAACTTCACCGCCGCCGCCAAGATCAAGGCCTTCTGGTTCCGCCGCCAGGTCCACGAGACCGCGGTGCACCTGCTCGACGCGCATCGCGCGGCCGGAACCCCGTACACCCTCGACCCGTCCGTCGCCGCCGACGGCGTGGACGAGGTCCTCGTCGGCATGCTGCCGAAGGTGAAGCGCTGGCACACCCCGCCGGTGGTCACCGTTCCGTTGCTGCTGAAGACGTCCGACACCGGACACGCCTGGTTGATCACACCGCCGGGTGAAGACGACGTTCCCGGCTCGCGACAGGCCGACCCCGCCGAAGCGGCGGGCGCTGTCGTCGAAGGTCCCGCGGAAGGACTCGATCTGCTGCTGTGGCAACGGGTCGGTCTCGCCGAGTCGGGCCTCGAGCTCGCCGGTGACGTCGCAGCCGCCGAGACCTTCCTCGCCGGGCCTTTCACTCCCTGAGCTTCGGCGCCCTACGCCGTTCGGTTCACGTTCACCTCGGGGTCTTCTCCTGGCGGCTCGCGTCCGCTGTGCTGGGCGGAGCCGCCTGTCACTCGATCGTGGGGTAATTCGTGAGAAAATCACGCCTGTTGCTGCTCGCTGCCCTGCTGCCGGTTTCGCTGATCGCCGCGCCGGTGCACGCCGATCCCCTGACCGCTCCGCTCGGTCCGGCGCCCGTCGAAGCCGCCCCCGCGGCCTCCTCGGCGAAAGAGGGCCCGTCCGCGTACGCCGTGGCCGCGCCCGACGACGGTCTCGTCACCACCAGCGCGACTTCGCGCGTGGCACCGGGCCTGAGCCTCACCGAGTTCGACCGGTACGACCCGGCGGGCTGGATCCGCGGCGACACCCTCGCCGTCGACCTCACCAGCAAGACCCTCAAACCGGCGTACCTCAGCCCTGGCACGGTTTCCGCGCGGACGCCGCTGTCGCAGCAGGTCGCCAGGTCCGGCGCGGTCGCCGGGGTCAACGGCGACTTCTTCGACATCAACGCCACCGGCGCGCCGATCGGCGTCGGCGTCGACGCCGGGAAACTCCAGACGGCGCCCGCGCGCGGCCACAACCTGACCGCGTCGATCACCGAGGAAGGCAAGGCACGCCTCGCGGAGGTGTTCCTCGACGCGTCGATCACCTTGCCCGACGGCAAGATCGTGCCCGCGTCGAACTTCAACAGCCCGGTGCTGGGCGGTGACGCGATCGGCGTCTACACGCCGCTGTGGGGCGCGTCGTCGCGGCGGACCTCGGTCGCGGGCGCCCGGCGCGTCGTCGAGATCGAGCTCCGGGACGGTGTCGTCACGCAGGTGCGGCCGCAGCCCGCGGACGGCCCGATCGCCGCGGGCGTGACGGTCCTGCTCGCCCGCGACGGCGGCGTGGACGCGTTGTCCGGCTTGAAGACCGGTGACCGGGTCGGTGTCGCCTACGCGCCGAAGAGCGACGCGGGCAAGCTGTCCGTCTCGATCGGCGGGAACGTCGTCCTGCTGCGCGACGGCGTGATCCAGCCGGTCGACAACGTCGCCATGCACCCGCGGACCGCGGTCGGGTTCTCCGCCGACGGCACCAAGATGTGGCTCGCCACGGTCGACGGACGGCAGGCCGACAGCCGCGGCATGACGGAACTGGAACTCGCCCGTCACCTGAAGTCGCTCGGCGCGGACGACGCCATCAACCTCGACGGCGGCGGCTCCTCGACCCTGCTCGCCCGCGAGGAAGGCGAGAAGGCGCCGCTCGTGCGTAACTCGCCGTCGGACGGTGGGGAACGCTTGGTGCCCAACGGGATCGGCGTCACCACCGTGCCCGGCAGCGGACGCCTGACCGGCTTCTCGCCCCGTCCCGCGCAGGACACCGCTGACGCCACTCGCGTGCTTTCCGGGCTGACGCGGAAACTCGCCGCCGGCGCGCATGACGAGACCGGGGCCGCCGTCACGGCTTCCGCCCAGTGGGTCAGCACGAATCCCTTCCGCGGCACCGTGACCAACGGTGTCTTCACCGGGCATGCCGACCGGTTCCGGCCCGACGCGCCCGCGGACGTCGAGGTCTACGCGAAGCGCGGCGGTGTCCTGGGCAAGACCACGCTGAACGTCCTCGGTTCACCCGTCCGGCTGGGCACCAGCACCGAGCAGGTCGCGTTGTCGGGCGAAGGCGCGAAGAGCACGTTCAAGGTCCTCGGCTATGACGCCGACGGCTACGGCACGTGGATCGAACCCGACGACGTCAAACTCGACTACGACCCCGCCGTGGTGCGGATCGAGCCGTCCGGCGACGGGTTCGCGGTGACCGCGTTGAAGGCCTCGGGCGCTTCGGCGATCACCGCCACCGCGGGCGGGAAGGTGACGCATCTGGCGGCGTCCGTCGGCACGGAATCCCGCGTGGTGGCTTCGCTGGACGGCCCGGCGGGCTGGTCCGCCAGTGTCTTCCCGGCTGTCGTCGGCGCCGCGCTTTCCGAGGCGGCTGGCCGTGACGGCGGACGCGGTCTCGCGCTGGGTTACCGGCTCAACGGCACCAACGCCACACGCGCGGCCTACGTCAACTCGGCGGCGCCGATCACGCTGCCGCCCGGCACCCAGCGCGTCGGCCTGTGGGTCAACGGGGACGCGAAGGGGGCCTGGCTGCGGGCCGAACTCCGCGACGCCGCCAACGTTCCGTCCATTGTGGACTTGACGCTGAGCGTCGACTGGACGGGCTGGCGCTACGTCCGCGCGGCGATCCCGGCCGGTCTCCCCGACGGGCAGCGGCTGACGAGGTTCTACGCCGTCGAGAACGTCCCGGATCAACAGTACGAGGGACGGCTGGTCTTCGACGACCTCACCTTCGAGGTCGCGCCCGCAGCCGCCGTCCCCGCCGACCCGGCGCCGCGTGACCCGGGGTTGATCACCGACGGCACCGCGACCGGCGGGCTGCGGATCGCCGTGGTCAGCGACGCGCAGTTCACCGCCGACGACCCGAACGGGCCGCTGGTCGCCCAGGCCCGGCGCGCGCTGCGCGAGGCGGTGGCGGCGAAACCGGATCTCGTGCTGATCAACGGCGACTTCGTCGACCGCGGCACGGCCGCCGACTTCGTGCTGGCCCGTTCGATCATCGATCAGGAACTCGTCGGCAAGGCACCCTGGTACTACGTGCCCGGCAACCACGAGGCCGACGGCGGGCACGGACTCGCCGAGTTCCAGGCGGCGTTCGGCGAGACCCACCGCGTCGTCGACGTCGCCGGGATCCGGCTGGTGCTGATGGACTCCTCGCGCGGTTCGCTGCGCGCGGGCGGGTTTGACCAGATCCGGATGCTGCGCGAGGCGCTCGACGGCGCGAAGGCCGACCGGCGGATCCGCGGCGTGGCCGTCGCGATGCACCATCCGGTCAAGGACCCGAGTCCCACCGGGAACTCGCAACTGGCCGACCGCAAGGAGGCCGCCATGCTGACCGGCTGGCTGACCGCCTTCGAACGCGAGTCGGGCAAGCAGGCGGCCGCGATCGCTTCGCACGCGGGCGTCTTCAACCTGTCGCGCGTGGACGGTGTGCCGTACCTGGTGAACGGCAACTCCGGGAAGTCGCCCGCGGCCGCGCCCGGTGACGGCGGTTTCGTCGGATGGACGATGGTCCGGTTCGAGCCGGGGGACAAGGCGCAGCCGGTGCGGTTCGAGACGCGGCCGAACGTCGACGCGCTGACGCTGTCCGGGCCGTCGTCGCTGGCGCGCGGGGAGAAGGCGGACATCCGGGCCGCGGTGACGCAGGGAGCGCGTCAGGTGCCGGTTTCGTACCCGGTCAGCGCGGACTGGAAGGGCGGCTGGGCCACGCACGTCGCCGACGGCTTCCTGCCCGCGATGCCGTGGGACGTCGCGTCCTTCGACCCGGCGACCGGGGTACTGACCGCGCTGCGGCCGGGAGTGGCGAACCTTTCGGTCACCGTCAACGGGGTGGCGAAGAGCCTCTCGATCACCGTCCGGTAGTGCTATGAAAGGCCCGTTACTTGCAAATTTTGCAAGTAACGGGCCTTTCATAGCGTCCCTCAAGCGGCTTCGTGCGCCTCTTCGACCGTGCCCGGCAGCGCCGGACCGCGCGGCGGGATCGCGTCGGCCTTCGCCGGGTCCACCTTCCGCACCGAACCGTCGGCCGCGGTCTTCGCGATCGCGAGCATCGACGCCAGCGCGTCCTGGATCTGCGCCTGCTCCCGCTCCGGGATGAGGCTCAGCTCGATCAGCACGCTGCCGTTGCCGAGCAGTCCGTACCCGTTGCGCGCGATGCCCTGGTAGTCACCGCCGGGATACTGCGAGACATAGCCGCCGTTGCCGTCGATCGACCGCTGCACCACGACCGCGATCTGCTTCGCGAAGTCCACATCGGACTGTTTCACGCCCGCATTCGTCGGCCACAGCGTCGACGCGGTGATCTCCCTGCCGTTGGCATCCTTGTACCGGCCCTGCATGTGGTAGTCGACCATGATGTCCGGCTTGAACGACGCGTTCCGCCGCTGGATCAGGCCCGCTTCGGTGGCCGGGTTGTCCTTGGGTGCGACAGCCGGGTCGTGGTACCGGTTGATGTCGTAGCCCTTGCCCTTCTCACCGTATTCGGGAGTGGCGTCCGGGTCGTAGTTGTAGCGCCAGTCGCGCTCGTTCCCGTCGGGGTTGGCGCGCACGACGATGTCGACGGTCACCTTCGAGAGCAGCTTCTGCGCCCACGGGCTGTGCCCGACGCCGACCTGGCGCAGGAACTCGAGCGCGGCGGGCGTGCCGAGCGGCTCGTCGCCGTGCTGCTGGGTGACGTACTGGATCCGGGTCTTGCCGTGGCCGACCCTGGCCGCCCACACCGGACGGCCCTCGTTGCTGCGGCCGATCTTGTCCACGCGGATCTTCCCGTGGCTGAGCAGGGCGAGTTTGTGCAGCTCGAAGGCGAGCTTGGCGGTGGAGGGACGCGGGTCGACGGTCCGACCGTCCACAGTGGTCCCGGCGGTCTCGGCTGCCTGCGCGGCGGGCGCCACCAGGAGCCCGGCGCTGACAAAAACGGACAACAGGGCGATTCTGGGCTTGAGACTCATGGTCGGTGAGTATCGACGAGCCGGGACCGTCCAACAAGGGCGCGGTTAAACCGGTCGAATTTTGTCGGTGGCAGGTCCTAGGGTGCCAACCGTGGGTGATGCAGAGCACGGACCGGCGATGGTGCAGGCGAAGGCGTTGGTCAAGCGGTTCGGCGATTTCGAGGCCGTACGCGGGATCGACGTCGAGGTCCGCCCGGGGGAGGCGTTCGGCTTCCTCGGGCCCAACGGCGCGGGCAAGTCCTCCACCATGCGGATGATCGCGAGCGTGTCCCCCCGCAGCGACGGCGACCTGCGGGTCCTCGGCATGGATCCGGACGTCGAGGGGCCGAAGATCCGCGCCCGGCTCGGGGTGGTGCCGCAGCAGGACAACCTGGACACCGAGCTCACCGTCCGGCAGAACCTGCAGATCTACGGCCGCTACTTCGGGCTCTCGCGCTCGCACGTGCGGAGCAAGGCCGAGGAGCTGATGGAGTTCGCCCAGCTCACCGACCGGGCGGACGCGGAGGTCGATTCGCTCTCCGGTGGGATGAAGCGGCGGCTGACCATCGCGCGCTCCCTGGTCAACGACCCGGAGCTGCTCCTGCTCGACGAGCCGACGACGGGGCTGGATCCGCAGGCCCGCCACCTGTTGTGGGACAGGCTGTTCCGGCTCAAGGCGGGCGGCACCACGCTGATCATCACCACGCACTACATGGACGAGGCCGAGCAGCTCTGCGACAGGCTGGTCGTGATGGACAACGGCCGCATCGCCGCCGAAGGCTCGCCCGCCGACCTGATCAGCCGGTACTCCACCCGCGAGGTCGTGGAACTGCGCTTCCCGAACGGCGAGCAGGAGTCGGCCGCGAAGCGGATCGAGGGCCTCGCCGAACGCGTCGAGGTGCTGCCGGACCGTGTCCTGCTCTACACGATGACCGGCGAGGCCACCCTCGAACAGGCGCACGCGCGCGGGCTGCGGCCGCTGTCGAGCCTGGTCCGCCGGAGTTCGCTGGAGGACGTCTTCCTCCGCCTCACCGGCCGGACGCTGGTGGACTGATGACCACAGCGGAGACGAAGGCCTCCACGGGCCGCGTGGTGTCGACCTGGCTCGGCGCCTGGCTGCGGGTCGAGGGGTACTGGATGTGGTACCGCCGGTACTGGCTGTCGACGTTGTACTCGACGGGCCTGCAACCGGTGCTGTTCCTGGCGGCGATGGGGCTCGGCTTCGGCTCGCAGGTGCAGGCGGGCGCCGCGACGGGCGGGTTCTCGTACCTCGAGTACGTCGCGCCCGCGCTGCTCGTCGCCGGCGGCGCGCAGCTGGCGGTGGGGGAGTCGAGTTACCCGGTGCTGTCCGGGTTCAAATGGCAGCAGAGCTACGTGGCCGTCACCGCGTCCCCGATCACCCCGGGACAGGTGCTCGGCAGCCAGATCATCTGGGTGGGGATCCGGCTCACCCTGGCGGGGGCGATCTACGCCGTGATCGCCGCCCTGTTCGGCTCGTGGACGAGTTTCGGCGTGCTCGCGGTCATCCTGATCGGGACGCTCACCGGCATCGCCTGCGGCACCCCGATGATGGCGCTGGCCGCGACCACGTACGACGAGGGAGCCCGGTTCGGCCTGGTGTTCAGGTTCATCCTGATCCCGATGACGTTGTTCTCCGGAACGTTCTTCCCGATCGCCGAACTGCCGGTGCCACTGCGGTGGATCGCCTGGATTTCCCCGCTGTGGCACGGAAACGAGGCAGCCAGGGCGGTCAGCCTCGGCACCGTCGGACCGCTCGCCACGCTGGGGCACCTCGCCTTCCTGATGGTGCTGGCCGGTGCGGGCTGGGCGCTGGCGCACAAGTACTTCTACCGACGGCTGGTGGTCTGAAATGGCTGTGATCACGGGGGATCCGCGGCGCGGGGTGCTGCTGCGCGTCCTGCCGCCGTCGATGTACAGCGGCCGTTCGAAGGCGGTGCTGGAACGCACGTTCCTGACGTACTCGCACGTCTGGATGCTGTTCGTGTCCGGCGCCTTCGAGCCGCTGTTCTACCTGATGGCCTTCCAGCTGGGCTTCGGCAAACTCGTCGGCGAGGTCGTCGGCCCCGGTGGCCAGACGATGACGTATGTCGCCTTCGTCGCGCCCGGTCTGCTGGCGGCGTCGGCGATGAACGGCGCGATCCTGGACTCGACGTACAACCTGTTCTTCAAGCTGAAGTACGCGAAGCTGTACGACGCCATGCTCGCCACCCCGATCGGGCCGCTGGACATCGCGCTCGGCGAGGTCGGCTGGTCGGTGCTGCGCGGCGGGATCTACTCGGTGACCTTCCTCGGCGTGATGACCGCGATGGGGCTCCCCGGGTCCTGGTGGGCCGTGCTGATGATCCCGGCGGCGCTGCTGATCGCGATGGCGTTCTCGGCCGTCGGCATCGTGCTGGTGACCTTCCTGCGGTCGGTGTCCCAGTTCGACTACATCAACCTCGTGCTGATGCCGCTGTTCCTGTTCTCCACGACCTTCTACCCGCTGTCGGTCTACCCCGAGGCGATCCAGTGGATCGTGCGGATCTTCCCGCTGTACCACGGCATCGAGCTGATGCGCGGCCTCTCGGTCGGCGTGCTGTCGTGGAGCATGGTCGGGAACGTGGCGTACCTGCTGGCGCTGGCGGCCATCGGCATCTACGGAGCGTCGCGGCGGTTCGGCAAGCTCCTGCTGCGCTGACCTCGTCCCGCATTCAGAGGACTGAACGCGGGACGCCGAACTCACCGGGCCGCGTTCGCGCCCGGCTGCCGGGGCGCCACGGCGGCCAGCGCGTCGACCATCCCGTGTCCGTAGAAGCCGTTGAAGCCCGCGTACCCGGTGCAGTACGCGTCCTGCGAGCCGTCGCCGGTCAGGTCGTAGTCGGCGGGGCACGCGATCGGAGCCGCCTGCGCGTCCAGCGTCCGTTTCAGCTGGCGGGCGCCGTAGCCGGGGTGTTCCGAAGCGAGCAGGGCCGCGACACCGGCGACGTGCGGCGCCGCCATCGACGTCCCGCACAGCGGCGCGTATCCGCCGGGAACGGTCGAGAGCACGCATCGCCCGGCCTCGCCGCCGGGCGCGGTCACGGCGATCACTCCGAGTCCGTACGAGCTGTAGCCGGCCTTGACCCGCTCCGCGCTCACGGACGACACCGCGACGACGTCCCGCAGGCCGGCGGGCAGCGCCTGGCAGCCTTCGGCCTGGGTCCGGGCACCCGAGCGCGCCGACGGCGCCAGCTCGACGGCCTCGTTGGTCGCCGCGGCGACGTTGAGCGTGCCCGCCGAGGTCGCGTACTCGACGGCGCGGGCCATGACCTCGTTCACCACGCCCCGCTTGTCGTCGTGGGCGCACGAGAGCGACCACGGATCGACGAAGTAGCTGCTGTTCGTCACGGCCATGCGCTGTGAAACGGCCCACATCAGCCCGCAGACGGCGGCCTCGGGGTCGGCGTACCCGCGGTCGTCGATCACCTTCACCGAGGCGATCCGCACCCCGGGCGCCACCCCGGTGACGCCCTTGCCGTCGTCGGCCGCGGCGATGATGCCGGCCACGTGGGTGCCGTGCACCGACGTCGTCGCGGTCCAGTTCCGGTCGGGCACGCCGGTCAGGCAGCCCGCCGACTTGCCGGGGTCGAGCGCGGTCGTCAGGTCGGGGTGGGCGGCGTCGACACCGGAGTCGAGGACGCCGACGACGACGTCGCTGCTGCCCCGTTCGATCACCCTGGCCTTGTCGGCCCCGATCTCGCGCATGTCCCACTGCTCGCCGGTGCGGTCGGCCGTGTCCACCTTCGCCGGATCCGTCGGTTCCAGTCCGGCGCGAGTGGGTGCGGCCTTGGCCGACGGGGTGCCGTTGGCCCGCTGCACCGCCAGCCGTTCCGCCTGCGCGCTGAACGCGGCGGCGGGCCGGACCAGTTCGGCGAAGTCCCGGTCGGCCGAGGTCGCGACGGCCACCGCGATCTGCGGGTAGTAGATCGTCGTGCTGCCGCAGCCGCCGGTGATCGCGGTCCTGGCCTCGGCTTCGGTGGTACCCCTGTCGAAGGCGACGACGTAGCGCAGCGCCCGTCCTTGGGGATGGCACGATGGCTCCGCGTCCGCCGTCGAGACAGCGGCGACCGAGCCGCAGAGCACCACGAAGGCGCACACGGCTGCTCGCAGGGACCGTCCCAGCAGGGACACCGGACCTCCCACCGGAGAAACAGGGGACAACGAGGGTGCCGCGGCCTGGGCCGGGCTGGATTCCGGCACCCCCGAGCGGCACGCTAGCCACCCTCGGCCGGGTCGACAAGCTCTCCCGCGAAGTTCGCTCGGCCGGTGGTCGCGGCGCGCCCGGGAGTCAGGTCTGTGGCACCGAGTACACCGGAGTGGGGCCGGGGTGTGGGATACTCGCGTTGGCCGCTGGCCGACGGGCACACGTGAGAGGTGGTGCTCGCGGTCTCGTGGCCCGGTGGTGTGCTGCACATCCTCCACACGCGTCGCCGCTGCATGCGGCTCGACGACGTGGCGGGCGGCCCGATGTCGCGAACGTGGCCAGCGCTCCGCCGAGCAGACCTTCAGCCGTACGCGGCGCCCGGACAATCCCGGCGCCGTCGCGGTGCCGGGCAAGGATTCCCGCTGCTGGTGACCACCACGGCGGAACGAACAGAAAGGGGCCCCTGCGCGGCCGCGTCGAGCCGGTGTGAGCCAGCCGACGCGCCCGGGGGCGGAGGAGATATATGTCGAACGCGGACACACCCGCCGTCACCGGCGGGAATACCGCCACACCCATCGCAGGCCAGCTGGCCGAACTGCCTCCCCGGATCCGGGTGCACGCCCTGGCGAAGCTCTTGGGATCCAACAGCCGTGAACTGATGGCCAAGCTCGGTGAGCTCGGCGAGACCGTCCGCAGCGCGCAGTCCAGCGTCACCCGCGATGTGGCCATCAAGCTCGCCGAGGCCCTCACCGGCGGAGACGAGCCCGAGACCACCGAAGCGGCCCCGGTCGCCGAGGTTCCCGCGGAAGCTCCTGTCGAGAAGCCGAAGGCTGCCGAGCCCGAGGTCAAGGCCGAAGCGAAGCCCGAGGTCAAGCCGGAGCCCGCCCCGCAGGAGGAGGCGCCCGCGAAGCGTGTCCCGCCCGCGCTGGCCGCCCCGGTGACCCCGGAGCAGCCGCAGCGGTCGACCAGGCCGTCGAAGGCCGCCGTGCACGTTCCGGTGTTCGCGGCACCGTCGCCGGTGTTCCTGCCGCCGGAGCCGGTCGCGGCGAAGCCCGTCCGCAAGCCGGAGCCTGCCTTCACCCCGACCGAAGAGCCCGTCACCGACGAGGACGAGACTCCCGCCGAGCAAGCCGATCACCAGGACGGTGACGACGACGGTGACGACGCCAACGGCCGTCGCCGCCGCCGTCGCGGACGTCGTGGCCGTGGCCGCGGCAAGGGCGGCGACGAGAACTCGGCCGAGTCCGAGAACGAAGACGAGCAGTCCGAGCCTCCTCGCGGCCGTCAGCCGCGGGGGAAGGACCGGAGCGACAAGAACGAAAAGGACGCAGACGAGGCCGAGTCCGAGACCGCCGAAGAGACGTCGCCCGCGTCTGATTCTGCGGAGTCCGATTCGGACAACGACGGCGATTCCGACAACGGCAGCAAGCGCCGCCGTCGCCGCCGCCGTCGCAAGGGCGGGGACGACGACAACGCCGAGTCCACCAGCGACGACCCGCCCAACACGGTCGTCCACGTGCGCCAGGCCAAGGCCGCCGAGACCGAGCGTCCCGCGCGGGACGAGGTCCGCAGCGTGCGCGGCTCGACCCGGCTGGAGGCCAAGCGTCAGCGCCGCCGGGACGGCCGCGAGGCCGGCCGCCGCCGCGCGCCGATCCTGTCCGAGGCCGAGTTCCTCGCCCGCCGCGAGTCGGTCGAGCGCACCATGGTCGTCGCCGAGAAGGGCGAGTCCACGCAGATCGGCGTGCTCGAGGACGGCGTCCTGTGCGAGCACTTCGTGACGTCGTCGGGCACCGGCTCGATCGTCGGCAACGTCTACCTGGGCCGCGTGCAGAACGTGCTGCCGTCGATGGAGGCCGCCTTCATCGACATCGGCCGCGGCCGCAACGCCGTGCTCTACGCCGGTGAGGTCGACTGGGACGCCGCCGGTCTCGAGGGCAAGGCCCGCAAGATCGAGCAGGCGCTCTCCACCGGTGACTCCGTGCTGGTCCAGGTCACCAAGGACCCGGTCGGGCACAAGGGTGCCCGGCTGACCACGCAGATCTCGCTGCCCGGCCGCTTCCTGGTCTACGTGCCCGCGGGCGGTGCCACCGGCATCTCGCGGAAGCTCCCGGAGAACGAGCGCCGCCGCCTGAAGGACATCCTCAAGCGCATCGTCCCCGAGGACGCCGGTGTGATCATCCGCACCGCGTCCGAGGGCATCGTCGAGGAGGAGCTGGACCGTGACGTCCGCCGCCTCAAGGCGCAGTGGGACGTCATCAAGGAGAAGGCCGAAGCCGGCAACGGCGGCAAGAAGAACAGCGCCCCGGTCATGCTCTACGAAGAGCCGGACCTGCTGGTCAAGGTCGTGCGCGACCTGTTCACCGAGGACTTCGCGAAGCTGGAGATCCAGGGCGACAAGGCCTGGGACACCATCTACAACTACGTGCAGCACGTGGCGCCGGACCTGGCCGACCGCGTCAAGCGGTACACGGGCACCGGTTCGGCCTTCGCCGACCACCGGATCGACGAGCAGATCACCAAGGCGCTGGACCGCAAGGTCTGGCTGCCCTCGGGTGGCTACCTGGTCATCGACCGCACCGAAGCGATGACGGTCATCGACGTCAACACCGGCAAGTTCACCGGATCGGGTGGAAACCTCGAGGAGACGGTGACCAGGAACAACCTGGAGTCGGCGGAGGAGATCGTCCGCCAGCTCCGGCTCCGGGACATCGGCGGCATCATCGTCATCGACTTCATCGACATGGTGCTCGAATCCAACCGTGAACTGGTGCTGCGCCGCCTGACCGAATGCCTCGGGCGCGACCGCACCCGGCACCAGGTCGCCGAGGTCACCTCCCTCGGCCTGGTGCAGATGACCCGCAAGAAGATCGGCACCGGGCTGCTTGAGGCGTTCTCGACGCCGTGTGAGCACTGCAAGGGCCGCGGCGTGGTCGTCTCGACCGAACCGCAGCGCACCGGTGGCGGTGGCAACGGTCACAGCCACGGTGGTGGCAGCGGCAGTGGCGGCAGTGGTGGGGGCGGCAAGGAGCAGGGCTCCCGCCGGTCCCGCGGCCGTGGCAAGGGCGAGGACCAGGCCCAGAACGAGCCCGTGGCGGCCAAGACCGAGGCTCCGCCGGCTTCCGGCCAGCGTGAGTCGGTGGTTTCGGCGGTCCACGCCGTCGCCAACGCCGCCAAGGCGGCCAAGGGCGAGCACCCGCACGAGATCACCGAGAACGTCGAAGGCGCCGCGCTCAACGGCCACGCCCCGCAGGCGGCTGAGCCGTCGAAGGAAGCTTCGGAGCCCATCACCGAGGCGACCGTCGAGCAAGCGGCCGAGGCGGCCGCTGAGCCGGTTTCCGAGCCCGTCGCCGAGGCACCCGCGACCGAGGTCGCGGGTGAACCGGTGACGACTCCGGACGACGAGGCTCCGGCCGCGCGCGAAGAAGAGGTCGCCGCCGTCCGGGAATCGAGCCCGGAGCCCGAAGCCCCCGAGGTTCCGGTGACTCCTGAGACCGTTGTGACGGAAGAGGTTTCCGAGCCCGAGGTTCCGGCGGCTCAGGAGGAGACCGAACCCGAGGTGGACGTCCCGGCCCCGGCCGGTCGCTCCACCACCCGCCGTCGTCCGCGACGGACGGCCTCACGGCCGGCCGGTCCCCCGGTCAAGGCGTCGGAAAAGAGCTAGTGAACACCGAGGGGCACCCCGGTGTGATCGCACCGGGGAGCCCCCCGTAACCTGTAGAGCGGCCCGCCACTTAGCGGCGGGCACCTTGCGCAGAACCTGGACCACCGAGAGAGATCCGATGGGCCGGTCACGCAAGCCCCCACCCGTTGTCGAGTAAGCAGGAGACTTCCGTGTCGGCGTACGCGATCGTCAAGACTGGCGGCAAGCAGTACAAGGTGGCCGTCGGCGACGTCGTCGAGGTCGAGAAGCTCGAAGGCGAGCCCGGTACCGAGCACACCTTCCCCGCAGTCCTTTTTGTGGACGGTGGCGACGTCACCACGGACGCCGACGCGCTGGCGAAGGTCTCGGTCACCGGCAAGGTCGTCGAGCAGACCAAGGGTCCGAAGATCCGGATCCACAAGTTCAAGAACAAGACCGGCTACCACAAGCGCCAGGGTCACCGGCAGAAGCTGACCCGCGTCGAGGTCACCGGCATCTCCAAGTAGGACTTTCTCCGGATCTTCGTCAGAAAGAGGATTGAGCCATGGCTCACAAGAAGGGTGCGTCCAGCTCCCGCAACGGTCGCGATTCGAACGCGCAGCGACTGGGCGTCAAGCGCTACGGCGGCCAGGAAGTCAACGCGGGCGAGATCTTGATCCGCCAGCGTGGCACCAAGTTCCACCCCGGCGTCAACGTCGGCCGCGGCGGCGACGACACGCTGTTCGCGCTGGCCGCCGGTGCGGTCCAGTTCGGCGAGAAGCGTGGCCGCAAGACGGTCAACATCGTGCCGTCCGAAGCCTGAACTTCGGCTTCTAGTTAGACCTCTGACGAGGGGTGGGCCGGAATATCCGGGCCCACCCCTCGTTTGTTTTGTGTATCCCTTCTCTCGCGAGTGAATAGAGGCAAGTCATGGCGTCCCGTTTCGTGGACCGCGCGGTGATCCACCTGACCGCCGGTGACGGTGGGAACGGCTGCGCCTCGGTGCACCGCGAGAAGTTCAAGCCCCTCGGCGGCCCGGACGGCGGCAACGGCGGCAACGGCGGCGACGTCCTGCTGATCGTCGACGGAGGCGTGCACACCCTGCTGGACTTCCACTTCCGCCCGCACGCCCGTGCCGGCAGCGGCAAGATGGGCCAGGGCGGCAACCGCTCCGGAGCGGCGGGCGACACGCTGGAGATGCGGGTCCCCTCCGGCACCGTCGTGATGACCGAGGACGGCGAGATCCTGGCCGACCTGGTCGGCTCCGGAGCCACCTTCGTCGCCGCCCAGGGCGGCCGTGGCGGCCTCGGCAACGCGTCGCTGGCCTCCAGCACGCGCAAGGCGCCCGGGTTCGCGCTGCTGGGCGAGCCGGGGGAGAGCCGGAACCTCGTCCTGGAGCTGCGTTCGGTCGCCGACGTCGGCCTGCTCGGCTTCCCGTCCGCGGGCAAGTCTTCGCTGATCTCGGTGCTGTCCGCGGCCAAGCCGAAGATCGCCGACTACCCCTTCACCACCCTGGTGCCGAACCTGGGCGTGATCACCGCCGGATCGACCGTGTTCACCATGGCCGACGTGCCGGGCCTGATCCCCGGCGCGAGCGAGGGCAAGGGCCTCGGCCTGGACTTCCTGCGCCACATCGAGCGGTGCGCGGTGCTGGTGCACGTCATCGACTGCGCCACCTTCGAGCCCGGGCGCGACCCGCTGTCCGATATGGACGCCCTCGAAGAGGAACTGGCCCGCTACACCCCGAGCCTCGGCGGCGACCTCGCCGATCGGCCGCGGGTGGTGGTGCTCAACAAGATCGACGTCCCGGACGCCGCCGAACTCGCCGAGTTCGTCCGCCCGGAGCTGGAAGCCCGCGGGCTCAGTGTGTTCGAGATCTCCACGGCGTCCCGCCAGGGGCTGAAGGAACTGACCTACGCGCTCGCCGCCGTGGTCGAGAAGTACCGTGCCGACCAGCCGGAACCGGAGCCGGAGAAGGTCGTGCTGCGGCCGATGGCCGTCAACGACGCGGGCTTCACCGTCGAGCTCGACCCGGAGGAGGAAGGCGCCTTCATCGTGCGCGGCGTCCGTCCGGAGCGGTGGATCCGCCAGACGACCTTCTCCAACGACGAGGCCGTCGGCTATCTCGCGGACCGGTTGCAGCGCCTCGGCGTCGAGGAAGCGCTGGCCCGCAAGGGAGCCGTGCCGGGCAGCCCGGTCACCATCGGCGACGTCCAGTTCGAATGGGAGCCGTCGACCCCGGCCGGGGTCGCGGTGCACATGTCGGGCCGTGGCACGGATGTGCGGCTGGAGAACAACAGCCGGATCGGTGCCTCCGATCGCAAGGAAGCCCGCCGGATCCGGCGTGACGGTCCGGACGGTGTCGAAGACGAGACGGACGACGAGTGAGCTCTGCCCGTGGTGCGATCGCCGGCGCGAAGCGCGTGGTCGTCAAGGTCGGTTCCTCCGCGCTGACCACCGCCGGTGACGGTCTCGACGTGGCCAGGCTGGACGCGCTGGTGGACGCGATCGCCGAGAGGGTCTCTCGCGGCACGCAGATCGTTTTGGTGTCCTCGGGGGCGATCGGCGCGGGACTCGCGCCGCTCGCGCTCGGCAAGCGACCGCGTGACCTGGCCACCCAGCAGGCCGCGGCCAGCGTCGGGCAGCTCGCGCTTGCCCACGCCTACGCCGAGTCGTTCGGCCGGTTTTCCCTGACGGTGGGCCAGGTTCTGCTGACGTCGGACGACGTCGTGCGCCGTGCCCACTATCGCAACGCGCAGAACACGTTCACCCGCTTGCTGGCCCTCGGCGCGGTTCCGGTGGTCAACGAGAACGACACCGTGGCCACCGAAGAGATCCGCTTCGGCGACAACGACCGGCTGGCCGCTTTGGTGGCCCACCTGATCGGCGCCGACGCGCTCGTCCTGCTGTCCGATGTGGACGGTCTGTACGACGGAGACCCCCGTGACGGCGCGACCCGCAAGATCGCCGAGGTCGCCGGGGAGTCCGATGTGGACGGAATCACCGTCGGCATGTCGAGCTCCGGGCTCGGCACCGGCGGCATGGTCTCGAAGCTCGCCGCGGCCCGCACCGCCGCCGGCGCCGGGATCCCGGTCCTGCTCGCCGCCGCTTCCGAAGCCGCACGCGCCCTCACCACCGCCGAGGTCGGCACGGCGTTCGCCGCCGCGGATTCCCGTCTGTCGGCCCGCCGGTTCTGGCTGGGCTACGCCGCGGGCGCGTCCGGGAAACTGCACCTCGACGACGGCGCGGTCTCGGCCGTCGTCCGTCGCCGCCGTTCCCTGCTCGCCGCCGGGATCACCGGCGTCGAAGGGGACTTCCAGGCGGGCGACGTCGTCGACCTGGTCGACCTCCGGCAGCGGACCGTGGCGAGAGGGGTCGTGGCCTTCGACGCGGGCGAACTGCCCGATCTCATCGGCCGCTCCAGCCATGACCTCCCCGCCGAGCAGCGGCGAGAGGTCGTCCACGCGGACGACCTCGTCCCTCTGCGTCGTTAGGGCACCAGGCCCGGGGTCAGGGCGATCTCGCGGAGCTGGGCTTGGGTCAGGGGAGGCAGTTCGCGCTGCCCCGGCGGATACGGCTGTTCGTCTGTTCCCACTTCGGTGGAGTTGCTGGAACTGACGACGATGAGAGCCTGCGCTGTCCGATAGGCGGCCTGGTAGATGACGAAGTCAGGGTTGCGGGGCTTCCTGATCGTCGTCTCCACGAGGGTTCCGCCGCGGATCAGGCTCGCCGAGCACGTGGTCGGAGTCGGCTCCTGGACCTCGCAAGCGGTTCCCGCCGAAAGCAGTGTGCCGTCGTTGGTCGCCAGGTCCACGAAGAGCGAACCCGTCCGGTCGCTCACCTCGGTCGACATGACGTAGAGCGTCTTGCCCGTCGAGGGATAGGCGTCCAGCTTGAGCGGGTCCGCCGGGGTGATATACGTGCGGATCGCCTGGTCGAGCAAGCACTCCAAGCGAGTGGTCACCGCCTTCGGGGTCTCCTCGGGTGACTTTTCACCGCAGGGTGAGATCGAGGCCGGTTCGGCCCGGTCCGGAAGGGTGATGAGCGCGGTTCCCACCGGGAATCCCGCCACGGCCAGCGCGACCACCGCGACGATGGTCGTCAGACGGCGTCGCCGGGACCGCCTGCCCGCGGTGAGCACGCCCTCGCCGGTGAGCCCGATCGGCGGCTCCGTCTCGGTCACGTACTCCTTCAGCGCGGAGCGGACATCGTGGTCTTCCATGACTACTCCTTGCTCGTCGGGGAGGGGAGGACCGCGCGCAGTGCCTCGACCCCGCGGGCGGTCTGGCTTTTGACAGTGCCTTCGGCGATGCCGAGCAACGAGGCGACTTCGGCGATCGAAAGGTCTTCGAGGAAGCGAAGGACGACCATCGCGCGCTGGCGCGGTGTCAGGCCGCTGAGCACCCGTTCGAGGTCGATCCGGTCGTGGCTGTCGTAGCCCGGTGGCGCGGCCTGGTCGGGCGGCGCCGAGGTCACCAGCTCCCGGCCGTGTTTCCGCCTTCGGGAAAGGAAGAGGTTGAGCAGGATCCGGCGGGCGTAGGCGTCGACCGTGTCCGGCCTGATCCGCCGCCAACGCCGGTACAGCTGGATGAACGTGGCCTGCACCAGGTCCTCGGCGCCGTGCCAGTCGCCGCACATGCCGAACGCCAGTCGCCGGAACCGCTGCACGCGGGCCGCGAAGTACTCACTGAAGTCGGCGTCTCTGGTTTGTCCCACACCGGCCACCTCCCCCTCGTCTCACTCTCTCTAGTCCGGAAGGCGTCCGAAAGGTTCAAGTGATTCCGCGACGGGGGAGCAAGGGACCTTTGCTATCGCTTCCCGGGATCGGCGAGGTGACCGATGAGCCGTGCCAACTGCTCGCCGTAGGCATCCACGAACTCGGCCGACTGGGGATCCTGGCCCGAGACGGCCCGGACGACACGGGGGAACGCCAGCGAGGCACTGGCCGCGGCCATGAAGATCACCAGCAGGAACGCCGGATCGAGGTCGGCGGGGAAGTCTCCCGCGGCTTGGCGGGCCCGCACGTACTCCACCTGCCGATCGAGGAAGCCGCGCTGGCCCTCGACGCCGATCGCGTCGGGGGCGCCGTCGGTCAGGTTCTCCCAGAGGAACAGTTTGGCGAGATCGTGGTCCCGGATCCCCGACTGGACGAAGAACCGGATCGACTCCGAGAACGGCATGTCGTGCTCGGAGGCCGCTACGTAGTCGTCGTACATCGTCGCGGTCAGCGCGTTGTAGAGCCCTTCCTTGCCGCCGAAGTAGTACGAGATCAGCTGCTTGTTCACGCCCGCCCTCGCGGCGATCTCGCTGACTCGTGCCGCGGCGTAGCCCTTCGCGCCGAACTCGCTTTTCGCCGCCTCCAAGAGCTGTGTCTTGGTGCGCTCGGGGTCGCGCTGGCGTTCGACGGGGGCGCGACGAGGGCTGCGCGGGGCGGCTTCGGACATGGGGTCACCTTAGCCGCTGACTCTTTCAAACGTTTGGTTGACTTTATTATCCGTCTGGTTGATAGTGGTCGGCGGAGAGAGGAGATCCCATGACCACGAGGATCGCGATCATCGGCGGCGGTACGGGTGGGCTCTGCCTGGCGCACGGGCTGCGCAAGGCGGGGGCCGAGGTGTCCGTCCACGAGCGCAGCCGCACCAGGACCGAGCGGCTGCAGGGTTATCGCGTGCACATCAATCCGCAGGGTTCGGCCGCGCTGCACGAATGCCTGCCCTCCGAACTCTGGGAACGGTTCCTGGCGACGACCGGCACCACGGGCGGAGAGTTCAGCTTCGTGACCGAACGGTTGAAAGACCTGATGGTGATCGACAGCGAACTGACCTGGAGCCCGGATCCCGCGTCGAACCACCATTCGGTCAGCCGGATCAGCCTGCACCAGGTGCTGTCCGACGGGCTCGACGGAGTTCTGCACCACGGCAAGGAGTTCGTCGGCTACCGCGATGAAGGGGAGGTGGTCGTCTGCGAGTTCGCCGACGGGAGCACCGTCGAGGCCGATCTGGTCATCGGCGCGGACGGGGCCAATTCCCGGGTGCGCAAACAGTTCCTTCCCGAAGCCGAACGGGTGGACACCGGGATCGTCGCGATCGCGGGCAAGCATCCGCTGACAGCCGAGACCCGGGAACGCCTGCCCGTCAGGCTCACCGACGGCCCGAGCCTGGTGATGCCGCGCGCCGGGGCGGGACTGTTCAGCGCGCCGCACGAGCTGGACGGCGCCTCGTCGGTCAATGACGAGACCGCGAGTTACGACCCCGTCCTGTTCGACAACACGTCGAGCTACATCATGTGGGCTTTCGCCGCGGGCAACCGGCGCTACCCGGACGATGTGTCCTCATTGGACGGTGAAGCCCTGCGGGCTCTCGTGCTCGACCTGATCGACGGCTGGGATCCCGCGTTCAAGGAACTGGTCGCCGGCTCGCCCGCGGGTTCGGTGTCCCGGTTGCCGATCTTCACGTCGAAGCCCGTCGCGCCGTGGCCGACGAGCAACATCACCCTGCTCGGCGACGCGATCCACAGCATGACGCCGTTCCGCGGCATCGGCGCGAACACCGCGCTCCGGGACGCGCGCCTGTTGTGCCGCAACCTCGTCGCCGCGCGCGAGACCGGCGACGTGCGCACCGCGGTCGCCGACTACGAACGGCAGATGCGGGACTACGGCTTCGCGGCGGTGCGCGACTCGGAACGCAGCGCGCGTCAGTTCGTGTCGGAGAACCGGGTGGGCCGCGCGATGGCACGGGGGATGTTCCGTTTCTTCCAGGCCGTCCCTCCGTTGAAGCGCAAGGCCTTCAGTGATCAGGGCACCTCATAGCCTGCCGGGAGTGGAGATGCCCAGCAGGGACAAACCCAGCGCCAGCGTCTTCGCGGTGAGTTCGGCCAGCAGCAGGCGCGAATCGCGGAGGCCGGGTCCTTCCGCGCCCAGCACCGGGCACTGTTCGTAGAACCGCGAGAACACGACAGCGGTTTCGTAGAGGTACGTGCACAGCTTGTGGGGGAGATACCCGGTGGTCGCGGCGCCGATCGCCTCGGGAAAGCGGGCCAAGGCGAGCGCCAGCGCCCGCTCGGCGGGATGACCGAGCAGGATCCGCGCATCGGCGAGATCCTGATCCGCTTTCGCCAGCACGGAACGGATCCGCGCGTGGGCGTACTGCAGATAGACCGAGGTGTTCCCGTTCTTGGAGAGCATCCGCTCCCAGGAGAAGACGTAGTCACGCTCGCGATCGCCGGAAAGATCGGCGTACTTGATCGCGCCGATCCCGATCGCCGGGGCGACCTCTTCCCTGACCCCGGGGGAGAGGTCGCCCCGGCCTTCGAGCACTTCGGCGGCATGGGAAACCGCTTCGGCGAGCAGATCGGAAAGCCGGACCGACTCGCCGGCCCGGGTCTTCATGGCCCGGCCGTCTTCTCCCAGCACCGAGCCGAACCCGATGTGCTCGGCCCGGTGCTCCTCGCGGAGCCATCCGGCGGCCCGGCAGACGGCGAACACCATCGCGAAGTGCTGCGCCTGCGGTGTGCCGACCACGTAGAGCAGATCGGTGACCTCCCGCTGTTCCGTCCAGTACCGCAGGGTCGCGAGATCGGTGGCCGCGTAGCCGTAACCGCCGTCGCGCTTGCGCACGATGAGCGGCAGCGGATCGCCTTCCCGGTTGCGGAAGCCGTCAGGGAAGACGCAGACGGCGCCGTCACTGATCTCGGTCAGCCCGGCGGCGGTCAGGTCGTCCACGACCGCGGCGAGAAACGGGTTGTAGAAGCTTTCGCCGTAAACGTCCTCACTCGACAGGCCGATCCCGAGGAGTTCGTAGACCTGGGTGAAATGCCTTGTCGACTCGTCGACCAGATGCCGCCACAACGACAAGGTCTCTTCGTCGCCGCTTTGCAGGAGGACCACACGCTCCCGCGACCGGGGCGCGAAGTCTTCGCTTGCCTCGAACTTCGACCGGGCGGCTTGATAGAAGCCGTTGAGGTCCCCGATCGTGTAAGGACCCTCCGGGCGCTCGTCGAGCAGATGCTCGATCAGCATGCCGAACGGAGTACCCCAGTCGCCGAGATGGTTGTGCGGGATGACGTCGTGGCCCGCGAACCGCAGCAGCCGCGCGATGGCGTCACCGATGACCGTGGGCCGGAGATGTCCGGCGTGCATCTCCTTCGCCACGTTCGGGCTGCTGTAGTCGATGGCGATCCGCCGCGGTCGCGGCGTCGCCACGGCGCCCAGTCGCGGGTCACCGTTGAGCGCGGTCGTCCGGTCTTCCAGCCACGACGAGCGCAGCGTGAAGTTGAGGAAGCCCGGTCCTGCGATCTCCGGCGGCTCGGCGAGATCGGCGACATCCAGGTGCAGCGCGATGTCGGCGGCGATCTCCCTCGGCGGCTTGCCGAGCCGTTTGCCGAGGCTCATCGCGAGATCGCACTGGTAGTCGACACCGCTCCGCGCGGAGACCCGGACCAGTACGGCAGGCGGCTCGATGTCGGTGACGCGGCGAAGGGCCTCCACCACGCGTCGCGCCAATTCCTCGCTCACATCGCCGAACAACACGGTGTCCCTCCTTCACGCTCGTCGTAGGAGCGCGAGGGTAGCCACCAGCCGCGTCGTGGGCGACGGAGTTTTCAGCGCAGGTCGCTGCCCTTGGTCTCCGGCAGGGTCCGGATGACGAAGAACGCGATCGCCGCTCCGGCGGCCACGTACCAGAAGAACAGCGTCGACAAGCCGGCGTCGGACAGCGCGGTGAGAACCAGGGGAGCGGTACCGCCGAACAACGCGACGGTCAGGTTGTACCAGGCGCCGATGCCCAGACCGCGCAGCTCGGTGGGGAACAGCTCGCTCATGATCGCGGGCGCGATCGACGTCATCGCCGTGTACAGGCAGAGTCCGACGCAGAACACGACCAGCAGTCCCGGCAGGCCCGGCCTGACCAAAGTGGACAGTGGGACGATGAGGATCGCGGTCGCCGCCGCCCAGACGAGCAGCTGCGGTTTGCGGCCGAAGCGGTCCGACAGCGCGCCCATCGGATATTGGAGCGCGACGAACAACGCCGTCGCGATCGACAACGCGAGGAACACGTCGACGTCGTCGGCCTTGCGGGTCTTGACCGCGAACGAGGTCAGGGCGCTGAAGAACGTGTAATAGCAAAGGGTCGACAGCATCGAGAAGCCCACGAGTTGCACGACGGCGCGCGGGTGCTCGCGCAGCGTGGTGCGCAGCGGTCGCTCGACCCGGCGCGCGGTCGATTTCTTCTCTTCGAAGATCTCGGTTTCGACGAGGCTGCGCCGGAGCCACAAGCCGATGATGCCGAGAACCCCGCCGAGCAGGAACGGGATCCGCCAGCCGTACGCGGTCAGGTCCGCCTTGGACATCGTCCGCGCGAGCACGAAACCGAGGATCGAGGCGATCAGCACGGCGGAACCTGTCGAGATGTAGAAGAAGGCCGAGTACCGCCCGCGACGGGAAGGCGGCGCGATCTCACCCAAGTACGCCGAAGCGTTGGAGACCTCGCCGCCGAGTGACAGTCCCTGCGCCACCCTCGCCAGCAGCAACAGGATCGGAGCCAGCCAACCGACCTGGTCGAACGTCGGCAGGAGCCCGATGGCCACCGAACCGCCCGCCATCAGCACGATGGTCAGGATCATCGCCGGCTTCCGGCCCCTGACGTCGGCGAAGCGGCCGAGCAACATGCCGCCGAGCGGCCGGAAGAAGAACGCCAGCGCGTACGTGGCGAAGGTGTTGATCAACGCCAGGGCTTCGTTGCCCTTCGGGAAGAACTCGCTGGCGAAGTAGATGCTGAACGTCGCGTAGATGGTCCAGTCGAACCACTCGAGCGCGTTCCCGACGCTGGCGGCGAACAGTTTCTTCACCGGGAGCCGATGCCCCAGCCGCTCCGTCGTGGCGTCCGACATCGGTACCTCCGTACTCGCGCGTGGACGGAACCTTGCCAGAAAGTCCCCGTGCGGGAAAGAACCTGTCGAATGCCGGGATCAGTTCGTGGTCACCGGGGTGTGGTCGACCGCCCACGCCAAGGCCTTGTCCGCGACCTCCTCCCAGCCGTCCTGGCCGACGATGTAGTGCGTGCGGCCGGGGAACTCGACGTACTCGGTGACCGACGGCGACTTGCGGTACCGCTTGACGTTCTCCTTGTTCATCGAAGGCGGGACGATGTGGTCCGCGGTACCGGCGATCATCAGCAGCGGCGCCCGGTCGGGCTTCGCGAGATCGACCTTCGTCACGGCCTTGGGGTTGAGGTTCGCGAAGGCGCCCTGGAACAGCACGCGTGCCGCGGCCGGGATGTGGTAGCGGTCGTAGACCTTCCGCGACTCTTCTTCGGACAGGCTGTTGGTGAAGGCGTAGTGGAACTGCTTCGGCGTGAGCGGGACGGCCTTCTTGAGGTTGAACGGGTTGCCCAGCACCGGAAACGCCGCGCGCAGCGACGTCAGCGGCAGTCGCAGCACGCCCTTCACCGGCCCCGAGTCGATCGCGACCCCGGCTGCACCGACCCCGCGGTCGAGCAGCAACTGGACGAACACCCCGCCGAACGAGTGGCCGATGATGATCGGCGGTTTGTCCAGTGCCCGGATGATCGTTTCGTAGTGGTCGACGATCTCCTCGATGCCGAGGTTTTCCAGCGGGCCGGGGTCGCGCCGCAGTGCCTCCGCGCCGCCCTCGAGGCCGGGCCAGGTCGGGGCGATCACCTTGAAGCCGAGGTTTTCGTAGCGCTCGATCCAGTGTTCCCAGCTCAGCGGAGTCATCCAGAGTCCGTGCACCAGGACGATCGTGTCGGCGGCGGCGGGGTGGATCTTCGTGGTCATCTCGTTCTCCCAGTTCTAGATGAAACAGAACGTTCTGTCTTGTTCTGAGGTCAAAGCTAGGCCAGGGAGGGGGCGAGGGTCAAGCAAAACGAGACAGAGCGTTCTGTCGCGCTCGTCTCACTCGTCCGGCTTACGGCTCCTGGGTCACGAGGTGCTGGCGAGAGCGAACGGCAGGACGGCGCGGGCCCCGGCCTGGCGCAGCAGGCGTGCGGACAGGGTCACCGTCCATCCGGTGTCGATCAGGTCGTCGACCAGCAGGATCGGGCCTTCGGCCGCGGCGACCCTGGCGGCGAGTTCCTCGGGAAGGCTGAGCCGCTTCCACAGGTCGGCCAGCCGTTGTGCGCTGTTCGCCTGACGTGGAGGCGGCCCCGCGGAGGCGATGGCGCCCAGATATTCCAGCCGTCCGATCGAGGCCAGCTTCGTCGCCAGACTGTGGACCAGCCGCGGCCGCGTGGCGGACGGCACTTCCACCACCGCGACCGGGCGCTCCGTCCACTGCCAGCCCTTGAGTACCTCGATACAGGCATGGAAGACCGCATCGGGGAGTTCGGCGTCCGCCGCGGACGGGCCGACGAGTTCGCGCAGCCGGGTGCCCCAGCCGACGTCGGTCACCCGGCCGACGACCTGGCCGGTTTCGGCCTGCTCGCCGGCGGGCAGCCGTCCGGACAACGGGACGTCCAGGCCGGCCATCCCGGTCGGCCACATCTTCCGGGGCGCGACCTCGACCCCCGGGCGGCGCAGCCGTTGCCGGGTGGCGTCGACGACGTCATCCGAAATCGTGGTGTCCCAATGCTTTCCGGTGCAGTTGTCGCACCGCCCGCAAGGAGTCGCCTCCGGATCGTCCAGCTGCTTTCGCAGGTACTCCATCCGGCAGCCGGTGGTTTCGAGGTAGGCGAGCATGGCGTTCTGTTCGTTGGTCCGTGCCGCGCTCACCCGTGCGTAGCGTTCCTTGTCGTAGCGCCACTCTTCGCCGGTGCCCTCCCAGCCGCCCTTCACCCGGCGGACGGCGCCGTCGACGTCCAGCACCTTGAGGACCATCTCCAGCCGCGAACGGGAAAGCTCGACGAACGGTTCGAGCGCGGGTGTCGACAGTGGACGGTCCGCGTACGCCAGTGCGTTGAGCACCTGCGTCACCCGGAGTTCGTCCGGGAACGCCAGCGAGCCGAAGTACGCCCAGATGTCCTTGTCCTCGTGGCCGGGCAACAGGATCACCTCGGCGCGATCGACGCCACGTCCGGCACGGCCGACCTGCTGGTAGTAGGCGATCGGGGAGGAAGGGGCCCCGAGGTGGACGACGAATCCCAGGTCCGGCTTGTCGAATCCCATGCCCAGTGCCGAAGTGGCGACCAGTGCCTTGACGTTGTTGTTCAGCAGATCGTCTTCGGCCGCCTGCCGGTCCGCCGGATCGGTCTTGCCGGTGTACGCGGCGACGGGATAACCGCGCTCCGTCAACAGTCCCGCCACATCGTGCGCGGCCGCGACGGTGAGCGTGTAGATGATCCCGGAGCCCGGCAGTTCTTCCAGATGCTCGGCCAGCCAGGCGAGCCGCGCCTGCGAAGTCGGCAGCTTGGCCACCGACAGGTGGAGGCTTTCGCGGTCCAGGGTCCCGCGCAGGACGAGGGTGCCGCCTCCGTTGCCGATGCCGAGTTGCTCGGCGACGTCGGTCGCCACCCGGTCGTTCGCGGTCGCGGTGGTGGCGAGCACCGGGACACCCTCGGGCAGGTCCTTCAACAGTGTCCGCAGCCGCCGGTAGTCCGGCCGGAAGTCGTGGCCCCAGTCCGAGATGCAGTGCGCTTCGTCGACCACGAGCAGACCGGCGCTCGCGGTGAGCTTCGGCAGGACGGTGTCGCGGAAGTCGGGGTTGTTCAGCCGTTCCGGGCTGACCAGGAGGACGTCGACCTCGCCGGCCGCGATCGCGGCCTGGACCTGATCCCACTCCTGCGGGTTCGCGGAGTTCATCGTCACCGCGCGGATGCCCGCCCTCGCGGCCGCGGAGATCTGGTTGCGCATCAGCGCCAGCAACGGCGAGATGATCACGGTGGGGCCTTCGCCGCGTTCCCGCAGCAACGCCGTCGCCAGGAAGTACACCGCCGACTTCCCCCAGCCGGTGCGCTGGACGACGAGCGCGCGACGGCGGTGCGCGACCAGCGCCTCGATCGCCGTCCACTGGTCTTCGCGCAGCCGGGCGCCATCGCCCGCCAATGCCCGGAGGAGGGTCTCGGCGCGGTCCCGGAGAGTCGATGTGTCCACGTCCCCACCTCTACCCCATGCCACCGACGAAGTCGCGATCGGCATGTCGTGAACGGACCGTTCATCCATGGAACCGAGGGTAATGTGATCCAGATCACCCACTGTCGGTGGGTCCGGCGACCCGAGCGGGGAGCCTCGTGCGATGTATAGGCTCACGACCCATGTCACCACGCAGGATCGGGGTCATGGGCGGCACCTTCGACCCCGTGCACCACGGACACCTCGTCGCGGCCAGTGAGGTCCAGTCCCGGTTCGCGCTCGACGAGGTCATTTTCGTGCCCACCGGCCAGCCGTGGCAGAAGTCCGACAGGGTCGTCACCCGGGCCGAGGACCGCTACCTGATGACGGTGATCGCGACGGCGTCCAACCCCGTGTTCTCGGTCAGCCGCGTCGACATCGATCGCGTCGGGCAGACCTACACCGTCGACACGCTGCGCGATCTGCGCGCGGAATATCCGGACGACCAGCTGTTCTTCATCACCGGCGCGGACGCGCTCGAACAGATCCTCACCTGGCGCAACGCCGACGAGCTGTTCGATCTGGCGCATTTCATCGGGGTCACCAGGCCCGGCTACCGGCTCAATTCGCAGCATCTGCCGAGCGGCAAGGTGAGCCTGGTCGAGGTGACCGCGATGGCGATCTCGTCCACCGCCTGCCGCGAACGGGTCGAAGGCGGGGAACCCGTCTGGTACCTGGTCCCCGACGGTGTGGTGCGCTACATCGCCAAAAAGGACCTCTATCGCAAGGACCGCCGTGGCTGACCGGGTACTCTCGTCGGGCGCACCTGCGAGTAAAGCCATCTTTTGAGGAGAACTGTGACAGCCACGTCCGAGGCACGAGAGCTGGCCGTAGCGGCCGCCCATGCGGCGGCGGACAAGAAGGCGAGCGACGTGGTCGTGCTGGACGTGTCCGACCAGCTGGTCATCACCGACGCCTTCGTGATCGCGTCCGCGCCCAACGAGCGACTGGTCGGCGCGATCGTCGACAACGTCGAAGAGCAGCTGCGGCTCGGCGGGCACAAGCCGGTCCGCCGCGAAGGCGCCCGCGAAGGCCGCTGGGTCCTGCTGGACTACGTCGACGTCGTCATCCACGTCCAGCACCAGGAGGAGCGTTCCTTCTACGGTCTCGAGCGGCTTTGGAAGGACTGCCCTCGCATCGAGGTCGCCGGTCTCACCATGCCGGATCAGCAGGACCCGGCCGAGGAGGACCCCGCCGACGCGCAAGGCGCCTCGTGAGTCCGCGGCGCCTGGTGCTCTGGCGCCACGGCGAGACCGACTACAACGCGGCGGGCCGGATGCAAGGACATCTGGACTCCGCGCTGACGCCGGTCGGCTGGAACCAGGCCAGGTTCGCCGTACCCGCGCTCGCCCGGTTTTCACCCGACCTGGTGATCGCTTCGGATCTTCGCCGCGCGACCGACACGGCCACCGTGCTCACGGAGGCCATCGGCGTCCCTCTGCGGATCGACAAGCGCCTGCGGGAAACCCACCTGGGTGAATGGCAGGGCTTCACCGGCCAGCAGGTCGACGAGGCGTACCCCGGGGAACGCGCACGCTGGCGGGTCGACGCGACCTGGGCGCCGCCGGGCGGCGAGTCGCGGGTGGACGTCGCGGAACGTGCGCTGGAGGTCGTGGCCGATCTGGACCAGGCCAATTCCGACGCCGGCGACGCCGTCCTGCTGGCCACGCACGGCGGCCTGATCATCGCGCTGACCGCGAAGCTGCTCGGCCTGCCGGTCCCGTCCTGGCCGTCGCTGGGCGGGATCGCGAACTGCCACTGGGTCGAGCTGACCCGGCGTGACGGCAATTGGCGCTTGGCCGCCTACAACGCGGGAATCACCGGCTGATCCATGGCCCCGCGCCTCTTGGTGTTCGGCGATTCCCTCAGCTTCCACGGCCCGGACGGCCCGCTCGCCGCCGACGACGCGCGCCTGTGGCCCAATATCGCCGCCGAAGCGCTCGGTGGCGATGCGGACCTCGTCGCCGGGTTCGGCTGGAACGCCCGTGACGTCTGGTGGTCCCTGACCGGCGATCCGCGGGTCTGGGCCGACCTCCACCACGTCGACGCCGTGGTGCTGGCCATCGGAAGCATGGACACCCTGCCTTCGCCGTTGCCCACCTATCTGCGGACCGGGCTGCGCTATCTGCGCCCCGACCAGCTGCGGCGGGTGGTGCGCAAGACGTATCTGGCCGCCCAGCCCCGGCTCGCCGTCGCCTTCCGGGGACGTCCGGCGGTTCTTCCGGCGAAGCTGACCGTCCGCTATCTCGACGAGGCCGTCGGAGCCCTGCGGGTGTTGCGACCGGAGCTGCCGATCTTCGGCATGCTGCCGTCCGTGCACCGGTCCGATTCGTACGGCCGCGTCCACACCGCCCGTTCCGGTGCCGCCGCGGCCATGGCCGCTTGGGGGCGCCGCGCGGACGTCCCGCTTCTCGATCTCGCGGCCGTCGTCGGCGATCACGTGCTGAGCGGCCGGGGCAATCCGGACGGGATGCACTGGGGCTGGGAAGGGCACGCCGCCGTCGGCGCGGAAATGGCCCGCCTGATGGCCCCGGTGCTGCGCCCCGCGGCAACGTAGGCTGACTGCCGTGTCGGTCGCCGTAGTCACGGATTCCACCGCCCACCTGCCGGAAGGCTTCGCCGAACGGAACGGGATCCGGGTGGTCCCGTTGCACGTCCTCGTGGACGGCGTCGTGTTCCTCGACGGCGTCGAGATGGGCCCCGCGGCTCTGGCCGAAGCGCTCGGCAAACGCAGCATGGTGACGACGTCCCGGCCGACCCCCGCCGAATTCGTCAAGGAGTTCCGCGCGGCGCTGGCCGAAGGCGCGGACGCCGTCGTGTCGGTCCATCTGTCCCGTGAGTTGTCCGGGACCTGGGAAGCGGCGGTGCTCGCGGCCCAGGAGGTCGGGCCGGACAAGGTGCGCGTGGTCGATTCGCGCAGCACCGCGATGGGACTGGGGTTCGCCGCCCTGCGCGCGGCGAGCGCCGCCGCTGACGGGGCCGATCCGGCCGAGGTGGAGGCCGCCGCGGTCGACGCGGTGAGCCGTTCGGAGACCTTGTTCGCCGTCGAGACCCTCGAATACCTGCGCCGTGGCGGACGGATCGGCCCGGCGGCGGCCCTGCTCGGCACGGCGCTCGCGGTGAAACCGGTACTCCACATGTCCGAGGGCAAGATCCAGCCGCTGGAAAAGGTGCGGACGATGAACCGCGCGGTGGCGCGACTGGTCGAACTCGCCGTGAAAGCGGCAGACGGCGGACTCGCCGACATCGCCGTCCATCACCTGGCCTCGCCGGAACGCGCCGTCGAACTGGCCAACCGGCTGGAAGAGTCCATCGACTGCCCGGAGGGGTGCGTGGTGTCGGAGATCGGCGCCGTCATCGGGGCCCACACCGGTCCCGGCGTGCTCGGTGTCGTGATCCAGCGGGCGGGTTAGGAAACCCGCCACCATCCCACACGGCCCCGACGGAAACCGGTGATCTGGTCCCGCCCGGGGCCGGGTTGTCCACAACACCCCACTTGTCCACAGCCTCGCGATTCTCCACTGCCGCCCGCCACCCCCGCTCCGTAGCGTCGGTCACGTGTTCGACCAAACCGCCCGTCCACCGGGCTCCTCCGCCAACGCCAGGCTGGCGTGGCTGGCCGCGCAGCTGTCGTCGCCCGCCGCCCAGGGCCCGCCCTCGGGCAGGCTCGTCCGCCGCTGGGTGCCCGCCCGGTTCACGGCGGACGGGGTTCCGGTGAACCGGCGGTGGTTCGCCGTGGTGGCCGTGCTGATCGCGGTGGCCGTGATCGTGACCGGCGCGATCGCTTTGTTCGGACACCGGCCAGGGGCGGAGACCCCGCCGCCCCTGCCGTCGGCCAAGGCCGCCGGAGAAGCCCCCGCCGCGGCGGGCAAGGCGCCTCTGGTGATCAGCGTCGTCGGCCGGGTGCTCAAACCCGGCCTGGTCACGATCCCTCCGGGCGCACGGGTCGCCGATGCCCTCACGGCGGCCGGTGGGGCACCGCCCGGAACGGATCTGACCGGGCTGAACCTGGCCCGGCGGCTCACCGACGGCGAGCAGGTGGCCGTGGGTGTTCCTGTTCCGGCCGCGGCCGGAACAGGAACACCGACCGGGAAGCTCGACCTGAACACGGCCACGGCCGAGCAACTCGACTCCCTGCCCGGGGTCGGCGAGGTGATGGCCAAACGCATCGTCGACTGGCGGTCCGGGCACGGCGGGTTCACCACGGTCGAGCAACTCCGTGACGTAGAAGGGATCGGCGAAGCAAAATTCAAGAAGATCCGGGAGTTGGTGTCCGTCGGATGAACCCGTCCGCCGATCCGTCCGAAGTGGACACCACGTCGTGGCGAGGTCAGGATCTGCGGCTGATACCGGCCGCGGCGACGGCCTGGCTCGGCACTCTCTCCGGGTTGCTCGGCGGCTGGTGGATCACGATGCTCTGCGGTGCGGCCGCCGTGGTGCTCGCGATCGCAGCCGGTCTCCGTGCCCGCCGGACGGCGTCCCGGTGGGTGGCGGGCCTGGGCGTGCTAGCGGTCCTCGGGGTGCTCACCGCCGGTCCGGTGGCGCTGCGGATCCGGGCCGCCGAGCACGACGACCTCCGTGCCGCCGCCGCACGGGGGAGCGACGCCACCATGAGGGTGGTGGTCACCGAGCGGCCACGTCCGGTCCGCGGCGCCGGATACGCCGATCGCCGGGCAGGCACCCGCCTGGTGGTCATCGCCGCGACGGTGGACGCCGTGGTGGCGGCGGAGCGGGTGGTGGATTCGGCCGGCCGGATCCTGCTGCTCGCTCCCGCCGCGGGGTGGACGGACCTGTTGCCCGGGCAGCAGGTCACCGCCTCCGGACGGCTCGCACCGGCAGAGGGGGCCGAACTGACGGTCGCGGTCCTCTCGGTGCGAGGTCCGCCGTCGGCACTCGGACCGGCGCCTTGGTGGCAGCGAGCCGCGGAATCGCTGCGCACCGGGCTCCGGGACCTGTGCGCCGTCCTCCCCGAGGAGCAGGCCGGTCTGGTGCCCGGACTGGTCGTGGGGGACACGAGCACACTGTCCCCCAGAGTCGAGCGCGAGTTCACGGACTCCGGCATGTCCCACCTGATGGCCGTGAGCGGTGGGAACGTGGCGATCGTCTGCGGCTCGATCCTTCTCCTCCTGCGAGTGCTCCGGGTCGGGCCGCGGACGTCCGCCGCCGCGGCCGCCGCGGGGCTCGCCGGGTTCGTGGTCCTCGCAGGGCCCGCGCCCAGCGTGCTCCGCGCCGGGGTGATGGGGGCGGTCGGGTTGCTGGCGCTCGCACTGGGGCGCCGGGGTTCGGCGCTACCCGCGCTGGCGTTCGCGGTGGCGGGGCTCGTCGTGGCCGATCCCGCGATGGCCGCGGACTTCGGGTTCGCGCTTTCGGTGCTGGCCACGGCCGGGCTGGTACTGCTGGCCCCGAGGTGGGCCGAGTGGCTGGTCGGACGCGGAGTGCCGGCCGGCTACGCCGAGGGGCTGGCCATCCCGCTGGCCGCGTTCGTGATGACGGCGCCGGTCATCGCGGGCATGGCGGGATCGGTCAGTCTCGTCTCGGTGGTGACCAACGTGCTCGCCGCGCCCGTGGTCGCCCCGGCCACCGTGTTCGGCGTGCTCGCGACCGTCGTCGGACCGTGGTGGCCGTCGGCGGGCAGGCTGCTCGTCCGCCTGACCGAACCCGAGGCGAGCTGGCTCATCACCGTGGCCCGCCATGGCGCCCGCGCGCCGGGAGCGGTCGTGGACTGGCCGGATGGCTGGTGGGGCGGACTGCTGGTGGCCGGCCTGCTCGTCGTGCTGCTCCTCGCCATCCGGCTGCGTCACGGCAGGATCCTGCTGGCGCTCGCTTTGGCCGGTGGGCTCCTCGTCTTCGTTCCGGTGCGGGTGCTGGCCCCGGCGTGGCCACCGGCGTCGTGGAGCGCCGTCGCCTGCGACGTCGGACAGGGTGACGCAGTCGTCCTCGCCACGGCCGAGCCCGGGAGGGCGATCCTGGTCGACACCGGGCCGGAACCAGGTCCGGTGGACGAATGCCTCAGCAGGTTGGGGGTGGACCGCGTTCCGCTGATCGTGCTGAGCCATCTGCATGCCGACCACATCGGAGGCCTCGAATCCGTCTTCGAGGGCCGGTCGGTCGGGGCGGTCGCAGTCGGTCCGGGCCGGGCTCCCGCCTGGGCCTGGCGGCAGGTCGCCGACGAGACCGCGCGCCGCGGGATTCCCTTGCTGGAACTGGGGATCGGGCAACGGCTGGACTGGCCGGGACTGACACTGGACGTACTGGGGCCGCGGTACGTCACCCGGCGCTCGGTCCTCGAACAGGACGGCACGGTGATCAACAACGGTTCGGTGGTCCTGCGTGCCGGGACTCCGGCGGGCCGGTTGCTGCTGACCGGCGACGTCGAACTCGCCGCCCAGGCCGACCTGATGGCCGAAGGCGCCGACCTGCGTGCCGAGATCCTGAAGGTCCCGCATCACGGAAGTCGTTACACGGCACCGGATTTCCTCAACGCCGTCGCGCCGAGGGCCGCGCTGGTGAGTGTCGGCGCCGGAAACACCTACGGTCACCCGAACAAGTCCACTTTGGACAATCTGGCTGCGGTCGGCGCTGCGATCGCCAGGACGGACACGGACGGCGACACGGCGGTCGTCTCCGACGCGCGAGGCCTTGCCCTGACGCGCCGGGGTGAGCCCCGCGGCCCGCCTCGTTCTTGAGGCGGGCCGCCGGAACTCAGATGCCGAGAGCCTCGCGGACCGCGTCGGCCGAGGCGCTGACGGTGGCCTTCGGGCCGATCTTGTCCTCGACGGCGTCGAGGGTCTTGAGGCCGTCACCGGTGATCAGGAGCACGATCTCCTCGTCCGGGTTGAGCTTGCCGGTCTCGATGAGCTTCTTCGCCGTCGCCACGGTGACGCCGCCGGCGGTCTCGGTGAAGACGCCTTCGGTGCGGGCGAGCAGCCGGATGCCCTCGACGACCTCTTCGTCGGTGACGTCTTCGATCGCACCGCCGGTGCGGTTGACCACGTCGAGGACGTAGGGGCCGTCGGCCGGGTTGCCGATCGCCAGCGAACGGGCGATCGTGTCCGGCTTGACCGGCTGGACGACGTCGTGGCCGGCGCGGAACGCCGCCGAGACGGGCGAGCAGCCGGTGGCCTGCGCGCCGAACACCTTGTACGGCGTCTCGTCGACGAGGCCGAGCTGCCCGAACTCACGGAAACCCTTGTCCACCTTGGTGAGCTGGGAACCGGAGGCGATCGGCACCACGATCTGCGAGGGAAGCCGCCAGCCGAGCTGCTCGGCGACCTCGAAGGCCAGCGTCTTCGAGCCTTCGGAGTAGTAGGGCCGGACGTTCACGTTGACGAACGCCCAGCTCTCCTGCTCGGCGGCGAGCTGGGTGGCGAGCCGGTTCACGTCGTCGTAGTTGCCGTCGACCGCGATCAGGTCGCCGTCGTACACGGCGGTGGTGAGGATCTTGGCGCGCTCGAGGGTCTTCGGGATCAGCACGACCGACCGCCAGCCGGCGCGGGCCGCCGCGGCGGCGACCGCGTTGGCCAGGTTGCCGGTCGACGGACAGGCGAGCACGTCGAACCCGAACTCGCGCGCGGCGGCCAGCGCGACGGCGACCACGCGGTCCTTGAACGAGTGGGTCGGGTTGCCGGTGTCGTCCTTGACCCAGACCTTCTTGACGCCCAACGCCTTCGCGAGCCTGTCGGCCTGGATGAGCCTGGTGGCGCCGGGTTCGGTGTTGGGGATTTCCTCGACGTTCGAGGGAACAGGAAGGAGCTTCTTGTAGCGCCAGATGTTTTTCGGCCCGGCTTCGATGTCCTCGCGGCGCACGCGGCCGAAGTCGTAGGCGACCTCGAGCGGCGAGAAGTCCTCGGCGGAAACGAATTCGGGGGCGAGTGGCTGCCGGTGTCCCTCTTCCTTCGACACCAGTTCGACGGCCGGTCCGAGATCCGGGGTCTTGGTGGTGGAGGTCGTGCCGAGGGTTGCGGTCATCGCGAGGTTCCTTCCTCATCTGCCCCGCCATGGCGGGCCGGAATTGGCACCGTGTTCGTCAGCTATCCCGCGATCGCGGAATGACAGGCTGACGCCGGTTGCCGGGGCTTCATCGGGCCGTTCCCTCTGCCCCTCTGGATGAGCGGTATTCGATTGTCGGCACGCGTTAGAGCGCGTCGCCTCGCCAACACCGTACGACATGAGGCTCGGGTGGGGCCACCGTGCCCGGAACACGTCACCGGACAAAGCACCCGAGAGGACGAGTGGGAGGATCGTCACCGTGACGACGCAAGCTTCCGCCCCATCGCCGCTGGTCCTGGTTCTCGGTGAGGAAGAGCTGCTGATCGAACGCGCGGTCCGCAGCGCTTCGGACGCGGCCAAAGCGGCCGATCCGACGGCGGACCTGTCTCGGATCCGGGTGTCGGACCTCACAGTCCCCGCGCTCGCGGAGATGGTCAGCCCTTCGTTGTTCGCCGAGGGCAGGGTGATCGTCCTCGAATCCGCGCACGACATCTCGCAGGAGCTCGCCGACGGGGTGATGGCCTACGTCAAGGCGCCCGCCGAGGGCATCGTGCTCGTCGTCGTGCACAGCGGAGGCGGCCGGAGCAAGGCCGCGAAGGCGCTTCCCACGGCGTTGAAGAAGGCCGGGGCGGAGGTCGTCGAGTGCCCGAAACTGACCAAGGCCGCTGAGCGGGAATCCTTTGTCCGCAACGAAGTCCGCCGGGTCGGCGGGAAGATCGACGGTGCGGCCGTGCTCGCGCTGATCGATGCCGTCGGCTCGGATCTGCGCGAGTTGTCGTCGGCCGCGACCCAGCTCGTCGCGGACGCCGGGGGAGCGGTCGACGAGCAGGCGGTCCGCCGCTACCACCGGGGCCGCGCGGACGTGAACGGGTTCGCGGTCGCCGAGAAGGCCGTCGCCGGTGACATGGCGGCGGCGCTGGAGTCACTGCGCTGGGCGATGCAGCTGGGCGTTCCGCACGTGCTGGTCGCGGACGCCCTCGCCGACGCCGTCCGGACGATCGCGCGGGTGTCCGGCGCGGGTCGCGGGAACCCGAACCAGATGGCGGGCGAACTGGGGATGCCGCCGTGGAAGGTGCGCAAGGCGCAGGGGCAGGCCCGCGGCTGGGGGCAGGACGGTCTCGCCACCGCCATGCGGATCGTCGCCAGGCTCAACGCCGAGGTCAAGGGTGCCGCGGCCGACCCGGAGTACGCGTTGGAACGCGCCGTCCTGGAAGTCGTCGCCGCACACGGCACCCCCAGCCGCTAACACACCCGCCGGACCAACCCCGAAGGTCAACGCGCCCGACAACCGGACCGGCGGACTGTCTCGCCGAAAGCGCGCCAGCGCGACGGCGAGACTTCACCAGTCGCGCGCCCTCCCTTGGGCCGAAGGCCCACGTAAACGCGATGAAGGGGCGCCTCCCCGCGCCACGTGAGTGACAAGCGGATCGACGCCCCTTCGGCGCGTTTACGTCAGCGCGCGATTAAAGAGAGTTAGCGCGCTTCGCCAGCGCGGACTTCTTGTTGGCGGCCTGGTTGGCGTGGAGAACGCCCTTGGTCACGGCCTTGTCCAGCTTCTTGGCCGCGTCCTTCTGCAGCTCCAGGGCCTTGGCCTTGTCGCCGGAGTCGGCGGCCTCGCGGAACTTGCGGATCGCGGTCTTCACCGAGGACCGGATCGCCTGGTTGCGCTGACGCGCCTTCTCGTTGGTGGTGATGCGCTTGATCTGCGACTTGATGTTGGCCACGGGGGCGCTCCTCTTGAATCTCTCGGTGGTTTCACCGCCGCGCTGTGACCGGCCCTGCGCGCTCGTGAAAGCGGCGCGGGTTTCCTCCATGACGGAATGCCACACAGCGGTGAAGGGCGAGCTTAACAGCCGTCCCGGAGCGGATCTCGGCCGCCTCCGGCGAGGCTCTTGCGGTACGGTCGAGAGCGTAGTGCCTAGGGTTCCGCCGCCTGCCCGTTCAGCGAAACACACAATCAGGGCAAGCGGGACAGGTCCGAGCGGCACCATCGGCGGAGCCGGAAGCGCCGCCGTTCATCTGACGGGACAAAAGCCTGGAGGACCGGTGTTTTCCGCATGCGCGGAAAACGTGAAAGGTCCGCAGTGAACGCCACCGCCCTGTCCCTCGTCATCGCCGCCGCCGTCATTCACGCGGGCTGGAACCTGGCAGCCAAGCGGATCCGCCGTGGCGGAGCCCGGTTCGTCTGGGCCTACTACAGCTTGTCCGCGGTCCTGCTCATCCCTGTCATGGCGGTTTCGCTGGCCGTGGAGCCGCAACGTCCACAGTGGACATGGCTGCTCGCCGCCGCGGTCACCGCGGTGTTCCACGTCACCTACGGAGTCGTCCTCCAACGGGGATACGCCGTCGGCGACCTGTCCGTCGTGTATCCCCTCGCCCGCGGGACCGGGCCGCTGATCTCGGTGCTCGCGGCCGTCGTACTGCTCGGCGAGCGACCTGGGCCGCTCGGTTTGGTGGGCGCGTTCCTTGTGGTCGCCGGGGTGCTGGTCATCGGTACCGGTCGGGTACCAGCCCACGCCGACGCCGCGGATCGCGTCGCTCGCCGCAAGGGCGTGGCGTACGGGCTGCTGACCGGACTGACGATCGCCGCCTACACACTCTGGGATGCGCATTCGGTCACCGGTCTCGGTGTCCCGCCGATCGTCTACTTCGGAACCGGTGCGATCGTGCAGAGCCTGCTCATGGCGCCGTACGCGCTGAAGGACCGCGAAGAGGTCTCGTGGCTCTGGCGCGAGCACAAGCGTGAAATCGTCATCGTCGGTTTGTTCTCACCGATCGCCTACCTGCTGGTCCTCTACGCCCTCCGGATCGCTCCGGTGAGCCTCGTCGCACCCGCGCGGGAGTTGAGCATCGTCCTCGGCGGCTTGGCGGCCTGGCTGATCTTGAAGGAAGCGAACGCCGTACGCAGGCTTGTCGGGTCCGTGGTGGTGCTGGCGGGCATCGCCGCGATTGCGATGGCCTGAACCCATCGGGTAGGGATTGAGCCATGGACGTGCTGAGCAGCAGGGTGCTGATCCACCCGAAGGACCTCGACGTGTCGACGGCGTTCTATCGGGACACCCTTGGCTTGGCGATCGACAAGGAGTTCCCTGGTGGGACGGTGTTCTTCGCCGGGAACGGGTCGATCGAGATCGTCGGTACCGGGGAGGCGGGCCCTACCCCGGACGTCGCCTTGTGGCTCCAGGTCCGGGACCTGCCCGCGGCACTCGAGGAACTCGCCGCGAAGGGCTTGGACCCGGTTCGCGGGGCTCGCCGTGAACCCTGGGGCCTGGACGAAGCGTGGATCGCCGACCCGGACGGCACCAGGATCGTGCTGGTCGAGGTGCCGCGTGAGCATCCGTTGCGGACCGACCCGCGTTAGGCCGCGGGCTTGACCGCGCGCAGCTGAGCGGCGAGCGAGGCGCCGAAGCCCGGCGGGTCCCAGGTCCAGGTCTGCAGGTCGGTGAAGCCGGCGGCGGCCGCTTCGTCGGCCAGCTCGTGGCGGGAAACCGGCAGCCACTTCTCGTGCGACGACAGCAGCAGCCTGCCGCCCGCCCGGAGCACGCGGAACAGCTCGGCGAACCCGGCCGCCCGGTCCTCCCACAACTGCACGTTGTTGACGCTCAGGACCACGTCGACGCTCTCGTCCGGCTCGCCCGTGGAGTCCGCGGCGCCGCTCCGCAGCTCCACCTTGTCGCCACACCGTCTGCGGGCGCGGGCGAGCATCTCCGGGGACGGATCGACGCCGATCGCGCGGCCGGCGCGCTCGGCCGCGGCCTGCAGGCCGATACCAGGACCAGGCCCCACGACCAGGGTGGTTTCGCCCGACTCGATCGAGGCCAGTTCGACGATGCGGAGTTCGGTGGCAGCGTTGCCGTGCGCCATCGCCAGGCCACCGAACCGGCCGAGCAGTCCCCTGGGATGGCCGAACGTCTTGTCGAGGATCTGGGTCAGTGAATTACTCATACTTCGAGGGCACCACAGCACGCCACGGGCCGCATCGGGGATGACCCCCACTCGCACCCGGAGCGGCATGGGAGCATAGAGGTGGCACACCCCGACCTTCGCGAGGAAACCCGTTGACGACGTTCGCCGACACGACCTTCACGCCCCCGGAGCTCATCCGGAACTTCTGCATCATCGCGCACATCGACCACGGCAAGTCGACCCTGGCCGACCGGATGCTGCAGCTCACCGGTGTGGTCGAGGAACGGGCCATGCGTGCGCAGTACCTCGACCGCATGGACATCGAGCGGGAACGCGGGATCACCATCAAGGCGCAGAACGTGCGCCTGCCCTGGAAGGTCGACGGTCAGGACCACGTCCTGCACATGATCGACACCCCCGGCCACGTCGACTTCACCTACGAGGTCTCCCGCGCGCTCGAAGCGTGTGAAGGGGCTGTCCTGCTGGTCGACGCCGCACAGGGGATCGAGGCGCAGACGCTCGCGAACCTGTACCTCGCGCTGGAGAACAACCTCCAGATCATCCCGGTGCTCAACAAGATCGACCTGCCGTCCGCCGACCCGGACAAGTACGCCGCCGAGATCGCGCACATCATCGGCTGCGAACCGTCGGACGTGCTCCGCGTGTCCGCGAAGACCGGTGTCGGGGTCGGCGAGCTCCTCGACGCCGTCGTCAAGCAGGTGCCCGCACCGCAGGGTGACGCGGACGCCCCGGCACGGGCGATGATCTTCGACTCGGTGTACGACACCTACCGGGGCGTCGTGACCTACATCAGGGTCGTCGACGGCAAAATCACCCCGCGCGAGCGGATCAAGATGATGTCCACCGGCGCCACGCACGAGCTGCTGGAAGTCGGGATCATCTCGCCGGAGCCCAAGGCCAGCAAGGGGCTGGGCGTCGGCGAGGTCGGCTACCTGATCACCGGGGTGAAGGACGTCCGGCAGTCCAAGGTCGGTGACACCGTGACCTCCGAGCGCAACGGCGCGAAGGAGGCCCTCGCGGGCTACCGCGAGCCGAAGCCGATGGTCTATTCCGGCCTGTACCCGGTGGACGGTTCGGACTACCCCGAGCTGCGCGAGGCCCTGGACAAGCTCCAGCTCAACGACGCCGCCCTGGACTACGAGCCCGAGACGTCGGTGGCGCTCGGCTTCGGCTTCCGCTGCGGCTTCCTCGGCCTGCTGCACCTGGAGATCACCCGGGACCGGCTGGAGCGCGAGTTCGGCCTGGACCTGATCTCCACCGCGCCGAACGTGGTCTACGACATCGTGCAGGACGACGGCAAGCAGATCCACGTCACCAACCCCTCGGACTGGCCGACCGGGAACAAGATCGACAAGGTGCTCGAGCCGGTCAGCAAGGTGAGCATCCTGGCGCCGTCCGAGTTCATCGGCACGATCATGGAGCTGTGCCAGAACAAGCGCGGCCAGCTGCTCGGCATGGACTACCTGTCCGAGGATCGTGTCGAGCTGCGGTACAACATGCCGCTGGGTGAGATCATCTTCGACTTCTTCGACACGCTGAAGTCGCGTACGCGCGGCTACGCGTCGCTGGACTACGAAGAGGCCGGTTCGCAGGCGGCGGACCTGGTCAAGGTGGACATCCTGCTGCAGGGCGAGGGCGTGGACGCGTTCTCCGCGATCGTGCACAAGGACGACGCCTACAACTACGGCAACCGCATGGTGAACCGGCTTCGCGAGCTGATCCCGCGGCAGAACTTCGAGGTGCCGATCCAGGCCGCCATCGGGGCCCGGATCATCGCCCGCGAGACCATCCGCGCGATCCGCAAGGACGTGCTCGCGAAGTGCTACGGCGGTGACATCTCGCGTAAGCGCAAGCTGCTGGAAAAGCAGAAGGAAGGCAAGAAGCGGATGAAGACCGTCGGCCGGGTCGAGGTCCCGCAGGAGGCCTTCGTCGCCGCACTGTCCACTGAGGACAACGGCAAGAAGAAGTAGCGACACTCGCGAAAAGGCCGCCCGAAGCGTTATCGGGCGGCCTTTTTCGTGTCAGCGATTTCCACTGACGCGGTTCGCCGTGACGAAGACGGCGACACGGCGTTCGGCCGCCATCACGCGGTCGTACTCGTCCCAGTCGTCATGGGTGCCTGTCGCCGCGACGAAGACCTCGCGCAGCAGCCCGGGGAGCCCGGCCGGGTCGAAGTCCGGATCCGGGTCGTCCGGGCCGATGAGGTGGACGGTGCCCTGGACCGCCGCCCATTCCCAGCCGCGGCGGAAGGTGATCGTGGCGTGGCCGGCCCGGCGGAACAGGTCGAGTTTCTTCGCCCCGCCCACCGCGACGAAACCGACTCCCGGAGCCTTGGTGACGGGGTCTTCGATCACCCCGGCGTTCACCACCGAGGAGTGCACGGTGCCGTCGGCGCGTACCGTCGCGACGGTCGCGAGTCCGTTTTCGCGCAAGGAAAGAGTGCGGACGAGTTCGAGGTCTGCGGCCATGGAACCACCGTAGCGCCCGGTCAGCCCTCCGCGGGAGACGAGCGGTGAGCCGCGAGAGCGGCCCGGAGGGCGATGACGGTGTTGTCGAACTTCCTGGCCGGTTGCCAATAGAAGCCGGGACTCTCTTCCCCGTCCGGGCCGGGGGCGAAGGGGGATTCCTTTCCCAGGCTTTGGAATTCCGTCGGCACCCGGCGGCCGTCCCGGAGCTTGACGACGAGGATCGAGCGGCCGGCTCCGAACTCCTCGGTCTTGGGAGCCTTGAGGAACTCCGACGTGAGATCTTCGGCCTTCGAGGTCACGATGAACTCCGAGATGTCTTCCCAGGCGATTTGTCGTCGGGGGAAGAACCGGCCTTCTTCACGGACTCGGATCCCGGATGACCGCTGGGAAAGGACGGGTATCGCCATCGTGAAGCCCGCCAGCAGCCAGACGGCCAGGAACGGGACCACGAAAAACCACGGGGCGAGCAGGGTGCCCATGGCCGCCAAGATCACGCATCCGATGGTCATGAGGAGACCCAGGCCGGCGACGATCGCGCCCATGATCTCGTGAACGGCGAACCTGTGGTGCCAGCGTGTTTTCGCCGGGTGTGCCCCCATGCCGCCAGTTTAGAAAGTTTTGGCCGGGACCGGCGAGGATTTCCGGAATCCCCACCGGCCCCGGCCGGATTCAGCAGGTGCCGTTGTCGCGCCAGACTCCCCATTGGCCGGTGGTCCCGGGCTCTTCGCCCTGCGTCCACCACTGTGCCGCCCACTTGTGCCCGTTGTGGGAGACGGTCGCTCCGCCGGTGTAGACCGAGGCGCGGTCCCACGCCGGGAGTGAGCAGGTGCCGGGGTTGCCGGATCCGGTTTCCCAAGGCACCTGGCTCGACGCGTAGTAGTTGATGCCTTGTGCCTGCCAGCGCGGGGCCTGCGCGCCGAGGCGTACCCGGAAGACGTTCCAGTCGTGCGTCGACCACTGCGACCAGCCGAGTTCGGCGTGCGCCGGAAGCCTCGGGAAGGCGAGGTAGTCGATGTTCGCCGGGGTCACCACGGTTTCGGTCCACAGCGGGGATTCGACGCCGCGGACGGCGGATTCGGGCACGCCGGAGAGGTAGGCGCCCGGGTTCCAGTTGTAGGCGTCCTGGACCTCGATGTATCCCGCCCACGACAGCCCGATCGGCGTGCTGGAGTTGTACTTCATGTCCAGGTACGCCTTGTTCGCCGGCGACAGGATCACCTTGCTGCCGCGGGCGACGGCGTTCGAGACCTCCGTGCTGGAGGTCGTCGTGCCCCAGAACTGCGGGGTCGCCGTGGCGGGCAGGGTGGCCTTGCCGATCTCGTGCCAGCCGACGACCTGCTTGCCCGCGGCGGCCACCATCGGCAGCACACGGTTCATGAAGGTGCGGTAGTCCGCGTCGGTGGTGGCCTGGGCCTCGTCACCGCCGAGGTGGAAGTACGGCCCGGGCGTCAGCGCGGCGACCTCCCGGATCACGTCGTTGACGAAGGTGTAGGTGAGCTCCTTCGAAATGCAGAGCGAGCTGTAGCCGACCGCGGTGTCGGTGCGCAGCGGGGGAGCGGTGTTGTTGCAGTTCAGTTCGGCGTACGACGCCTGGGCGGCGTTGGTGTGCCCGGGCATGTCGATCTCCGGGATGACCGTGATGAACCGTGAAGCCGCGTAGTTCACGATCTCGGTGTACTGCGCCTTGGTGTAGTAGCCACCGGCGCCGCCGCCGACCTGGGTGCTGCCGCCGTAGGTCGTCAGTCGTGGCCAGCTGTCGATCTGGATGCGCCAGCCCTGGTCGTCGGCCAGGTGCAGGTGCAGGTTGTTGATCTTGTACTGCGCCAGCTGGTCGATGTACCGCTTGACGGTCGCGACGGGGTGGAAGTGCCGGGCGACGTCGAGCATCGCGCCGCGATAGCCGAAACGCGGATAGTCCAGGATGGTGGCGCCCGGAATGGTCCAGGGGCCCTGCTGCACCGTGGGGCTCTCGACTTTGCCGGGCAGCAACTGGCGCAGCGTCTGAACGCCGCCGAAGAGGCCCTGAGCCGTCGTCGCGCGCAGGATGACCGAGGCGGACGTCGAGTTCAGTTGGTAACCCTGGTCGCCGACTCGGGCGTCGGCGCCGGACAGCAGTAGCGAGATGCCGTCGGTCGGCGTGCCCGAGGGCGCGTCGGAGACGGGCAGGGCGAAGCCGGTGGACGTGCGGAGGACCCCGGCGAGGTACTCGCCAACGGCCTTGGCGGGCGCCGAACCGGCCTGCGTGTAGATCTTGGTGGTCGCGGTCAGGGCGTGGTCGGCGCCGGTGACCGCCTGGGCCGAGACCGGTACCGGGACGATCGCCTGCAATGGCGGGGTGGCCGCGTCGGCGACGGGGGCGGCTGCGGTGGTGACGCCGGCGAGCAGCGCCACCCCGACGAAGGCGCGGCCGAGCCGCACTCTCAAGGTCTTCACCAGGGCCTCCTGGGGGACTTGGGAGACGTGACCCGCGTCACGACTTGTCCGATCGTCGCATTTTCGGCGTTAAAGGTCTAGACCACCAGCAAGGAACCTTGGCGTGACTCGAACGTCACATACCGTGTCGCCAGGAGAGGACTATCGTCGGAAACGTGTTCGAAGACCTGCGTTTCCCCGTGATCGCGGCCCCGATGGCGGGCGGGCCGACCACTCCGGAGCTCGTGGCCGCGGTGACCGCGGCGGGCGGATTCGGTTTCCTCTCCGGGGGCTATCTGAGCGCCGACGCCCTGGCGGACCGGATCGCGGAGACGGCCGAACTCACCGGTGAGCCGTTCGGGGTGAACCTCTTCGTCCCGGGTGGCGCCGCGACGGCGGATCTCGGCGGCCACCTCGAGCGCTGGCGCGCGGAGGCCGAGCGCTACGGCGTCGAGCCGGGCGAACCGCGCTGGGACGACGACGCCTACACCGCGAAACTCGACGTCGTGCTGGAGCGGAAGGTGCCGGTCGTTTCCTTCACCTTCGGCACGCCCTCACCCCAGGACGTCGAACGCCTGCACGCCAACGGAAGCAAGGTGGCCGTCACGGTCACCAGCCCGGCGGAGGCCGACCAGGCGGTGGCGGCCGGCGCGGACGCGCTCGTGGTCCAGGGATTCGAAGCCGGAGCGCATCGAGGGCTCTTCGCTGACGAGCCCGGAGCCGAAGGCGGGGGAGTGCAGTACGGCGTGCTCAGCCTGCTTCGCCTGGTCTCGGCACGGACGGACTTGCCGCTCGTCGCGACCGGTGGGCTCGTGCACGGCGCCGACATCGCGGCGGTGCTGGCGGCGGGCGCCGACGCGGCGCAGCTGGGTACCGCGTTCCTGCGGGCGGACGAAGCCGGGACGCAGCCCGCGCACCGGCAAGCGCTCGCGGACGGGGGAAGGCCTACGGCGTTCACCAGGGCGTTCAGCGGGCGTCCTGCCCGGTCACTGGTCAACCGCGCGGTCGCGGACTTCTCGGCCACGGCGCCGTCGGCGTATCCGGAGGTCAACAACCTGACCAAACCGATCCGCGCGGCGGCGGGCAAGGCGGGGGACCCGGAAGTGATGTCCCTCTACGCGGGGCAGACCTACGAACTCGCGGACTCCGGCCCGGTGGCGTCGATCGTCGAACGCCTCCAAGCCGAAGCCCGCGAAGCCGCTACGCGTTTGAGTCGTCTCCGCTGACCTGCTTCGCGTTGCCGTTGCCAGGGTTCATCGCGGAGTGACGGCGGCTGTAGGCGAAGTAGACGATCAGGCCGAGGCCGAACCAGGCCGCGAACCGCAGCCAGGTGTGGTAGTTCAGGAACGTGATCAGCCAGATCGAGAAGACGATGCCGATGATCGGCACGACCGGCATGCCCGGGGTCTTGAACGTCCGCGGCAGGTCCGGCTGCTTGTAGCGCAGCACGATCACCGCGACGCAGACGACGACGAACGCGAGCAGGATGCCGATGTTCGTCAGTTCCGCTGCCTCGCCGATGGGCAGCAGCCCGGCGATGATCGCCGACGCGACGCCGAGCACCCACGTCATCCGGCTCGGCACCTTGCGCACCGGGTGGGTCTTGCTGAACCACTTCGGCAGCAGGCCGTCGCGGCTCATCGAGTAGCCGACGCGGCTCGCGCCCATGAGGAAGGTGAACAGCACCGTGGTGATACCGATGATCGCGCCGACCGCGATGATCAGGCCGAGCCACTTCATCCCGACACCGGCGAAGGCGCTGGAGAACGCGGCCTCGCTGTCGATGTCCTTGTAGTTGACCATCCCGGTCAGGACCAGGCAGGCCAGCACGTAGAGCACCATCGAGATGGCGAGCGAGTAGATGATCGCCTTCGGCATGTGCTTCTGGGAGTCGGTCGATTCCTCGGCCGCGGTGGACATGGCGTCATAACCGAAGACCGCGAAGAACACCGTCGCCGCGCCGGTGAACGCGCCGCTGAGCCCGAACGGGAAGAAGTTCGAGTAGTTGTCGGTGTTGATGTGGAAGACGCCGACGACGATCACGAGCAGGACCAGGCCGACCTTCAGGTAGACCAGCAGCGTCTCGAACCGTGCGGCGTTCTTCATGCCCTGGTTGAGGATGAAGGCGATCAGCAGGCACAGCAGCACGGCGAACAGGTTGATCTTGTAGGACCCCGGTTCCACACCGGCTTTTTCGGTGCCCGGAGCGCCCAGCATCCACGTCGGGAGATCGATGTCGAGGTAGCCCAGCAACTCGTTGAAGTAGCCGGAGATGCCGATCGCGACCACCGCCACGATCGCGGTGTACTCCAGCAGCAGGTCCCAGCCGATGAACCAGCCGACGATCTCGCCCAGCACCGTGTAGCCGTAGGTGTAGGCGGATCCGGCGCGGGGGATCAGCCCGGCGAACTCGGCGTAGGAGAACGCGGCGGCCGCGCTGGCGATGCCCGCGATGAGGAACGAGATGAGCACGGCGGGGCCGGCCGTCTGGTTCGCGACCGCGCCGGCCAGGGAGAAGATCCCCGCGCCGATGATGCCGCCGACGCCGATCGCGGTCAGCTGGCGCAGGCCCAGCGTGCGCTGGAGCCCGCCACCGCCGTCACTGAGTTCTTGGATCTGGTCGATCGGTTTGCGGCGGAACATCCCGGATCCCGTGCCCAGGCTGCGCGGTGCGGACATCGTCGTCTCCCAACAGGTTGTGACTTTCGGACTGGGTCACAGTCCGAAGGGCACCGTAGCGGGAGTCGGGACACCGCACCTATCCGGCGACGGTGTCCTCGCTCACTTCGGCGGCCACGCGAGCGGCGGCGATCTTCGACGGCCTCGACGCGCTGGCGGAGAAGTAGGTCAGCAGCTCCGAGATCTCGACGGGGTCGTCCAGCTGCGGGCAGTGGCCCCAGTCCTCGCGGACCATCAACCTGCTGTGCGGGACCAGTGCGTGCAGCTGCCGTCCGGAGGCGGCGCTGACCAGCTTGTCCTTGCCACAGACGACCACCAGGAGCGGGATGCGGACCTCTTCGAGCCGGTACGCGTTCGTCAGCTCCTCGACGAGTTGCCTCGCCTGTTCGAGCCGGCTGGTGGTGGAGCGGTAGTCCGGGAACAGCGACGTGAACCGGCGCACCTGCTCGGCGTCCGCCGCGGTGGCGTTGGCGTACAACAGCCGGGGGACGACCTGCTCGGCGACGGCGCGCACGAGGAAGCCGGGGATCGGCAACGGCAGGGCCGAGTACATCCGCAGCGGCAGCGGGTAGCGGGCCACGGTGCGGATCAGCCAGCTGTCCACGAAACCGGGCGCGGCGATCGACACCACGCCCGAGACCGGCAGCCGATGGTTCTCGGCGGCACGCAGGCTCATCGTGCCGCCGAGCGAGTTGCCGGCGAGCACCACCGTGCCGAGTACGGCCTGCTCTTTGATCACGGCCGCGGTGAAGGCGTCCAGCTGCGGGAGCATCGGGCCGGGCCGGAGTGGCTGAGCGTCACCGAAGCCGGGCAGATCGACCGCGACCGCCGGAACACCGGCGGCCGCGAGCAACTCCAGAACCGGGCGCCAGGTGTCGGCGCTGTCGCAATAGCCGTGCAGCAGCACCAGCCTCGGTGCCGTCGGCTTGGCGTGCCCGCGCGCGGTGGCCCGCTTGCCGAGTACCCGCCGGGGCGCGCGGTCGGTGGATTCCACCGGCTGCGGCCCGACTTCGAGCACTCTGGTGCGGACACCGGCATAGCGCCGGAAAGAGACGCGGATCGGGTCGGCGTCGGCGTTGTTCCGGCCCCCGGGGTCCGCCGGTTCGGGCCGCTGCGATGCGGTCATGATTCCAGGTTAACCGCGAGAGGTCGGATTTTGGTCGAACTTTGGTCGTAAGAATCTTGCTGAGTCATAACGTTCTTGACACTTGACAAGATCGGAAAATCGCGGTTTGACCTGCGAGGAACGCGGGGATGTGCGTCTGCGTGCGCAGCGAGGGGGCGGTCGCACCCCTCCGATCAATGCGCGAAGACGACCTTTCCCGAGGTTTCCCCGTCGAGCATGTTCTTAAACCCGGTTTTCGCTTCCGAGAAAGGCAATTCCGCGCCGATCTGCGGTCGGACCCCGGTGAGCTCCAGATAAGCGAGGAGATCGGTCAGTTCGTCCCTGGTCCCCATCGTCGAACCCGCGATACGCAGTTGCAGAAAGAACACGCGCTGCAACTCCGCGTGAGCGTCCGGACCGCTGGTCGAGCCCGAAACCACGATGATCCCGCCCGGTTTGAGCGACTTCACCGAGTGGGACCAGGTCGCCTTCCCGACGGTCTCGAAGACCGCGTCGACCCGCTCCGGCAGCCGCGCGCCGGACTCAAAGGTCTGATGTGCGCCCAGATTCTCGGCCAGCGCACGCTTCTCTTCGCTACGCCCTGTCACCCAGACCCGGAATCCGGCCGCGCGCCCGAGCTGCACGAGGGCGGTCGAGACGCCGCCGGAGGCGCCCTGGACCAGCATCGTCTGTCCCGGCCGCAGCCCGGACTTCACGAACAGCATCCGGTACGCGGTCAGCCACGCCGTGCCCATGGTCGAGGCTTCCGCGAAGCTCAGGCTCGACGGCTTCGGCACGACATTGCGCGCCGGGACCACGACCTGTTCGGCGAACGAGCCTTGGTGCTTCTCGGTGAGCAGGGTGCGCTTCGGGTCGAGAGTGTCGTCGCCCTGCCAGCCCGGGGCGTTGATCACCGAGTGGAGGACGACCTCGGTGCCGTCGTCGAGGGTGCCCGCCCCGTCGCAGCCCAGGATCATCGGGAACTGCTCGGGTTTGATGCCGACGCCCCGCAGCGTCCACAGGTCGTGCATGTTGAGGCTGGCGGCCTTGACGTGGACCCGCACCCAGCCTTCGGGCACCTCGGGCTCGGGTCGCTCGCCGATCACGAGCGAGTCCAGCGGCTTTTCGGCGTTGGGTTCGGAAGCGTAAACGGCGAACATTCCAGCAACCTACATGGCCTGACCGGCGGTGGCAGGGGGTACGAGCGTAGGCTCACAGCGTGTTCAACGGGCTTGCAGACTGGTGGGACGGCGTCGAGTTGTGGCTCGCGCAGGCCCCGTTCCCCGTGCAGTTCGTGCTGGTCATGGCGGTCGTGGTGCCGCTGTGCCTGGTCGCGGCCTGGTTGCTCGACACGCTCTTCGGGAAGGTCGCCAGGCTCTTCGGCACGGCCCGCGATGCGAACGACCCCGACCGGCCCTCCTAAGCTGGCGCACCATGTTCAACCGTAGGCGGATCACCGCCGCCCTGATCGGCCTGATCGTGCTGGTGCTCGCCGGCTGGTTCGTCAAGGACGGCATCAGCGGTGACGATTCGAAGAGCACCTCGGCCCCGGCGAGTTCGTCCGCTTCGGCGAAGCCGTCGGGCGAGACCGGAGCGAACCGGGCAAAGGGCAAGGTCGCGGGCGAGGAGTCCGGTCTCCCGGTCAAACCGCTCACGGGACTGCCCCCGCAGGCATCCGAGACCTGGGGGCTCATCAAGGCGGGCGGACCGTATCCGTATCCGCGCAACGACGACGTCCTCTTCCAGAACCGGGAAAAGGTCCTGCCCGCCAAGGCGTCCGGCTACTACCGGGAATACACGGTCAAGACGCCGGGCAGCCCGGATCGCGGGGCGAGGCGGCTGGTGAGAGGTACCGGCAAAGAGCTGTACTACACCGACGACCACTACAAGTCCTTCGTCGTAGTGGACACCGATCGATGAGCGCGGCGAAGGACGCGGCGGACAAGGCGTTCACCCGCGGCGCGCATCCGCATCTGATCGACGGCGGCCGGACGGTCGACAAGGCCACCACGCTCGACGCGATCGCGGAGGCGCTGTCGTTCCCAGACTACTTCGGGAAGAACCTCGACGCGCTCTACGACTGCCTCACCGACCTGTCGTGGCTCCCGACGGGTGAGCACGTGCTGATCTGGTCCGGTTCCTCGGTGCTCAAGGATCGCGATCCGAAGGCCTACCTGGCCGTCCGGAGCGTGCTCTCGGACGCACAGCGGGCGCTGGGACCGACCGGGGACCGATCGGATTCCCGGCGCCTCACCGTGGTCCTGCCGGACTAGGCCTCAGGGACCCAGTTCGGCTTGCGCTTCTGCGCGAAGGCCGTGATGCCTTCCTGGCCCTCTTCGCTCGCGAAGAACCCGGCGGACAGCTTGTTCATGGCCTCGAAGCCTTCGCCAGGTGTCGCCGGGCGGGGCTTGCTGAGGAGCTCCTTCGTCGCCGCGAGCGCCTTCGGGCCGCCGAGGGCGAGAGCCTTGACGTAGCGGGAGACCTCGCCGTCGAGTTCGTCGGCCGAGACGGCCGAGTTCAGCAGGCCGATCTCGACGGCGCGCTTCGCGTCGAAGGTGTCGCCGGTCAGGAACAGCTCGTGCGCGGCACGGGCGTTGAGCCGCGGCAGCACGGTGAGCGAGATGACCGCGGGGACGACGCCGATCCGCACCTCGGAGAAGGCGAACGTCGCTTCGTGCACGGCGACGGCGATGTCGGTCGCGGCCACCATGCCGATGCCGCCCGCCCGTGCCGGGCCCGCCAGCCTCGCCACAACAGGCTTGGGGCTGGTCCAGAGCTGCTCGAGGATCTTCGGGAACTCGTTGACGCCCTGGGCGCCCGCACCGGCGCCGCGGGCCTCCTTGAGGTCCATCCCGGCGCAGAACACCGGGCCGGTGTGGGTGAGCACGATGACCCGTACCGCGTCGTCCGCCTGGGCCTTGTCCAGCGACTCGCTCAGTTCACGCCGCAGCTGGGCGGAGAGCGCGTTGCGGTTGTGCGGGGAGTCCAAGGTGATCGTGGCGGTGCCGCCCACCACGTCGTAGTGCACCAGTTCGTCAGCCATGGCCACACCTTCGCACGGGCGAAGTCGGGCCGGGCAGTGGCCTGCGCCACCATGCTCCGATGGTGGCGCAGGCGCCGCTCAGCCGATCGTCGTCGTGGTGAAGGTGGGGCTGGGGTTCGGGAAACACGACGTCGGCGCCGAGACGTCGAAGCCGGCGCTGACCACCGCGGTGAAGGTCAGGCCCGGGTCGCCGTAGCCGCTGCCCGCCAGTTTCGTCTCGATGGTGCCGGACGAGCCCGCGGTGAGGTGCGCGGTGACGGTCGGCAGTTCGAACGTCGAGCCGCCCGCGATCGGGCCGGGGAAGCTCAGCGTCGCGACGCTGCCCGAGACGGTGATCTTCGGCGGGGTCGAGCCGATGCCGGAGCCGCCGCTGAGCTCGGCGCCCACCCAGGTCGAGTTCGCCGGGATCGGGATCTTCAGCGCGAAGTCCTTGATGTGCTTGACCTTGTACCCGCTGACCTCGGCCGGGACGGTGTTGGCCGCCGGGTCGATGACGACGTCGAGGGCGGCACCGGGTGCGACCGTGGCGGGCGCGGTGACGTCGGCGTCCTGGTTCAGCTTGAGGTACTTGTTCCCGACGAGCGGCGGTTTCGCCTCGCAGTCGAAGACGACGGTGGTCGCCGCCGAAGCCGGGGCGGAGAGACCGACTAACGGGACGAGGACGGCCGAAGCGCAGACGAGGGCACGGATGGCAGCCTTCATGTTCCACCTACCTGGGGGTTCGATGGGGAGAAAGGGCGCTGCGCAGCGTTTAGAGAGTTACCGGCAAGTTAAGTAACCCGTCAAGAATTCTCCGTTCCCATACGCGAGGCGTCACGGAACTGGGAACAAGACCCTCCGAAGATCGGTATCAAGCGCCCGAACGGGACGAGTCGCGTTACTGTGCCGATGAATGATCAGGCGGCGAGCCGGGCGGCGGCGACGTCGTAGCGGTCCAGGACGAGCCCGGCGATCCGCGGATCCGGTCCCAGCGGCCCGGCGACGATCACCGACGGGTCGGCTTCGCGGGCCAGGCGCGCGATCCGGTCCGGCAGCAGTCCCGGCGCGAGGAACCAGCCCGCGACGGCGAGCCGCCGCGCGCCGTTGAGCCGCAACCGCGCGATGGCGGCGGGGACGTCCGGCTGCGCGGCGCCGGCGAAGGCGGGTGTCGCGAGCAGCCCGCGACGCAGATGCCAGCGGGTGGTGATCCCGGCGACCGCGTCGTTCGCCGCGACGTTCGACGAGCCGACGCCCGCCAGCAGGACCCCCAGTCCGGGATCGTCCAGATCGGCGCCCGCTTCGGTGAGCCGGTCCAGCGCGATCGTCTCGATGATCGGGTCGATGCCCAGCACCCCGGAAACCCGCACGTCGAGGCCGGGACAGTCCGCGGTCGCCTCGGCGACGAGCGCGGGCAGGTCGACCCGGGCGTGGTAGGCCACGCCGAGCAGCAGCGGCACCACGACGACCTCGCGATGCCCCTCGGCGTAGAGACCGCGCAGGGCGTCGGTGAGCAACGGCTCCGAGAGGTCCAAAAAGGACTCACGGATGTCGAGGCCCGGCGCCAGCCCGCGGGAGACGTCGAGCAGGGCGCGGATGGTCGCGGCGGACCGCGGATCGCGGCTGCCGTGGGCGACGGCGACCAGTGGCGGAGTGCGGCTCGGGGTCATGCGAACCTTTCGCCGACGAGCCCGGCGGCCAGGGTGTCGCCGTCCTTCGGGTCGATGACCAGGAACGCGCCCGTCCGCGGGCTGACGCCGTAGTCGTCCACGCCGATCTCCTCGGCCAGCCTCAGCGTGACCCGGCCGATGTCGTTGAGCTCCAGGGTGGCCGGACCGTCCACACTGGACAAAGTCTGCTCGTCGAAGCGGGCGTGGAGTTCGCCGACGAGGGCCTGTACCGTCCGCGTGCCGTGCTTCACCAGCACCCGCGCGCCCGGTTTGAGCGGCTTGGCCGAGAGCCAGCACAGGGTCGCGGTGATCTCGTCGGTCACCGTCGGCTGCCGGTCGGCGGCGGCGATCAGATCACCCCGCGAGATGTCGAGATCGTCCGCCAGCAACAGGGTCACCGAGGTGCCCGACCCGGCTTCGGAAAGCGGCCCGTCGGCGGTGTCGATACCCTCCACCCGGCTCCGGAGGCCTTGCGGGAGCACGACGATCTCGTCACCCGGCCGGACCGTGCCCGCCGCGATCTGTCCCGCGTAACCCCGGTAGTCGGGGTGATCGGCCGTACGCGGCCGGATCACGTACTGCACCGGGAAGCGGAACGCCGAATCGTGCGGATCCGGCGCCACGGGCACGGTTTCCAGGTGCTCCAGCAGGGTCGGGCCGGAGTACCAGGGGGTCTTGTCCGACTTCTCCGCGACGTTGTCGCCCTCCAGCGCCGAAACCGGCACCGCGAGCACGGAACCCCGCTCGTAGCCCAAGGACGCGGCGTGCTCGGCGAACTCCTCGGCGATCACGGTGAAGGTCGCTTCGTCGTAGTCGACGAGGTCGATCTTGTTCACCGCCAGCACCAGATGCGGGACCCCCAGCAGGGCGAGCACCGCCGCGTGACGGCGGGTCTGCTCGATGACGCCCTTGCGCGCGTCGACCAGCAGCACGGCCAGTTGCGCGGTGGACGCCCCGGTCACCGTGTTCCGCGTGTACTGCACGTGGCCCGGGGTGTCCGCGAGCACGAAGCTGCGCCTCGGCGTCGCGAAATACCGGTACGCCACGTCGATCGTGATGCCCTGCTCGCGTTCCGAGCGCAGGCCGTCCACGAGCAGCGAGAGGTCCGGAGTGGACAGTCCCTTGTCGACACTGGCGCGGGTGACCGCGTCCAGCTGGTCGGCGAGAACGGATTTGGTGTCGTACAGGAGCCGCCCGACCAGGGTCGACTTCCCGTCGTCCACGCTGCCCGCGGTCGCGAGCCGGAGAAGGCTGGACATCAGAAGTACCCCTCACGCTTGCGGTCTTCCATCGCCGCCTCCGACATCCGGTCGTCGGCGCGGGTGGCGCCGCGTTCGGTGAGCCGGGAGGCCGAGACCTCGGCGATGACCTCGTCCACCGTGGCGGCGGTCGATTCGATGGCGCCGGTGCACGAACCGTCGCCGACGGTCCGGTAGCGCACGGTCAGTTCCTTGACTTCCTCGCCCGGCCGCGGCCCGCCCCAGGGCCCTTCGGTCAGCCACATGCCGTCGCGCTGGTAGACCTTGCGCCGGTGCGCGTAGTAGATCGACGGCAGTTCGACCTTCTCCCGCGCGATGTAGTTCCAGACGTCCGCCTCGGTCCAGTTGGACAGCGGGAAGACGCGGACCTGCTCGCCGGGGCGGTGACGGCCGTTGTAGAGATTCCACAGTTCGGGGCGCTGCCTGCGCGGCTCCCACTGACCGAAAGCGTTGCGGAGACTGAAGATCCGCTCCTTGGCGCGAGCGCGTTCCTCGTCGCGGCGCCCGCCGCCGAAGACCGCGTCGAACTTGTTCTCGGCGATCGTGTCGAGCAGCGGCGTGGTCTGCAGCGGGTTGCGCATCCCGTCGGCGCGCTCTTCGAGCCTGCCGTCGTCGATCCAGTCCTGCACCTTCGCCACGAGCAGCCGCAGCCCGTGCTGCTCGACCACGCGGTCGCGGAAGTCGATGACCTCGTCGAGGTTGTGCCCGGTGTCCACGTGCAGCAACGGGAACGGCACCGGCGCGGGCCAGAACGCCTTGATCGCCAGGTGCAGCAGGAGGGTCGAGTCCTTGCCGCCGGAGAACAGGATCACCGGCCGGTCGAACTCGCCCGCCACCTCGCGGAAGATGTGGATGGCCTCGGATTCCAGCGCCGCCAGGTTGTCCTGAGCCGCGTCTGTCGCCGGTTCGAGCGTGGTCATGTCGTCCCTTCTCACCCGTGCAGGCCGCACTCGGTCTTGCCCTGCCCGGCCCACCGGCCGCTGCGCGGGTCCTGACCCGGAGCGACCTTCGCGGTGCACGGCGCGCAGCCGATCGACAGATAACCGATGGACACCAACGGGTTCTCGAGGATCCCGTGTTCGCTGATGTAGCCGTTGAACTCGTCGTCCGACCACGGCGCGATCGGGTTGATCTTCACCAGCCCGTTGCGGTCGTCCCAGGTGACGATGGGGGTGTCCGCGCGGGTCGGCGCGTCGACCCGGCGGACGCCGGTCACCCACGCCGAGTACTTCGCGAGCGTGTTCCGCAGCGGCACGACCTTGCGGAGCTGGCAGCACTGGTTCGGGTCGCGTTCGTGCAGTTTCGGGCCGTACTCCGCGTCCTGTTCGGCGACGCTTTGCGCGGCCTGGGCGTTCACGATCCGCACGCCGGGATAGACCGCCTGCACCGCGTCGCGGGTGCCGATGGTCTCCGGGAAGTGATAGCCGGTCTGCAGGAACAGCACGTCGACGTCGGGTTTGACCTGGGTGGCCAGATCGATGAGGACGGCGTCCTGCATGTTCGACGCGACGATGAAGTCGTCGCCGAACGTCTCCGCGGTCCAGCGCAGGGCCTCGGTGGCTGTCGCTTCGGCGAGTTCCTTCGAGGCCCTTTCGGCAAGGGTCTTGTAGTCGGCAGTGGCGGTCATCCTGGTGACACCTCCGGGAAGGACAGTCCGAGGAATTTCACGGTGAAGACCCGGCGACAGGCCGAGCACAGCCAAGAGCCGCCCTCCTCAGGCCGCAGGTCTTCATCGCCACAGAAAGGGCAGTGATACGGCGTCGCTCGTTCGGTCACTGCAGGGCGCTTTCTTCGGCCCGCGTGACCCACTGGGCGAACCGTTCGCCGGGTTCGCGGCCGGCGAGGTACGCCCGCACGATCCGTTCGACGTACGCGGTCAGCTCCGACGCGGTCACCTTGTGCCCGCGCAGTTTCCGGCCGAACCCGGCGTCCAGGCCGAGCCCACCGCCGAGGTGCACCTGGAAGCCTTCGACCTGCTTGCCGTCCTCGTCGGTGACGATCTGGCCCTTGAGCCCGATGTCGGCGGTCTGGATCCGCGCACAGGAGTTGGGGCAGCCGTTGAGGTGCACGGTCACCGGGTTCTCGATCTCGGCCTGGATGTCGGCGAGCCGCTTCTCCAGTTCGTCGACCAGCTGGATGGCGCGGGCCTTGGTCTCGACGATGGCGAGCTTGCAGTACTCCAGCCCGGTGCAGGCCATGATCCCGCGCCGCCACGGCGACGGCTCGGTCTGCAGGCCCAGGTCGGCCAGTTCGGCCTTCAGCCCGGCGACTTCGGCTTCGGGGACGTCGAGGACGACGAGTTTCTGTTGCGGCGTAAGCCTGACGCGGTTCGATCCGGCGCGTTCGACGGCCTTCGCGACCGCCAGCAGGGTGGCGCCGGAGACACGGCCCGCGATCGGCGCGGCGCCGACGTAGAACTTGCCGTCGGTCTGCGGGTGCACGCCGACGTGGTCGATCTGGGTGGCGGGCACCTCGGGCGCCGGGCCGTCGGTCAGCTTGCGCTTGAGGTACTCGTCCTCCAGCACCTGGCGGAACTTCGCGGCGCCCCAGTCCTTCACCAGGAACTTGATTCGGGCACGGGCGCGCAGGCGCCGGTAGCCGTAGTCGCGGAAGACGCTGATCACGCCTTCCCAGACGTCGGGGACCTCGTCGAGCGGGACCCAGGCGCCCAAGCGCTGCCCGATCATCGGGTTGGTGGACAGGCCGCCGCCGACCCAGAGGTCGAAACCGGGCCCGTGCTCGGGGTGGTTCACCCCGACGAAGGCGATGTCGTGGATCTCGTGGGCGACGTCCTGCTGGCCCGAGATCGCGGTCTTGAACTTGCGCGGCAGGTTCGAGTACCGCGGGTCGCCGATGTAGCGGCGCTTGATCTCGTCGATCGCGGGTGTGCCGTCGATGACCTCGTCCGCGGCGATGCCGGCGACCGGGGAGCCGAGGATGACGCGCGGGCTGTCGCCGCAGGCCTCCATCGTGGTCATCCCGGCCTTCTCCAGCTTGGCCCAGATCGTCGGGACGTCCTCGACCTGGATCCAGTGGTACTGGATGTTCTGCCGGTCGGTGATGTCGGCGGTGTCGCGTGCGTGGGTCTGCGAGATCTCGGCGAGCACGGCGAGCTGATCGGTGGTCAGCGCGCCGCCGTCGAGCCGGACCCGCAGCATGAAGTAGCGGTCGTCGAGCTCTTCGGGCTCCAGCGTCGCGGTGCGGCCGCCGTCGATGCCCGGCTTGCGCTGGGTGTAGAGACCGAACCAGCGGAACCGGCCGCGGAGGTCACCGGGGTCGATCGAGTCGAACCCGCGGTGGGCGTAGATGTTCTCGATCCGCGCCCGGACGTTGAGCGGGTTGTCGTCCTTCTTGGACCGTTCGTTGGGGTTCAGCGGTTCGCGGTAGCCCAGTGCCCACTGTCCTTCGCCGCGTTTCTGTTTGACCCGGGGCGTGCGGGCAGGGGTCTCGCGCGTGGGCGACGACATGGGAGTCCTCCGGCAGATCGTGGTGGTGGCGGGGAGTCAGCGGTTCGTCGCACAGAGCGCGCTCGCCACACGACGGAGATCCACGTGGCGGCGTGCCACGAGGGTGATTCCGGCGCGGGTCATTCGTTCAGCGTGCCACGCGCCCACTATGTGGTCTAGGCCGGTCCGAATGCTGGGAACTGCGTCTTGGTGCGACTGTTTCTGCTGGTCAGGGCCCTGTTTCGAAGGTCAAGCGCGGGTTCGCCGCCGCCACTGTGACGCAAAACGCGCAAGCCTCAAGAGGGGAGGACACGGTCCACGATGAGCCGGATGACGTCTTCGTCGGTGACGTCCGCGAGGACTTCCGGGAGGGTGAGCCGTTCGACGGTGAGCCCGGTCAGCGCGAGATACATCAGCAGCACCTCCGCCCGCCCGCCCGGCATTCCCGCCGAGACGTGCCAGTCGACGCTCATGTCGATGCCCTCGCGGATGGTCTTGGTCAGCTCGGCCGCCAGTTCCGGGCGCCGGGTGGCTTCGAGCCGGAGTTCGAGCAGGGCGAGATACGGCTCGCGGTGGCCGGTCAGCCGTCCCATGAGTTCGCCGAGCAGCACGCCGACCCGGTCGTGGGACGGCGTCTCGGCCTGCGGATTCGCCATGACGTCGGCGGGCGCCGACAGCCGTTCCTGCACGCGGACGCCGACCTCGCCGAGCAACTGGTCCCGGTTCCGGAAGTAGTTGGACGTCGTGCCGGGCGGGACGTCGGCTTCGACGTCCACGGCGCGGTAGGTGAGCCCGCGGGCGCCCTCGCGGGCGAGGACGGTGATGGCGGCGTCGGTCAGGGCGGTCCGGCGCTCCGGGTTCTGTCGCATCGGAACATTCTCCTTGCTTCGATCAAACCACTATGTCTATAGTACTACGCATCAAGTGGTTCTTCTGGGAGGAAAACGCCAAATGCAACTCAGCGGTTTCGGTGCCTGTGTGCTCGTCGACGACATCGCCGAGACCACCGCCTGGTGGAAGCGGCACCTGCAGTTGACGGTGACGATCGAGCTCGACTGGTTCTCCAGCCTCAACGTCGGGGTGCCGGGCTATGAAATGAGCTTCGCGAAGCGCGGTCACAAGGCCACGCCGGAGCCTTGGCGGGCGCAGGAGCCCGCCGGGTCGATGGTCGGCCTGATGGTCGCCGACGCGGCGGCCGAGTACGAGCGGCTGCGCGGGGAGGGGGTCAAGATCGTCACGGAGCTCGTGGACGAGGAATTCGGCCAGCGGCACTTCTACATCGAGGACCTCAACGGCTTCCTCATCGACATCATCGAGGTGATCCCGCCGAGCCAGGAGTGGTTGGCCGCTAACGGGTTGGCCTAGTACCGCTTCGGGTGAGTGAGGCCGCGCAGGGCCCGCGTCGCCGCTAGCTTCGGTCTCCGATCCACACTGGACGGAGGAGTTGCGCATGCGCCGATGGGTGGTCGCCGCGATGGTGCTGGCGTCCCTGCTGATCCCGGGTACGGCTTCCGGGGCCGAGCAGGGGTGCAGGCTGGTTTCGCCCGACGAGGGGGCGGTGCTGCACAAGGGCGGCTCGTACCGGTTCGAGGCGGTCGGCTGCTCGCCCAACGCCCGGGGGCACCTCGCCAACGTGGTGCTGGTCGAGGTGAACATGAGCCGTGACGTCCAGTCCGACGAGTACGGCGACTGGTCGCTCGACCACGTGGTCAACGACTACTCGTTGAGTATGGAGACCCTCGTCTGGGTGCGGTTCGAGGACGGCACCCGCTCGACGTCGGTCAAGGTGCACATCGCCGACAGATAGCGCGATCCGTGAAGGCCTCTTTCCCCGGGGAAGGAGGCCTTCACGGCGTGGGGGACACTGGGGTGTGCCCGCACTGCTGCCCGAAACCACCACGCCCGTCGAGTCGGCGCTCCCCGAGAGCGCGCTGGAAGGGCTCGGCACCCGGCCGTTCGGTGTCTACGTGCACGTCCCGTTCTGCGCGACCCGGTGCGGCTACTGCGATTTCAACACCTACACCGCCGGTGAGCTGGACAGCGATTCGTCGCCGCAGTCCTGGCTGGAAGGTCTCAAGCGCGAGTTCGACCTGGCCGCGCGCGTGCTCGGGAAGCCGCCCGCGGTCGACACCGTCTTCGTCGGCGGAGGCACTCCGTCGCTGCTCGGCGCCGAAGGGCTCCGAAGCGTCCTCGACGCCGTACGGGACACGTTCGGCCTCGCGCCCGACGCCGAGGTGACGACGGAGTCCAATCCGGAGTCCACCTCGCGCGAGTTCTTCGACGGTATCCGTGACGCCGGATACAACCGGATCTCGCTCGGGATGCAGTCGGCCGCACAGCACGTCTTGAAGATCCTCGACCGCGTACACACCCCCGGCCGTCCGGTCGCGGCGGCGGAGGAAGCACGGGCCGCCGGATTCGAGCACGTCAACCTCGACGTCATCTACGGCACACCGGGGGAGCGGGTCGAAGACCTCCAGGCTTCGCTGGACGCGGTGCTGGCCGCCGGTGTCGACCACGTCTCGGCGTACGCGCTGATCGTCGAGGAGGGCACCGCGCTCGCCCGCCGCATCCGCCGCGGCGAACTGCCCGCGCCGGACGACGACGTGCTGGCCGCCGACTACGAACTGATCGACCGCGTTCTCGCTTCGGCGGGTCTGCGCTGGTACGAGGTGTCCAACTGGGCGACCTCGGAGGAAGCCCGCTGCCGGCACAACATCGGCTACTGGCGCGGCGGCGACTGGTGGGGCGCCGGACCGGGCGCGCACAGCCACGTGGGCGGCGTCCGCTGGTGGAACGTCAAACATCCGGCCCGGTACGCCGCCTCGCTCGCGGCCGGGGACTCGCCGGCCGCCGGTCGCGAACTGCTGACCGACGAAGACCGGCATCTGGAACGCGTGATGCTGGAGCTCCGGCTGTCCGAAGGACTTCCGCTCGGCGCCCTGGACGACGACGGCCGGGCCGAAGCCCGCGTCGCCGCCGCCGAGGGGCTACTGGATCAGTCCGCTTTGGACGGTCAGGACCGGGCGGTGCTGACCGATCGCGGGCGGTTGCTCGCGGACGGACTGGTGCGGCGGCTCACCTGAGTGGTGACCTCGTGAGTGGTAAGGGCGGTTAGAACCGTCCTTACCACTCACGAGGCCCTGGACGCGAGGCCGGCGAGGAACAGGTCGATGGCGAACTCGAACCGTTCCTGGGCCGTCTCCGCGGTGAAGTACTCGCCCGAGCCGAGCATGTTCGGGAACGTGCCGGGCGGGAACGACGTCATGTACTCGACCATCTGCTTGCCGCGTTCCTCCTGCTCGGCCAGGTTGATGTCGCCGTGCTGCCAGCCCGCGCCTTCGTAGGCGAAAGCCTTGGCGTAGAGCCAGAGCGCGTCGGCCGCGAACAACGCCTGCTTGAGGTCGAGGCCGCCCGCGCGCAGCACCGCGAGCATGGCTTCGGCCTGCTGCAAGGCGTTCGCGCCGACCGGTACCGGGATGGCCCACGCGATCTTGGCGATTCCGGGGAACGACGTCAGCGCGCGCACGTTCTCCCGCAACAGGTCCTTCGCCTGCTCGATCCACCGCTCCGGTTCGGGTTCGGGGACCGGGCCGAAGTCGAGGACGTGGTCGACCATCAGCTCGTGGAGCTCTTCCTTGTTCGCGACATGGGCGTAGAGCGACGCGGGGCCGGTCTCCAGCGCTTGGGCCACGCGCCGCATGCTCACCGCCTCCAGCCCCTCGGCGGCGAGGAGGTCCAGGGCCGTCTTCACCACGAGCTCCTGGGACAGCACGGGTTTCTCGGCGCGATGCCGGGGCCTGCTCACTTCGTTCGCCTCCTGATCCGGGGGTACCCCGCGAACTCTACTTGACGCGAACGCCGTTCGTCTGTAGAACAGTGTTCGTCACACGAACACTGTTCGCCCCACTGGAGGACATCATGACCGAACGACGGGCCGAGGTCTTGGCCGTCCTGGGCAAGCTCGCCGACGCGTGGAACGAGGGTGACGCGGCCGCGTACGCGCACCTGTTCACCGAGGACGCCGACTACGTGACGTTCTTCGGCATGAACATGCCGGGCCGCGTGATCATCGAAAGCGCGCACCGATCGCTGTTCGGGGGGCTGCTGAAGGGATCGAAACTGGTCGCCGGGAGCGAGGAGCCCAAGGTCCGGTTCGTGCGGCCCGACGTCGCGATCGTCGTGTCCGGCGGTGGATCGTCGCTGGCGGGCGGCGAGCCCGAACCCGGCCGGGAATCGACACTGACGTATGTCCTGGTGGAGGAGTCCGAAGGCTGGCGGGTCGCGTCGTTCCAGAACACCAGGGTGAGTGATCCGGCCGCGAGCGCGGCGTGAAACCGCTGGTCGAAGTCGACGACGTGGTGCCCGCGTCCGCCGATGAGGTCTTCGCCCGGATCGCGGGATTTCTTCAAGCGCAGCAGTACAACCCGGGCTTCGAGATGGACCCCGAGCGCGGCCTCATCGCCCAGCAGGGCGGTTGGTGGTACCGCGGGGAGTACCTCGTCGTGGATGATCCGGCCGGTGCGCGGGTAACCCATCGGGTGTACAACGTCGCTTCCCGGGGACGGTGGGCGGTCCCGCTGGCCAACCGGTTCTTCGCCGGGTTCGACGGGCGTGTCCGGGAGAGCTTTGATCGGATGATGGGAGACGTCGCCCGCTCGATCCGGGATCGGCGTACGCTCAGTTAGGTTCACCTAACCTCATGAAAGGAATCGTGAATGGCCGAGGCGCGGAGATCAGTGTCGGCGACCCGGTTGCGGGTGCTGCGCACCGAGCGGATCACCCCGCATATGGTCCGGATCGTCGCTGGGGGCGAAGGGATCGCCTCGTTCCAGCCCAACGAATTCACCGACGCCTACGTCAAGGTGCACTTCCGGGTGCCCGGCGTCACCTATCCCGAGCCGTTCGACCTGGCGCGCGTCCGCGAAGAGCTGCCGCGTGAGCAGTGGCCGCGGATGCGTTCCTACACCGTCCGGGCCTTCGACCGGGATCTCGGCGAGCTGGTGCTCGACTTCGTCCACCACGGTGACGAGGGTGTCGCCGGACCGTGGGCCGCCGCCGCGAAACCGGGCGACGAGCTGCTGATCTCGGGTCCCGGCGGGGCGTACGCGCCGAGCGAGGAAGCCGACTGGCACCTGCTCGCGGGTGACGAGAGCGCCCTTCCGGCGATCGCCGCGTCACTCGAAGCGATGCCGGCGGGCGTTCCCGTGCACGCGGTCATCCTCGTCGAGGACGCCGCCGAAGAGCAGTCGCTGACCACCAAGGGCGACGCGCGGATCACCTGGCTGCACCGGAGCCGGGGCGACGATCTCGCAGCCGCCGTCCGCGCGCTCGAGTGGCGTGACGGCGTTGTGCAGGCGTTCGTACACGGCGAGGCCGCGTTCGTCCGGGATCTGCGACGGCACCTGCTGGACGACCGGGGAATGCGGCGCGACCTGCTGTCCATCTCCGGATACTGGCGGATCGGGAAGACCGACGAGGCGTGGCGACTGGAGAAACAGGCCGAACGGAACGCGTAGCCTCGGTCGCATGATCGAGCTGAAGGTGGACGTCGACCCGGCCGAGGTGGGCTTCGACGCGGAGCGGTTGCGGCGGATCGACAAGCACTTCGACGGGTACCTGGAGCGAAATCTGCTTCCCGGGTACCTGGCCGTGGTGACCCGCAACGGGAAGGTCGCGCATCTCGCGTCGAACGGGCTGCGCGACATCGAGGCCGGGCTCCCGGTCGAGACCGACACGATCTGGCGTGTCTTCTCGATGACGAAGCCGGTCACCTCGGTCGCCGCGATGATGCTCGTCGAAGAGGGGCGCATCGACCTCCGGGACCCGATTTCCCGGTGGCTGCCGGAATTCGCGGAACCGCGGGTCTTCACGGCGGGCTCGTCCGTCCGGGTGGTGACCGAGCCGGCGACGGAGCCGATCCGGCTCTGGCACCTGCTCACCCACACCGCCGGGCTGACGTACGGGTTCCACCGCACGCATCCGGTCGACGCGCTCTACCGCGAGGCCGGCTTCGACTGGGGCACCGCGCCGGGACTCGACCTCGCGAGTGTCTCCGAGGCGCTCGCGCGGCAGCCGTTGCAGTTCCAGCCCGGTTCGGAATGGAACTATTCGGTCGCGACGGACATCCTCGGCAGGCTCGTCGAGGTCGTCTCCGGTCAGTCTCTCGACACCTTCTTCAGCGAGCGGATCTTCACCCCGCTCGGCATGCACGAGACCGGATTCCAAACCGACCCGGCCGCCCTCGACCGGCTGGCCGCGCTCTATGTGCCCCATCCGAAGACGAAGGCCCCGTTCCGTCACGACGAGATGGGCGCCATCGGCCGTGTCACGCCCACGTGCCTCTCGGGCGGCGGGGGGCTGGTCTCGACGGCGGGTGACTACCACCGCTTCACACAGATGCTGCTGCGTGGCGGTGAACTCGACGGCGTCCGGCTGCTCGGTTCGCGCACGGTGGAGGTCATGGCGAGCAACCACCTGCCGGGCGGGGTGGATCTGGAGACCTATGGTCGCGTCGGGTTCTCCGAGACGCCGTACGACGGTTTCGGCTTCGGACTGGGCTTTTCCGTGCTCGACGACCCGGTGAAGGCCAAAACCCTCGCCAGCGCGGGGGAATTCGCCTGGGGTGGCGCGGCGAGCACCGCCTTCTGGGTCGATCCCGACGAGGACGTCACGGTGCTGTTCTTCACCCAGCTGCTGCCGTCGTCGACCCATCCGATCCGCGCCGAACTGCGCAATCTGGTGTACCAAGCCCTCGTGGGCTGATCCTTTTCGGGCAGCCCATCAGGCGGATCCTTTACCCCGCGGTGGAAACCCGGCCAGACTGGACCCAGCCGAAGGGGAGGGGTCCTCATGCGCCGGATCGCGGTGGTCGGGGCCGGTCAAGCCGGTCTGGTCCTGGCCTTGGGCCTGCAGCGGCACGGGTACGCCGTCACCGTGGTCACCGACCGCGACGCCGGAACGATCCGTGCCGGCGGCCTCATCTCGAACCAGTGTTTGTTCCATCCCGCCCTGACCCGGGAACGCGCGCTGGGCATCAACTTCTGGGACGGCACCGCCCCGGAGATGCTCGGCGCGTCGTTCGGGCTCGCCGGGTACTCCCCGGAGCCCGCCGTCTCGTGGCGCGCCCGCTTCGACCACCCCGCGCAGTCGGTCGACCAACGGGTCAAGGTGTCCGACTGGCTGACCGCGTTCGCCGCCCGCGGCGGTGAGGTGCGGATCGGCAAGGTGACGCCCGACGGGCTGGAGGAGTACGCCCGCGAGTTCGATCTCGTGCTGGTCGCTGCCGGGCGAGGACCACAGTTCGACGGTCTCTTCCCGCGTGACGACGCGCGTTCCCCGTATCGCGAACCGCAGCGGACCATCGGGATCCTGTACCTCGTCTCCGGAGGCGACGAGCCGCTTCCGGTGTATCCGGGCCTGACGTTCGGGCTTTCCCAGGCCGGTGAGCTGTTCGGGTTGCCGGTCCAGTCGGTGCGCGGGCCCGTCTTCGGCCTCGGGTTCTTCGGAGTTCCCGGCGGGCCCATGGACGTCTGGGACGACGTCACCGACGTCGACGAGCATTTCACTCTCGCGATGACGCTGCTGCGCAAGCAGTTCCCGTGGGTCGAAGAGTCGCTCGCCGGTGCACGCCCGAGCGGGCCGCTGGACGTCCTGCGCGGCCGGGTCCTGCCGATCGTGCGTGACCCGGTCGGGACGCTGCCGTCGGGGGCGAAGGTGCTCGCGATGGGCGACGCCGCGGTGACGAACGACCCGATCGCCGGGCAGGGCGCGAACCTGGCGGCGCACGCGGCCGCGGTCTACGAACAGAGCATCCTCGACCACGGCGACCGCCCGTTCGACGAAGCGTTCCAGCGCCGTACTTTCGCCAAGTACTGGGAAAAGGCACAGCACGCGACCCGGCTGAGCAACGATTTCCTCGCGCCGCCACCGGATCACGTGCTGGCCACCCTGGACGCCGCGCAAACGGCGCCCGAGGTGGCACGCCGGTTCGCGCACGTCTTCTCCGACCCCGCCGACTACGCCGCTTGGCTTACCGACGAGGAAGTCGCGCTCGCCTACCTCGAGTCGAACGGTTTCTGATCCGGGGCGCAGACGGTGCCGCGCGCCGGGAGACGGCCGTGGATCAGGTACGCGTCGAGGGCCGCGTCGACACACTTGCTGCGGTTCGCGGCGCCGTGCCCCCAGGCGTCCAGCGTCAGGAGCCGGGCGTTCCCGAGGATGCGTTCGGTCCGTTTCGCTCCGGCGTACGGCGTTTCCGGATCGCCCTTGCCGTTGGCCAGCAACAGGATCGGGGCGGTCGGCCGGTTCCACGGTCCGGTGTAGCGCGCCGGGTCGGAGGCGGGCCAGAAAGCACACGGCAGCGAGAGATACGTGTCGTACGAACCGAAACCGCGGCTTTCTCGATCGGCCTCGCGGGCCGCCTTCGGCCACGCCGCCGGGTCACGCGGGTTCGTGGTGTCCGCGCAGATCGTCCCGCCACCGCCGAGTGCGGAGTCGAACGGCGTCACGATGGCTTTCGCCGAGGCCGATTTCGTCGCGGACTGAAGGAATTCCGCCAGCGCGGGCGAGTTGCCCTCGTCGGTCAGCGCGTTGTGGGTGCGCCGGATGACGTCCTGATAGGTGATCGCGCCCGGCGTGGCCTCGAGCCGGTCGAGGATGCCGTCGTACTTGGCCCGTAGGTCCGTCCCGGGTTCGCGGAACGCGCACCGGACGTCGGCCGCGCAGGCGTCGAGGAACGCCTGCAGCGCGCGGTCCGCGTCCCGGAAGCCGCCGAGCCTGGTGCTGAACGGGACGTTCGCGTCCTCCGGACGGTGCCCGGTGGACCAGGCGATCGGATCGTCGACGGCGTCGAGGGCCAAGGCCCCGACGCGATGCGGGAACAGGTTGGCGTACACCTCGCCGAGGTACGTGCCGTACGAGAGACCGTAGTACCGCAGGCGGGGCTCACCGGCGGCCTCACGGAGTTTGTCGAGATCCCGGGCGACGTTCGTGGTCGACAGATGACCCAGCAGCGGCCCGGCGTTGCGGCCGCACGAGGCGGCGACCTCACGGACGTCGGCGATCTGCCGGGTTTCCTGCTCGACGGTGATCGGGAACTGGCCGAGCACCCGCTTGAGCGGCTCGAGTTCCGCTTCGCTCGCGAAGCAGCGGACAGGCGTACTGGCGCCGACGCCGCGCGGGTCGAAGCCCACGATGTCGAACTGCCGGTGCAGCGACGCGGTCTGGAACTCGCTGAAGCGGCCGGGATTCCCGGGGCCCCCGGGGTTGGTGAAGACGGTGCCGCGTCTGTGCTTCTGGTCGGTCGCGGGAAGGCGGCCGAGCGCGATGGTGATCCGGGGGCCGCCCGGATCCCGGTACGAAAGCGGGACTTCCAGTTCGGCGCAGTCATAGCCGGATGGCGATCCCGCCGGACAAGGGCCCCAGGCGATGCCCTTCGGCGTGGCCGAGACCGCGGGCGCGATCGTGACGGCGGCGAGTGCGGTGAGGGTGATCAAAGCGGCGGTGCGGACTCTGCTGGTGGTCACCCGTCCAGCGTCTCGGCTCGCGGGCGCGTGATCCCTGGTGCGCGTACCCGGAAAGACGGTGGAGCAGGCCCTACCCCGCCTCCGCCAGGCACGAAAAAGGAGGGGCGCGCCCCTCCATGTTCAACATATAGCGCACCTGGGGGCTTGCGGCAAGACCCCGGTGATACCGCAGAATCCTCGGCCGTAGCCAGTACAGGCCGAACAGGAGTGAAGATTTGACGGACGTCGACGTGATCATCGTGGGTGCCGGTCCGACCGGTCTGATGCTGGCCGCGGAATTGCGGCCGGCCGGGGTGCGCCCGCTGGTCCTGGAACGGCGGCCGGAACAGGGGAAGACACCGAAGGCCCACGGTCTCAGCGGGCAGATCCTGGACCTGCTGGAGTACCGCGGCCTGCTGGACCGGGTCCGGGGGCTCGTCACCGACCCCGTCCCGCCCCACCGGTTCCCGTTCGGCGGCGTGCACGTCGACCTCACGCGGTTCGACGAGCCCCCGCTGAAGGCGCTGTCGGTGCGACAGCAGTTGTTGGAGCGGATGCTGGAGGAACACGCTCTCGAACTCGGCGCCGAGGTGCGCCGCGGGCACGAGGTCATCGGACTGTCCCAGGACGGCACCTCCGTGACGGCCCAGGTCCGCGGGCCGGAGGGGGAGTACGAAGTCACCGCCCCGTACCTCGTCGGATGTGACGGCGGACGCAGCCCCGTCCGCGCGCTCGCCGGGATCGGGTTCCCCGGGACCACCTATCCCGAGGTCAACCGGATCGGGCAGGTCAAGATCCCCGAGGGGCTGACCGTGCACGACGACGGCGACATCGAGACACCGGGGCTGGGCCGGATCAAGGCGGGCTACACCCGCACCGACAACGGGGTGTTCGCGCTCGGTTCGCTGACGCCGGGGATCTTGTTCATCCAGACCACCGAGGACGATCTCGGCGAGATCGACGACGACGTGCCGCTGACGCTGACCGAGTTCGGCGACAGCATCCGCCGCGTGCTCGGCGGTGACGTCCCGCTGGGCGATCCGGTCCGGCTCTCGCGCTACCAGTTCTCCGCCCGCCAGGCGGAGCGCTACCGCGAGGGACGGGTCCTGCTGGCGGGCGACGCGGCCCACCTGCTGCCGTCGACCGGTACGGCGATCAACGTCGGTATGTCCGACTCGGTCAACCTCGCCTGGAAGCTGGCCGCCGAGATCCAGGGGCGGGCGCCGGAGGGACTGCTGGACACCTATCACGCGGAACGGCACGCCGCCGGTGCCCGTGCGCTGCTGCAGTCCCAGGCGCAGGTCGCGCTGCGGCGCGGGCACGACGAAGCCGCCGAGGCGCTCCGGACGGTCTTCCAGGAACTGCTGGGCGACGAGCAGCCCGCGCGACGGCTGGCCGCGCATCTCGCCGGGACCGACCTGCGCTACCCGATGCCCGGCTCCGGGCACGCGCTCGCCGGCACCTTCGTCCCGGATCTCGCGCTGGAGACCGACCAGGGCGCGACCAGCGTCGGGGAGTTGCTGCGCCCGGCGCGGCCGGTCCTGCTCGACCTCGCCGGACGGCCGGAGCTCCGCGAGCTCGCCGAAGGACTTGTCGACGTCCACGTCGCCAAGGCCGAGGACCGGCCCGCCGACGTCCTCCTGATCCGCCCGGACGGGTACATCGCCTGGGCGGGGGACACCGACGACGGCCTGCGAGAAGCGCTCGCCGCCTGGTTCGGCGCCTGACCCCCACGCGATTAGTCCTCTACTTGCGGTAGTTGCACGCGCAAGGACCGCAAGTAGAGGACTGAACGCAGAAGGGGTCAGCGGCCGATGACCTCCGAGCCGTAGCGCTTCAGGGTTTCTTCGCGCTGATCGTGCATGAGGTACAGCGCGAACTGGTCCACCCCGAGCGAAGCCAGCTCCTCCAGCCGCTCCACATGCGCCGAAGACGGCCCGAGCAGGCAGAACCGGTCCACGATCTCGTCCGGCACGAAGTCGGTCGAGGGATTGCCCGCCCGCCCGTGGTGCGAGTAGTCGTACCCCTCCCGCTCGCGGATGTAGTCGGTCAGTTCGCGCGGCACCGGCCCGGAATCGCCGTACCGCGCCACGAGATCCGCGACGTGGTTGCCGACCATCCCGCCGAACCAGCGCAACTGTTCGCGCTGGTGCGCCAGATCGTCCCCGACGTACGCCGGTGCGGCGAGGCAGATCGTGATCCCGCCCGGATCCCGTCCCGCCGCACGGGCCGCCTCGCGGACGGCGCCGATGGTCCACCGGGCGATCGCGGGATCGGCGCACTGGAGGATGAAGCCGTCAGCGTGTTCGCCGACCGTCTTCAGCGCCTTCGGCCCGTAGCCCGCCATCCACATTTCGAGCCTGCCGTTGCGGATCCAGGGAATCTGGACCGGCTTGTCCCGCAACAGGACCTCCCGGCCCTCGGCCAGCTCCTTGACCACGTGCATGCAGTCGCGCACGGTGGCCAAAGTGGACGGTGCCATGCCGACGACCCGGTGCGCCGAATCGCCCCGGCCGATCCCGCACACCGTCCGGTTGCCGTACATGTCGTTGAGCGTGGCGAAGGTCGACGCCATCACCGACCAGTCCCGCGTGGCCGGGCTGGTCACCATCGGGCCCACGATCATCGACGACGTCGCCGCGAGGATCTGCGAGTAGATGACGAACGGTTCCTGCCACAGCACACACGAGTCGAACGTCCAGCCGTAGCGGAAACCCTGGTCCTCGGCGGCCTTCATCAGCCGCACCAGGTCGCGTGCGGGTGGGTCGGTCTGGAGCACTATCCCGAAATCCATCCGGCCTTCTTCCCCTCCACCACCCTCAACGGAGCGGCTTCGCCACACTGAGTTCGATTGCCTCAGTTCAAGTACTGGTTCAGGTCGCGCGAGAGGAATTTCCCGTGCGTCGTACTGCCCGAGAACCCGGAAGGCGACACCACCACGCGGCCGCGCGAGAGCACGGTCTCGACCTTCCCGGTGATCTCCATTCCTTCGTAGGCCGAGTAGTCCACGTTCATGTGGTGCGTTTCGACCGACAAGGTCTGTTTCGCCGACGGGTCGTAGATGACGATGTCCGCGTCCGAACCCGCCGCGATGACGCCCTTGCGCGGGTACAGCCCGAACATCCGCGCCGGGGTGGTGGAGCAGGTCTCGACCCACCGGCCGAGGGTGAGCTCGCCCGCCACGACACCCTGGTGCAGCAGGTCCATCCGGTGCTCGACGCCGGGGATCCCGTTGGGGATCGCGCGGAAGTCACCGCGGCCGAGTTCCTTCTGGTCCTTGAAACAGAACGGACAGTGATCCGTCGACACCACCGAGAGGTCGTTGGTGCGCAGCCCTCGCCACAGGTCCGCCTGATGCGCCTTCTCGCGCAGCGGGGGAGAGGCGACGTACTTCGAGCCCTCGAAATCCGGCTTAGCCAAGTCCTCGATGGACAGATAGAGATACTGAGGACACGTCTCCGCGAAGACGTTCTGACCGTTGTCACGCGCCTCCGCGACCGCCGCGAGTGCCTGCGACGCCGAGAGGTGCACGATGTACAGCGGCGCCCCGGTCACCTTGGCCAGCTGGATCGCGCGCGAGGTCGCCTCGCCCTCCAGCTCCGGCGGCCGGGTGAGCCCGTGCTGCACCGGGTCGATCTTCCCGGCGGCGAACGCCTGCGCGGCCAGCTGGTCGATCGCGATGCCGTTCTCCGCGTGCATCATGATCGTGGCGCCGATTTCGCGCGCCTTCTGCATGGCCAGCAGGATTTCGCCGTCCGTGGAGTAGAACACCCCCGGGTACGCCATGAACATCTTGAAGCTGCCGACCCCGCCGTCGACGCACGCCTGCATCTCCTTCAGCGACGAATCGTTGACGTCGGAGACGATCATGTGGAAGCCGTAGTCGATGGCGCAGTTGCCGTCGGCCTTCTCGTGCCACTTGTCCATGGTGGACAGCAGAGAGGTGCCCTTGGCCTGGACGGCGAAGTCGATGATCGTGGTCGTCCCGCCCCACGCCGCCGCGGTCGTCCCGGTGCCGAAGGTGTCGACGGAATGCGTCCCGCCGAACGGCATCTCCATATGGGTGTGCGCGTCGATCCCGCCGGGCAGCACGTACTTCCCGGTGGCGTCGATGGTCTCGTCGGCCGGTCCCAGGGTGCCGGGCGCGCCGACGGCCGCGATCGTCTCGCCGTCGACGAGGACGTCCGCCGCCGAAGCGCCCGCCGTGGACAGCACCTGCCCGCCGCTGATGAGGGTGGTCATCACGCCTCCGCGAGGGGTCCGTAGCTGTCGGGACGGCGGTCTCGGTAGAAGGCCCACAGGTCCCGCACTTCGGCGAGCTGCCCCATGTCGAGGTCGCGGATGACGATCTCCTCCTCGGTGTCGGAAGCGGCCTCGCCGATCAGCTGGCCGCGCGGATCCGCGAAGTACGTCTGACCGTAGAAGTCGTTGTCGCCCAGCGGTTCCACGCCGACCCGGTTGATCGTGCCGACGAAGTACTCGTTCGCGACGGCGGCCGCGGGCTGCTCCAGCCGCCACAGGTATTCCGACAGACCGCGGCTGGTCGCCGACGGGTTGAACACGATCTTCGCCCCCGCCAGGCCCAGCGCGCGCCAGCCCTCCGGGAAATGCCGCTCGTAACAGATGTAGACGCCGATGCGGCCGACGGCGGTGTCGAACACCGGGTAGCCCAGGTTCCCGGGCCGGAAGTAGAACTTCTCCCAGAAGCCCTTCACCTGCGGGATGTGGTTCTTGCGGTGCTTGCCGAGGTAGGTCCCGTCGGCGTCGATCACCGCGGCGGTGTTGTAGTACACGCCGGGCTGCTCGACCTCGTACATCGGGACGACCAGCACGACGCCGTGCCGTTCGGCGACCTCCTGCATGAGTTTCGTCGTCGGCCCGTCGGGGATGCCCTCGGTGTAGGAGTAGTAGTCGGTGTCCTGCACCTGGCAGAAATACGGTCCGTAGAACAACTCCTGCAGGCAGATCACCTGCGCGCCCTGCGAAGCGGCCTTGCCGATGGCTTCGACCGCGTTGGCGATCATCGACTCCTTGTCACCCGTCCACCGCTGCTGGATCAATCCGGCTCGGACCAGGTCGCTCACTTGCTTCCTCCTCTGTGTAGGCGGTGCGCTTGTGCTCGGGCAGGGCCAGCAGCAGGTAGACGACGAAGGCGCCCGCCAGTCCGACGACCCAGTTGTAGTCGTAGAGCGGTTTCAGGAACGGGATCAGCCCGTCGGCGGGGAACGGCCCGCCGTACGCGCCGCCGACCGAGAGCACGGCGCCGACCAGCGTCGCGACCAGCGCCCGCCAGTTCCAGCCGCCCTTGAACCAGTAGACGCCGCGTTCGGTGTAGAGGTCCTTCAGGTTGAGGCGCGTGCGTTTGACCACCCAGTAGCCGGCGACGAGCACCCCGGCGACCGCGCCGAGCAGGCCGCCGTAGAAGCCGAGCCACGCGAAGATGTAGATGTTCGGGTCGGAGTAGAGCCGCCACGGCTGGATGACGATGCCGATGATCCCGGTGATCAGCCCGCCGACGGCGAAGGTGATCTTCTTCGGGAAGGCGTTGGAGAAGTCGTAGGACGGGCTGACCACGTTGGCCGCGAGGTTGGCCGACACGGTCGCCAGCACCAGCGCGATCAGCGCGACCACCACCACGACCGGGGAGTCGAACCGGTCGGCCAGTTTCGCCGGGTCCCAGATCTGTTCCCCGTAGAGGACACTGCCGCCCGAGGTGGTCAGGATCGCCACGACCGCGATGAAGGTCATCGTGGTCGGCAGGCCGAGGATCTGCCCGCGGACCTGTTTGCCCTGGCTGCCGCCGAAGCGGGTGAAGTCCGGCATGTTGAGCGAAAGCGTCGACCAGAACGCGATCATCGCCATCAGCGACGGCGCGAACACCTTCCAGAAGTCCGGCCCCCAGCCCAGTTTCCCGGGTTCGGACAGGATCGGGCCGAGTCCGCCCGCCTTGACCAGCACGTAGCCCAGCAGGATCAGGAAGCCGACCGAGACCAGCGGGGCCGTCCAGTTCTCGAACCGGCGGACCGCCTCCATCCCGCGCCAGATGATGAGCATCTGGAACAGCCAGAACAACCCGAAGGACAGCCACAGCGTCCAGTGCTGGCCCAGGACGACGGTGGAGTCCTTCCATCCGGAGCCCGCCAGCCGTCCGACGATGATGTAGACGGCCTCGCCGCCGACCCAGGTCTGGATGCCGAACCAGCCGCAAGCGATGAACGCCCGCAGCAACGCCGCGAGATTCGCGCCGCGCATGCCGAAGAAGGCACGGGCGAACACCGGGAACGGGATGCCGTACTTCGTCCCGGCGTGGCTGTTGAGCAGCATCGGGGCGAGCACGATCAGGTTGCCGATGGTGATCGTCAGCAAAGCCTGGAGCCAGTCCATGCCGAGCGCGATCAAGGAGGCGGCGAGCGCGTACGAGGGGATGTTGTGCGCCATCCCCATCCACAGCGCGAAGTAGTTGTAGGTCGTCCAGGTCCGCTTTTCGACCGGGACCGGGGCGAGTTCTTCGTTGTAGAAGCGGCTGTCCTTCAAGGACTCGACCTCGCCGAGTTCTACCCGGCCATCAGGATGCACGAGCTGGGTTCCGCGTGCCGTCGGCTCCATTGCGGAATCGTGCTCGCCCTCGTCGCGCAGGTGGGACTGGCAGACTGTTCACTGTTGGTGGCGTCGGAGCGCAGACTGTCGATTGCGTTCGCCGGGTCCGGAGTGCATGACCTGCGTCACACACACGGTCGTCGTAATCCGGCAATCCGGGTGAAACATCTCCACAGGATCTCCACAGCTCACCCGAACGGTCTCCACGGTCGCTGCTTACAGTCATCCCCATGGAACTGGGAGGACACCGGGTGCTGGTCGTCGAGGACGACGTGACCATCGCCGAAGCCATCGCCGCGCGGCTGCGCGCGGAGGGCTTCACCGTCGATCTGGCGCACGACGGTCCTTCCGGCGTCGAGACGGACGCCGCGCGGGAACCGGATCTGGTGGTGCTCGACGTGATGCTGCCGGGCTTCGACGGGCTCGAGGTCTGCCGCCGGATCCAGGCCCGCCGCCCGGTCCCGGTGCTGATGCTGACCGCCCGGTCGGACGAGACGGACATGCTGATCGGCCTCGGCGTCGGCGCGGACGACTACCTCACTAAGCCGTTCTCCATGCGCGTGCTCTCGGCCAGGGTGCACGCGCTGCTGCGCCGCGTCGAACGGTCGGCACGGACCGACGTGAGCGAAGCGGGCACGAAGATCGTGCTCGGCGACCTCGAAATCGACGTCGAACAGCGGCGGGTCACGCGGGCGGGCACACCGGCCCAGCTGACTCCGATCGAGTTCGACCTCCTCGTCCACTTCGCGAAGCGCCCGAGGGCGGTGCAGCCGCGGGAGCGGCTGCTGAGCGAGGTCTGGGACTGGGACGTCGCGGGCACCGGCTCGGGCACCCGCGCCGTCGACAGCCACATCAAGGCGCTGCGCCGCAAACTGGGCGCGGACCTCATCCGCACCGTGCACGGCGTCGGGTACGCCCTGGAGGTGGGATCGTGAAACTCCGCCCGCTGTTCGGCCGGATCGTCGACGCGCTTCCGAGGCCGCTCGACCCGGTCCGGTCCATCAAGCTCAAGCTCGCGATCCTGCTGGTGTCCTCGGGCGGTATCGCGTTCGCCTTCTTCAACTGGCAGATCGGCTGGCTGCCGCCGCGCACCACGATCGCCGCGATGGTGCTCGCCGTGGTCACCTCGCAGATCCTGGCGCACGGGATGACCCGGCCGCTGCGCGAGATGACCGCCGCCGCCAGGGCGATGGCCAAGGGCGACTACACGCGGCGGGTCCGGGCGACCGCCCGCGACGAGGTCGGCGAACTCGCCCACGCCTTCAACCAGATGGCCGCCGACCTCGACGCCTCGGACCAACGGCGGCGCGAGCTGATCGCGAACGTCTCCCACGAACTCCGCACGCCGATCACCGCGCTGAACGGCGTGCTGGAGAACCTGGTCGACGGCGTCGCCAAACCCGATCCGGCGACGCTGAAAACCGCGCTGCAGCAGACCGAACGGCTCGGCAGGCTGGTTTCGGAACTCCTCGACCTCTCGCGCATCGACGCCGGCGCGTTCCCGTTGCAGCTGGAGGAGTTCGATCTCGAACTGCTGCTGGAAGAGGTCGCCGCCGAGGCCGGGGTGACCTCCGCCGCGACCGGCCGCGGCGTGCGGTTCGCGGTCGACGTCCAGCCGCCCGGCGCGGTGGCCGTCGCCGACCGCGGCAGGCTCTACCAGGTCGTGGTCAACCTGCTCGACAACGCCGTCCGGCACGGGCCGGCCGGGGGCGAGGTCCGGGTGCGGGCGGAGGCCCGCGAGACCGACGTCGTCATCGAGGTCGAAGACGAAGGCCCCGGGATCCCGCCGGGGGAGCGGGACAGCGTGTTCGAACGGTTCACCCGCGGCGAGCGGGCGGGCGGCGGGGGCACCGGCCTCGGGCTCGCGATCGCCCGGTGGGTGGTCGACCTCCACGACGGCAGCATCGCCGTCGTCGCCCCCGAACGGCGTCCGGGCTGCGTCATCCGCGTCGTGATCCCGGTTCCGTAGTCCATTCCGCTTTCTTTTCGCGGCTCCGCACACCCACTCGAATGTGCTTTCGCAAACTGGAGGGTTCGATGAGCGAAGAACAAGAGGAGAAGCAGGCGCACGCGTCGCCCCCGTCGGCGACGGACACCTTGCCGCCCGCACCGCCGGTGCCAGTACCAGTGCCGGTGCTGATGCGGCCCCGGGTCCCGCCGAAGTCGTCGATCGTCCCGCTGCCCCGTTCGGTGCTGCCCGCCGCTGTCGCCGCCGGGCTGATCGCCGCGGTCGCCATGCCGGACGATCCCGGAGTCGGCTGGTTCGTGGCCGGGCTCGCCTTCGCCGTGGCCGTCTACGTCGCCGACAAACGGGCCCGCGGTGACGCCGAGCCGCACTTCCGCCTCGCCAGCGCGTTGTGGGCGGCGGTCGCGCTCGGACTGCTCGCGGTCGGCATGTTCCGCGCGTCGGTGTGGCTGAACGTGCTGTGCGTGCTGGCCGCCTGTGTCGCGGGATCTCTCGCGGTGGTCGGGAAACGCACCGTGAACACGATCATCTACGACGTCTTCGCGGTCCCGATCGAAGCGCTGCTTTCGGTCCCGTGGATCGGGCGCGGGCTCGTGAAGCTCGGCAAGAAGCCGGAAAGCCGTACGCGGCCGAGGTTCCTGGTGCCGGTGCTGGCGAGCGCCGGGCTGCTGCTCGTGTTCGTCCCGCTGCTGCGGGGCGCGGACGCCGCGTTCGCGAGCGTCGTCGACTCGGTGATCCCGGAGCTCGACCCGGGAACCTTCGTGCGCTGGGGTTTCCTGTTCGTCGTGGCCGCGTTCGCCGTCGCCGGGGCGTGTTACCTGCTGGCGGCCCCACCGTTGCCCGCCGAGGACGACGCGCCGCGCAGGCGGCTGGCGCACCGGCTCGAGTGGGCCCTGCCACTGGGCGTGCTGGTGGCGCTGTTCGCGAGCTTCGTCGTGGTCCGCCTGGTCGTGCTGTTCGGTGGCAGCGAGTACGTCCTGCGGACGGGCGGGCTGACGGCGGCCGAATACGCCAGAAGCGGGTTCTGGCAGCTGTCCGCCATCACCGTGCTGACCCTGCTGCTGGTCGCGGCGGCGCTGCGCTGGGCGCCGAAGTCGTCGGTGGCCGATCGCGCCTGGCAGCGCGGGTTGCTCGGCGTGCTGAGCGTGCTCAGCCTGGTGCTGGTCGCGTCGGCGTTGAGTCGCATGTGGACATACCAGCAGGCGTACGGGTTCACCGTGCTGCGGCTGCTGGTGGAGGTCTGCGAACTCTGGATCGGCCTGGTGTTCTCGCTGGTGCTGGCGTCCCTGGTCCCGTTGCGGTCGTCCTGGCTGCCGCGCGCGGCCATCGGTGCCGCGATCGCGGCGCTGCTGGGGCTGGCCGTCCTCGATCCGGAACGGTTCATCGCCGACCGCAACATCGACCGGATCGCGCACGGCAAGACGCTCGACACCCGTTATCTGTCAGGGTTTTCCGCCGACGTCGTCCCCGCGGCGGACCGGCTCCCGGAGCCACTGCGGTCGTGCGTGCTCGGGCCGGTCGTGACGGGTATCTCGGAAGATGATTGGCGAGGATGGAACCTGAGCCGGTCCCTCGCGCGTCAGACCCCCGTTGCCGCAGCGAGTAAGGCTGAATGCGCCTATTCGGCCCGTCGCTGAGCCGTGGCACCACGGCCTTGATCGCCCTCGTGGGGGTGAGGGCGATCAAGGCGGTGGTCAGGCGGCGACCGGCTCACCGGAGTGATCGGCAGCTTCGCTCGGCTCCGCGCGGTTGACGCGCCGCCGCGGAAACGCCCTTCACGAGACGGTTTTCGCGGAAATCACGCTCGATAGCCGACTAAATCGGAATTATCGTACCGGAAATTGATGGTTATCGTGCTGCGCGTGGGCTCAGTAGCCATTCGCCGAGAATTCCTTGGATACCTTACACCGTCGGTTGTCGGTGCTTAACCGGCCATCCTTGACACCTGTTTGGCCTATTCCGGCTTGCGCCTGTCGGTGCTTGACTGTCGGCGTGCTCTCGGTGAGCACGTCGGGGCTGGGGGTGCGTCGTCAAGACGCGGCGGAGCACCAACTGGGGAAAACACTTAATCAATTCGCTTCGCCGTTTTCGTGTCGGCTAACGAGTGGTAGCTCAACGCGCGCGAATTCCGAAGGTGGAAGGAACTGGGAATCATGGGGAGACCAGTCCGTTTCGGTTCGATGCTGTCCGCGGCGGCGATCGCGTTCGCGGGAGTGGCCTTGGTGCCCGCGCCCGCCGTCGCGGCGGCGCCCGGCCCGGCGGCGAGGGTCGCCGCGCCTCCGTCACCGCGATGCCCGCGGACAGCCGCTCCGCCGGAGACGAAGACCACGTCGGCGCAGGCGCCACTGACCAGGCCCGTAGCCGGACAGGCCGCGTCGGGAGCGTACTCGGCGCCGGACACGGCACGGCGGATGATCCCCGGTGACGAGTATCCGGTGAAGGTCACCGTGACCAATACGGTCAAGTTCCCTTTGGTGGCGGGAAAACATGTGCTGTCGTACCGGTGGGAGCTGCCGAACGGCCAGGACGCCACCGCCGGCAACCGCCTCGACACTCCGTTGCCGGCCGACCTCGCCCCCGGCGCCGCCGTGGCGCTGGACGCCAAGGTCAAGGCGCCGACGCTGGCCGATACCGGCAATGAGCGTGAGCAGTTTGTGCTGCGCTGGGACGTTTACGACACCTCGACCCGTAAGTGGCTTTCCGAGACGGCAGGGGTGGCGACTCTCGACCAGCCGGTCCGCGTCGAGCGCCCGACGTCGGACCAGCTCGGGCTGGAGCAGTTCTACTCCTACGTCGGAGTGCCCACCGGGGCGGGCGGCGCCGTATCGGTGAACCAGTTCTCGGGCAACGCGGTGTGGAATTACGACGTGTTGACCAACCCCAGTCGTGGATTGGCCAGTTTTCTGCGGTTGAGCAGCAACAGCGCCGACACCTCGGATTCCTATGCCGGTAGTGGCTGGTCGGTCACCTCATCGACGCTGAACCGGCTCGGCACCCCACTGGAATTCGGCGGACTGCTGCCCGGTCTGCTCGGCTGGCCGACCACGGTGACCTTGGTGGACGGCGACGGCACCAGCCACGTCTTCGAACTGAACAAGAACAATTCCTCGGACTCGGCGAAATGGACCTACGACAGCCCGGCAGGCGTGCATCTGTACCTCCAGTACCTTCCCGGGGGCGCCGACGAGCGCCGCTGGGTGTTCACCACGCCCGAGCGGACCCGGTTCTTCTTCGATTCCCAGGGCTATCACACATCCACTGTGGACAAGAACGGCAACACGATGTCGTTCACCTATGAGCGCGCACTGCTGGGCAACCGCAACACCGGTGTGCTCAAACACGTCACCGACGCGACCGGTCGCCGTACCCTGACCCTGGACTATTACCAACGTGGTGACGCGTTTTCCTACATTCTCGGCGGCAAGAAGCTGACCGGCACCGGCCTGGACAACCTGTTCATCATCGACAAGCTCAAGTCGGTCACCGACGTCTCCGGACGCGTCGTGACGTTCACCTACACCGACCGCGGCGCCCTCGGCGAGGTCATCGACGGAGCCGGAACCCCGGACGCGAAGCCGTTCACCTTCTTCTACGACGAGAACAGCGTCAAGCTGACCTCCGTCGTGGATCCGAACGGGCACAGCACCCGCATCGGCTACTTCACCGAAGCCGGCGACACGCAACGCCGGTGGAACGTACGTACGGTCACCGACCGGCGCTCCGCCGCGATGGGCTTCGACTACTTCGATCCCGACGGCGGCGCCGGGTCGAAGATCGAATCCTCGCTCGTCGACGGCAACGGGCACACCAGCAAGACACTGCTCGACGGCTACGGTCGTCCCGAGCGGGTCGCCAACGCCAAGAACGAGAAAACCCACCTGCACTGGGACGAGGACAACAACGTCATCAAGCTGGTGGAGAACAACGGCGCCACGCAGAGCTGGGTCTACGACCAGAAGACCGGGTATCCGCTGGAGATCAAGGACGCCGAGGCCAACCGGGCAGGCGGGCCGCCGACCAAGCTCGGCTATCGCACCGACCTGAACGGTCACGTCGCCGACTTGACGGACAAGACCACCCCTGAGGGTCGCAAGTGGACCTTCGTCTACGACGACAGGGCCAACCTGGTCGCGGTCACCGACCCGAAGGGCAACGCCACGCCGCAGGCGAGCGACTACACCGCGCGCTACTCCTACGACGGCTTCGGTCACCTCATAAACCAGACCGATGCCAACGGACACACGACCGTCTACGGCGACTACGACCCCAACGGTTTCCCGCGGGTCATCACCGATCCGCTGGGTTGCGCGACGCTGTATCGCTACGACCAGATCGGCAACGTCGGCTCGATCACCGACGCGCGCGGCAAGACCAGCAACTACACCTACGACGTCTTCAAGCGGCCACTCGACACCAAGGAACCGAAGGACCAGGCGGCGGGCTCCTACATCGTCACCCCCGGCCCGCGTTACGACCGCAACGACAACGTGGTGACCAGTACGGCGGCCAACGGCGCGGTCAGCCGCACCACCTATGACGAGATGGACCGGCGGGTCGCGGTCCACGCGCCGAAGGACACCCCTGACGGGCCGGAGAAGATCACCACCTTCGGTTACGACGCCGCCGGAAACCTGATCAAGCAGACCGAGCCCAAGGGTGTGCTCACGCCGAACGACCCGCGCGACTTCAGCTACACCTTCGTCTACGACGAGGCGAACCAGATCGTGCGAGCCACCGATGTGCGGGGCAACCAGATCACGGCGGCCTACGACGACGTGGGCAACGTCGTCACCCACACCGACGCCCGCAAGAACAAGACGCCCGATCCGAACGACTACACCACGAAGTACCGCTTCGATCTCAACCACCAGGTCCAGGCGACGTTCGACGCGAACGGGAACTCGGTGACGACCGAGCACGACCGGGACGGCAACGTCGTGGCCAGCATCGACGAGGAGGGCAACAAGACCCTCATCACCCTCGACGAACGGGCCATGCAGACCGAGGTGCGGTCCCCGCACAGCAACGACAACGGCCTGCGGTACTTCACCACCCGGTACGAGTACGACCAGGTCGGGAACCTGACCAGGACGATCAACCCGCGTGGGGTGGACACCACTGGCGAGGCGAACGACTTCGTCACCGAGACCGTCTACGACGAGTTGAACCGGTCCCGTGAGGAGATCCTGCCCTACGCGGCCGGCGACGCCGAACACGACAAGCCGGTCAGCACGATCACCACCTACGACGAGGTCGGCAAGGTCAAGGAGACCTCCGCGCCGCCATCGCACGGCGAGCAGGTCCGCAACGTCACCAAGCTGAGCTACTACGACAACGGCTGGCTGCGTGAATCGGTCGACCAGTGGGATATCAAGACCACCTTCGACTACACGCCGACGGGCCAGCAGGCGAACCGGACGCTGACCAGTGCCGGTGGCGGCGCGAACCGGGTGCAGACCTGGGGCTACTTCCCGGACGGCAAGCTGAAGACCCGTTCCGACGAAGGTGTCCCGGTCGGCCGCAACGTGGTCGTGGTCGACAACGCCAACCCCGATCGCACCCAGGTCACCGGCGACTGGGCGACGGCAGAATCGGACAAGGGTTTCCAAGGCACGCAGTACCGTGCCGTCGACGGCCGCAACGCCGATTTGGCGTTCACCTGGAAGGCCCCAGTGCCCGCCGACGGCACCTATGAGGTCTTGGTGCGGTATCCGCGAGCCACCGCCACCGACGCCACTTACACTGTCGAGCACGACAAGGGCGCGACCGCCAGCAAAGTGGATCAGACCACCAGGGCCGGTGAGTGGGTCAGCCTCGGCAAATACCCGATGTCGGCGGGACAGATGCGCAACGTGACGCTGTCCGGCAAGGCGAGCGGCTCGGTCGCCGCCGACGCCGTCCAGCTGGTGCGGGACAACAGCGCCGACGTCGACGCGGAGAAGAAGACCTTCGGTCACCGCTACGACGCCAACGACAACCTGATCGAGCTGACCGACTCCTCGGCGGAGACCCCGGTCGACACCTACCGCGTCCGGTACGACGAGATGAACCTGGCCGATCTCGTCGACGAACTGAACAACGGCAAGGTCGAGCACAGTACCGCCTACACCTACGACGAGAACGACAACCTCAAGTCGGCGAAGGTCGACGGCCGGACCTCGTTGTACGACTACAACGCGCTCGACCAGGTCGAAAAGACCACGAACAAGCGCAACGACGGCGATGCCGGCAAGGTCAACACGTTCGGCTACACCAAACGCGGGCACGTCGACCAACAGGTGAAGAGCAACGGCAACGTCGTCAAGTACGGCTACTACCTCGACGGTCTGCTGCGGTCCCAGGTCGAGCGCAAGAAGAACAACGGTCCGGTCGTCGCCGAGCACAACCTGGAGTACGACTCCAATTCCAACCGGATCAAGGACAACGGCCGCAACCAGAACGCCGACAACCACGGCGCGACCATCGACACCGACGCGTCCTATGTGTACGACCCGCGGGACCGGGTGCGCGAGGTCACGAAGAAGGGCGCAGACGGGGAGCGCAAGGAAAGCTACAAGCACGACGACAACGGCAACGTCTGGGAGCAGGAGATCTCGGGCAAGAAGACGTCGTTCGATTACGACCGGAACAGGCTGCTGTCGTCGACGATCGACGGGCAGAAGGCGGTTTACGACTATGACGCCTTCGGCAAGCTGAACAGGGTCACGCAGTCGGGCAAGGAGCTGGAGAAGTACACCTACGACGGCTTCGACCGCAAGACCGAACACATCAAGGACGACGGCCGCGGCCCGAAGAGCACCACCTACACCTACGACCCGCTCGACCGGCAGCAGACGAAGAAGGTGGACGACAAGACCACCGCCTACCACCACCTCGGCCTGTCCGACCAGGTGCTGACGGAGGACGAGAACGGCAAGCTGCGCAAGGCCTACCAGTACGGTGCCGACGGCGAGTTGCTGGCACAGATCAAGTTCAAGGACAACGGGACCGAAGAGGACGCGGTGTACGGGTTCAACCCGCACTCCGACGTCGAGCAGGTCACCGACGCGGAAGGCAACACCAAGTCCACCTACGGCTACACCGCCTACGGCAAGGACGACGAGAAGCAGTTCTCCGGCGAGGACAAGCCCGACCAGGCGAACCCGGACAAGGCCGAAGAGAACTCCTACCGGTTCAACACCGCCCGGCACGACAAGTCCACCGGGACCTACGACATGGGTTTCCGGGACTATTCCCCTGGCCTGAACCGGTTCCTGACCCTGGACCTGTACAACGGGGCGCTGGCGGATCTCGGCATGACCACCGATCCGTGGACGAACAACCGCTACACCTTCGGCGCGGGTAACCCGTTGTCGCAGGTGGAGATCGACGGGCACGGCTGGTTCGACGACGCGGTGGATTGGGTGGGTGACAACGCCAAGGAGATCGGGCACGCCGCGCTCGACGTCGCCGGAGTGATTCCGGTGGTCGGGGAAGCGGCGGATCTGGCCAACGCGGCTTGGTACGCGGCCGAGGGCGACTGGGCCAACGCGGGACTGTCCGCGGCGTCGGCGATCCCGTTCGCCGGCTGGGGCGCTACCGCGGTCAAGGCGGGCAAATACGCGGTCAAGGGAGCCGAAGCCGCGCAAGGCGGGGTCAAGGCCGCCGACGCCGGGCAAACCGCCGCCAAGACCGCGAGCAAGTCCGCCGACGCCGGCGCCAACGGCGCCAAGACCGCACCCGCCCCCAAACCGGCCCCCAAGGCCGGAAGCTCCAGCGGCGGCAAGCCCTCCGGCGCCGGCGGTGGAAAAGCGGGCGGCACCGCGTCCACCGGCAAGAAGTCCTCGGGCAGCGGCTCGGGCGGCGGTCAGGCCGCCAACGCGGGCGGCACCAGCGCCTCCAAGGGGTCCGGTGGCGGAGCGTCGAAGGGAGCGGGTTGCAACAGCTTCGTTCCGGGCACCACGGTGGTGATGGCCGACGGAGGTCACAAGCCCATCGAGGACGTCCGTGAAGGCGAACAAGTACTGGCCACGGATCCGGAAACCGGCGACACCGTCGCCCGGCCGGTCACCGCGGTCATCGTCGGCGAGGGCAGCAAGAACCTGGTCGAGGTCACCGTCGACACCGATGGCGGAGACCGCGCCGGCTCGACCGGCGTCGTGGTCGCCACGGGCGAGCACCCGTTCTGGGCCGACCAGCAAGGCCGTTGGGTCAACGCCAAGGATCTGCGCCCCGGCGACCAGGTGCGCACCGACGACGGGAAGCGTCTCAGCGTCATCGCGACGCGGGCGTGGACGCAAGCGCAGAAGGTCCACAACCTGACCGTCGAGGATGTGCACACCTACTACGTCACGGTCGGCAGTGAGGAACTGCTGGTCCACAACGCAGGCGAAAGCTGCAAGCTCAACCGGGCGATGCAGAACGCCGGCGAACCCGCCCGCCGGACCGGCGAGCAATCGCACCACATCGTTCCGCACGGTTCACCGAAGGCCGCGTCGGCTCGTAAGGCACTCGACGACGCCGGTATCGGTATCAACGATGCCGCGAACGGGATCAACCTGCCGCACAACGCGAAGGCGGCGACAGCCTTGGGTTCGTCACGGACACCACACAACCAGACGTTCCGGGAGAGCTACTACGACTACATCACCGCGAAACTCGCCGGCGCGGCAAAGGAAGACGTGTTCGATATCTTGTCGGGTATCAAGGACGCGCTGAACAGTGGCCGTTACTTCCCGGCGAAGGGTGAATGAGCGTGCGGGTATACCAGATAGCTCCTCCTGGCGGGTTTCATTGGATCAACCCGGTCGATTCCGACGATTTCGACCGGCTGTCCTTCGACGGGAAGCCAAAGACCTCGTCCTGGGAACCAGTGAAGATGGAACTGGTCACGAAAGACGGTGACCGGGGTGGCGAGTCCACCGACCAGTACACACATTTTCCCTGGCGGGGACAGGACCAGCTGATACTTCGGGACGAGGCTGTCGACAAGATTGGGCCGGTGCTGGACCCGTACGGGGAGCTTCTGCCTCTGGAGGGTGACGGTCTGCGGGTGGCGGTGTTCAACTGCCTGACCGTCGTGGACGCGCTGGACGAGGAGAAGTCGGAGGTCGGCTATTCCCGTGGCAGCGGCAAGGTGCGGGAGATCAGCTCGTACGTGTTTCGAGCGAATGAGGTCGACGGACTCGGGGCATTCAAGATATCGCAGCAGCCGGGTGGGCCGCTGCTCTTCACCGATGCCCTGGTCGACGAGTTCGAAGGCGCCGGTCTTTCGGCGCTGCGCTTCAACGCGGTGTGGGATTCCGAAGAAGGAACCTACGGCGAACGTTTGGCGACGAAGTTCCGTCCGGTGGATCGCAAGATCTAGCAGGAACCGTACGGGGAGATTTCGCCGCGACGGGCCTGTCGGCGTCGTGCTTCACCGCGAGCTGGAAGTCGGTGAGCGGTGCGATTTCTCCGGAAATCGTGGCGCATGCTCATGGACTTCGCATGACGCAGGGGTAAAGACCACTTCGACGGGGCTTGGGGTACGTCGAGGGCAGACGAGGAAGGTAGGGGCGATGAGACGAAGTGTGCTGGCGGGGTTGGGTGCGGTGGTGGCGATGACGGTTTCCTTCGTCGCGGCGCCGGTGGCGTCGGCGGGACAGGAGCTGCCGTTGCCGGGGTTCGGCGACGTCGTCGTGGACGACGCGCACGAGCGGGTGTTCGTTTCCGGCGGTGGCTCCGGCAACGGCATCGTCGTGACGGATTTCTCCGCCAGGGTTCGCCGGACGATCCCGAATCAGCAGGGGGCGGACGGGCTCGTGCTGAGTGCCGACGGCACCAAGCTCTACGTCGCACTGTCCGCTGGGGACGCGATCTCGGTGATCGACACCGCGACGCTGACCGAGACGGCCCGGTATCCGACCGGCGCGGGCACCTGCCCGACGCATCTGGCCAGGACCGGTGGCCTGATCTGGTTCGGCTACGGCTGCGTCGACGGCACTTTCTCGGGCAAGATCGGCAAGCTGGACCCGGCCGCGGCGACCCCGGTCTCCGGCGATCACCAGAAAGACGTCCGCTATCAGCGCGCGCCGTTGCTGACCTCGTCGGGTGTGGCGAACGGCCCGCTGCTCGCCGGGCAGTTGTCGTTGAGCCAGTCCATGGTCCAGGTGTATACCGTGTCCGGCGGGGAACTCGGCACCGGTGCCACGGGTGACGTCGTCGGCGCCGGGCTGTACGACACCGACATCACCTCGGACGGGGCCACGCTCTACAGCGCGGCCGGCGGACGCGACCGGGTGGAGGCGTTCGCTTCCGCGGATCTGGCCCGGCGGGGCGCGTACGCCGCCCGGCCACGTCCGGTCGCGGTATCGCTTTCGCCCGACGACCTGCATCTGGCGGCGGGCGCGCTGACCACGGACGGCAATGACGTGCTGATCTACGAAGTGGGTGGCGTGACACCGATCAAGACCGTCTCGCTGGACAGCGGCGAGACCGTCCAGCCCCGCGGCTTGTCCTGGTCGGCCGACCAGGACCGCCTGTTCGTGGTGACACGCCACCACAACGACGCCGAGCCGCACCTCGAGGTCGAATACCGGCCTCTTGGCTGAGGGCCGAGTCCCTTGAGCCTCAGAGTCAAGGCCGGGGACTCGAGGGAGGGGCCGTCGTGATCAACGGAGGATCGGGACGTTGAGCTTCCCTGATCCTCCGTTGATCAACGTCCGAGACCAGCGTGACTCCGGAATCAGTCACCGATCACCACGCCGGGCCGCTCGGCATGTGGACACCGCCCGGACTAAAGGCCTTCACGGACTTGCGACAACGGGGTCACGAGTCAGAAGGTGAAGACGCCTGCCGACTCGGTGTCGGCGACGCAGCGGTTGGCGTACGAGGTGCGGTAGGTGACCGGTTCGCCGCGCCACTTGCCGACCGCGGAGACGTCCACCGGGTTGTACTCCAAGGTGCAGGAACGCGGTTCCGCGCGTAGCCTGTCGAACTTTCCGTCCACTTCGGACAGTTTGGCGCAGGCGCCGCCGCGGCCGGGGTGTGAGCCCCCGGTGGGGCCGCAGCTGAGCGAGACGGTGCCGACCCGGCCGCGTGCGTCGTGGCTGGTCAGCTGGAACGTGGATTCGGCGGGTTGCGCCGGGGCCATGCAGGCCAGCGCGAGGACGCAGGCGCCGATCGGTTCGAAGAAAGCCATACTTCCACTATCGGCTGATGTGACCCGATCACTGTGGTCCACGCTTGGGTGAGATTTGCTCACCCGGTCGTGTGGTCGTTCGCCTCTCGAATGTCGTGAGCGAGCAGGGCGACATATAGGGAGAGCATCGATTCCGGGTCTTCGAGCCGCACTCCGAGCACCTGCTCGATCCGGGCCAGCTGCTGGTAGTAGGCGGTGCGGGAAGTGTGCGCGGCGGCCGCGGCGGCCGATTTGTTGCCACCGTGTTCGCAGTAATGTCTCAACGCCTGAACGAGTCTGCTGCCCTGTGCGGCGTCGCGGCCCAGCAGTGGGCCGAGTTCCCGCGCGGCGAACGCGGTGATCCGTTCGTCCCCGGCCAGCAGGTGCAGCAGGCCGCGCAACCGGACGTCGTCGAGGCGGTGGACCACCCGCTCGGCGTTCTCGGCGAGCGCCGCGGCGGCGACCTGGGCGGCCTCGACGAGCGTCCGGCGCGCGTCGGCGGGCCCGGCGCCCGTCGTCCCGACCGCGACCACCGCGGGCGCGCTGGAACGGGCCTCGTGGACGTCGGTGGCCAGCCGCCGCAGGACCGCGTCGACCCCCGCTTCCGGCGAGAGCGCGATCAGCGCGCGCACCAGCGTGTCGTCGGTGGCCACCAGCGCGGACACCTTGGCACGCCGGGCGGCGAGCGCGGTCGCCTCGGCGAGTTCCCGCAGCAGCACCGGAGTGGACTGCGCGGTCTTGGCGGTCGCGGTGATCCGGGGCCGCACGGCGACCCCGACCAGCAGCCGTCCCGTCAGCGGGACCCCGAGCGCGGAAGCCCGCGCCGTCAGTTCCGCGGGCGGCACCGGATTCGCCAGCAGTTCGGTCAGGATCGCGCGGTGCGCCTGGCGTTCGAGGCTGTCGGTGTCCTTGGCGACCAGCCGGTGGACCGCGAGCGCGGACGCGGCGCGTTCGGCGACCACGACCTGCCGCCGCGACGGCGGATCCCCGCAGACGACGACCAGCCGTCCCCAGTCGTGCCCGCGCGCGCCGACCACGGTGATCAGCCAGCCCGCGCCCGGGTGGAAACCGGTCCGCTCGCCGACCTGCACCGGCCGCGATCGCGACGGCCAGCCGGGCAGCAGCTCGCCGGGATCCGTCCCCGCCGTGTCGTAGGCGAGGACTTCGTGCGACAGCGTCTCCAGCACGACGGGATGCTCGGTGAGCCTCGCGACCTCGCGCAGGATCTCGCCGGGCTCGGCACCGGCAACCGTCAGCGCGGTGAAGGTCTCGTGGACCCGTTCCGCGGCGCGGAGTTCGTCGACCTGGGCGTCCACGATCAGCCCGTTCACCGCCTCGGTGACCGACACGAACCGCGTCTCCCGCGAAAGGGTGATCAGCGGCACGCCGTGGCGGTCCGCGGCGTCGACCAGCGCGGGCGGCAGCTTGTCACTCCAATGTCGGACCAGTTCGACGACGACCCCGGCCACCCCGACCCCCGCCAGATCGGCGACGTACCTGGCGAGCGCGGCGCCGTCGTCGGGCAGCGCGACCCCGGTGGTGAGCACGAGTTCCCCGCCCCGCAGCAGGGGAGCGATGTCCGCGACCTCGGCGACGTGCGCCCAGCGGACCGGGGCGTCCAGCCCCGCCGCGCCCGCCACCACATGCGGCCGGCCCTGGCGCAGCACCGGCAGGGCGAGCACCTCGGCGACGGTCGGGTACATCGGCCTCCCACCTGGTCGGAACGCAGAGAGACAGACTGTACGGCCGGGGGCGGGAGTCCGTACACGTTGCCGATGGCGTCGGTGTGGCGCGCGCACCCAGACTCGACCGGGAGCAGGCACCGGCGATCAGGAGGGCGGAATCCGTGACCGACCGCATCAACCACTGGATAGACGGCAAACCGTCCGAGGGCGTGAGCGACCGATCCGGTGACGTGTTCGATCCGGCCACCGGACGGGTACGAGCGAAGGTCGCCTTCGCCTCGCAAGACGACGTCGACGCCGCCGTCGCGGCCGCGACCCGGGCGCTGCCGGGCTGGCGCGGGACGTCGCTCGCCGGGCGGACGCGGGTGCTGTTCGCCTTCCGCGAGCTGCTGTCGGCGCGGCGCCACGAGCTGGCGAAGATCGTCACCAGCGAGCACGGCAAGGTCGAATCCGACGCGGCAGGTGAAGTCGCGCGCGCGATCGAGAACGTCGAGTTCGCTTGTGGCGCGGCGCAAATGCTCAAGGGCGGGTTCAGCGAGAACGCGTCCACCGGCGTCGACGTCTATTCGATCTCGCAGCCGCTGGGCGTGGTCGGCGTGATCTCGCCGTTCAACTTCCCGGCGATGGTCCCGCTGTGGTTCGTGCCCAACGCGCTCGCCTGCGGCAACACCGTCGTGCTCAAGCCGAGCGAGAAGGACCCGTCCGCGGCCACCTTCATCGCGGAACTGTTCGCCGAAGCGGGTCTGCCCGACGGCGTCCTGAACGTCCTGCACGGCGACAAGGTGGCCGTCGACGGCCTGCTGGAACATCGCGACGTCAAGGCGATCTCGTTCGTCGGGTCGACGCCGATCGCGAAGTACGTCTACGAAACCGGGACCAGGCACGGGAAACGCGTGCAGGCGCTCGGCGGCGCGAAGAACCACATGGTCGTCCTCCCGGACGCCGACCTCGACCTCGCCGCCGACGCGGCCGTCTCGGCGGGCTTCGGCTCGGCGGGGGAGCGGTGCATGGCGGTGTCGGTCGTGGTCGCGGTCGACCCGGTCGGCGACGAACTGGTCGCGAAGATCGCCGAGCGGATCACGCGGCTGCGCGTCGGCGACGGCATGCGTCCCACCTCGGAGATGGGGCCACTGGTCACCGCCGCGCACCACGAACGCGTCGAGTCCTATGTGGACGCGGGCGTCTCGGCGGGCGCCCGCCTCGTCGTCGACGGCCGCGGCATCGAGGTCGACGGCGAGGACGGCGGCTTCTGGCTCGGCCCGACACTGTTCGACCACGTCACGCCGGAGATGTCGGTCTACACCGACGAGATCTTCGGCCCGGTGCTGACGGTCGCGCGGGCCGACGGGTACGACGCGGCGCTGGACCTGATCAACGCCAACCCCTACGGCAACGGCACCGCGATCTTCACCAACGACGGGCGGGCCGCGCGGCGGTTCCAGAACGAGGTCGAGGTCGGGATGGTCGGCGTGAACGTGCCGATCCCGGTGCCGGTCGGCTACTACTCGTTCGGCGGGTGGAAGGACTCGCTGTTCGGGGACAGCCACGCCTACGGCCCGGAAGGGTTCCACTTCTTCACGCGGACGAAGGTCGTCACCTCGCGGTGGCCGGACCCTTCGCAGGGCGGGGTGAACCTCGGGTTCCCGCGCAACAGCTGACGCTTTCGCGCTCCCGCGCGCTATGAAAGGCCCGTTACTTGCAAAATTTGCAAGTAACGGGCCTTTCATAGCATCCCGACGCGCTCGGCGGTGATCTCCCCGTCTTCCGCCTGGGTTACGGGGCGATGCAGCTGACGGGCCCCGGCGTCTGGGGTGACCCGAAGGACCCCGAAGAGGCCGTACGCGTACTTCGCCGCGCGGTCGAACTCGGTGTCACGCTGATCGACACCGCCGACTCCTACGGCCCGTTCGTCGCCGACCACCTCATCAAGAAGGCGCTCCACCCGTACGCCGACGACCTCGTCATCGCGACCAAGGTCGGCTTCACCCGGCAGGGGCCCGGCCAGTGGACCGTCGTCGGCAGGCCGGAGTACCTGCGCCAGCAGGTCGAGCTGAACCTCCGTCACCTCGGCGTCGAACGGATCGACCTGCTGCAGTTGCACCGCATCGACCCCCAGGTGCCGGTGGCCGACCAGCTCGGCGTGCTCGCCGAGCTGCGGGACGAAGGCAAGATCCGGCACATCGGGCTGTCCGAAGTCAGCGTCTCCGACCTGGCCGAGGCGCAGAAGACGGCGCCGATCGTGTCCGTGCAGAACCTGTTCAACCTCGGCAACCGCCGCTCAGAGGCCCTGCTCGACCACGCCACCGAACACGGCATCGGCTTCATCCCCTGGTACCCGCTGGCCACCGGCGGGCTCACGGGCGACGACAGCCCCCTCGCCGCACTGGCGAAGGAACACGGCCGCTCTCCGTCGCAGCTCGCGCTGGCGTGGCTGCTCAAGCGGTCGCCGGTCGTGCTGCCCATCCCGGGGACGTCGTCGGTCGCGCATCTGGAGGACAACGTCGCCGCCGCGGAGATCGAGCTGACCGACGCCGAGTACGACGCGCTTTCCGCCGCCGTGAGCTGAGGGGACCAGGCGCTTTCCTCTCGGGTCATGCGGGGAAAGCGTCCTTCGGCACCCCGGGCACTATGCCTTCCGTAAACTCGTTGTGAGGACGAGCCGAGGGAGGTGCGGATGGCCAACGCCGAAGAACGCCGTTTCGAAGTACTGCGCGCGATCGTCGCCGACTACGTGTCCAACCAGGAGCCCGTCGGGTCCAAGGCGATCGTCGACCGGCACAACCTCGGGGTGTCGAGCGCCACCGTGCGCAACGACATGGCGGCGCTCGAAGAAGAGGGCTACATCACACAGCCCCACACCAGCGCCGGCCGCATCCCCACCGACAAGGGGTACCGGTTGTTCGTCGACCGGATCGCCGAGGTCAAACCACTGAGCACGGCCGAACGCCGGGCCATCACGGCCTTCCTCGACAGCGGCACCGACGTCGACGACGTCCTGCGCCGGTCCGTCCGGCTGCTCGCGCAGCTGACCAGGCAGGTCGCGGTCATCCAGTACCCGATGATGACCAACTCCGCCGTCCGTCACCTGGAAGTGGTCCCGCTCACCCCGGCCCGGCTGATGCTCGTGCTGATCACCGATTCCGGCCGCGTCGACCAGCGCACCGTCGACCTCGGGGACGTCATCACCGAGGAGAACGTCGGCAGGCTGCGCACGGTGCTGAACGGGGCGCTCGCGGGCCGCCGTCTTTCCGAGGCCGCGGCGGCGGTCGCCGAACTGCCCGAGAAGTCGCCGGGAGAGCTGCGCGACAACCTCACCCGCGTCTGTACGGTTCTGGTGGAATCGCTGGTCGAGCACCCCGAAGAGCGGCTGGTCCTCGGCGGCACGGCGAACCTCACCCGCAACGTCTCGGACTTCCCCGGATCGCTGCGGCAGGTGCTGGAAGCGCTCGAGGAGCAGGTCATCGTCCTCAAGCTGCTCGCGGCCGCCCGCAACCCCGGTGCGATCACCGTGCGCATCGGTGAGGAAAATGAGGACGAGCAGATGCGCAGCACCTCGGTGGTGTCCATCGGCTACGGCATGGACGACCTGCTGCTGGGCGGGATGGGCGTCGTCGGTCCGACCAGGATGGACTACCCGAACACCATCGCCGCGGTGCGCGCGGTGGCGAACTACGTGGGGCAGATCCTCTCCGGCCGCTGAGCCGCGTTGAGGTCGAAGTCAGAAGGAGAAGGCGAAGACGGTGGCGAGGGACTATTACGGCATTCTCGGGGTTGCGAAGAACGCGACGGATCAGGAGATCAAGCGCGCGTACCGCAAGATGGCCCGTGAACTGCACCCCGACGTCAACCCGTCGGAGGACGCGCAGCATCGCTTCGGTGAGGTGACCACCGCCTACGAGGTGCTGTCGGACCCGCAGAAGCGCAAGGTCGTCGACCTCGGCGGTGACCCGATGGACGGCGGGGCGCGCGGCGCGGGCGGCGGTGACCCGTTCTCCGGCTTCGGCGGACTCGGCGACATCATGGACGCCTTCTTCGGTGCCGCCGGGGGTGGCGGCGGACGCGGTCGTGGCCCGCGCAGCCGCGTGCAGCCCGGCTCCGACGCGCTCATCCGCCTCGGCCTGACGCTCGAGGACTGCGCCACCGGCGTCGACCGCGAGATCACCGTCGACACCGCCATCGTGTGCGACCTGTGCCGCGGCGCCGGCTCGACCGAAGGCACCGGCAGCCAGACCTGCGACACCTGCGGCGGCGCCGGCGAGGTCCAGTCCGTGCAGCGGTCGTTCCTCGGCCAGGTCGTCACCGCCCGCCCCTGCCCGGTCTGCCGCGGCTTCGGCGAGGTCATCACCGATCCCTGCCGCCAGTGCGGCGGCGACGGCCGCGTCCGCGCGCGCCGCAACGTCACCGCCAAGATCCCGCCGGGCGTCGGCGACGGCATGCGCATCCGGCTCTCCGGCCAGGGCGAGGTCGGCCCCGGCGGCGGCCCGGCAGGCGACCTGTACGTCGAGATCGACGAGGCACCGCACGAGGTGTTCGTCCGGCAGGGCAACGACCTGCACTGCAACTTCCGCATCCCGATGACCACCGCCGCCCTCGGCGCCACGGTGCCCATCGAGACGCTCATCGACGGCGACTACGAACTCGACATCGAGCCGGGCACCCAGCCCGCCACCGAACTCGTGCTCACCGCCAAGGGGATGCCGCGGCTGCGGTCCTCCGGCCGCGTCGACGGCCGGGGCGACCTGCACGTCCACATCGACGTCGTCGTGCCGACCAAACTCGACGACGCCCAGCGGGACCTCCTCGTCGAACTGGCCCAGCAGCGCGGCGAAGACGTGCCTTCGCTCTCCTCGAACGGCTCCAAGCCCGGCGGGCTGTTCTCCAAGCTGCGCACCAAGAACCACCGGTAACCCGTGCCCGAGACGACACTGCCGGTCTTCCTCACCGCCGCGCTGCCCGGTTCCGGGCGCACCACGCTCGACGGTGAGGAAGCCCGGCACGCCGCCACCGTCCGGCGGCTGCGCGTCGGCGAACGTCTCGTGCTTTCCGACGGCGAAGGCGGCATGGCGCGCTGTGTCGTCGAAGCCGTCCAGGCGGGCCGAGACGCGGCACTCACCCTCGCCATCGAAGAACACTGGATCGAAGAACCGCCCGCACTGCGCGTGATCGTCGCCCAGGCACTCGCCAAAGGCGACCGCGGCGAACTCGCCGTCGAACTCGCCACCGAAGCCGGCGCCGACGCGATCGTCCCGTGGCGCGCCACCCGCAGCGTCGCCCGCTGGGAAGAAGGAACCCGCGGCGACAAAGCCCTCGCCCGCTGGCGCGCCACCGCCCGCGCCGCCGCCAAACAAGCCCGCCGCGCCCACGTCCCCGAAGTCGCCGAACCCGCGAACACCCGCGAACTCGCCGAACTCGTCCAGACCGTTTCCCGCGCCCTGGTCCTCGAATCCGGCATCACCACCCGGCTCACCGAGATCGAACTCCCGCCACAAGGCGACATCCTCCTCGTCGTCGGCCCCGAAGGCGGCATCACCGACGACGAACTCACCACCCTCACCGACGCCGGCGCGACCGCCATCCGGTTGGGCCCCACCGTTTTGCGCACCTCCACCGCGGCCGCCGTCGCGCTCGGCGCGCTGGGAGTTCTCACCGACCGCTGGACGTGAAAAAACACCCCACTAATTTGCGGCGAGTTATGGCGCGATCACGCAAACAGCCGTTACTCTCGTTAACTGACGCGCAACACACGGTTTCGGCGCGCCACTGGGGATGAAGCCCAGTCGCGCGCGTGAATCCCCGCCGGGCACCTCCCCCCTCGGTCCGGCGGAGCCGCGGCGACGGTGGAGCGACCCCCAGGCTCCACCGCGCCGCGGCGTCTTCATTTGTGGGCTTCGCCCCAAATTCGCGCCGCGGCGCGGTTCCGCGTGTTGACCCGGGGGGCCGAGCCCCCCGGACCCCCCACGGTGCGTCCGGCGGCGGTTGGCGGCCGGGAGACTGAGCAAAAGCGAAGCGTGCGTAGGTGATGACGTGGCCGCCCTACGCCGACGCTGGCGCGTCGTCGTGGGCTGGTGAGTGACGAGGGTTTCGCAAGTAGTCCTCTAGTGGCGGTTGTTCTTCTGGTCGTGAAGGCCTCCTTGCCTACCTTGAAAGTAGTGAAGGGGTCCTTCGCTACTTTTCGATGTGATCGCTGGTGACGTTGGGGCGGGGTGGGACGGGTGGGGGATAGGGTGGGGCAATGAGTGACGCGGAGACGTTGTTCGAGCGGATCATCGCGGGGGAGATCCCGTCCGAAAAGGTGTACGAGGACGCGACGACGTATGCGTTTCGGGACATAGCGCCGCAGGCGCGGGTGCACGTGCTCGTGGTGCCGAAGAAGCGGTACCGGAACGTGGCCGAGCTGGCCGCGGCGGACCCGCAGGTGCTCGCCGACATCGCCTTGGCCGCCAAGAAGGTCGCCGAGATCGAGGGGATCGACGGGTCCGGCTATCGGGTGGTGTTCAACACCGACGGTGACGCCGGGCAGACCGTCTTCCACGTGCACGCGCACGTGCTCGGTGGCGAGCAGCTGGGGCATTTCGGGCGCTGAGGCGCACGGCCTGCGGAAACCGGACTGCGTGCCGCCACCCGCAACCAGTAGCATCGACCTTGTCAGTGTCGTTGAAAATCGCAGCGTAAGCGCAGGAAGTAGGCCCGAGGCCACGTGGCCGGAACCGTACCGGGTGAAGCCGCCCGACCCGACGTCACGGACGTCACAGCGACGAAGGCCGACGAGGCCGCCGTCACCGAAGCGGCCCAGTCCCGATTCCCCATCCCCGACGCCGCCGCGCTCAGCCTGCTCGGCTCGAGGGACGAAAACCTCCGCGTCGCCGAAGAACTCCTCGCCGCCGACGTCCACGTCCGCGGCAACGAGGTCACCCTGACCGGCGCCCCCGCCGACGTCGCCTTCGCCGAACGTGTCTTCGCCGAACTCGTGACGCTCGCCGGTCGTGGCCAGCAGGTCGACCCGGCCACCGTCCGCCGCACCGTCGGCATGCTCTCCACCGGTGACTCCGAGTCGCCGGCCGAAGTGCTGAGCATGAACATCATCTCCCGGCGCGGCAAGACGATCCGGCCCAAGACGCTCAACCAGAAGCGCTACGTCGACGCCATCGACAAGCACACCATCGTGTTCGGCATCGGCCCCGCCGGTACCGGCAAGACGTACCTCGCCATGGCCAAGGCCGTCCAGGCCCTGCAGGCCAAGCAGGTCAGCCGCATCGTGCTGACCCGGCCCGCGGTCGAGGCGGGCGAGCGCCTCGGTTACCTGCCGGGCACGCTCAACGAGAAGATCGACCCGTACCTGCGCCCGCTCTACGACGCGCTGCACGACATGGTCGAGCCCGAGTCGATCCCCCGGCTGATGCAGGCGGGCACGATCGAGATCGCGCCGCTCGCGTACATGCGCGGCCGCACCCTCAACGACGCCTTCATCATCCTCGACGAGGCGCAGAACACCACGCCGGAACAGATGAAGATGTTCCTCACCCGGCTCGGGTTCGGCGCCAAGATCGTCGTCACCGGCGACGTCACCCAGGTCGACCTCCCCAACGGCCAGAAGAGCGGCCTGCGGGTGGTCCGGGACATCCTCGAAGGCGTCGAGGACCTGCACTTCGCCCAGCTCACCAGCCAGGACGTCGTGCGGCACAAGCTCGTCGGCGACATCGTCGACGCGTACGAGAAGTGGCAGGCAGTGCAGGACAGCCAGGACCAGGGCAACAACCGGGGCCAGGGCAGTGGCTGGAAAGGGCAACGCCGTTCATGAGCATCGAGATCGCCAATGAATCGGGCGTGAACGTCGACGAGACGTCGATCGTGTCGGCCGCCCGCTTCGCGCTCGACAAGATGGAGGTCAGCCCGCTCGCCGAGCTGTCCATCCTGCTCGTCACCCTCGAGGTGATGGAGGACCTGCACGAACGGTGGATGGACCTGCCCGGTCCCACCGACGTCATGGCCTTCCCGATGGACGAGCTCGACTCGTCGCGCCGCCCCGACGCGCCCGACGCCTCACCCGCGCTGCTCGGCGACATCGTGCTCTGCCCGGCGTTCGCGAAGGACCAGGCCAAGACCGCCGGGCACGCGCTGATCGACGAGCTGCACCTGCTCACCACGCACGGTGTCCTGCACCTGCTCGGCTACGACCACGCCGAACCCGCCGAGGAACGCGAGATGTTCGGTCTGCAGAAGCGGATCCTCGGCGAGTTCCAGGCGGCCGTGGCCGCGGTGAACCGGCGCGACGCGCAGCGCACCGCGGACGACAGGCTCCTCGGCACCGCCGGGCTGGACACCGTGCCCGCCGACGAACCCCCCGCCTAGACATGGGCAGTCCGACCGCGCTGCTGGTCATCGCCATCGCGCTGATCCTGCTCGCCGGGGTGTTCGCGGCCGCCGACGCGGCGGTCAGCACGGTCTCCAAGGCCCGCGCCGACGGTCTCGTCCGCCTCGGGCGCCCCGGCGCGCGTCAGCTCGCGCTGGTCATCGCCGAACGCCGCCGCCACATCAACCTGATCCTGCTGCTGCGGATGACCTGCGAGCTGACAGCCACCGTGCTGGTCACCGTCGACATCCTCGGCTGGATCGAGCCGTTGTGGCTCGCCATCGTCGTCGCCGCCGGCGTGATGGTCGTGGTGAGCTACGTGCTCATCGGCGTCGGCCCGCGCACCCTCGGCCGCCAGCACCCCTACCGGATCGGCCTGGTCGTCGCGGGCCCGGTCCGCGTCCTCGGTTCGATCCTCGGCCCGCTCAGCAGGCTGCTGATCGTCCTCGGTAACGCCATCACCCCCGGCCGCGGCTTCCGCGAAGGCCCGTTCACCTCCGAAGTCGAACTGCGTGAACTGGTCGACCTCGCCCAGGAGCGCGGCGTCGTCGAGGAATCCGAACGCGAAATGATCCACTCGGTGTTCGAACTCGGCGACACCGTCGCGCGCGAGGTCATGGTGCCGCGCACGGAGATCGTCTGGATCGAGCACGACAAGACCGTGCGCCAGGCGCTCGCGCTGGCCCTGCGCACCGGGTTCACCCGGCTGCCGGTGATCGGCGAATCCGTCGACGACATCGTGGGCGTGGTCAACATCAAGGACCTCATGCCCGCCTACATGGGCGAGGGCGGTCCGCAGCGCGTGGTCGAGGAGCTGATGAACCCGGCGAGTTTCGTGCCGGACTCGAAGCGGCTCGACGATCTGCTCAAGGAGATGCAGGTCTCGCACAACCACATGGCGATCGCCGTCGACGAGTACGGCGGCACCGCCGGCCTGCTCACCATCGAGGACGTCCTCGAGGAGATCGTCGGCGAGATCACCGACGAATCCGATACCGACGAACGCCCCGAGGTCGAGGAACTCGACAACGGAGCGGTCCGCGTGTCGTCCCGGCTCTCGATCGACGACCTGGGCGAACTGTTCGGGATCGACCTCGAAGACCACGACGTGGAGACGGTGGGCGGGCTGCTCGCCGAGCGACTGGGTAGGGTCCCGCTGCCGGGGGCCGAAGCCGAGGTCGCCGGACTTCGGCTGTTCGCCGAAGGCGGAAAGGACCGGCGCGGGCGGATGCGGATCACCACGGTGGTCGTCCATCCCGCCGACGCGACCGCGGTGACCGACCCAGCCCAGGGCAGGCGCCGCACCCGGGTCCCGCAGCCCGATGAAAGTGACAGGAGTGTCGAACATGCCTGAGCTGGACGCCGAGGACGAGAAGCTGGTGACCCTGGCCAGGTCCGCGCGAGCCCGCACCCAGGCCGAGGAAGGCGCCGCGCTGCGCGACACCGACGGCCGCACCTACGCGGCGAGCACGGTCGACCAGCCGTCGTTCAAGCTCACCGCGCTGCAGGCCGCCGTCGCCGCCGCTGTTTCGAGCGGAGCCGAAGGAATCGAGGCAGCCGTCGTGGTCAGCGGGGAAGGCCTGCTCAAAGAAGCCTCCGTGCACGCGGTCCGCGACATCGCCGAAAAGGCGCCCATTTATCTCGCCGATCCCAGTGGCAAGGTGCTGAACTGATGGCCGAGCCGCACCGTTCCGGTTTCGCCTGTTTCGTCGGGCGCCCCAACGCGGGTAAATCCACGCTGACCAACGCGCTCGTCGGCAGCAAGGTGGCGATCACCTCCAGCAAACCGCAGACCACCCGGCACGCCATCCGCGGCATCGTCCACCGCGAAGACGCCCAGCTGGTCATCATCGACACGCCGGGGCTGCACCGGCCGAGGACACTGCTCGGCGAGCGGCTCAACGACATCGTCCACTCGACATGGTCCGAAGTGGACGTTGTCGGGCTTTGCGTGCCCGCCAACGAAAAGGTCGGTCCCGGTGACCGGTTCATCGCCGCCGAACTGAAGAAGATCGCCAAGCGCACCCCGGTGATCGGTGTCGTCACCAAGACGGATCTCGTGAAACCCGAACAGGTCGCCGAGCAGTTGCTCGCCCTGCAGGAGGTCATGGAGTTCGCCGAGCTCATCCCGGTGTCCGCTGTGGACGGTTTCCAGGTCGGCGCGCTCGCGGACCTGCTGGTGCGCCACCTTCCCGAAGGCCCGCAGCTGTACCCGGGCGGGGAACTCACCGACGAGCCCGAGCAGACCCTGGTCGCCGAGCTGATCCGCGAGGCCGCGCTGGAGGGTGTCCGGGACGAACTCCCGCACTCGATCGCCGTCACCGTCGAGGAAATGCTGCCGCACGAGGGCAGGGACGACATGATCGACGTGCACGCGTTCCTCTATGTGGAACGACCCAGCCAGAAGGGCATCATCCTCGGGCACAAGGGTGAGCGTCTCAAGGACGTCGGTGCCCGCGCCCGGCAGCAGATCGAAGGACTCCTGGGGACGAAGGTCTACCTCGATCTGCACATCAAGGTCGCCAAAGAGTGGCAGCGCGACCCCCGTCAGTTGCGACGACTGGGCTTCTGACTGAACGGAATGTCTCGATTCGGTCGCGGAGACCGGTTGATGATGTGGAACCGGACGGGTGACCTTAGAGTCTCACTCCTCGACTCCGGTGATCGCTGATCGGGCGGCGGCGCGCGGGTCGATTTCCACATCTCATTCGTGAAGGGAAAGCGGTAAATGACCGACAACCAGGGCCTGCCCAACTACTCCGGCGACCCTCAGGGCGGTGGCGGCTTCAACAACCCCGGCCCGCCGCCCAACAACAACCTGGTGTGGGCGATCCTCACCACGATCCTGTGCTGCCTGCCCTTCGGTATCGTCTCGATCGTCAAGTCGACCCAGGTGAACACGCTCTGGGCGCAGGGGCAGCCCGCCGCCGCGCAGGAAGCCGCCAACGCCGCCAAGAAGTGGGCCATCATCGCCGCGATCGTCGGTGTCGTGGTCGGCATCCTGTACTTCGTCCTGGTGGTCGCCCTCGGCGTCTTCTCGACCTCGGTCGACATGAACAACTACCGCTGATAGCGGCTATCGAGGGGGAGACCTCATGACCGACCAGTACCCGAACTACCCGCCTCCGGGCGGGCCTCCGCCGCAGCAGCCGTACTACGGCGGCGTGCCGAACTACGGTCCGCCGCCGGACAACAACCTGGTGTGGGCCATTCTCTGCACGGTGTTGTGCTGCCTGCCGCTGGGTATCGTGGCGATCGTGAAGTCGAGCCAGGTGCAGACGTTGTGGTCGCAGGGCTTCCACGCCGAAGCCCAGAAGGCCGCCGACGACGCGAAGAAGTGGTCGATGTGGGGGGCGATCGCCACCGGCGGTCTCTTCCTGTTGTACATCATCTTCGTCGTGGTGATGATCATCATCGGAGCGTCGGCGGGAAGCTTCACGCCGTGACGACGTCCGTCTACACGGGATTCCCGGCGCGCGGGTTCAAAGCACGGGCCCGCGCGCTGGGGCCGCCCCTGGCCATCGCCGCCGGCGCCGGTCTCGGCTGCGTCGCCCTCTGGCTGGGCGATCCCACCACTCCCGGCGGGCCGCTTCCGGTCTGCCCCACCAAGGCACTGCTGGGCATCTCCTGCCCCGGCTGCGGTGGCATGCGCATGGTCTACAGCGTGCTGCACGGCGACATCCCCGCCGCGCTGCACTACAACGCGGTGTCCTTTGTGGTCGTTCTGCTGCTCGTCTGGAGCACCGTCGCCTGGGCGGTCGGCAGGCTCCGCGGTCGCACGATGGACAGCTGGCTGCACTGGCGCTGGACGCCGCTCGCGTTCGGCATCGTGTTCGTCGTGTGGTTCGTCATCCGTAACCTGCCCTTCGCCCCGTTCACCTCGCTCCACGTGTGAGTGCCGGGCCGGGACCCGGATCGTCGGTGGCACCGAGTACGCTCCCGCGCACCGGTCTGCTCGGCGTGTACCCATGCCGTACATTCAGCCCGGGTCGCCGCACGAGGCCCCGTGCGCCAGGGGCGAGGAACCAGCGAGGGGATTTCGATGACCACTCCCTACGGCCAGCAGCCGCCGGGACAGCAGCCGCCACCCGGGTCCGGGCCCCAGCCGGGGGACGGGCAGCAGCAGTCACCGCAGCCGCAGCAGCCGTTCGGACAGCCGTCGTCGGGGGAGCAGCCTTCACCTTTCGGGCAGCAGCCTCCCCAGGGTGATCAGCAGTCCCCGTTCGGGCAGCAGCACTCCTCGCCGTTCGGCCAGCAACAGCAGTCTCCTTTCGGGCAGCAGCCTTTCGGCGCGCAGCAGCAGACGCCGTTCGGGCAGCAACCGCAGCCGTCTCCGTTCGGCCAGCCGCAGCAGGGTCAGCAGACGCCGTTCGGCCAGGCCTCCCAGTTCGGTCCGCAGCAGGACTACGCCCACTGGGGCCTGCGCGCGGCGGGGACCTTGATCGACTTCGGCCCGATCGTCGTACTCCCGGTCGTCGGCGCCATCATCGCCACGAACGTGAGCTCGGTCATCGGCGGCGTCATCGCCGGTATCGGCTACCTCGCGGGTCTCGTCTGGACCGTCTACAACCGGTGGTTCAAGATGGGCACCACCGGCCAGTCGCTCGGCAAGAAGATCCTGAAGATCAAGCTCGTCCGCGAGGCCGACGGGCAGCCCATCGGCCCGTTGATGGCCTTCGTCCGGGACCTGTGCCACAACCTGGACGGCTGGGTCTGCGGCCTCGGTTACCTCTGGCCGCTGTGGGACCAGAAGAAGCAGACGTTCGCCGACAAGATCCTCAGCACCGTCGTCGTCCCCGGCGAGGCCACCGCGACCGCGTCGGCGCCGTTCGGCCAGAGCCCGGGATTCCCCGCGCCGTCGCAGTCGTTCCCCGCGCAGCCTTCGCCGTTCGGTCAGCCGCAGCAGCCGTTCGGCCAGCAGCCCCAGCAGCCGCAGCCGGGTCAGTTCGGGCAGCAGCCCGCGCAGCCGTTCGGACAGCAGTCCTCTCAGCCGTCCCAGCCGTTCGGTCAGCAGCCGCAGGGAACCGCGGCGCCGTCCCCGGAGTCCCAGCCCGGACCGGCTTTCGGCGAGGCCGAGCCCACCCAGGTGCTTCGTCCCGGTCAGCAGTCTCAGCAGGCGCCGTCCGGGTTCGACGAAGCCGAGCCGACGCAGAAGATCACGCCGGAGCAGCTGAGGCAGCAGCTGCCGGGGGCGGACGGGCCGAACGGGCCCGGAACGCCGCAGCAGTAACGGAACGACCGGCGGGATCCACCCGCCGGGAAGCACGACACAAAAATGGGGAACCCGATGACGAACCCGTACGGCCAGCAGCCCGGCTACGGCCAGCAGCAGCCCTATGGCCAGCAGCCTCAGCCCGGATACGGACCTCCGTCCGGCGCCACGCCCGCGCCGTACGGTCAGCCCTCCGGCGCCACCCCCGCGCCCTACGGTCAGCCGTCGGGGGCGAACCCGATGCCGTACGGCCAGCCCGCTCCCTATGGTCAGCCTTCGCCCTACGGCCAGCCCGCGCCGTACGGTGCCCCGGGTGGCATGCCCGGTGGCGGCGGTGACATCAACTCGATCCCCGACTACAAGGGCTGGGCGATCGGCTGCATCTTCCTCTGCTGGATCATCGCGATCTTCGCGATCATGAAGTCCAACGAGGTCAACACCTACAAGATGCAGGGCAACTACACCGCTGCCATGGACGCGTCGAGGTCGACGAAGACGATGTGCATGATCGCGTCGATCATCGGTGGTGTCGGCTGCCTGTTCTCCCTTCTCTATTTCGTCGTGATCGCCGCGTCGTTCTAGTCCGAAAAACAACGAGGAACACTTCACATGACCAACCCTTACGGCCAGCAGCAGCCCTACGGCCAGCAGCCTCAGCCGGGCTACGGCCCGCCGTCCGGCGGCATGCCCTCTCCCTATGGCCAGCCGGCCCCGTACGGCCAGCCGTCCCCCTACGGCGCTCCGGGCGGCATGCCCGGTGGCGGCGGTGACATCAACGCCATCAAGGATTACAAGGGCTGGGCGATCGGCTGCATCTTCCTCTGCTGGATCATCGCGATCTTCGCGATCATGAAGTCCAACGAGGTCAACACCTACAAGATGCAGGGCAACTACGCGGCCGCCGCGGACGCGTCGAGGTCGACGAAGACCATGTGCATGATCGCGTCGATCATCGGCGGGCTCGGCTGTCTCGTCGGCATCGTCATCTTCATCTTTTCGATCATCGCGGCTTCGACGGCGACCTACAGCTGCTACGGCAGCTACTGCTGATTCCGGGGCGCACCACCCCGATGTCGGTCCCAGGTGGGACGATGTCGGGGTGGTGAACCTCTATCGCGACACCGGAGTGGTGTTGCGGACGCACAAGCTGGGTGAGGCCGACCGGATCATCACCCTGCTCACGCGGCGGCACGGCAAGGTCCGTGCGGTCGCGAAAGGCGTGCGTCGGACGTCGTCGCGCTTCGGGGCCCGGTTGGAGCCTTTCGGGCACGTCGACGTCCAGTTCTACACCGGCCGCTCCCTCGACGTGATCACCCAGGTCGAGACGGTCGACGCCTTCGCGCTGCCGCTGGTGGCCGATTACCAGCGCTACACCGCCGCGAGCGCCATCGCCGAAACGGCGGACCGGCTGTCCGCCGAAGAGGGCGAGCCGGTGCTGAAGCTCTACATGCTCGTCGTCGGCGCCCTTCGGGCACTCGCGGGCGGCGAACGGGACAGCTCCCTCGTGCTCGACGCCTTCTTCCTGCGGGCCATGGCCTACGCGGGATGGGCGCCCGCCATCACCGAATGCGCCCGGTGCGGTCTGCCGGGTCCGCACAAGGCGTTCAGCGTGTCCGCCGGCGGTTCGATGTGCCCGGATTGCCGGGTTCCCGGCTGTGTCCACCCCTCCCATGAGGTCCTGACCCTGCTCGCGGCGCTCCTGCACGGGGAGTGGCCGGTGGCCGAAGCGTCGCAGCCGGTGCCGCGGCGGGACGCTTCCGGCCTGGTCGCGGCGCATCTGCAGTGGCATCTGGAGCGCCAGTTGCGCTCGCTGCCGCTGGTGGAGAGGCGTGCGCGGGAGGGCGTCACTCCGGCGCAGTAGGGTCGCAGGCACAGGTTCACTCGATCAGGAGGCTCGAAGGTGCTGCGCAGGGGACGCGAGAACAAGGCGTCGCAAATCGAGCTTCGCGCGCCGGAGCCGCATCCGTCCGGTGCCCGGCCGCCGGAGATCCCCCGGGAACTCCTCCCGAAGCATGTGGCGCTGGTGATGGACGGCAACGGCCGCTGGGCCAACCAGCGGGGCCTGCCGCGGATCGAGGGCCACAAGCGCGGTGAAGCGGTGATGATCGACGTCGCCAGCGGTGCCGTGGAACTCGGCGTCAAATGGCTGTCGGTGTACGCGTTCTCCACCGAGAACTGGAAGCGGAGCCCGGAAGAGGTCCGCTTCCTGATGGGCTTCAACCGCGACACCATCCGCCGCCAGGTCGACTACCTCGGCTCGATCGGCGTCCGCATCCGCTGGGCGGGCCGCCGCCCGAAGCTGTGGGCGAGCGTCATCAAGGAACTGCAGGTCGCCGAGGAGAAGACCAAGGACAACACGGCGCTGAACATGACCATGTGCGTCAACTACGGCGGCCGTGCCGAACTGGCCGACGCCATGCGCCGGATCGCCCAGGACGTCGCCGACGGGAAGCTGAACCCGGACAAGGTCACCGAGAAGACCATCGGGAAGTACCTGTACCAGCCCGACATGCCGGACGTGGACCTGTTCCTGCGGCCGTCGGGGGAGCAGCGGACGTCGAACTTCCTGCTCTGGCAGTCGGCCTACGCCGAGATGGTCTACCAGGACACGCTCTTCCCCGACTTCGACCGCACCCACCTGTGGCGCGCGTGCCTCGAGTTCGCGAAACGGGACCGCCGCTTCGGCGGCGCCATCGACAAGGCTTCGGAAGGAACCTCATGACCACCGAAGCGGCGGACACGGCGGCCCTGCTCACCTCCGCGCGGGAAGCGCTCGAGCGCTACCTCGAAGTCCACGTCGACGACGACGGCGCGCTGACCTTCTCGCACGCGGACGTTCCCTGCGTCATCCAGGCGACCCGGCTGGCCGAAGGGCTGACCGTGCTGAGCCTGACCTGCGTGGTCGCCTGGGATCTGCCGGACGATCCGGCGATCGCCGTTTCGGCGGCGGAACGTGCCGGGCAGGGCCTGTTCGGGACGCTCGGGGTCGTGCGCTCGGAAAAGGGCATCGACATCACGCTGAGGTACGCGTTCCCGGCCGAGGGCATGGACTCCTCGCCGCTCGGGACGCTGCTCATGCTGGTCATCTCTACCGCTTCGCAGCTGCGCACCGACCTGCTGGGCACCGCTCCCGGGGAGTGACCGCCGGGACACAGGGTCACCTGGCATCATCTCGCGCATGGAAACCATTTCCAGGAGCGCCCCGGAGAAGAAGCCGGCCCGGCGGTTCAAGATCACCTCGATCGAGGTGCTCTGCGCGATCCTGCTGATCGCGATCCTCGGGCAGAGCTGGCTCCAGCAGGTCTTCGACGTGCCCGCGCTGCGGACCGGTTCGACGGTGTTCGTCGCGGTCTGCGTGCAGGCGTTGCCGTTCCTGGTGCTCGGGGTGCTGATCAGCGGCGCTATCGCGGCGTTCGTCCCCGCGCGGGTCCTGGAAAAGGTGCTGCCCAAGCGAGCCGGAGCGGCGGTCGGCGTCGCGGGACTGGCCGGGGTCGCCCTGCCGGGCTGTGAATGCGCTTCGGTGCCTGTCGCGCGGCGGCTGATCGGGCAGGGTGTGGCGCCCGCGGCCGCGCTGACGTTCCTGCTGGCCGCGCCCGCGGTGAACCCGGTGGTGCTGGTCGCCACGGCGGTGGCGTTCCCCGGGAACCCGGAGATGGTGTTCGCCCGGTTCGCCGGTTCGCTCGCCACGGCGATGGTGATGGGCTGGCTGTGGGCGAAGTGGGGCAAGCTCGACTGGATCGCGGAACGGGCGCTGCGGCGGCTGCCGGAGGTCCAGCACGGTTCGCGCTGGAAGACCTTCGCCGAGACCGCGCGCGGGGACCTGGTCGAGGCGGGCGGTTTCCTCGTGCTCGGCGCGATGATCGCGGCCACGATGAACGTGCTGGTGCCCGCCAAGTGGTTCGGCGTGCTGGGCGAGCAGATCGTGCTCGGGGTGCTGGTGATGGCCGTGCTCGCCGTCGTCCTGGCCCTGTGCAGTGAGGCGGACGCCTTCGTCGCCGCGTCGCTGACCGCGATGCCGCTGCTGCCGAAACTGGTGTTCCTCGTGGTCGGTCCGGCCATCGACGTCAAGCTGTTCGCCTTGCAGACCGGCACCTTCGGCAAATCCTTCGCGCTGCGGTTCGCGCCGGTGACGTTCGTCGTCGCGCTGTCCTGCGCCGTGGTCTCGGGCGTGCTCATCCTCGGAGGTGGCGCGTGAAACGCGAGACCCAGAACATCCTGCTGATCCTGCTCGGCGGGGCGCTGCTCAAGATCACCGTCAACGGCGACTACCTGCGCTACGTCAAACCCGCGCAGCAGCCGTGGATCATCGCGGGCGGCGCGGTGATGGTCGCGCTGGGCGCGGTCGCGATCGTCCGCGACCTGCTGGCCGCCCGGGCCGCCGCCGCCGTCCCGGGGGATGTCCACGCGCACGACCACCACACGCGTTCGGCCTGGCTGCTGATGGTGCCGGTGCTGGCCGTCTTCCTGGTCGCGCCGCCCGCGCTGGGCGCCGACTCGGTGACCAGGACCGAGGCCAGGGCGCCGCAGAGCGCGTCGGCGAGCAACGCGGCCGCCTTCCCGCCCCTGCCCGCGGGCGACGTGGTGCCGCTGGAGGTCAACGAGTTCGTCAGCCGCGCGGGCTGGGACAAGAGCGGGTCCCTGAACGGGCGCACGGTGCGGCTGTCCGGGTTCGTCGTGCACAACGAAGGCAACACGATGCTGGCCAGGCTGGTGATCGGCTGCTGCGCGGCCGACGCCTTCCCGATCACCGTGCGGCTGGTGGGCGACGGCGTTTCGGGGTTCGGCAACGACACCTGGCTGGAGGTGACCGGCGTCGTCGTCCCGGGGACGGCGGTGCGGGAGAACAGCTACATGCCGGACTTGACGCTCACTTCGGTGCGGCAGGTTCCGGCGCCTAAGGACCCTTACGAGTACTGACCCGATGCTATGAAAGGCCCGTTACTTGCAAAATTTGCAAGTAACGGGCCTTTCATAGCGTTTTGAACGTCAGTGGTTCGAGCAGGTCCCGACGATCTCCACGGTGTGGCTGATGTCGGAGAAGCCGTGCTCCGAGGCGATCTTCTCGGCCCAGCGTTCGACCGCGGGGCCCTCCACCTCGACGGTGCTGCCGCAGAGACGGCACACCAGGTGATGGTGGTGGTGCGACGAGCAGCGCCGGTAGATGGCCTCGCCGGTGTCGGTGCGCAGGACGTCGATCTCGCCGGCCTCCGACAGTGACTGCAGGGTCCGGTACACCGTGGTGAGCCCGATACCGTCGCCGCGTTTGCGCAGCTCGTCGTGCAGTTCCTGGGCGGAACGGAAGTCGTCGATCGCCTTGAGCAGCTCGACCACGGCGGCCCGCTGTTTCGTCGACCGGCGTCCCGGTACCGGCGCGGAACTGTTGGCCGTCGTGGGACTCATGCTCACTTCCCCTCCTGAACGTGGGCTACGGCGTCTACCACGATATGCGCAAGGTGATCGTCGACCAGTCGGTACACCACCTCACGGCCGCGTCGCTCACCCTGTACGACGCCCGCCGTCTTGAGCACCCGGAGGTGCTGGCTGATCAGCGGCTGCGCGACATCGAGCGTGTCCACAAGTTCGTGTACGCACCTGTCCGCGTTACGCAGCTGCAGGACGATGGCGATGCGCACGGGCGCGGCGAGCGCCCTGAGCAGGTCGCCGGCGTCCGCGAGGGCGGCGGCCGAGGCCGACGCCGCGGGCTCGGCGGGGGGACGGGCCGTCGAATGCGGGCCGGGGTCTTCCGTGAAGCCCGGGGCGGCAGAGTCCGGGGTCACCGTAGCCATGGCCGCCTCCAAGTTCATCATGATTTCCGAAGTCATTGCCAGTAACAGTCCAGCCCATCTTAGTGTTCCCGTCCCGCGTGGTCTGTTCGCCGAGCGGTCGACCACTTGGCGGCGCCGTTACTGCTCCTTTCGGGTGACTTCGCAAAGAAATGACCATTCCACTTCGCATGTGGTCGCTAACGGTGCAAGGTTGTCGCGAGGGTCAGAGGGAGGCAGTGGGGAGACATGACTCGTTTCGTGACGAAGCTGGCCGCCGCGACGGCGGCCGTCGCCTTGGCGTCGGTTCCGGGGCCGGCCTCGGCACAGACGACGCAGGCCGTGGATGAGAAGACCGGCCCCGTGTCGTTCGCGAACGTGGCGTCGGTGCGCATCGGGAACCCGGGATCGCTGATCACCGAGACCCAGCGCTCGCCGCTGTCGCCCGGACAGTCGAAACTCTCCCCGGACCGCACCGTCGTCCCCCGTGACGACGGCGAGCGGAACACCTTCGGCGACAAATGGGACATCAACCTGGGCCGCTACGGCGCGCAGAGCCCGTACCCGGCCGGGATCGCCAGCCGTGACCACAACGTCCTCGCCGCCTTGCAGCAGACCACCGTCCCGACCGCGAGCGCGGAGAGCAACTACGCGCTGATCGACAACGGGCACGGCGGCACGAAGCCCGCGGACAACACGGTGCTGGTGCTCGAAGGCGCGAAGAGCGCGGTCAACTGCGCCGCGCCGGGCAAAACGACGTCGTCGACCAGCGTGGGCAAGATCTGGGTGCGGGACGAGACCGGCGCGCTCAGGCAGTCCGGGGCTTCGGGTGTCGACGTCAAGGGACTCAAGCTCGGGCCGCCGTCGTTCGTCAAGAACGAGAACCTCAGCAAGGACAAGACGACCTCCGACCTGACCGTGTCCCGGGTGACCGCCTTCGACCAGCTCATCCGGCAGAGCGGCTGGCGCGACGGCGACGTGACCGCGGTGGCGGGCTGGAAGCTGGACATCGTCACGCACGTGCGTGACGCGGTGGGCAAGGACCTGCGCGAGGCCCGCACGACGATCGTCCTCGGCGGCGTGAGCTGCGCGATCCCGAAGAACTTCGTGGCGAAGCCCGCCGGTGGCACCGGGCCGGGCGCGGCGCCCGAACAGCCCGCGGTGCCGGGGACGGTGCCCGCGGGCGGTATCCCGCCGCAGGCCGACGGCTCGACGCGGACCGTGGTCGGGCTCGGGCTGCTGGGCGGCGGCATCCTGATCGGCGTCGCGGCCATGCTGCTGCACCGCCGTCGCAAGTCCGTTCCGGCGCGGGAGAAGTAGCGGTCCCGTGCGGACCTGGCTGGCGGGACTCTCCGCCGTCGTCTCCGCGCTCGCCATTTCCGCGGGCGTCGTCGTGCTGACCTGGATCCCGCCGGAACCGGCGGTCCCGGTCGCGGAACCCGCGGTCATGCCGGGGGAGGACGGCGCTCCTTTGGTGCTGCCCGCCGACACCTCGAAACGCGGGCAGCGGCCCGGCACCATCCGCCTGCCCGAAGGCGGCTCGGCGAAGCTCGTCCGCTCCGAGGTCAACGCCGACGGCGTCCTCCCGATCCCGCGCGGTCTCGGCGACGCGGCGTGGTGGGGCGCGCGGCTCGGCGCCGAAGCCGGTACCGCGCTGATCTCCGGGCACGTCAACTGGAGCGGCGCCAAAGGCCCGTTCGACGAGCTGTGGCGGATGCGGGAAGGCCAGGAAGTGGCCGTCAGCGACGCGGCGGGCGGGGTCTGGGTCTATCGCGTGCGCGAGGTCGTCACGGTGCACAAGAACGATCTGCCCGCGCAGGCGGCGAAACTGTTCGCCCAGAGCGGGCCGCACCGGCTGGTGCTGGTCACCTGCGGCGGCGACTACCTCGGCGGGACCGACGGCTACCGGGACAACCGGGTCGTCGTCGCGACCCCCGTTTCCGGGCCGCCCGCCTGAAGTCGATGCAACCCGCGTCGGCTCGCGTCGCGTGTCTAGCGACACCGGCCGCTCCGGCGGCTTGACGCGAGCAAGGAGTAATACCCGATGGTGGGACAGTTCGACGACGGCATGGTGGGCGAGGAGCAGCCGAAGAAACGCCCCGGCCTGCGATGGATCCTCGCCGGCGCCGCGGTTTTCGTGGTGGCGGCCGTGGTCGCGGTGCTCGTGTTCACCGGAAGGAGTGAGCCGGTCGTCGCGGCGGCCCAGGACGCGGCGAACACGTCGGCGGTGCAGACGGCCGAGGTCGCCGCGGACACGGGACAGGCACCCGGAACGGTCAAACTGCCCGGTGGCGGCACGGCGAAACTGATCCGCAAGGAACTGACCGCCGACGGGACCCTCCCCATCCCCGAGGGTCTCGACGAAGCCACCTGGTGGGGCTCGAAACTGGGCGCCGACCAGGGCGCGTCCCTGCTTTCCGGGCACGTGAACTGGAAGGGCAAGAAGGGCCCGTTCGACGAACTGTGGCGGCTCAAGACCGGGCAAGAGGTCAACGTCGTCGACACCGACGGCGGCAAGTGGGTCTACAAGATCGGCGAGATCGTCACCGTGCACAAAACGAAGCTGGCCGAGCAGGCGGAGAAGCTGTTCGGGCCGGACGGGCCGCACCGGCTGGTGCTGGTCACGTGCGGTGGCGAGTACGTCGGCGGGACCGACGGCTACGAGGACAACCGCATCGTCACCGCCTCGTTGGTCAGCCGGCCCTGAGCCGTTCCAACCTCGCCGGAGGTCGTGCGGGGTCCTGCGGTTAGTCTTGTCGTTCCAAGTCCTAACCGTCCCCGCATGCTTCGGAGCGTGGAGTGCCCGCGAACACCATTGAGACCGTCGTCAGCCTGTGTAAGCGTCGAGGCTTCGTTTTCCCGTGTGGAGAGATCTACGGCGGTACCAAGTCGGCGTGGGACTACGGGCCGCTCGGGGTCGAACTCAAGGACAACATCAAGCGCCAGTGGTGGAAGACCGTCGTGCAGAGCCGGGACGACGTCGTCGGCCTCGACTCCTCGGTGATCCTGCCCCGCCAGGTCTGGAGCGCGTCGGGTCACCTCGACGTCTTCACCGACCCGCTGATCGAATGTCTCTCCTGTCACAAGCGTTTCCGCGCCGACCAGCTGGCGGAGGACTTCTCCGCACGTACGGGCAAGGAGGTGACCGAGGACGACCTGTCCGAGGTCCCGTGCCCGAACTGCGGCAACCGGGGCGAATACACCGCGCCGCGTGACTTCAACATGATGCTGAAGACCTACCTCGGCCCGGTCGAGTCCGAGGAGGGCGTGCACTACCTCCGTCCGGAGACCGCGCAGGGCATCTTCATCAACTTCCTCAACGTGCAGACCACCGCGCGGAAGAAGCCGCCGTTCGGCATCGGCCAGATCGGCAAGTCGTTCCGGAACGAGATCACCCCGGGCAACTTCATCTTCCGCACGCGTGAGTTCGAGCAGATGGAGATGGAGTTCTTCGTCGAGCCGGGTGAGGACGAGACCTGGCACCAGTACTGGATCGACGCGCGCACCGACTGGTACAAGGACCTCGGCATCAAGCCGGAGAACCTGCGCCTTTACGAGCACCCGAAGGAAAAGCTCTCCCACTACTCGAAGCGCACCGTCGACATCGAGTACCGGTTCGCGTTCAACGCGGGCCAGGAGTGGGGCGAGCTCGAGGGCATCGCGAACCGCACCGACTACGACCTGACGACGCACTCGAACCACTCCGGCGTCGACCTGTCGTTCTTCGACCAGGCTTCGAAGCAGCGGTTCCGCCCGTTCGTCATCGAACCCGCGGCCGGGGTCGGCCGTTCGATGATGGCGTTCCTGGTCGACGCGTACCACGAGGACGAGGTCCCCAACGCCAAGGGCGGCGTCGACAAGCGCGCCGTGCTGAAGCTGGACTACCGGCTCGCGCCGTTCAAGGTCGCCGTGCTTCCGTTGTCCCGCAACGCCGATCTCACGCCCAAGGCGCGTGACGTCGCGGCGATGCTGCGCAAGCACTGGAACGCCGACTTCGACGACGCCGGCTCGATCGGCAAGCGCTACCGGCGCCAGGAAGAGATCGGGACGCCGTTCTGCGTCACCGTCGACTTCGACACGCTCGACGACCTCGCGGTGACCGTGCGGGAGCGCGACACCATGGCGCAGGAGCGGGTCGCGATCGACAAGCTCGAGTCGTACCTGGCGGCCCGGCTGATCGGCTGCTGACCAACCCGACCCACCCCGCTGCCGCCACACCTCGCGCGCCAACGCTATGAAAGGCCCGTTACTTGCAAAATTTGCAAGTAACGGGCCTTTCATAGCGTCCCTGGACCCCCCCAGAGCGCGCCACCCCTGACAACTGTCACCCCCAGGTCGTGACGCGCGGCCCACGGACGGGACGCCTGAGCGCGACAAGCTCTAGGCATGCGAGAACAAGACATCACCGCGGGGGCGGCGGTACGGCTTTCCGGCCTGCGTAAGCACTATGGCGACGTCCATGCCGTCGACGGCGTGGACCTCACGATCGCGCCGGGCGAGGTGGTCGCGCTCCTTGGCCCCAACGGCGCGGGCAAGTCCACCACGGTCGACATGATCCTGGGCCTCACCGTGCCCGACAGCGGCACCGTGACCGTCTTCGGGCGTGAGCCGGGCGACGCGGTCGGCGACGGGATGATCGGCGCGATGCTGCAGGGCGGCGCGCTCGTCGAGGATCTGACGGTCGCCGAGACCGTCGGCATGGTCGCCGCGTTGCACCGCAAGCCGATGCCCGTGCGCGAGGCGTTGCGCCGTGCCGGGATCGAGGACATCGCGAACCGGCGGTCCACCAGGCTTTCCGGTGGGCAGAAGCAGCGCGTGCGGTTCGCGGTCGCACTGGTCAGCGATCCCGACCTGCTGATCCTCGACGAGCCGACCGCCGCGATGGACGTCGGCACGCGCCGCGAGTTCTGGAAGTCCATGTACGAGTACACGAACTCCGGTCGCACGGTGCTGTTCGCGACCCACTATCTCGAAGAGGCCGAAGAGTTCGCCGACCGTGTCGTGCTGATGCGGTCGGGACGGGTCGTCGCGGACGGTTCGGTCGCGCAGGTCCGTGCGCTGGCAGGGGGACGCACGGTCCGCGCGGTGGTGCCCGCGGCGGCGGAGCCGGTGATCGCGGGGCTCCCCGCGGTCACCGGTTTCGAGCTCCGCGGTGGCCGCGCCGCCATCTCCACTTCCGATTCCGACGCCACGCTGCGGGCGCTGCTGACCCGCGTGCCCGAAGCGCACGACATCGAGATCAGCGCCATCGGCCTCGAAGGCGCCTTCCTTTCCCTGACGACCGACTCGACCGACAAGACCGAGGAACCTGTCCGATGAACCCGACCTTTCTCAAGACCGAGATCGTCCGCACCTTCCGGTCGACGCGGTTCGTGCTCTTCGCCGTCGCCTTCCCGGTGCTGATGTTCCTGTTGCAGGCCAACGTTTTCGGCTCCGGCGACGTGAACATCTCCGGGGTGATCATGGTCAACATGATGGCCTTCGGCACCTTCTCCGCCGCGATGACGAGCGGCGCGAAACTGGCCATCGAGCGGTCCACGGGCTGGCAGCGCCAGCTGCGGCTGACCCCGCTGACCGGCACCGGCTACCTCGGCGGCAAGGCGCTGTCGGCGATGCTCGTCGCGCTTCCGTCCTTGCTCCTCGTTCCACTGGTCGGCGTCCTGGTCCAGGGGGTCCACCTCGACGCCGCGGGCTGGCTGCGGCTGGTGCTGGGCATCTGGCTCGGCGCGATCCCGCTGGTCCTGCTCGGGCTGCTGCTGGGCCAGTTCGGCACGCCGGAGTCGATGCAGCCGATGAACATGATCGTGATGATGGGCATGGGGTTCCTCGGCGGCATGTGGATCCCGATCGACGGGATGCCGTCGTGGATGGCCGACCTCGCCCAGGCGACGCCCACGTACTGGCTGATCCAGCTGGTCCGCCCGGTCGTCACCGACCATCTCACGGTGAGCTTCACGGCGGCGCTCGGTGTACTGGCGGCGTGGACCTTGGTCCTCGGGGCGCTGGTGATCAGGCGTTACCGTAAGGACAGTGCGCGGGTCTGAGAAAAGGGTGAACCGGTGAGCGACTACCCGGGCAGGGTTACGACGGGCTTGAACAGCCGTGAGAACTGGTGGTCGGACATGCCGCCGAGGACCGGGAGGGGGCCCCGGCCGGGGCGGTGGGCGATCCTCGGCATCGCCTTCATCCTGCCGAGTTTCGTCCCGGCCGCGGTCGAGCTGTGCACCGACGGGGCGACCGGGAAAGAGCTGGTGATCATCGCTCTCCTGGTCGTGTACGGCGCCTGCTACGTGCTGTTCCCGCTCAGCCTGCGGCCTTCCCTGCGGAAGACGACCTACACCTTCTCGGTGCTGATGCTGCTCATCGGCCTGGTCCTGGTCTTCCTGCACGACAACAACCCGTACATCCTGATCTACGCGACGGCGGTGCTGTCCTTCACCTTGCCTCCGGCGTGGGCGGTGATCCTGGACGGCGGCGCCCTCCTGGTGGTGCTGGGCGTGCACCTGGCCATCGGGAAGGACGACTTCGGCGATCTGGTGGCGGTCACCTCGATCACCGCGGCGATGTTCTTCATGGCGAACCTGGTCCGCGCGGTGCGGAAGCTGGAGGCGGCCAACCGGGAGATCGCGACGCTCGCGGTGGCGGGCGAACGGGAGCGCCTGGCCAGGGACCTGCACGACATCCTCGGCCACAGCCTCACCACCATCACGGTCAAGGCCGGGCTCGCCCGCCGGATCCTGGAGAGCGGCAAGGACGACAGCCGCGCGCTGCAGGAGATCAGCGAGGTCGAGAGCCTGACCCGCAGTGCCCTCTCGGACATCCGCGCCACGGTCTCCGAGTATCGCGAGGTGTCGCTGTCGGCGGAGATCGCCGGGGCACGGGCGGCGCTGAGGGCGGCCGAGATCGACGCGGATCTGCCGCACGCGGTGGACAACGTCGATCCCGCCCTGCAGCGGACCTTCGGCTACGTGCTGCGCGAGGCGGTCACCAACGTGCTCCGGCATTCCGGGGCGAAGCGGGTGAAGGTCCGCTTCGGCAAGACCTGGCTGGAAGTCGAGGACGACGGCGACGGCGGCGAGGTGACGGCGGGGAACGGCCTGCGCGGGCTCACCGAAAGGCTGGCCGCGGTCGGTGGGACCTTGACCGCGACAGCGCCTTCTGCGGGAGGATGGCTCGTCCGCGCGGAGGTACCGGAATCCGCCGTGCGGAGCGGTGCGCGTGCACCGCTCACCGAACCCGCTGGAGGCTGCGCGTGATCCGGGTCCTGCTCGCCGACGACCAGGCCATGGTGCGAGGGGCACTGGCCACCGTCCTCGGTCTCGAATCCGACATCGAGGTGGTCGCGCAGATCGGCTCGGGGGACGAAGTGCTCGCCAAGGCGAAGGAAACGACGCCGGACGTCGCGCTGCTCGACGTCCAGATGCCGGGAAAGGACGGCCTCGAAGCCGCCTCCGAGCTGCACGGCGCGCTGCCGTCGTGCCGGATCATCATCTGCACCACCTTCGGCAGACCCGGCTATCTCGCGCGGGCGATGGCGGCGGGCGCGGCGGGATTCGTGGTCAAGGACGCCCCGCCAGAGCAGCTCGTCGACGCCGTCCGCAGGGTCCACAGTGGACTCAAGGTGGTCGATCCGGCGCTCGCCGCCGAGTCGCTCGCCACCGGCGCGAGCCCGCTCACGGGACGCGAGCGCGATGTCCTCAAAGTGGCCGAGGACGGCAGCACGGTGGCCGACATCGCCCGGGCGCTGCACCTTTCCGAAGGCACCGTGCGCAACCATCTTTCGGCCGCGATGGGCAAGACCGGGGCGAGGACGAGGGCCGAGGCGGTGCGGCTCGCGGAAGAGCACGGCTGGCTCTGAGATCGTCTCGCCGCTCTGCGAGAATCACCCCCGTGAGTACCGCCGGACGGACCAAGCCCACTCGCGCGAACTGGGTGCGCCGGACCGTGGCGGGGTTCCTGCTGATCGTCGTCGCGGTCATCGGCGGGACCGCGTTCCGGGTCTGGCAGGTCGCGCGGGAGGACGTGCGCGATCAGGCCGACGTCATCGTGGTGCTCGGCGCGGCCCAGTACAACGGCAGGCCGTCGGGGATCTTCGAGTCCCGGCTGGCCAAGGCGAAGACGCTGTACGACCAGGGCGTCGCCAAGACGATCGTCACCGCGGGCGGCAAGAAGGCCGACGACAACTACACCGAGGCACAGGCCGGAGCGCAGTGGCTGCGCAAACGTGGCGTGCCCGTCTCCGCGACGCTGCCGGTCGGTGAGGGCAGCGACACCCTGCGCAGCCTGCGCGCCGTCGCCGAGCAGGTGCAGAAACGGGGCTGGAAGACCGCGGTGCTGGTCAGCGACCCGTGGCACTCCTTCCGCGCCCGGATCATGGCCGACGACGTCGGCCTGGAGACCTGGACCTCGCCCACCCACCGCGGCCCGGTGGTGCAGACCCGCGAGACGCAGGCGCGCTACATCGTCCGCGAGACGGGCGCGCTGCTTTATTATCGGCTCACGAAGTCCCCGGCGGACACTCTGTTCGGTACCGGCGAGGTCTGACGCGGCGATAAGTGTCGGTGATCACGCATAAGCTGGACGGGTGAGTGACACCTACACCGAGGCCGACAGGGCGCGCCTGCTGCCCGAGCGGCCCAAGGGCGCGGCGCTGGAGGGCGCCGAGGACGGGCGGAGCGCCTTCGCCCGTGATCGCGCGCGGGTGCTGCACTCGGCGGCCCTGCGGCGGCTGGCAGGCAAGACCCAGGTGGTCGGCCCCGGTGAAGGTGCCGAGGTCAGCGGGGTGCCGCGCACCCGGCTGACGCATTCGCTGGAGGTCGCGCAGATCGGCAGGGGGATCGCGGACGAGCTGGGCGCGGACCCGGACCTGGTGGACACCGCCGGGCTCGCGCACGACATCGGGCACCCGCCGTTCGGGCACAACGGCGAGCGCGCGCTGAACGAGGTCTCGCAGCCGTGCGGCGGCTTCGAAGGCAACGCGCAGACGTTGCGGATCCTGACCAGGCTGGAGCCCAAGGTCCTGCTCGAAGGCGGGGCCGTCGGCGGGCTGAACCTCACCCGCGCCTGCCTCGACGCGTCGACGAAGTACCCGTGGCAGCGTGAAGAGGGCAATCCGAAGTACGGCGTCTACGCCGATGATGCCGAGGTCTTCGCATGGGTCCGCGAGAACGCGCCGGACCGCCGGACCTGTCTGGAAGCGCAGATCATGGACTGGTCCGACGACGTCGCGTACTCCGTGCACGACGTCGAGGATGGCGTGCTGGCGGGCCGGATTTCGCTGCGGGTCCTGGCCGACGCCGAGGAACGCGCGGCGGTGGCCGAGGCGGCGCGCCGGTTCTCGCACCAGTCGCAGTCCACTTTGGAGGGTGCGGCGAAGGAACTGCTCGACCTGCCCGTGGTCGCGGCGCTCACCGAACCGGGCCTCGACGGATCACTGAAGGCACAGGTCGCGCTGAAGCGGCTGACGAGCGAACTGGTCGGCCGGTTCGCGACGGCGGTCGTCGGCGCGACGCGCAAGGTGTACGGCGAGGGGCCGCTGCGCCGCTATGCCGCGCAACTGGTCATCCCGGAGCAGGTCGCGGCCGAGGTCGCGTTGTTCAAGGCGCTCGCGCTGAGGTATGTGATGAGCGACAGGCGGCGCCTCGCGATGCAGGACGGCCAGCGCCAGACGCTCGCCGAACTGGTCGAGGCGCTGTGCCGCCGCGCCCCGGACGCGCTGGACGGCCTGTTCCTGCCCGCGTGGGAGGCCGCCGCGGACGACGCGGCCCGCCTGCGCGTGGTCGTCGACCAGGTGGCGTCGCTCACCGACGCGCAGGCCTACGCGTGGCACGCTTGGCACACGGGCCGCCACGGCTGAGGGAACGGAACTTTCGGACAGGAGACGGACAGGCCCGTGCACGGTACGGTCTGCGGCATGGGCGCTGTCGAAAGCCACCTCCGGTTTGGTCTGGACCTCTATCGGGTATTGGCGAGCCGCGCGGAGAACGCGTGCTTCTCGCCGTACTCGATCGCGAGCGCGCTCGGCCTGGTGACGCAGGCCGCCAAGGGGAAGACCAGAGAAGAACTGATCGCGCTGCTCGGCGACCCGGACGAGCTCGCCGACCTGCTGGGCAAGGCCTCGTCGCTGCTCGACGACGGCCCCGAACTCGCGGTCGCGAACACGCTCTGGGCCTGGGACGGGCTCCCGATCGAGGACTCCTTCCGTGCCGAACTGGCCGCCTGGCCGGGCGGCAAGGTGGCGAGCGCCCCGTTCGGCGACGATCCGGAAGCCGCGCGGCGGCTGATCAACGCCGACGTCGCCGAGGCCACCCGCGAGCTGATCCCCGAACTGCTGAAGCCGGGGACCGTCGCGCCGGACACCGTCGCCGCGATCGTCAACGCGCTGTATCTCAAAACCGCTTGGACCAATCCGTTCTCGCGTGACAACACCGCGCCCGCGGACTTCCACGCGCCGTCCGGTACCCGTACGGTGCCGACGATGTGGCTCGAAAAACAGCTCGACCACACCCACGAGGACGGCTGGCAGGTCGTCCGCCTCGGCGCCGAGGGCGGGGTGGAGGCGACCATCCTGCTGCCGGACGGCGATCTCGACGACGCCGAACTCGACGCGGGCAAGCTGGCGCGGCTGCTGGAGAACACGCGGTCCAAGACGCTCGCCCTGTCATTGCCGAAACTCGACCTCGACGTCGACAGCCCGCTGACGGCGAAACTGCAGGAGCTCGGCGTCCGGACGATGTTCACCGCCCGCGCCGATCTCACCGGGCTCGCCGACGACGACCGGCTCGAAGTGTCGGAGGTCGTCCACCAGTCCGTGCTCCGCATCGACGAACAGGGCCTCGAAGGCGCCGCCGCGACGGCGGTGCTGATGCGGCTCACGTCGATCATGGTCGACGAACCTCTCGAGGTCGCCGTCGATCGTCCCTTCCTTCTGCTCGTGAGGCATGCCTCGACGGGTGTGATCTACTTTCTCGCCCGCGTAGTCGAGCCGTGAGGATGGTCAGTGAGCCTTTTCCAGGCTGAGGCGGCGGCCGTGGAGGCCGAAGAGACTCCCACGAGACCTCGCCGGTTCGCCGCCGTCGACGCCGCCATCATGGGCAGCTTCGTGCTGTTCGCTTTCCTGCTCTACAACGGGCTCTGGCTCGATCTCAAAGAGGGCTACCTCTGGAACAGCGCTTCGGACCAGAACCTGTGGGAGTGGTTCTTCTCCGTCACCGCGGACAACGTGCTGCACCTGAGGAACCCGCTCTCGTCGCACTTCCAGAACCATCCGCTCGGCGTGAACCTGATGGCCAACACGGCCATGCTCGGCATCGGCATCCCGCTTTCGCCGATCACGCTCACCTTCGGGCCGACGGTCACCTGGGCGATCGCGCTCACCGGCGGTCTCGCCGGCACGGCGGCGGCCTGGTACTGGGTCTTCTCACGGCATCTGGTCACCCACCGGGTCGGCGCGGCCATCGGCGGCGCCTTCGTCGGATTCGCCCCGCCGATGATCTCGCACGGCAACGCGCACCCGAACTTCGTCGCGTGGTTCGTCCTGCCGTTCATCGCGCTGCTGGTCTTCAAGATCGCGCGCGGTGAACGCCCGGTCCGCAACGGGATCTTCCTCGGCCTCCTGGCGGCGTATCAGATCTTCCTCGGCGAAGAGCCGCTGCTGATCTTCGCGATGGCGTTCGCGATCTTCGCCATCGCCTACTTCGCGACGAACTACCGCGAGTTCCCGCCGATGGCGAAACCGCTCGGGAAGGGCGTCGGCATCGGGGTCCTCGTGGCGCTGGTGCTGTGCGCGTTCCCGTTGTGGTGGCAGTTCTTCGGCCCGCAGAGCTATCAGGCGATCGAGCACGGCGCCGTCGGCAACGACACGGCCGCGTTCACCCGGTTCGCGACGCAGTCGGTCGCCGGGCAGCCGCAGGCCGCGGCGGACGTGTCGATGAACCGGACCGAGGAGAACGCCTTCTTCGGCTGGCCGCTGATCGTGCTGATGGTGGTCATCACCGTCTGGCTGTGGCGTGAGGTGTTCGCGCGGGCGCTGGCGATCTCGATGTTCGTGATGGCCTGGCTCTCGCTCGGCGTGCAACTCGTCGTGGTGCACGAAGAAACCGGTATCCCGGGGCCGTGGAAACTCCTGTCGGAACTGCCGCTGTTCGAATCGCTGCTGGAATCCAGGCTCGCGATGGGCTGCATCCCGCTCATCGGCGCCCTGCTGGCCTTGGCGACCGAGCGCGTCTACACGGTCGCGTCGAAGCTGCCCGAAGTGCCGGGGGAGCGGCGATTCCCGTTGCGGCTGGTGTGGATCGGCGTCGTGATCGCGGTCCTGCTGCCGATCGCGCCGACGCAACTGATCGTGAAGGACCGCCCGCCGACACCGAGGTTCCTCGCCGACGGCACCTGGCGGACCTACGTGGCACCCGGCGGGACCGTGGTGCCCGTGCCGTTGCCGAGTTCCGGCGAATCCGAGCCGCTGCACTGGCAGATCGACGCGGGCCTCGGTTATTCGATGCCCGAGGGCTATTTCGTCGGGCCGAGCGGCCCGGACGACAAACGCGGCCGCTACGGCGCCATCCAGCGGCCGACGTCGATCATCTTCGACCAGATCAAGCAGACCGGCGTGCCCGCGACGATCACCGAATCGCAACGGGTGCAGGCGCTGGAAGACCTGCGGTACTGGAACGCCGACGTGCTCGTGCTGATCCCGCGCGAACACCAGGACGCGCTCCGGGCCACGGTGGACCTGCTGCTGCGGAAGCCCGCCGAGTTCGTCGACGGCGTCTGGGTCTGGGACGTCCGGACGATCACTCCCTGACGCTCTCGCGATCGGTCACGTGCTCGTTGACCCACGTCGTCCCGCAGCCGAGCCGCGCCGCGATTCCGGCGGCGCGCTCCTCGTCCGGGCCCCACACCGACCCGGACAAGCCCGACGGCGTGGCGTTGGCCAGCCCGACGGCTTCGTCCACTGTGGAGCATCGCACGATCGGCAGCACCGGGCCCGACTGATCCTCGCGCACCACCCGCATCCCGTCGTGTGCCCCGGCGAGGATGGCCGGGGCGAAGAAGTACCCGGGCCCGTCGAGCCGCCCGCCGGTGACGAGCCGTGCCCCGTCCGCCCGCGCTTGCTCGGTCAGATCGATGACGTGGTCGTACCGCGGGCGGTTGTTCACCGGGCCGAGCTGCGTTCCGGGCGTCCGGCCGTCGCCGACGACGACCGTTTCCGCGAAGGCCGCCAGTGCTTCGACGACGCCTTCGTACGCGGACCCGACGGCGTAGACCCGTTTGACCGCCACGCGGATCTGCCCGCAGTTGGCGAACGCGCTCCAGAACAGCCGTTTCGCGATGACGGCGGCGTCGGTGCCGGGGAGGACGATCGCGGGATCGTTGCCGCCCAGTTCCAGCGCCAGCCGTTTCGAACCGGGCGCGGCCGCGGCGGCCACGTGCTTGCCCGTGGGAACGGAACCGGTGAAGTCGACCTTCCGGATCCCGGGGTGGGCGACCAGGCGCTCGCCGAGCGGATCCCGCCCGGTGAGCACGGTCAGGACGTCCGGCGGCAGCACCTCCGCCAGCATCCGGCCGAGGTGCAGGGTGGTGAGCGGGGTCCGCGGCGACGGCTTGAGCACCACCGTGTTCCCCGCGGCGAACGCGGGCGCCAGTTTCGCGGCGGCCAGCTGCACGGGGAAGTTCCACGGCGTGATCGCGGCGACCGGGCCGTCACCGACGACCAGTGGTTCCCGTCCCGGCCGCGCGAAGTACCGGAATCGTGCCGCCGCACTGGCGAACTCGGCTTTGGCTTCCCGAAGCGGCTTTCCCTGCTCCTCGGTCAGCACGGGCGCCAGCACCTCCGCTGCCTCCTCGACGACGACAGCGCACGAAGCCAGCGCCGCGTGCCGGTCGGTGTCGCGCCAGGCGGGCCAGGCACGGGCCGCGGCCCGTACCGCCTTGTCGACATCGGCGGCTCCGGCGTCCGGGACTGTCGTGATCCGTTGTCCGGTCGCGGGATCTTCGACGGCGAGCATCGGTCCTCCTCGCACCGGCTGTGTTCAAGGAATTACCGACTCACCAGCGTACCGTCGTTGATCGAATGGCGGTTCCGGCGAAAAGGCTAAATCGTGGCGCGCGTCACTGTCACGTCCTCGCGGGCCGTCTCGTCCACCTTCCGACCGCAAATCGCACCGAGGAGGACACCATGCCGCGCATTCCCGCCGTCAAGACCACCGAAGCCGGCTTCATGCTGAAGCTGTTCTACAAGTTCGCGGGGAAACGCTTCGGTGCCGTGCCCGAGCCGCTGGCGGTCTCCGCGCACCACCCGGCCCTGCTTCGCGCGAGCGGGCTGCACGAAATGCTGGTCGAGAAGGCCAGCAAGGCCCTGCCGGCGAACGTGCGCGAGCTGGCCGTGTACCGGGTCGCGACGCAGCTCGGCTGCGCGTGGTGCATCGACTTCGGGACCATGCTGCAGATGCACGAGGGGCTCGACATCGAACGGCTGAAGAAGATCGACGACTACGCGAAGTCGCCCGCCTTCACCGAGCAGGAACGGCTCGCGCTCGCCTATGCCGACGCGATGACCGCGAGCCCGGTGACCGTCACCGACGAGCAGGTCGCCGGGCTGGAACGCGAGTTCGGACGCAAGGGCGTCATCGAGCTGACCTACCAGATCGGGCTCGAGAACATGCGCGCCCGGATGAACAGCGCGCTCGACATCACCGCGCAGGGGTTCACCTCGGGCGACGCCTGCCGGATCCCGCTTCCCTGATCAGGCGCCGGCGCGGGACCGCGCGGTGGTGAGCTTGTCCGGATTCGCCACGTCGTAGATCGCGACGATCTTCCCGTCGTGGACGACGAACGCGTTGACGTGCTCGTCCAGCGCCCGGTAGCCCGCCGAAGCGGCCTGCGGCGGGATGTAGAGCCCGAGGTCGCCGTTGACCAGCGCGAGCCTCGCCTGCTCGATGCCTGCCGGGTCGTACATCCGCATGAGGCCCTGGAACAGCCGGGTGACCTTGTCGAATCCGGTGACCGTGTGCACCGCCGTGCGCGCCTTGCCGCCGCCGTCGCCGACCAGGACGACGTCCGGGTGCAGGACCTCGGCCACCGCCTGGATGTCGCCGGTGAGCATCGCGGTCATGAACCGCTCGATGATCCGCTGCTGCTCGGCCAGCACCGTCCGGGGCGGCGGATCGGCGTCGGCGAGCGCCCGGCGGCCGCGGGAACCGTGCTGGCGCGCGGCTTCCGCGGTGCAGCCCAGGATTTCGGCGATCTCGCCGAACGGCACCGAAAACGCGTCGTGCAGGACGAACGCGACGCGCTGCTCCGGGGTCAGCCGGTCGAGGACCACCATCGCCGCCATCCGCATGCCGTCGTCGCGGACGGCGATGGCCAGCGGATCCTCCGACGGCGGCGTGCCCAGCGGGCCGAGGACCGGCTCGGGCAGCCATTCGCCCACGTACCGCTCGCGGCGGACCACCGCCGACCGCAGCCGGTCCAGGCAGATGCGGCTGACGACGGTGGTCAGCCAGCCCTGGTGGTCCTCGATGGCCGAGCGGCGTTGCTCGTCGAGGCCGCTCAGCCGCAGCCAGGACTCTTGGACGGCGTCCTCGGCGTCGGTCAGCGCGCCGGTGAGCCGGTAGGCGACCGACACCAGGTGGGGACGCAGGGTGGCGAACTTCCCGGCGAGTTCGTCCAGTGCGGTGCTCATTCCCCGAGTGTGCCGCACGGCGGTCCGGGGGAAGGGCAAGTGAGGGGAAGGTCAAAGGTGTTCCGGTCGCGGTGGCCCATCGACCGGCCTTGCCCGGACACGGCCTAGAGTGGAGGCGTGGCAGGACGGATTCGGGATAGCGACATCGCGGAGGTGCGCGAGCGCAACCGGATCGACGAGGTCATCGGCGATTACGTGGCGCTGCGCAGCGCCGGTGGCGGCAGCTTGAAGGGCCTCTGCCCGTTCCACAACGAGAAGACCCCGTCGTTCAACGTGCGCCCCACCCACGGCACCTTCCACTGCTTCGGCTGTGGCGAGGGCGGCGACGTGATCAAGTTCATCCAGAAGATGGACCTGATCTCCTTCGTGGAAGCCGTCGAGCGGCTCGCGGATCGCGCGGGGTTCCGGCTGACCTACGAAGGCGGCGGCGGAAGCGTCCAGCGCGATCGCGGCACCCGCGCCCGGCTGATCGAAGCGCACCGCGCCGCCCAGGAGTTCTACGCCGAGCAGCTGCTCACCCCGGACGCGCGCACGGCGCGGGACTTCCTGTCCGAACGGGGTTTCGACGCGGCCGCCGCGCAGACGTTCGGCTGCGGGTACGCGCCCGCCGGGTGGGACAAGCTCACCAAGCACCTGCTCAACCGCGGGTTCGAGGTCAAGGAACTGCTCACGGCCGGACTGGCCAAGGAAGGGCAGCGCGGGCCGATGGACCGGTTCAACCGGCGGCTGCTCTGGCCCATCCGTGACGTCGGCAACGAGGTGGTCGGGTTCGGCGCGCGGCGCCTGTACGACGACGACCGGGTCTCGGCGAAGTACCTGAACACCGCGGAATCGCCGATCTACAAGAAGTCGCAGGTGATGTTCGGCCTCGACCTGGCCAAACGCGAGATCGCGAAGCGGCACCAGGTCGTCGTGGTCGAGGGCTACACCGACGTGATGGCGATGCACGCCGCCGGGGTTCCGACGGCCGTCGCGTCGTCGGGAACGGCGTTCGGCGAGGACCACATGAAGGTGCTTCGCCGCCTGATGATGGACGACGACGCCTTCCGCGGCGAAGTGATCTTCACCTTCGACGGTGACGAAGCGGGCCAGAAGGCGGCGCTGAAGGCTTTCGAGGGCGATCAGACCTTCGCCGGGCAGACCTACATCGCGGTCGCCCCCGACGGCATGGACCCCTGCGAGCTGCGGCTCGCCAAGGGTGACACCGCGGTGCGCGACCTGGTCGCGCGGCGGATCCCGCTGTTCGAGTTCGCGATCAAGAGCATGCTCAAGGCCTTCGACCTCGACTCCGTCGACGGTCAGGTCGCGGCGCTGCAGAAGACCGTCCCGATGGTCGCGGGCATCAAGGACCGCGCCAGCCGTGACGGTTACGCGTCGAAACTCGCCTGGTGGGTCGGCTGGCAGGACGCGGCGCAGGTGGTGAACCGGGTCCGCGGCAGCGCGGGTGCCTCGGCGAAACGCTCCACCACGGTCGACACCCGCCGGAACGCCCCGGCGGCCACCGCCGCCGCCGCGGAGGAGGACCTGCCGAGGCCCGCTCCCGGCGATCCGCGGTTCATCGCGCAGCGTGAAGCGCTCAAGGCGGCCCTGCAGCAGCCGATGCTCGCCGGGGCGGAGTACGACTCGCTCCCCGAGGAAGCGTTCACCCATCCGGTTTACGTCGCCGTGCACAAGGCGCTGCTGGCCGCCGGGGGAGCGGGTTCCGGGCTGACCGGGCCCGCCCTGCTCGACGCGGCCGCCCCGCATTGTCCACAGGGGACGGTGCGGCGGGTGCTCAGCGAGCTTTCGGTGGAGCCGTTGCGCGCCAAGGGCGAGGTCGACTCGCGCTACATCTCCGCGCAGTTCGCGGCGGTGCAGGAAAGCCTGATCGGCCGTCAGATCAACGAGATCAAGTCGAAGCTCCAGCGGCTTTCCCCGGTCGAGGCGCCGGACGACTACCGCGCGTTGTTCGGCGACCTCGTCGCGCTGGAGCAGTACCGGAAGGCGCTGAAGGAACAGGCCATCGGCGGATTGGACTGAGCATGGGCTGGCTGCGTCACCTGCTGGGTGACCGTGTCCCTGCGGACTTCGACGGTTCGCTGGACGACGGCGAGCACGTCGTCGGGAGCGCGGCGGTCGAGGGCGGCGGGTACCTGCTCGTCACGGCGCTCGGCCTGTGGGTCCCCGGCCCGCGCCGGGTCGGCTGGCATCTGGTCGGCAAGGCGGCGTGGTCCGACGGCGCGCTCACCCTCACCGAATCCGAGGAGACCGGGACGGCGGGGAAGGCCGTACTGCTGGCCGACAAGGCCCCTGTGCGGTTCAAGCTCGACCGGCCGGGCAAGGTCCCGATCCTGATCCGGCAGCGTGTCGACGGCTCGATCCGGGGGCGGCACCGCAAGGACCTCGGGACCGGGGGAGCGTGGTTCGTCGAGCGCAAGGTCCCCGGCCAGGACGGCACGGTGCTGCAGGTGCGGCCCGATCCGGGCACCGACGTCGACGTGATCACGGCGATCGCCGAGGAAGCGGCGGAGAAACTGGCCAAGCCCCGCGGCTAGCAGTACGCTCGTACTGTATCGCTGGGAGGCGCCATGTGGGATCCGGTCAAGTACCTCGACTACGCCGACCTGCGGGCCAGGCCGTTCCACGACCTCGTCGCGCGGATACCGGCCGAGAAGCCCCGCCGGGTCGCCGACCTCGGCTGCGGCCCCGGGAATCTGACCGCCGGCCTGGCGGAACGCTGGCCGGACGCGATCATCGAGGCGAGCGACAGTTCCCCCGAAATGGTCGAGGCCGCGCGCTCGCGGGGTGTCGACGCGCGGGTGCTGGACGTCAACGACTGGGTGCCCGAGCCGGACACCGACGTGGTCATCTCGAACGCGGTGCTCCAGTGGGTCCCTGAGCACCGCGTCCTGCTCCGGCGCTGGGTGGACCGCCTGCCGTCCGGGGCGACGCTCGCGTTCCAGGTCCCCGGCAACTTCGACGCCCCCTCGCACGCCCTGGTCCGCGCCCTCGCGCGTACCGAGGAGTGGGCTCCGCGCCTCGCCGACGTCGTCCTGAGGGAGAACGAGGCCGTCGACAGCCCGCTCGGCTACGGGAACCTGCTCGCCGACGCGGGGTGCGCCGTCGACGCCTGGGAGACGACGTATTTGCAGCGTCTGACCGGCGAGGACGCCGTGCTCGAATGGATCACGGGCACCTCGCTGCGGCCGGTCAAGGAGGCCCTCCCCGGGGACGACTGGGACCACTTCCGCGCGCAGATCGCCCGCAAGCTGGACGAGGCCTACCCGCCACGCCCCGACGGGACCACCTGGTTCGAGTTCCGGCGGGTCTTCGTGGTCGCCGTCGTGGGCTGAAGGGGACTTTCCCCTCGTCAGACGCGGTGAAGGGGCCCTTCGCCGCGTCACATGCGGCGAAGGGCCCCTTCGGTCCGAGTCAGCGCTGCGAAGACCGCCCGAACGTCTCACCGACCTTGGCGCGAGCGACCCCGGCGGCGCCCTGCACCATGGGGTGGTCAGCGATCTTGCGGTAGGTCCGCACGATCTGCTCGTACCGTCCCCGGCCGGCCTTCGCGCCCAACACGTAGCCCGCGGCCGCACCCAGCAGGAACATCTTCATCCGAGTCCACGCCTCCCGTTCGATCTTGCTCCGGCTGTCATTGTCCCTCAAAACGCGAGCTTGACGAGTCGCCGCCGAAAGTGGGGGTGGGTGTGCGGCGCCCGGAGGGCATGGGCTAAAGTTCTCTCATCGGTCGGAGCGATCCGGCCGGTGCGGAGCACAATCCCCTGTAGCTCAACTGGCAGAGCATTCGGCTGTTAACCGGAGGGTTCTTGGTTCGAGTCCAAGCGGGGGAGCACAAGCCCAGGCCAGGTGGCCTGGGCTTCTTCGTGTCCGGGATACTGTCCCGATGACCGCTTCAGCACACCCGCCTTCCGGGTTGTCCAAGGCCACCTGGACCGACGCGGACTTTCCGGTCATGGGCTGGCACGACTGCAGAATCCACGCCGTCGGCGTCACCGAGTACGAGGACGACACGGTGCCACCGACTCGGCTTCTCCTCGACTTGGACTACATCGTGCGCTGGGTCGACCCGGTGGCACCGGAGAAACACTTCACTTTCTGGATCGCGCCGGCCACGCTGGTATTCGAGAAAGCGTGGGACATCACCGGCCAGTTCGGCCCGCTGCACGACCTCTTGGAGATCGACGACGTGCACCGGCTCGCTTCGCCCGACGACCAGCCCGAACCGTTGTGGCACATCGAGGGCCAGAACTTCGACGTCCGGCTGCGGGCGCACGGCTACCGGCAGTACCTGCGCATGCCGCCGAAGGCCGTGTCTCGGCAGGCCCTCACGCTGGCTCAGCGCAACGGGATCGGCTTCGCCGAACAACCCTTCGCCTGACTACGAGTCGGGCGGATCTCCGGCGGCACTGAATTCGCTGTGCGGTGAGAGTCCATTCAGGACATGGTGATCACCCGGCGGCGGTCAATCGGGGCTGTCGCGGGAAAGCGTTCCGGTAGGCGCCCGGCGAGACCCCGACCTGCTTGAGGAAATGGTGGCGCAGGTTGTTCGCCGTGCCGAGACCGCTGAGTTCCGCGATCTTCTCCACCGGGAAGTCCGTCGATTCCAAGAGGCTCTGTGCCTGGGAAAGCCGTTGGGAGAGCAGCCATTGGAGCGGTGTCGTACCGGTGGCCTGCTGGAGGCGCCGGTAGAAGGTCCGGCGGCTCATCATGGCGCGCCTTGCGAGATCTTCGATCGTGAACGGCCGGTCGAGGTTCGCCCGTGCCCAGTCGAGGACCGGCGCCAGTCCTTGATCGTCGGTCGCGGGGACGGACAGATCGATGAACTGGGCCTGCCCGCCCGGCCGGTGCGCGGGCACGACCATCCGGCGGGCCAGCTGGTTCGCCACATGCGCCCCGAGATCGCGGCGGACCAGATGCAGGCACAGGTCCAGACCGGCGGTCATCCCGGCGCTGGTGAGCACGTCGCCGTCGTCCACGTAGAGCACGGAGTCGTCGACTTCGACTTCGGGGAAGCGTTCGGCCAGCTGGGCGGTGTGCATCCAGTGCGAGGTGGCGCGGCGGCCGTCGAGCAGTCCGGCCTCGGCGAGCGCGAAGGCGCCGGAGCACAGGGAAACCATCCGGGCGCCCGCGTCGTGGGCGCGGCGTAGCGCGGAGATCAGCTCGGGCGAGACCGGCGCGCCGTCGCTGAGGACGTCGTCCGGTACCGACGACACGATGACCGTTTCGGCGCCCACGATGTCGTCCAGCCGGTACGGGGTGCGCAACGCGAAGCCGGGGGCGGCTTCCACCGCCCGGTCCCCGGTTCCGCACAACCGCAGGTCGTACCAGGGGTCGGCCAGATCGGGCTGGGGCATCCCGAAAACGGTGGCGGGGATGCTCACCTCGTACAGGTCCCAGAAGGCGATCCCGATCTCCTCGGGGACGACCAGGGCGACCGAACCAGCGCTCATGGCCTCATCCTATGGCACGAATTTGGTGCTTCCGGTCATCTGTGTCACTGGTAGCGGAAGGCCGGCGTCGCGAGGCTGGGCACATGAGCACAACACCTGAACGCGTCACCGTCATCGGCCTCGGCAATCTGGGCCGCGCGCTGGCCGAGACGTTCCTTCGCCACGGCCATCCCACGACCGTCTGGAACCGCAGCGCGGACAAGGCGGACGCGCTCGTCGCGGCCGGGGCGAAGGCGGCTGACACGGCCGCGGAGGCGATCGCGGACGGCGATCTCGTGATCGTCGCGCTGCTGGATTCCACCGTCGCCCGGCAGGTCCTCGCCGATGCGGCCGACGCGGTCGCCGGACGAGCGCTGGTCAACGTCACCTCCGGCGGGCCGGAGGACGCGCGCGAGCTGGCGGCGTGGGCGGCCGGACACGGGGCCGAGTATCTCCACGGAGCCGTTTACGCGGTGCCGCAAACGATCGGCACCACCGAATCTTCGATCAGCTACAGCGGTTCGGAGGCCGTCCACCGGCGTTGGCAGACCCGGCTGGAGTTAGCGGGGAAGGGCACTTTCCTCGGCACCGACGCCGGTCTCGCCTCGGGGTACGACGTCGCCATTCTCGCCGGGATGTACGGCATGATCGGCGGTTTCCTGCACGCCACGGCAATGGCGTCGGCCGCCGGGGTCCGTGCCACCGAACTGACGCCGATGTTGTTGTCCTGGCTGGCGGATTCGTTCCCGGCACTGTCCACTTTCGCCGAAGAGATCGACGGCGGCGGCTACACCGGCGGCGAGTCCAGTTTGGCCATGAACCAGGCGGGGCTGGCCACGATCGTCCGCGCCAGCCAGGAATTGGGCGTCCCGGCGGGCACGCTGCTCCCGATCAAGGAACTGATCGACCGGCAGATCGCCGACGGGCACGGCGCGGCCAGTCTTTCGCGCGCCGTCGAGTCCTTCCGGAGCGCCGCGTGAGCACGACGACCCGAGACTTCGGCGAACTGGAAGCCGAGTTCGACACCTACGTCGGAGCGATCAACTACGCCACGATGGTGACCGTCGACGCGGAGAACCGCCCTCGGACCCGGGTCCTCATCCCGGTGTGGGAGAAGGTCGACGGGCGACCGCTCGGCTGGCTGGCCACCTACCGGACCCCGGTCAAGGCGGCCCACCTCGAAGGCAACCCGCACACCAATTTCTCTTACTGGGCACCGGGGAACAACTCGGTGGCGGTGGACGCGACCGCCGTCTGGGACAACGACCTCCCGGTCAAGGAACACGTGTGGGACCTGTACCGCAGGACCAGCCCGCGCGGCGCGGGTTATCCGCTCGGCAACTTCTGGACGGCCCCGTCGGATCCGAAGCTGCACGTGCTGCGCCTGACCCCGTGGCGGATCCAGGTGATCCGCGGCGCGGATCTGCGCAGCCGGATCTGGCGGGCTGCCTGATCCGCCCGTGAGTTCTCCGTTTTCTTGCGTGGTGTGTCACGTCTCGTGACACCGGCGGGTGTCAGCCCGCCGATCCCGTGAAGGCCGGTTACGCTCGCCAGCATCGCTCATGCGGATGATCTACCGCTTGACCTGGTGAAAGGCTCTTCATGGCTCAGAAAGTCGTCGTCCAGATCGTGGACGACCTGGATGGTGGGACCGCGACACAGACCGTTCCCTTCGCACTCGATGGTGTCTCGTACGAGATCGACCTGTCGGACTCGAACGCCGAGGCGCTGCGCGGGGAACTCGCGCAGTACGTCGAGGCGGGCAAACGCGTCGGCGGGCGCCGGGTCAAGGTCGCGGCCGGGCAGACCACGGTGGCGGGTGTCGCCGACGGTGCGAAGAAGCCGGTCGACCGCGAGCGCAACCAGGCCGTGCGGGCCTGGGCGGGCGAAAACGGGTACTCGATCGCCGAGCGCGGCCGGATCCCGAACGAGATCTACGAGGCTTTCGACGCCGCGGAGCCGGAGCTCGTCGAGGACGAGCCGGCCAAGCCCGCGCGCAAGCGTTCGCCCCGCAAGAAGTAACGAGGGGTAAGTCAAATGTGGTGAAGGACCCCTTCTCTGGCTTCAGGGTCGAGAGGTGGACTTCGCAGCATGGTTCTGGACTGGCCGTGTCGCGAAAGCCACTTTCGGGACGTCTGATGTCCCGAAAGTGGCTTTCGCGACGCTCTGGGAAGGCTGGTGCGACCCTCACGGCGGCGGAATCGGTGGCCTCGTGGTGGTGAGTGGCGTTTCGGGTCTTGAGGGGTGAGGCAAAGGTGCCGTTGTGGCTGAACCCAAGGTGAGCGAAGGGCGTGCCTCGTGTGATCAGGAACGGATCTCGCGTGCTCGTACGCCGAACTCGGTGATCGTCTCCCCTTCACGCGAGATCCGTCTCTGATCACGGGTGATCGCCGCCTGATCACACGTGAACGCCGATCCTGCCCGAACACGCCACGTTCGCTCTTCTCCTCGATGAGCCGCTGGTTCGTTTGTGGTGGTCGCGCGAGTGACCACCACAAACGGACAGGTGGTCACTCCGCCTCGGGAGGCCCTCCGTAGCCGGTGATGATCGCGGTGGCGCGATCGCGCAGGGACGTGCGCAACGACTGCGGGGCCAGGGCTTCCGCGTTCGTGGCGAGCTGCCACAGCGCCCACTCGGCATGTCGTGAATCCTGAAAGATCACTTCCATGCGCAGCCAGCCGTCCGCGTCCGTTTGTTCGGAATGGACGGCCAGCGCGGTGCCCACCAGTTCCTCCCGCCGTCTCGGATGCACCCGCAGCCGGACGGCGAGCTGATCGCCGCCGGTCCGGAAACGCGTGCTGCGTTCCTGCCAGGCGCGGTCCAGGTTGACCAGTTCCGGACGTTGCGCGGGTTCGGGGAGCTCCTCGGCCGCCGCCAGCCGGGACAGCCGGTACGTGCGATCCTCACCGGATCTCGTGGCCAGCAGGTACCCCTGCTCGCGAACGGTGACCAGGCCGATCGGGTCCACCGTGCGCCATTCGGGCGGCTTGCCCGCCGCCGCGTAGCGGATCCGCAGCTTGTGCCCGGCGAACACCGCGCGCCGGACCTCGGCCACGATCGTGTCGGGAACCTCTTCGCCCGCCACCCGGCGCGAGAGCAGATCGGTCTCCGGGTCGATGAGCAGCCGCTGGGCCGCGCCCGCCGCGGTGTGCCGCTGGCCTTCGGGCAGCGCGTCGACCACCTTGAGCATGGCGGAGGCGAGCGCCGATCCGAGGCCGAACACTTGCGCGCCGCGTCGTGATCCGGCGACCAGCAGCGCGAGCGCCTCGTCGTGATTCAGCCCGGTGAGTTCCGTCTGGAAACCGGGCAACAGCGCGAAACCGCCGTGCCTGCCGCGTTCGGCGTAGACCGGGACACCGGCCGCGGAGAGCGCCTCGATGTCGCGCAGCACGGTGCGAGTGGACACTTCCAGCTCGCGGGCGAGCGTGGCCGCGGACAACCGGCCGCGATGGCGCAGCAGCAACACCAGCGAGACCAACCGGTCGGCGCGCATGCGAAAAGCCTAGCGGAATACACGACACAGGATGTCGTGATTCGCTGCGAGGCTCATCCGCATGACAAGCGAGACTGTGGCCACTGAGCCGAACGATCTGGGCAGGTTCTTCATCGAACGCGGCAACGCGGGCGATGTCGACGGGCTGGTGGCGTTGTACGAGCCGGAGGCGGTGCTCGCGTTTCCGCCGGGCAGCGTGGCGACCGGGCACGCGGAGATCCGCAAGGTGTACGAGCAGTTCGTCGCCGCCGCGCCGGAGCTCCTGCCGGGGCGGCAGCATCCGGCGCTGGTGAGCGGCGACCTGGCACTCACGGTGTCGACGCTGACCACCGGGGAGCTCGCCGTCGAGGTCGCCCGCCGTCAGGCGGACGGGTCGTGGCTGTGGGCCGTCGACCAGCCGTTCCTCCTGCCGTAGCGGGATGACAGGCGGAGGTCGGACAGTGAGAAGGATCGTGACGATCGGCGTCTACGGCTTCACGGCCGGCGCCTTCGTCGAGAAACTCACCGGCGAGGGAGTGGTGTCACTGCTCGACCTCCGCCAGCGCCGCGGCGTCCGGGGCCCCGACTATTCCTGGGCGAACTCGGTGCGGCTCCAGCGTGCGCTCGCCGCGGCGGACATCGGCTACCGGCATGTGAAGGAGCTGGCGCCGACGACCGAACTGCGGCGGCTCCAGTACCGCGAGGACGACCGCTTGGGCGTGGGCAAGCGGAACCGTGTCGCGCTGGCGCCCGAGTACAGCGAGCGCTACACCCGCGAAATCCTCGACCCGTTCGAGCTCGGTCCGCTCGTGGCCGGGTTGCCGGGCCACTCGGTGACCGCGCTTCTTTGCGTCGAGCGCGATCCCGAAGCGTGCCACCGTTCCCTCGTGGCCGCGCGTTTGCACGCCGAGAACGACTTGCCGGTCACGGACTTACGCCCTGGGTGAGGGTGCCCGTCACCGGCAAGCCGTCGGCGAGGTCAGGTGGAGCAGTTCTTCGGCGAACTCGTGTTCACCTTGGCGCCGGTGAATTCCTCGAGTATCGCGATGTTTTCCGGGGCGTAGTTCTTGGCGACGATCTTGTCCACGTCCGCGCTGCCGAGTTTACTCGCGTAAGGCGCGGATTGATCGAGCCAATACGCCGCGCGGAGGAACTCGACGAGTACCAGTTCGCGCAGTTCGGGCTGGGCCTTCGCCTTGGCCCAGTAATCGGGGTATTTGGCTTTGGCGACGCGCAGATAGAGCAGGAGATACCGGATGTTGGTGGCGGCGATGTCCCGGGAGTTGCTGGCACCCACGCCCTGGATGTACTCGGCGACCACCGTCGCCGCGGGCAGTCCCATGAGCCCGGCGTTGAGTTCCGCCATGACTCCCTGCATGCGATACGACCCTTGCTGCTGGTCGCGCAGGTAGATGCCGTCCATCGAGTCGGTGAGCTTGTCCGTGATCAGCGGCAGTATTTCTCGCCGGGGGAATCCGCCGTGGAGCGGGACCTTCATCGCCTTGCGGGAATTGTTGATCCACGCGGACATGTACACGTCCCAAGAGGTTCTCGAGGGATCGAGATCCCACATGTGGGTCTCTTCGTGGATCGCCACCATCAGGGATTCGGCGAGCCCGTTGAAGCTGGTTTTGGTGACGAACTGGCTGAAATACTTGTCCTTCGCTTGAGCGATCGCCAGGCCCTCGCCGCTGGGCCATCGTCGTTTGTACACGGCCTGGATCGTTTGCAGCCATTTCGAAGACTGGAAACCGGCTTTGATGTCACTGACGTCGGCCTTCGGCTGTACGGGTTCTTCGTAGCAGAAGGGGGCGCGGACGCCCGCCGTACCGGCTTCGTGGGCCGCGGCGGTCGCCGGAATCGAGGTGAGGGACAGTGCGAGGCATACGGTCAGCACGGGGATGGGATATTTTCGACGCATAAGGACCTCGGTTCACGGTAGGGATTTTCCGTGGATCGGAAGGGAGTGTCCCCTACGTGTCGCCGTCACATCAATGATCCAGCTCAGACTGCGGCTGTACAGCCCAGGAATTATGGCGGCGAATGGCGGAAGGGTTTTATGTTCGCGCCAATCGGGACCTGCGCATGCTGTAGCCGAAGTAGATGAGCAGGCCCAGCGCCATCCAGCCGCCGAAGACGATCCAGGTCGCGCCGTCGAGGCTGAGCATCATGTAGCCGCAGCACAGCACCCCGAGGAGGGGCGTGACCGGGGCGAACGGCACGCGGAACGAGCGCGGCGCCTCCGGTTGCCGCCGCCGGAGCAGCACGACGGCGACGTTCACCAGCCCGAAGGCGAAAAGGGTGCCGATGCTGGTGGCGTCGGCCAGCTTCCCGAGCGGGATGAACGCGGCCAGCGTCGCGACGAAGCCGGAGACCACCAGCGTGTTGATCCGCGGCGTGCCGGACTTGGGATCCACTTTGGACAGCGCCGCCGGGACCAAACCGTCGCGGGACATGGAGAACAGGATGCGCGTCTGTCCGTAGAGGACGGTCAGCACGACACTGGAGATCGCCACGATCGCGCCGACCGCGAGCAGCGCGGCCCACAGCGGGTTGCCGGACACGGCGCCGAGTACGTGCGAAAGCGCGGCTTCCTGGCCGTCGAACCGCTGCCACGGCAGTGCGCCGACCGCGGCCACGGCGACGAGGCAGTACAGCACGGTGACGATCGCGAGCGAGAGCAAAATCGCCCGCGGCAGGTCCCGCTGCGGGTTCTTCGCCTCTTCGCCCGCCGTCGATGCCGCGTCGAAGCCGATGTAGGAGAAGAATAGTTTCGCGGCCCCGGCGCTCAGCCCGGCCAGTCCGAGCGGCAGGAACGGCGTGAAGTTCGCCGCCCGCACGGCGGAGAACGCGATCGCGCAGAACAGCACCAGCGTGCCGATCTTGATCACGACCATGATCGCGTTGGCCCGCGCGCTCTCCTTCGCACCGGACAGCAACAGGAACATCGCGAGCAGCACGACTACGATGGCCGGGACGTTGACGATCCCGCCCGAGCCCGGGGGCTGGCTGAACGCGTCCGGGATGGCGAACCCGAACGCCAGCCGCAGCAGTTCGTTGAGGTACTGCCCCCATCCCACGGCGACCGACGCCACCGAGACGCCGTATTCGAGCACCAGGCACCAGCCGCAGACCCAGGCGACCAGTTCGCCGAGGGTGGCGTAGGCGTAGGAATAGGACGAACCGGACAGAGGGATCATGCCGGCGAGTTCGGCGTAGGAGAGCGCCGAGAACAGCGCGGTGATCCCGGCGAGCACGAACGACAGCACGACCGCGGGTCCCGCCACCGGCACCGCCTCGCCGAGCACGACGAAGATCCCGCTGCCCAGCGTCGCGCCGATGCTGAGCATGGTCAGCTGCCCGAGGCCGAGGGAGCGCTTCAGCGTGCCGTGATCACTTTCGGCGATCAGGTCGGCGACAGGTTTCCGCCGCACCACCGCGGCTCGCAGATTCATGCCGACGACCGTATCTGGCGGGTCCGGAGCAGGTCGTGGGCGGCACCTTCCCAAGTACGTGAAGGACCCCTTCACTGCGCTAGACGCAATGAAGGGGTCCTTCACGGAGTCGGCGATCGTCACGTCCCGCGGTCAAGTGAAAGCCTTTGGTACCAAGGAATTCCCTGGGAAAGCCGCGCGATGGACCGGCGAGCGGGCGCGGACCGGAAGAACCCCGGTGCGTCACTTCTGCCGGTCCTTCCTCATGGTCGCAGGGCGGGCCGGAAGGTGGAATTGAGCCGGGCAAAAGCCGTCGATCACAGGGAGGTCAGCGTGACGAGCAACCGTGTCACCCGGGTGACCGCGCTGGCGGACCGGGCACCGTCGCCTGCCGACGGCAACGTCTTCCTCGCGTCCTTGCACACCGAGCACCGGGAGCATCTGCTGCGGTTCACCCGCCGCCTGCTGCCCACCGACCCGCACCGGGCCGAGGACATCGTGCAGGAATGCCTGTTCCGGGCCTGGCGCAACAGCGAGACCCTCGCCGGGAAGGGCGGTTCGGTCCGCGCCTGGCTGTTCACCGTCGCGCGCAACCTCATCGTGGACTGGTCCCGCCGCGACAACGCCCGCCCGGTGGTGTTCGGCGACGACGACTTCGATCTGCTGCCGGGCGGTACCGACTTCGCCGACGAGGTCGTCGAACGCTGCGTCGTCGAAGAAGGACTGGCCCAGCTGACTCCGATGCAGCGTGAAGCCCTCGAACAGGTCTACCGGCACGACCGCACGCGGCAGCGCGCGGCCGTGAGCATCGGGGTGCCGGTCGGCACGGTCAAATCGCGGGTGCACCACGCGAGGATCGCGATGACGGAGGTGCTGGCCTGCAGCGGTGTCACGGCCGCCGGATGGTGACTCAGACGGCGACGCCGAGCGTGGTGGCCAGTTTCCTGGCCAGGCTCCTGGCGTGGGGAGTCTCGTACCGGGCGCATTCGGCGAGGGCGCGTACCCGGTGACGGCGGGCTTCCTCGGGTTTGGCACCGGAGTCGGCGAGGTCGGCCAGTTCGACCATGATCTCGATCTTCGTTTCGGACCGGCGCTCCTCGGCGAGGGCGGCCACCAGCTGTTCTTCCGCTTCCTCCAGCCGCCCGGCCCTGGACAGGACCCGTCCGCGAAGATGCTGTGTCCGCGCCACCCCGAACATCGCGTCGTGTTTGCGGAACAACGACTCGGCTTCTTCGAGCAGTTTCAGCGCGGTCGCCACGTCGCCGCTGGCCGCCAGGCTGTCGGCGAGCCTGGTCAGCACCATGGACAGCAGTTCGTCGTTGCCCGGCGCGGTGGCCGAACCGCGGTAGTAGGCCTCGCTCCGCCGTTGCACGGCCACGGCTTCGTCGAACTCGCCGAGGGTGTGCAGCATGCTGCCGAGCAGGGACAGCGCCAGATTGTGCCCGTTCGGATAGCCCGCCTGCTCGAACAGTTCCACCGCCCGCCTGCCGACCCGCGCGGCCTCGCGGGGCGAGCCGAGCCGCCGGGTGATGGCCGAGCCGTAGTACAGCGACCACGCCTCCGTCACGACGTCGCCCGCCTCGCTCGCCGCCGCCACCGCGAGCTTGTGCGCGGCCAGCGCCTCCCGTGATTCCCCGCAAAGCGCGTAGAGCGCCCAGGACACGTAGTTCAGCTGCTCGGCTGCGGACTTGACGTCACCCAGCGCGCGCGCCGCCGCCGCACCGCCCCGGAAGACCTCGAGCCACAGCTCGCCGGTCCCGCGCAGATCCGAGTACCAGTGCATCGCTTCGGCCAGATCGAGGACCCTGCGGTGCTCACCCCGTCCGACGGCCGCGCGCAGCGCACCGCGCCAATGGGTCTGCTCCCGCGCCAGCCACTGGGCCGCGGAATCCCGGTCCCGCACGGGATCGGGACCGTCGACGGTGATCGTCACCTCCGGCCGGTCGTGGTCGAAGAACTGCGCCGCTTTGGTCGCCACCGTGAGCAGCCACTTCCGGACGCGTTCCCCGGCGGCGTGCACGTCCTCTGCCCTCTCGGCGGTTTCGAGCCGTTCCATGGCGTAGACGCGCAGCAGGTCGTGGCTGGTGTACCGGCCGGGCGTTCCGCTGAAGCCGAGAAGGCTGGCTTCGGCCAGCTTCTCCAGCGCCGCCTCGACCTCGTCCACCGGCTGCCCGGAGGCCACCGCGGCGAGTTCGACGGAGGTGTCCGAACCGGGCACCAGCGCGAGCAGCCGGAACACCTTGGCGACCTCGGGGGTCAAGTGGCGGTAGGAGAGTTCGAAGGCGGCGCGGACCTGGAGGTCGCCCGCGGTGAGCACGGACAGCCGCCGCCGTTCGTTCTCCAGCTGGTCGGCGAGATGCGCGATCGTCCACTGGAACCGGCTGGCCAGCCGGTTCCCGGCGATGAGCAACGCGAGCGGCACACCGCCGCAGAGCTTCGCCACCCGCCGCGCCGCGTCCGGTTCGCCCGCCAGCCGTCGCGGGCCCGCGATCACGCCGAGCAGTTCCACCGACTCGTCTTCGGACAGCGAGCCGAGGGAGATCCGGTGCCGCGCGTCGAGCCCCGCCATCGTGTTCCGGCTCGTCACCAGCACCATCGAGCCGGGACTGGTGGCCAGCAACGGCCGCACCTGGGCCTCGTTGGCGGCGTTGTCGAGGATGAGCAGCACGTCGCGGTCGTGCAGCAGGGAACGGTAGAGGGCGAGCCGGTCTTCGGGATCGTTCGGCAGCTGGCGTTCGTCCACGCCGAATCCGCGCAACAGCCGGTGCACGGCCCGTTCCGGGGCGAGCGGTTCGAGATCCATGCCGCGCAGGTCGAGGAACAGGCAGCCGTCGCCGAAGTGCCGGGCGAGCCGGTGCCCGGCGTCCACGGCGAGCGCGGTCTTGCCCGCGCCCGGCAGGCCGTGGAGCACCGCGACCTGCAGCCGGGACGAGGACTCGGCGGCCTGCGCGATGTCGTCGAGGATCCGCTGTTCGGCTTCCCGCCCGGTCAGCTCGGTGAGATCGGGTGGGAGGACGGCGACGAAAGCCCTCGGGGTTTCGGGTTCGCTCTCCGGCGCCGCGGTCTCCGGCGGGGAAGGTGACCGGCGGCCGGAACGGACCAGATCGCCGAAGTCGGCGGCTTCCTTGCCGGCCAGGCCGAGTCCTTCGACCAGCAGTTCCGCGGTGCGCCGCTGGGGGCTGCGGACGCGCCCGCGTTCCATGTCGCTGATGCTGCGCACGCTGATCCCGGTCCGCTCGGCGAGCTCTTCCTGGGTCAGGGGGACGCGCAGCCGGTAGAAGCGCAGGAAGTCACCGAACGCGGTCGTACCCACGCAGTCGAACCCCTCTCAGCGACGCCGTGCCGATGGCGGTCATCCTGCCATGGCGCGGCGTCGCCGAAAGGGGGTCAGGGGAGATCTGCGGGGGACAGCAACCGCAGGTCGGCGACGGTGGGAGCGCCTGAAGTGCTGAGCCGTCCGGCCTGGCGGGTCATCATGATCTCCATCACCTGGCGGGCATAACGGGCGTTGCCGAACGCTTCGCCGCGGTCCACGTCCGCGAAATGCCGCCGCAGCGCGATGACCGTCTCCGGGGCGCACTCGTAGCCGTTCGTCAGTGCCATCCGGTGCACGATGGTCACCAGATCGTCGGTGCTGTAGTTCTCGAACTCGATGTGCCGGGAGAACCGGGAGGCGAGACCGGTGTTCGAGGCGAGGAACTTCCGCATCTCCGCGGAGTAGCCCGCGACGATCACCACCGTGTCGTCCCGGTGGTCTTCCATCAGCTTGACCAGGGTGTCGACGGCTTCCTGCCCGAAGTCGCCGCCCGTGGCGCCCTCCGGGGTGAGGGCGTACGCCTCGTCGATGAACAGCACGCCGCCGCGCGCGCTTTCGAACGCCTCCCTGGTCAGATGCGCGGTGTGCCCGACGTAGCGCCCGACCAGATCGGCCCGCGCGACCTCGACCAGATGTCCCTTGCGCAGCACGCCCAGCGCGGCGAGCAGTTCGCCGTAGAGCCTCGCCACGGTGGTCTTGCCGGTACCCGGCGCGCCGGCGAACACCAGGTGGTTGCTGATCGCGGGGACCGGCAGACCGGCTTGACGCCGTTGCCGGGCGGTGGCGATCAGGTTCACCAGATCGTTGATCGCGTCCTTCACCCCGGCCAGGCCGATCATCGAGTCGAGCCGCGTCCGCAACGCCGTCAGCGCGTCGTCGTCACCGTGGCCCGCGTTCTCCGCCACGCCACCGGGTACGTCGGCGGGGAGCAGGAGCGAAAGGCTCTGGTCGTCCGCCTCCGGTTCGCTCGCGAGGCGGAACGCCTGCTGGTCCACCATCTCCTCGAACACCTTGCGCGCGGTACGCCCGTTGCCGAAGTCGTCACCGCGTTCCATCCGTCCGAAGTAGACGGACAGGGCGTTCCTGGTGTCCTCGGGCACCTGGTACTGGTGGGCGGTGCACATCCGCTCGACGATCGTCACCAGTTCGTCGGTGGCGTAGTTCTCGAACTCGATGGTCCTGGTGAACCGGGACGCCAAGCCGGGGTTGGACTGCAGGAACGCGGTCATCTCCGGCGAGTAGCCCGCGGCGACCACCACGAGCTCGTCGCGGTGGTCTTCCATCAGCTTGACCAGGGTGTCGACGGCTTCCTTGCCGAAGTCCGGTCCGCTGCCCTTGCCCTGCGCCGTCAGCGTGTACGCCTCGTCGATGAACAGCACGCCGCCCAGTGCCTTGGTGAAGGTCTCGGTGGTCTTGATCGCCGTCCCGCCGACGATCTGGGCGACCAGATCGGCCCTGGCGACCTCGACCAGGTGGCCGTCGCGCAGCACGCCGAGCTCGGCGAGGATGCTGCCGTAGAGCCGGGCGACGGTCGTCTTACCGGTGCCGGGCGGCCCGGCGAAGATGAGATGCCGGCTGGTCGGCGGCGCGACCATGCCCGCCTGTTCGCGCCTGCGGGCCATCTTGTTGAGGTTCACCAGGGTCTTGACCTGATGTTTGACGCCGCTGAGGCCGACCAGCGCCTCCAGTTTCGCGAGCGGCGCGCCCTCGTCTTCGGCGCTCTGCGGCGCCGCGTCCGCCGCTTCGGCCCCGGCGACCTCGACCGTGCTCGCCGTGCTCCCGTCGGTGTCCGGGGCACCGTTGCCGTTGCTGGTCAGGTTTTCCACCGACAGCCGGGCGCTGGGCACGGTGACGCGCAGGCCGCCCCCGGTGTTGTCGGACGCGGTGCAGTCCACCACGCTCACCGCGTCGGAGGACTCGACCCGGACGCCGTCGCGGCGGTTGCCGCTGAGGTCGTCGGCCGTCAGCTTCGCCCGCGCACCGGCGTCCACCTGCACGCCGTGGCCCCGGGAACGCCGGACCGTGGACCGCGACAACGTCAATTCTCCGCCGTCGCGCACCGCCACTCCGTCTTCGCCCGCGTCGACGATCTCGCAGTCCCGGAGCGAGCCGACGCCGCCCGGTCCGATCAGGACACCGGACTGTCCCGCCTGGAACACGCGGAGCGTGCTGACGTAAGGACTTCCGCCTTCGGAGACGCTCAGACCGGCCTTCTTGGCGTCGCGGATCTCGCAGTCTTCGAGTCGGCCGCGGCCGTTGCCGGTGACCTCGACGCCGTTGCCGCGGCAGCCGTTCAGCGTCGCCCGGCGGAGCAGCGGATTGGCCGCCGCCTCGACCCGGACGCCGTCGCCCGCGACGTCATGGACCTCCAGCCGGTCGAACTCGGCCGTCGCGCCGTCGGTGAGCAGCAGACCCGCCGACGAACCGCCGCGAACGGCCATGCGGTGGAACGACGGGCCGCTCGCCTCGTCGACGTGGATGCCCGCGCCGGTCGCGTCGGCCACCTCGCAGTCCTCGAAGGTGCCGCGGGACCGGCCGGTGACGCGCACCCCGACCCCGCCGGTCTTGGCCGTGCGGCAGCGGCGCAGCAGGGGATCGGCGCCGTCGGCGACGGTGATCCCGTCGCCGGTGGTGTTGGTGATGCGGCATTCCTCGAGCACGGGGGAGGAATGGGTGCTGACGTAGACGCCGCTCGTGCTGTCGCGGACGGTGGTGTCGAGCACCTTCGTCGCGCTGTCCTCTTCGAGCGCGATCCCCGGCCTGTCGGTGGCGGAGATGTCGCAGTGCTGGATGGTGCCCTGCGCCTGTCCGTTGGCGCAGACGCCGTTGCCCTTGGCGTGCCTCAGGGTGCAGTCGCGGACCGTCGGGTTGCCGCGTTCGGCGATCACCACGGCGGAGGTCTGCACGTGTTCGACGACGCAGTCCTCGATCGTGCTGGGCGCGGGCGAGGTGACCACGATCCCCGCGCCACCGGGATTGGTGACGCGGCAGCCGCGCATCGCGAGCGAGCCCGAACTGCGGGCCAGCACCGCGGTCCAGGCGGCGCCGATGATCTCGCAGTCCTCCACCGCGGCCTGGCCGCGCGCGACGTCGACCGTGGGCAGTTCCTCGTGCTGGCCGCGCAGCACCAGTCCGGTGAGTTTCACCGCTTCGGCGTTGAGTTGCACCGCGCTGCCGTTGCGCGCCACGATCTCCACGCTGCCGCGGACGTCGCTCGCGGCGATGGTGACCACCTTCGTGACCACCAGCGATTCGTCGTAGCGGCCGGGAAGCACGGAGATCACCGTGCCGTTGCGCGCGTCCTGCAGCGCTGCCGAAATGGTGCGATACCCCTGATCGCGGTCCACTGTGAGCACGTGCCGTGACACGAGCGCTCCCCTCGTCGTTCTGCGGGCTCCACCGGTGACAACGCGGTGGAGGTCTCCTGCGGTTCACTCGGCGGGGAAACTGCCGGTGCTTCTTCGTGTTCGGCCGCGGCCGCGCGTGCTGGACTGGGACGATGAGGCGACACCTGACCGTGGCGTGCGCGACGCTCGTCCTGCTGGCGAACGGTGGCCTCGCGGCCGCGCAGGACACGGAGCTCCCGCAGATCCCGCAGACGTTGCGGGCCGGGCAGCCGTGCACCGCCCCGTCGGGCAAGAAGATCCCGTCGGCGCCGTGGCAGCTCCCGTATCTCGGCGCGGACCGCCTGTGGTCGCTCTCCACCGGCGCGGGCGTGACCGTGGCCGTGGTGGACACCGGCGTCGACACGTCGGTGCTGCCCGCAGACGCGGCAGGCGAGGCCGGGACGGACTGCGTGGGGCACGGCACCGTCGTCGCGAGCCTGATCGCCGCGCCCCCTGCGTCCGGGATCTCCGGGCTCGCACCCGGCGCGCGGGTGCTGGCCGTGCGGGGCACCGACAAGTTCGGTGCCGCGACCGCGGCGGGCATCGCCGGCGCGCTCGACGCGGCCGTCTCCGCGGGAGTGCGGATCATTTGCGTCGCCGCGGCCGTCACAGAGGCGGATCCGGTGCTGCGCCAAGCCGTCGACCGGGCGATCGCCGCGGGCGCCCTGGTCGTCGCGGCGGCCGGACGGGACCTCACCACGGCACGCGACGTCCCTCCGGGCCCGTACTACCCGGCGGCGTTCCCCGGGGTGCTCGCGGTGACCGCCATCGGCCCGGACGGGAAAGGCACGCCGGTACCGGGAGCCCTTGCCGCACCGGGAAACCTGGTGGTGGGCAAGGGACCCGGCGGCGGCCAGGTCGTCGGCGCGGGCCCCGCGTTCGCCGCCGCGCACGTGGCCGCCGCGGCGGCGCTGATCCGTTCCTACCGGGGAGAAGTGACGGCGGCCGACCTCGCCCGGCGGCTGCGCGACACCGCTTCGCCGCAGGCCGGTGGCCCCGTGCTCGACCCGCTCGCCGCCCTGACGTCGGCCGCGACGACCGACGGGGCCGCGACGGTGCGCCGTGAGCCGGTCGCCGTGCTGCCGCTGCCGGACGTCGCGCCGGTCCGGCAGAGCGCTTTCGCTGTGGTGGGCGGGGTTTTGGTGGCGGTGTGCCTGCTGGGGGCGGCGGCCGTGGTGGTGCCGCGGGGACGGCGGCGCGGGTGGCGAGCCGGGCGGTAGCGGTGACTGCTGCGGTCTAGTACGTGAAGGCCGGGTACCGAGGCGGTCCAGGTCGTCCTGCGTCGAACGGTGCCGTGTCCCCAATGCGGCATTGGAGACGCTCAGCGCCTCCAATGCCGCATTGGGGACATCGACCTCGAAGCAGTCGCGCGAGAACCGGGCGACCGCGACGTTTCCCCGTGTCCTGAAGGCCCCCTTTGAGACGTTGACCGTCTCAAAGGGGGCCTTCAGGACAATGATGCGGAGGTGGCGGGCGGTTGGGCGAGTCGCAAGGACCGCGCCACCAGGGATCACACCGGCAGTACGTGAAGGACTCCTTCCCTACCTTCAGGGTAGGGAAGGAGTCCTTCACGTACTTCAGGGCCAGCTGCGCGCCCGCGTCGGGAAAGGGGCGGAGCCCCGGGGGCAGGACCGGTCCCGGGGCTCCGCGTCGGCGGCTGGGGTAGCCGCCGGGGTGACCCTCCACCGCTGCCGGGGGTCGCGGCGGGGGAGGGCGAGCCGGTCATTTCGTGACGAGCTCCGATTCGTGCGCGGAAAGCGCGGTCTGCACCACGGTCGTCCCGCGCCGCGTGACGTACTGCGCCCGCCCGGGAGTGAGCACGCGCGGCCGGACTTCGCCGAACACCATGCCTTCCGACAGCGGGCACGACAGCAGCATCACCGGGGTGTTGACCTCGGTGAGCCGCCGCAGCAGCGGATCGTTGGCGCCGCGGCCGATGCCGTTGGCGCCCCGGGCCACGATCAGGTGCAGGCCGAGCGCGTTCCCTTGGGCCAGCGGATCGAACAGTTGCTGGAACAGCGCGTTCGACGAGGACGCGACCATGTCGTAGTCGTCGATCACCACGAACACCTGCGGTCCGGTCCACCAGTCGCGCAGCCGCAGACGGGCCGGGGTGATGTCCGGGCCCGGGATCCGGGTGTGCACCGCGCGGGCGACGCCGTCGATCATCTCCGCCACCGAGTCGCCGGACACCGCGTAACCCAGCCGGTATTCCTGCGGGACGGCGTCGTACAGGCCGCGGCGGTAGTCCACGGTGATGATCCGCGCCTCCTGCGGGCCGTATCGCCGGGTGATGCCGTCGATCACCAGCCGCAGCAGGTTCGTCTTCCCGGATTCCACGTCCCCGACGACCATCAGGTGCGGGTTGTCCTCGAAGTCGTGCCACAGCGGTTCGAGACGCTGGTCGTCGAGGCCGAGGGCGAGCCGCACGTCCGCGTCCGGCTCGGGCAGTTCGGCCCGGTCCAGGACCACCGGCAGCATCCGGACCGGGGGAGCGGACGGGCCTGTCCACGCCGCCGCGATCCGGCTCACCAGGGTCTCGACGTGTTCGGAGACGTCGCCCGCGACCCCGTCGATCGACGGCAGGGCGGTGAGGAAGTGCAGTTCCTTGTCGGTGAGGCCGCGGCCGGGGATCTTCGGGACGGTCGCCGCGGCGCGCATGTTGATCACCGAGTCGACCGGGTCGCCGAGCCGCAGCTCGAGCTGGGTGCCGACCAGGTCCCGGACGGCGCTGATGATCTCGCTCCACCGGCTCGACGCCAGCATCAGGTGGATGCCGTAGTTGAGCCCGCGCGAGGCCAGTTCGACGAACGTCGGCAGCAGATCCATGAAGTCCTGCCGGATGGTGGACCAGCCGTCCACCACCAGGAACACGTCGCCGTGCCGCTGGTCCGCGAACTCGCCCGCCGCCCGTTTGCGCCGGTAGGTGGTCATCGAGTCGATGTCGTGGTCGGTGAAGAACCGCTCCCGGCGCGTCAGCAGCGCGGTGACCTCACCGATGGTGCGGTGGATGCGTTCGACGTCCAGCCGTCCGGTCACCCCGCCGACGTGCGGCAGTTTCCGCAGGCTCGACAGCGTTCCGCCGCCGAAGTCGAGGCAGTAGAACTGGATCTCGGCCGGGGTGTGCGTCAGCGCGAGCGAGGTGATCAGGGTCCGCAGTGCCGTGCTCTTGCCGCTCTGCGGCCCGCCGACGATGGCGACGTGACCGTCACTGCCGGCCAGATCGACCAGCAGCGGATCCCTCGTCTGCTCGAACGGCCGGTCCACCAGGCCGATCGGCACGGTCAGCGCGCCGCGGCCGGACCAGGCTTCCGCGCTGAGGCCGCGTTCGACGGTTTCCACCAGCGACGGCAGCAGTTCGTCCAGTGAGCCGGGCGCGTCCAGCGGCGGCAGCCAGACCTGGTGTGCCGGGGGACCGCTGTCGCGGAGCCTGTCGACGGCCAGTTCCAGCAGGCTTTGCACCGCGCCTTCCGGCTCGGCTTCGGGCACCGGGACCGGTTCGGGCTCGGGTTCGCGGCGGGCGGTGAACTTCGACGTGAACGGCACGATCTGTTGTGCGACAACGGCCTGTTCCACGTTCCGGCGCACCACCCGGTGCGGACCGGAGACGTAGGCCGCCTTGAACCGGTCCAGCGCCGCGGTGCCGCTCTTGAGGAAACCGTTGCCCGGATCGGACGGGAGCTGGTACGCGTCCGGCACGCCCAGCACGCCCCGGCTCTCCATCGCGGAGAACGTCCGCAGGCCGATCCGGTAGGACAGATGCGATTCCAGCTGGTGGATCCGGCTTTCGTCGAGCCGCTGGGAGGCGAGCAGCAGATGCACGCCCAGCGACCGGCCGAGCCTGCCGATCATGATGAACAGGTCCATGAAGTCGCGGTGCGCCGAGAGCAGCTCGCTGAATTCGTCCACCACCAGGAAAAGGGTGGGCAGCGGATCGAGCGGGGTCCCGTTGGCCCGCGCGCGTTCGTAGTCCAGCGCGGAGCTGTAGTTGCCCGCCTTGCGCAGAAGTTCCTGCCGTCGCACCAGTTCGCCGTTGAGCGCCTCGCGCATCCGGCCGACCAGCGCGGCCTCGTCGGCGAGGTTGGTGATCACCGCGGAGGTGTGCGGCAGGCCGTCCAGGCCGAGGAACGTCGCGCCACCCTTGAAGTCCACCAGGACGAAGTTCAGGATCTCCGAGGAATGCGTCAGGGCGAGCGCCAGCACCAGGGTCCGCAGCAGTTCCGACTTCCCGGATCCGGTCGCGCCGATCAGCATGCCGTGCGGGCCCATGCCGGACTGGGCGGATTCCTTGATGTCGAGATCGACCGGGGCGCCGGTCGGGCCGACGCCCAGCGGTACGCGGAGCCTGCCGCCGGGCCGTTTCGCGGCCCACCCCGCGGCGACGTCGTAGGTCTGGATGTCGGCGATGCCCAGCATGGCGGTCAGGTCGAAGTTGGCGGTCATCGGTTCGGCCGACCGCTGCCGCGCGCCGACCCGGTACGGTGCCAGCCGCATCGCCAGCGCGGTCGCGGTGTTGAGGCCGATCCCGTCCGGCCGTCCGAGATCGCCCGCGACCTCCTTGTTGTGCTGGTCCACCGTGATCAGCTTGAGCATCCCGCCTTCGAGCCGGAGCCGCAGTGTCTGCTGATCGTCCTTTTCGGACAGTGCGGACGAGAGGTCGACGAGCGTCGTGTTGCGGTAGCCGTCGCCGGCCAGCCTCGACGTGGGCGGCACGGTGGCGCCGTCCACGAACAGCATCACGCACGGTTCGTGGCTGTCCGGCAGCGCGTCGGGATCGAACCCCGGCCTGGTCGCGAACTCGTCGCTGAGCGCGTTTTCCAGCTCGGCGGTCGATTCCAGGACGAGCCGGGCCTCGCCCGCGCCGTCGGTCTCGCTGGGGTGGAGGTTGTGCGGCAGCCATTTCACCCACTCCCACGCCGCCCGCCGTTCCGGCGAGGTGAGCACGACGATCCGCAGTTCCGCGGGGGAGTGGAAGACGGCGAGGTGGGCGATCATCGCCCGCGCCAGCGCCCGGACCGGTTCGCGGTCCTCGCCTTCCGCCCGCACGAGGATCCGGGCGAACGACGGCAGGAACACGGCGACCGGCTGGCCGTCCACGGTGCCGTAGGCGTGGATGAACCGGCGCAGCGCGTGCGCCGAAAGCGGCTCCAGATCGTCGACGGGCTTGGTGGACAACGGGTTCAGCCGCCAGGCGAGGCGCTGCGGGCCCCTCGCGATCCGGATCTCCCCGAAGTCCTCGTCCTGCGCGTCGCGTTCCCACATCCGCGACGTGCCGGGCAACGACCACAGCGACGTCGGATCGGGGTGGCGCCAGGCGAGGGCTTCCCGCTGGCTGGCGACCACTTCACGGACCTTGCGCCGGGACTGCGCCAGGTAGCGGAGGTAGTCGCGCCGGGCGTCGTTGAGTTTCTGTTTGCGTTCGCCCGCGCTGCGGCCGAGCTGTCCGACCAGCATGGCCATCGACGACACCGTCATCAGCCCGGCGGCCAGGTAGCTGAACGCGCCGTTCTCGCCCGGCCGGACGAACAGCAGCACGGTCGCCGTCGACGACAGCGCCATCGGCAGGTACATCATGACCGCGCCGGCGCTGCGCTGGACTTCGGGCAGCGTCGGCGGTTCCTGGATGCTCAGCTCGCCCTCGGGCATTTCCGGTCCTGGCCGTCGCGGCCCCTTGCGGAATGTGATTACACTCAAGCCCGGATTCCTTCCCTCTCGGACGCGCTGTGGTGGCGGCTCCACAAGAGGTGACGAAATCCGACCACGCGACGGTTCACTCGTGATCCCGCGCGTCGGTCGCCGAAACGAAGGCGTATGTCATGGCGACCACTTCAGGGCTGTGCAAACTCCGGGTCCGTGCCCCGTCCGCCTGCTTCGAGCTGGCGGTTCCGGTGGACATCCCCCTGATCGACCTGATGCCGACGATCCTCGGCCACGCGGGCAGCGAGCTGGCGGAGGAGGGGGTGGACCACGACGGCTGGACGCTGCAGCGGCTCGGGGAGCCACCGCTGGACCAGGAATCCACCGTCGACTCGCTCAACCTGCGCGACGGCGAGACCGTGCATCTGCGGCCCCGCCGCGAGCAGCTCCCGACCGTCCACTTCGACGACATCATCGACGGGCTGTCCACCGAGGCCCGCGGCCGTGCCGATTCGTGGAGCCCGCAGGCGACGCGCTGGACGATGCTCGGCTGCGTCCTGGCGTTCGTCGCGTTCGCGTTCGCGCTGCTGGTGTCGGCCCCGACGTCGTGGCCGACGCTGGTGGCGGCCGGTGCCGCGGCGGTCTTCCTGCTGGTCTGCTCGGCCACCGCGGCCCGTGCGCTCGGCGACTCGACGGCGGCGCTCGCGCTGGCACTGGCCGCGGTCCCGTTCGTCGGGCTCGCGGGCTCGATCGTCCCCAGTGGACCGGAGGGCACGGTGCTCACCGGCGCGCGACTGCTCGCGGCCTGCGTGGCGGGAGCGGGAGCGGCCGCGCTCGGGCTCGCCGCGGTGGCGGGCGCCGCACCGGTGTTCATCTCCGTCGCCACACTCGGGTTGCTGTGCGCCTCCGGTGGCCTGGTGCTGATGCTCGGCGGCGCGAGTGCCGCCGCGTCGGCGACGATCATCGCGGTGGTCGCCGTGCTGCTCGGCGCGTTCGTGCCGCGGATCGCCTTCCGGCTGGCCGGGCTGCGGCTGCCGGGGCTGCCCACCAGCGCCCGCGAACTGCAGGAGGAACTCGAACCGCACGCCGGTGACGAGGTCGTCGGCAAGGGCCGGATCGCGGACTCCTTCGTGACCGCCCTGTTCACCGCGATCGGTGTCTCCTGCGTCGTCGCGATCGAATTCGTGGTGCGGGACGGCTCATGGCAGGCCACCACGTTCACCGCCGTGCTCAGCACCCTGCTGCTGGTGCACGGCCGTGCGCTGGGCAGCGTGTGGCAGCGTCTCTCGGTGATCGTGCCCGGGGTCTACGCCGTGCTGCGGCTGCTGCTCGCCTCGCAACTGGACGCGGCGACCCCGCTGCCGATGGTGGCGGGCGTGTTCCTGCTCGCGGCCGTGCTGATCGTGGCCAGGTGGACGCTTCCCGGCCGGAGGATGCTGCCGCAGTGGGGCAGGCTCGCGGATCTCGCGGAAACCCTCGCGGCGGTCTCGTTGCTGCCGCTGGCCCTGTGGCTGCTCGGCGTCTTCGCCTTCATTCGCGGTCTCGGAGGCTGATCGTGAACTCGAAGACCGATCAGGTCCAGGCGCACAAGTTCATGCAGGGCAGGCTCTCGTCGGCGCTGCTGCGGGTCGATCCGGACGCGCCGGAGAGCCCGCTCCAGCGGACGTACCGGGGCAGTGTCATCGGCGTGCTGATCGCCGTTCTCGCCTGCCTCGGCATGCTGGTGTTCGGCCTCGTCTCACCGGGCGGCAACAAGTCGTGGCGGGTGGAAGGCGCACTGGTCGTCGCGGACTCGTCCGGGGCGCGTTTCCTCTACGCGGGCGGCAAACTGCTGCCGGTCCTCAACTACGCCTCGGCCAAACTGGTCGCGGGCAAGCAGCTCGTCGTGAAGCACGTCGCCGAAGCGTCGCTGAAGGACGTGCCCCGCGGTGATCCACTGGGCATCATCGGCGCGCCCGACTCGCTGCCGTCACTCGCGGCCGACCCGTGGGAGGTGTGCGCCGCGGCGGGCCGCGACCAGTCCGGGCCTGCCACCTTGCGGGTGGGCGGGGTCACCGCGAACCCCCTCGGCGACGACGCCGCGGTCGTGGTCGTCACCGAAGACGGGGCGAACTTCCTGCTGTGGCGCGGCAAACGTCATCGCGTGACGACAGCGCGGGGAGCGCTCGACGCGCTGGACGGGGTCCTGCAGCCGGTGAAGGCGTCATCGGCGCTGCTCGACGCGCTGCCCGCCGGGCCGGACTTCGGGCCGCCCGCGATCGACGGCCTCGGCGCCGAGGTGCCCGGCCTCGGCGCTGTCGGCAGGCTGTACACGGTGGCGGGCGAGCCGGCGCAGCCCTACGTGCTCACACGGTCCGGGCTCCGGCCGATCTCGGAGCTCGACGCGCGGCTGCTGACCGTCGATCCGGAGGTCCGCCGTCTCGCCTACGGCGGCGGGGAGGTCGCGGTGGCGTCGCTGCCCGGCCGGGTGGTCAGCGAGCATCTGTCCCCGTCCGAACCGCCGCCACCGCTGAAACCGCCGAAGGCGACCACCCTCCACAGTGGACAGGCTCTGTGCGCGCTCGTCACTCCGGACGGTGACTCGCCGCGCACGCAGGTCGCGGTCGCCGACCGGCTTTCCGGTGCCGGGCAGCCGCCGTTCAGCCAGCCGGGTGTCGCCGCGCCGTGTGTGCGGGTCGACCGGATCGCCGTGCGGCCGGGTTCCGGAGCCCTCGTCAAGGCGACGGCCGCGTCGGGGAGGCCCGGCGACGCGCTGTTCCTGGTGACCGACACCGGCGTGAAGTATCCCGTTCCTCCCGAAGGAGCCAAGGCGCTCGCCCTCGAACCTTCCGCTGCCAAGGGCTTGCCGACGACCCTGCTGAACTTGCTGCCGACCGGGGCCGCGCTGGACCCGTCCGTGCTGCGTGACGGGGGTGCGGTCCTGCCCGCGGCCACCGCCTGCGGTTCTTGACCGGAGGAACCCGCGACCCGACTTCTGCCGGTGGTTCCGCGTGGTCTCCCGCGCCCGGTGTTGGTGAGCTTGCCCTGGAGCGTCAGCGACACCACGGGAAGGACGACAACCGATGAGCATGCCGCATTTCCAAAAGACCGACTCAGGCATGAAGGGTGGCCTCTCGGCCATCGAGAACTGCGAAAGCGAGTGCAAGAGGATCCACGGGGGCGTGACGTCGGTCCGGGCCGACTTGAAGAACGACTGGCAGGGCGCGGCGTCCCAGACCTTCCTCAACCAGCTCGAGGCGTGGGAGACCGATTACGTCCAGGTTCTCGCGCTGCTCACGGAGATCAAGGAAATGGTCGGCGCGAGCGACCAGCAGATGAACACCGCCGAGGACGAGATCAACCTGTACGCGTTGTCGTCGTTCGGCGGCGAAAGCGACCGCGTCCTCAAAGAACTGTCCTGACCGGCGTAATCCCCCGTACCGAGAGGAAACGATCATGACCACCCCTTACGACGGTTTCGCGGTCAGCGGCAACCTTCCGCACCTTGCCGAGCGGATGGTCGGACTGAGCAAGGCGATCGACAGCGCGCTGGTCGAGCTGGAGAAGACCATCAAGCCGATGACCGACACCTGGCTCGGTCAGGGCGCGACGTCCTACACGGACCTGCAGCGCAAGTGGCACGCCACGACCAGCGCCATGGAAAACCGATTCAAGAAGGGCCACCAGACGCTGGCGATGTCCTTCGAGAACTACACGCGCACGGACCAGAACATCGGGGCGAAGTTCCAGGGAATCTAGGTCCAGGCCGGTCGCGGGGAAAGGAGTAGGGCGTGGCGGACAAGCCGGACAGCGGCGACATCAAGATCACCCCCGGTTTTCTGAGGGACTTCCAGGACAAGGTCCTGCAGAAGATGGTCGACGATCTGGTGAAGGATCCGAACGTCGCGGAGCTGGCCCAGACCTTGACCAGCGCCGCCGGGAAACGGCGGCTGCTGGCGGGTTCCGAGGCGTGGGAGCCCGCCAGGTTGCTGATCGAGAAGTACGAGGCTTCCCCCGCCGGGACGGCGCCGTCGTTGTACAACCAGGTCGAGGCGATCCGGAAGCAGCTGATCACGTTGAACGAGAACATCTCGTACGTGGTGGACATCGCGGAGAAGGGCGAGGACGAGAACCTCAAACTGTCCACCGAGCTGAACATGAGCCAGCTCGGCGAGATCTTCACGACCACTCCCGCCCCGCCGCCCGCGGGGAGCTGAGCCGCGATGACTTCCGGACTTCCAGGAGGGACGAAGACGCCGTGGGAGGACGTCCTCAACAACTTCACCGGCACCAGCCCGTCGGGTGAGCTCAAGAAGATGCCTCTTCGCGAGACCGTCATGGACGTGCAGTGGCTCAAGTGGGATGTCTGGTCGTCCACCCGGCACTACCACGGTTACCGGCCGAGCGGCTGGGACTACACCGTCAACAGTTACTCGAGCACGAGAGAGTTCTGGGCGGTGGCCAGCGCGAACTACGAGGCGTTCGGGCCGGTGATGACCGCCTACTACGGCGGTATGAACGACATCCTCGACTCCATGAACGGCTACTACAACACCAATCCGGTGGCGCAGCCGTCGACGTTCACCAAGGCGTTCAACGCCTTGAACGGCACGAAGACCTTGCTCAGCGGGATGTCCACCGGTCTGGGCGGCTGGCGGGACAAGGTCGGGAAGAAGGGCGACGACTTCCAGGGCACCGGCGCCGGAGCGTTCCGTGAGGTCCTGGACGGCGTGATCTTCCGGTGCGACAACCTGGTGAGCCAGCTGGGAACGCGTCCTGACCAGCTGAAGACGAAAAGCCCGGAGGACAACCCCGAGACCACGGGCGCGAACGAAGCCTCCGCCGGCCTTCGATGGGCTTTCGACAAGCTCCACGAGGGCTATGCCAAGTGGATGTCGGATGCTCCGGTTTCCTGCAATACGGCCAAGTTCGGGAAGTTCGACGTGAAGGGCAGCCAGCTGGCCTGGCCGGGTGGTTGCCTGACGGCGATCTGGAACTGTGACGCCTTCACCGCCGATCTGAAGCGGAACAGGACCACCGACAGCTATTGGGGTTTCGAAGACCGCTACCCGAAGAGCGACATCATCGGCGCGGACGCCAGGAGTCCCGAATTCTGGAACGCGCTCATCGACGCGGCGAAGGCGCTGTGGACCGACCACATGACGACGACGCTGGACGTCGCCGCCCAGGCGGTGCTGAAGGACCTTCCCCCGAACTACAGCGAACTGGCGCTTCTCCTGCCCCAGATCAGGGAACCGAGGCGGCTCAACCTCCACAAGCCGCCGCCGACCGCCCCGCCGCCTCCGCCGGGGTCGCAGACTCCGCCCCCGCCGCCTCCCGGTTCGAAGGACGGGCCGCCGAAGCCGCCGCCCGGGTCCAAGGACGGGCCGCCGAAGGTGCCGGATCCCACCAAGGACGACAAGGGGAACAAGGACACCAAGGGACCCAAGGCGCCTGTCCCGCCGCCACCGACCGACAAGAACAACCCGCCGTTCCCGAACAATCCGAACAAGCCGCCACCCGTCGGCCCGAAACCGGACGACAACCTGAAGGCGCCGACGGGCTCGACGATCGGGCCGGACGGCGTCGTCCTCGGCCCGGACAAGAAGCCGCTGCTCGATCCGTTCGGACGGCAGATCGTCGTGCCGCCGGGTTCCCGGATCGGCCCGAACGGCGACATCCTGGGCCCGAAGGGCGACAAGCTCACCGAGAAGGACCGGCTGGCGAGGCCGGAGCCGGTCAAGAAGGACGGCCCCGCCCAGAACGAGCTCGACCAGTACTTGAAGTCGTTACGCGGCAGCAACGCCCCGTCGATGCCGACGTTGCTGTCCGGGGCGCCTTCGTCGGTCTCGATGTCGTCCGGCGGTCCGCTGGGTGTCCACAGTGGATCATCGGGCTCGGCGCCGCACGTGGGGTCGATCGGCTCGAACGGCGACGGTAAGTCCGCGCCTACCGTGTCGCCGCCCGAGAAACCGGTGACGACCGAGGGCGGCCCGTCGCTGATCAAGAACCAGCAAGGCACCGGCGCGCCACAGACCGGGATGGGCGGCGTGCCGTTCTACCCGCCCACCGCGGGTGGCGGCGGGGCCGGGGCGGGCGCGGACCAGAACAAGGGCGAACGCGACCGGACGACGTGGCTCGCCGAGGACGAGGAGACCTGGGGCACCGACCCGAAGCTCCCGCCGTCGGTGCTCGGTGCCCGCAGACGCGGCAGGCGGCTCGCGGGACGCGGGACCGGCGGCCCGACCAACTACGGACATGGAGGAAACGATGGCCGACTGGCTGGAGGATCAACTTCACCAGGCTATGGCCACGCTGAAGGATCAGCGTGACCGGATCGAGTCGGCGAAGGCCGAACTCGCGTCACGGACGACTTCCGCGACCTCCGCGGATCACCTGGTCACCGTGACCGTGGACGCGCAGAACACCGTGGTGGGCATGAAGTTCCACACCACCAGGTACCGCTCCATGGCGCCCGAGCAACTGGCCAGGACCCTGGTCGACGTCCTCGGCCGCGCCCGGCGGGAGATGGCGGACACGGTGGTGGAGGTCTTCGGCCCGCTCATGGACCAGCGTGACGACCTCCGCGCGGCGATGACGGGCAACACCGAGGTCGACAAGGCGTTCGCGGGGCTCTGGAACGAGGCGCCGTCGGACGTCTTCGGCAGGCGAAGGGACTGATCCCGTGATCCTGGGCGGTCCGGACTCGCGGACGTGGGTGTGGGAGCAGGCGCTCAACATCTTCTCCTCGGAACCCAACTTTCCCGTCGTGCCCTCGCGTGAGGACATCATCAAGAAGACCTGGCTGTCCTGGGGCACCCACACGCATATCCGCGGCCCGAGCAACAAGGTGCCGACGAACCTGCTCCACGCCGAGATCATGACGGCGTACACGTCGTACTACGCCACCGCCGACGCGACCCCGGAAATGACCGAGCTGGCGGCGACGTATTCGGCGAACATCGACAAGATCGTGAACTCGTTGCGCGACGATTCGAACGACATCGGCAAGAGGGCCACCTTCGAACGGGCGGCGGCCACGCTGGGCGGGGCGGCGAATCTGCTGTTCGAGCAGCTGTATCCGTTGCAGACCTGGCGGGACAAGACCGGGCACCGCGGTGACGACTTCCAGGGCACCGGGGCCGAAGCGTTCTGGACGGTGCTGGACAAGCTCACCCACCGCTGCGTCAACCTGATCGAGCAGCTGAGCCGGGAACGCGCGTCCTGGGTCGCGCTGCGGGACGCGAAGCAACTGATGGAACATTTCGCCGGATATCTCAACGACGGGCGCGAAATGTGGGAGGGGGACAACTCCTTCACCTACGACACCGGTCTGGGTTTTCCGGTCACGGCGACCGGACGGGACCTGTCCACCCCCGTCGGGGTGATCCGCGCGATCTGGCAGGCACCCGCGCTGGTCAAGGACATCAACAGCCACGAGGCGTACAGCTACTACGCGGACGCGGTGGGGGACAACACCCCGGCGAGCAAGATCCTCGGCGGCAAGTTCAGCGAGACCGGGCCGCGGGAGAAGCTGGAGCTGGCGGCGAAGAGGGTCTGGGGCGAGCATCTCGTCCTGGTGGACAGCTGGGGCGCCAGCGCGGTCGGCCTGCTGGAGGCGGCCTACTGGACGGCCAGGCAATACCTGCCTGAGATCCGGACACCGGTCTACCTGAACCTTTCCGGCGGGTCCGGTGGTGGCGGTGGCACCGGCGACGGTGGCCAGGGCGACAGCGGGCCCGGCCCCGGCGGGGGAGACGGCCCGGCCAAGGACGAAGGGCCGGTCGTCACCGAGAAGTCCACGGCACCGCCGCCGCCTCCACCGCCGTTCATCAAGACCGGTCCTCCTCCGCCGCCTCCCGTTCCCGTTGGGACGAACCCGTTCCTGAAGGTGCCGACCGGTTCGTACGTCGGTCCGGACGGCGTCGTCATCGGCCCCGACGGCAAGCCCGTGCTGGGCCCCGACGGCAGGCCGATCATCGTCCCGCCGGGTTCGCGGGTGAGCGGCAACGGCGAGATCATCGGTCCGAGGGGATCCGGGAATCTCGAGCAGAAAGACAGGCTGCGCAAGCCTTATCCGCCGCCGGAGGGCGTCCGGAAGACCTACAACGGCGAGTCGGCGCTGGAACGGCATCTCAAGTCGCTGCGGCGCACGCCTCCTCCGCAGTTGCCGCCGCTGCGCGTGCCGGACTCCCTGCCGATCACGATGTCGAGGTACGACCCGCAGTCGAACTTCCACAGTGGACCCGGATCGCTCGGCGGTGGCCGGATCGGTGTTTCGCCGGAAGTGCCTTCGCCAGGAGGGAAAACGGTGACTCCGCCCGCCACGGGGCAGGGGCCGCTCGGCGGTCCCAAGGGCACCTCGGGCAACGGCGTGCCGTTCTACCCGCCGACGGCCGGTGGTCCCGGCGGTGCGGGTCAAGGGAAGGGCGAACGCGACCGGACGACCTGGCTCGCCGAAGACGAGGAGACCTGGGGCACCGACCCGACGGTCGCACCCGGCGTCCTGGGCAGACGCCGACGCCGGTCGCGGGCGGGCGTCCAGCAGAGCACGAACCCGGAACGCGACTACACGTTCGGGCTCGGCCAGAAACCCGCTGCCGGGCACGGCACGGGCACCACCACCGGATGAGGACGGGAGACCATGGCGAACTTCAGCGCGGACCCGAGGGCCATGGAGGTCATCGCCGAGGGATACAGCTCGATCGCGGCGAAGATGTACCAGATCTGCGAACTCGGCCAGGACCGCGTCGATCTGCTGCTCGAAGCCTGCGGCGACGACGAGATGGGTGAGGAGATCAAAGGCAATCTCCACGCCCCGGCGGCGAAGATCGAGGGCGCCTTCACCTCGATCAGCACGGTGGTCGAGAACCAGACCAACGTGACCAAGGGCATGGCCGCCCAGCTCGCCGCGGCCGAGAGCGCGAACGTCGTGAACGTCCACAAAGGTCTCAAGCGTTAGTGAACGACCAAGGAAGCGGGAACACCATGCCCACGGAGGCAGAGCAGTCCACGGGTGTCGCGGTCGCCGCGGCGGAACCGGCACCCGCCGTCACGGAAGCGAAGGCAGACAACGAATCGACGTCGTCCGCCACCGAGACCGTCGCCGCGGGCGCGGTCCCCCCGGTCGTCGACGCGAGCACCGCGACCGAAGGGTCGGCGCCGGGCCGGATGCCCAAACCGGTGATCGTCGCGGCGGCTGTCGCCGGTGTCGTGCTGGTCGCCCTGCCGATGGCCTTCGGCGGGCTGCTGGGCGACGACAATCCCGGTGACGGAACGAAAGACGCCGGATACGCGCAGGATCTCCCGCCGGGCGGCGGATTCGTGCCGGGCGTCGCGGCCCCGCCCACGGACAATTCCGGTGGCCTGCCCGGGATCCAGCCGGGTGCCCAGCCCGGTCAAGCGCTCCCCGGTCAGACGGCCGACGGCGCCCCCGTCGGCCAAGCGGGCGCGCCCGCTCAAGCGGGAACCCCGGCCGGCCCAGCCGCTCCCGGGGCCCCGGCCGCGGGTGGCGGTCCGGGACCGGCGCAGCAGCCCCAGCGACAAGGTCCGCCCGCTCCGCCCGCGGCCGCCAAGACGGTGTCCTACGAGGGCACGGCGGGCAAGGGCTGCGGTGGGGGCACCGGCTTCACCGGTGTCGGGGCGTACAGCGACGGCAAGGCGGGCTGGGTGAACCACGGGAACGGCGGCTGCGGCACGTCGTTCGCGTCCATCCCGATGTCCGGCGACGCGAACAAGGACGACCCCAGCGCGTACGGACTGTGGACGTTCAACACCGGCCCCGTGACCACCGGAACCTGCACGGTCTCGGTGTTCATCCCGAACGGCGACCTCACCGCCGTCGGGGGCAGCCCGTCGGTTTACCGCGTCTACGACCGGTTCGCGGTGGAGAAGGGCACTCCGGTCGGGACGTTCCAGGTCGACCAGATCGCGAACCGCGGCCGGTGGGTGAGCGTCGGCACTTTCCGGATCAACGGCGCGAAGCTGGCCGTCCAGCTGCTGAACCGGGGGCGGGACTGGTCGGGCTCGAACAAGACCTACGCGCACCACGCGGCGGCGACGGTGAAGGCCAAGTGCCAGGCTTGACGTCACTCGCGTGATCAGCACCGGGTAGGCGTGCGGCAGGTGGTTGGGTCGGGTTGCCTGCCGCATCCCGACTGTACACAGTGGACACCTTCAGGCGAGCGAGTGTCCGATTGATGCCCATCTGCACGCTTTGCAACAGGGGTCGTGAGTGGCAAGGCGCGTTCTAACCCTCTTTATCACTCACGACCCCCTGGCGAAACGCACATCCAGCTATCAATCGGACATGCGGCCGCCATAGAGTGTCCCTTGTGGACACTCGGGGAAGGGAGTGAACCATCTACGTGGCGGCGTGCGTTGTCTCCGGTGAAACCGTTCGGAGGTAAGCGTGCCCATCAAGGTCGACCGCAGCGACTTCGGCGATGTTCCGGAGTGGGCGCGCACCCTCCTCGAGGTACTCGGCGTCTCGTGGCCCGCCGCCAACCAGCACAAGTTCCGGCGGGTGGCCGAGGAGTACGACCTGGTGACCGAGCAGCTCGCCAAGCTGCCGGACGACATCGCCAAGGTCAAACGCGGCATCGACCAGAAGCTGTCGATGCCCCAAGCGGGTGAGTCGTTCGACAAGAGCATGAAGCCGCTCACCGGCGGGACGCCGAACCTGCTGGGCGAGCTGGCCGAGGGCACGAAGGGGATCGCCGACGGCTGCCGCAAGGTCGCGTTGGACGTCGAGTACACGAAGTTCTCCGCGATCGGCCAGCTTTTCCTGCTCGCCTACGAGATCGCGATGGAGTACGCCCTCGCCTCCGTCACCGCCGGCGCGTCGCTCGCGAACCTCACCTGGCATTACGCCCTCACCCGCGGGTATCTGCTCGTGTTGTTCAAGATGCTCGTGCGGGCGATCGTGTTCGAGATGTTCATCGGGATCACCGGCGGGCTGATCATCGACGCCGCCGTCCAGCGCCTCCAGCGTGAGCGCACCGAATGGGACCACGAAACCACCAAGCAGACGGCGATCTCGGGCGCGATCGGCGGGTTGCTCGGCGGCGCCGTCGGTGAGCTCGGGGAGAAGCTGGGCCGCAAGATCGGCAGCCTGCTCGGCAAGGACTTCGGCAAGATCGCCACCGACGATCTCCTGAAGCTGGTCAAGGACATCAAGCTGCCGGGCGGCGACGAGCTCGCCGACAACTGGCTGCGTGACATCGGCCGCACCTTGACCGATCGGGCCGGTAAACAGCTCAGCGACCCGGCGAGCGCGTTCACGAAACGGGCGATCGAGGGCTTCAGCGACGAGGTGGCCGACAGGTTCGGCACCGCGTTCGGCAAGACCCTCGGCGACGACGCTGCCCGGCAGCTCGGCCGGGACTACGCGCGCACGTTCGTGGACAACTGGAGCAAACACGGTCTGGACGGCACCGGTGCGTTCAACGACAGTTTGCGCCGGGTGCTCGACCCGCACGGCGACAAGCTCGGCAAGGACGCCGTCGGCCTGCTCTCCGACCACGTGCCGGATGTGCTGTCCCGCAACGTGAGTGACCGTCTCGGCGGCAACCTCGCGGCCAGGGCCGCCGAATTCAGCACCGTTTTCCTGTTCGAGGGCGTTTCCGGAGTGATGAGCCAGGCGACGATGGCCGCCCTCAACGGCGAGTCCGTGTCGGCGGCGGAATACGGGATGGGCTTCGCGGGCGGAGTGGTCGGCGGCGCCGTCAGCCACAAGCTCGAAGGGATCGGCGAACGAGGGCTCGACGCGGCGATCACCTCGATGAAGGAGAAGTTCGGTTCGCTCGGCGACCTTTCGGCGAACACGACGCTCGACACCAAGGCCGGGACGGACCCGGTGACGGTGACCGCGCCCACCACGACCACCACGACCACTCCGACTACGACTGCTCCGAGTGCGACCGCCGCGAACCCACCGTCCACTTCGGACACACGAACCGCGAGCGAGACCAAAGCGGCGCCGGAGTCGAAGTCCACTTCGGACACCAAGGCCACCAAATCGGCGTCGGACGTCAAGACGAGTTCGCCCGGCAAGACGACGCCCGACGTCAAGCAGCCGGAGCCGAAGGCCGTCCGGACCTCCTCCGAAGCCGCGGCACCGACGGACGAAGAGCGTCCGCGCACTCGCCCCGCCCCCTTGCGCACCGCTTCCGCCGAAACCGCCGCCGCACCCGTTCAGACCGAAGCCACCACGACGACCACCACCGAATCCGCGACGACCGAGCCCCAAACCGTCGAGACCCAGACGACCCAGACCGTCGAGACCGAGACGACCGAGACGACCGAGACCCAGACCGAGCCAGAGCCCGAGCCGGAACCCGAGCCCGTGGTCACCGAAGCCCCGCAGGGCGAACAAGCCCTCGCGCTCGCCGACCTGCCGCCGTTCCTCGCCGACGGCCAGGCACTCGGTTCCGTCCCGGTGCTCGCCGTCGAAGGCGTCGAGGACCTGCGAGAAGAACTCGGCAGACTCCTCCCCGGAGTCACCCCGGCGCGACTCGACGCGATCGGCAACGCTGTTCGCGACGACTTCGAGTCCGCCTTGAGCGGCCTGCATTTTTCGCTTCGCACGGCGGAAGGCTGGCGCGAGGTCCGGATCCAGGCCGCCTTCCGCGGCGACGTGGTGAGCGAGCCGCGAGAGAAGACCAAGGCGGATCTCACCGTCCAGGCCGGTGTCACGAACTCGGAGAATTCGACCGTCTCGCATGCCGGTGACGTCGGCACGGCCGCCACGGTGCAGGCGCAGGCCGGCCCGTACGTCACCGTGGGCGGCAAGGCGGCGCTGGCGGCGCCCGCCGTGGCGCAGACCGTCACCGTGTCCACCGCGGACCAGCGCGCGATCCGTTCCGGCGAAGGCTCCCGTCGCGTGGTCAGGGGCGTGGAGTTCACGATCAGCGTCCACGACCAGGCCGGTGCCGAGGTCGGCGCCCGTCCCGCGCCGGTCCCGGGCAGTGTCACGCTGCGCGTGCCGGACGACCTGACGCGGATCACCGCGCCGTCCGGGCAGACTGCGGCGAACCTGGAGCCCACCGTCGGGCGCGGGCTGCAGAACCCGGTGCCCGAGGCCGTCACCGGGCTCGACGGCCTGTTCACCGGCGCCGCCGGTCTGCTGCACGGTTCCGTGACCGCGCTGGGCGCTTCCGGGCGGGACACGGTGCGCGCGTTCCTCGGCACCGCGAGCGTCAGGGAGAACTTCGGCGCGATGCTGGAAGGCTGGGTGAACTCGCCCGCCCTTCTCAGCTCGGACGGCGGCAAGGTCGGCGCGGTGCGGATGAAGGCCGTGCTGACCAGTGCCGAGCTCGTCGGCCCGACGACCGGCACCCAGTTGCGGTTGCACGAGTCGGTGACCACCGGCTCGGCCGTTTCGGCCGCCACCAAACGCGGTTTCGACGTCTCGGGTGCGGCCGGCGGCGGGGGCGGCATCGGCGGAGTGCGCGCCGCGGCCGGGATCGGCGGCGGTTTCACGTCGCGAGCGGGGGACACCACCGCGTCCGGCCGGTCGTCGACGGCGAAGTCGGGTATCCAGCTCAAGGGTGACATCGGGCTTTACCGGTTCCAGGCCGAAATCGTGGTGCAGACCCTGGACGGCCGGGAAGCGCCGCCCGTCACGGCGACGGTCTACGCCAGGGTCGGGATGGCGGAGGCGGCCGCGCGGGGACTCCCGGTGCCGCCGGGCACCGGAACCGGGATCACCCCACCGGGCAAGAAGAAGTTCCAGCCCGCGCACCTCGCCGCGGGGCTCGCGGCGGGCAACGTGCGAGTAGGCCGGTTCGAGGGCGCCGACGGCGTGCTCGACGAGGTTCGCGCCAGGCTCGGGGAAGTCTCCCGGTACGCGGATCTCCTGCCGGGCTGGGCCGGGCACAAGGCGAACGCGGCGCGGACGCTGGAGATGCTCGCCAACGAACACCGGCTGCAGGCCGCGCTGTCGCCGTTGGCGTTGCGCAACCGGATGGACGCGCTGCTGGGAGCCGGTGTCTCGGTGACCCTCAAGCGGCAGGGCAATTTCCGGCAGGACCACGTCACCGTCACCGTCCGGCTGGAACAGAAGTCGGCCGAACACCGCGGGCAGGTCACGGAACGCGTGGTCCGCAACGCCACGACGACCAGCCCGGCGCTCGGCGCGTCGTCCTCGTCCACCCAGGGCTGGTCGGTCGGCCCGGAGGCCAAGGTGACCGTCGGCGCCGGGGCAGGCGCGGCCACGCTGGGCATCGTGCCGACGGCGTCGGCGAAGTACGGCCGCTCCACCACCACCAAGACCGGCGGCGGACCGACGGCCGACGCGACCTCCCTGAACATCGGCAGTCCCGACTCGCAGGTCTTCGAGCACACGGGCCGGTTCGTCGTGACCATCACCGGGTACTCCCGTTCCCGCGCGGTGGTCCGGCAGACGCTCCCCGGGCTGCCGGGGACGCAGGTTCCTGAGGTCCGGCCGATCTACACGACCCCCGACGAGTCCGACGAAGGCCCGTACCGGCTTCCGGCGGCGTACACGCTGCTGACAGCGGACAGCGCCACGTTGACGGCCGATCCCGCGCGGTTCGCCCCCGGCGCGCCGCGGGTGCGCGCGTTCGACCCGCCGAAGTCGATCATCGGGCACCTCCAGGCCCTCGCGCCGCCGGACGTCGGCGAGTGGGTCGGCGTCGAAGCCATCGCGCACACCGGCCGTGTCAGCGAAGCGGCCATGGCGGCCTTGGTGGAGGCTTCGGACGGCGACCGCGCGCTCACCCTTCCCGGCAGCGACGCCTGGGCCGGTGTCCAGGCGATGCTGAGCGCCGAGAACATCAAGGCGGCTCTGCGTTCGTTCACCCGCGGGGTGTTGAGCACCGAACTCGTCTATCCCCGGCGCGTGGCCGACAGGGTGGGCAGGCTGGGTGTCGTCGCCCGGTTGAGCAACCCCGTTTTCGTCCGGGTGGCCGACGACGCGGGCGCGGAACGCTCCACCGCGGGCGGGTTCCGGTTCGAGAGCGGCAAGAGCAGGAGCAGCGGGTGGACGGTCACCGCCGGGGCCGTGGTCACCGGCGCGGCGAACGACGATCCCGCGAGTTCCGGTACCGGTGGGGTGTCCGGGAAACCGTGGGCGAAGACGACCACCGAGGCCGACGGTCTCGACATTTCCGCGAGCGTGGACCGCAACGTCACCACGGCGGCAGGGACGCCGAGGGTGCTGGCACGGTTCGACATCGCCTTCACGGTGCTCGCCGAGGCGCGGCAGCAGACCACCGTGGTGCGTCCCGACGCCCGCGGTGCCGCCCGTTTCGTCGACCTTCCCGGCGCCGCCTACGTCTGGCTCACCGAGGAGCAGGCCCGCGAATACCGTCTCCTGCCCGAGGCGCCGGCGACACGGCAGCGGAAAGAGCGGGTCTCCCGGCCCACGACGCTGCCGCTGCGGCGGCCTGCCGCGCTGGGGCTGGGCGCGATCGAGCGGTTGCCCGATCTGTCCGACCTGGCCCCGGCGCTGACCAAGCGGCTTTCCCGGCTCGGCGTGCCGTTGCTGCCCGGCTCGTTCCTGGACGACGCGATGAACAACTGGTCGCGGCTGACCGACCTCCTCTCCCCGGACGGCGTGCAAGCGCTGGTGGACAGCGCCCTCGACGGCGGCGTCCCCCTCCAGGCGCATCTGCCGAAACTGTTCACCGACCGCGGTTACCAGGTCCTGCTGAGCGCGAACGTCGTGGGCGAACCGAAGTTCCGCGAGGTCGTCAACGACGGCCGGACCATCGAGCACAGCACCGCGCGCGCGATCAAGGAAACCCGCACGGACGGCAAGGCCACCTCGTGGGCCGCCGCGCTGCGGCTGGGCGGGCAGGAGAAGTTCTCCGGCGGCGCGACGGTGACGTCGGTCGGCGGTGCCGTCACCGCGGGCGTCGGCGTCACCAAGACGACCAGCACGAACGAGGTCACCGGCAAGCAGGAAACCCACTTGCGGACGGGAACCGGGCCCGCCGCGAGGTTCGACGTCCCGATCGAGTTCACCCTCGAGGTGCGGCACGACGGCCGATCCGTCGCCTTCGTGAGCACCGGGGAACGGAACCTCGGCATCCGGCTGCTGGCCGACAACCTGACGCCGGGCGCGAACACCGTCGAGAACTCCGGCCCCGCCAGGCTGTCGCGACGGGACGCGCTCCCCGGCGAGCTGAAGGCCTGGCGCCAGGGCGGGGTGGCGAAACTGCCGGAAGCGGCGTCGGTGGAATCCGTGCGCGCCGCCGCCCGGCTGCGCGAGGTCGTGCGGGACACGCTCACCCTCGCCGGGGCGGACAGCGGCATCACCGGTTACGGCACCGGCACGGTCAACGCGCTGTGGTCCACGCTGAGCCCTCAAGTGCTGCAAGCGTTCCTGCCCTCGATGACGAAGGAAAGCCTTCCCGTGCCCGCCCTCCGTGAAGCGGCCGTGCTGCGGGGCAAACGCGCGGACGTCGAGGTGCACGCGCGCCTCACCACGCCCCGCCTGGTCGCGCTGAGCGACGGCGTCAACCTGGAGAACCCGAAGAACGCGACGGTGACCCGGTCCGCGGAACGCAAGACGGCCGAGGTCGGCGAGATGACCATCGGCGGCCCTTCGGTCGCGCCGGTCAAGGACTCGGCCAACATCGGGGGCCTGGTCACCGGCGTCGAGGGGCGCTGGGCCGACGAGCCCGCCGCCGCCACGACCGACGGGACGGCCGTGTCCGCCGCCGCGAACCTCAAACCCGCCGGGCGGACCGCGCTGGTGCGGTTCGACGTGGACTACCGGATCGTGGTCAAGGTCGGCGGCCGCACCGAGGTCGTCGACCTCGCGCTGCCCGCCTCGGCGGACGTGCGGATGCCGGTCGGCGACCTGACGGAGTTCACCGGCCAGAAGCTTTCCCGCACGCTGAAGGCACGGCAGGGAAGGGTCGCCAGGACGGCGAAGTCGTGGCGGGAGGCCGAGACCGGAGCGGAGCGGCACCGTCTCCAGGCTCAAGCCCTGGTGCGGGAACTGGGTGTCGGCATCGACTGGCGGGCCACGGTCGCCGCGGCACGGGCGGAGCGTCCCGGCACCCTCGCGGAACGGCACCACAGGTACGCGCGTTCGACCGAACAAACCTTGCGGGACGCCGAAAACGTCGCCGAGGCCGCGCGAACCCGGCTCGACCAGCTGACGACCGCCACCGACACGCTGGAAGCCGAACTGGAGGCCATGGCGGCCGGGGACGACGACCCCGAGCAGCAGACGGCGGTGGTCGAAGCGTGGGAAACCGTGGTGGAGGCCCGGGTCCAGCGCGACACCGCCGCCGAAGAGGTGGCCAGGACCCAAGCGCTGGTGCAGGCCGCGTGGCTGGACTTCGCCGAGTCCAAACAGGACGCTTGGTGGCTGGCGAAGGACGCGTTGGACCACGAATTCACCCGGCTGGCGGCGCAGCCGAAATCGCCGGAAGACGAGGCGTGGCGGCACAGCCGGGCCACCGACGCGCCGTGGTTCACGGTGACGGATCCGCTCGACCCCCGGCAGTGGGAGCACCAGCGGGCGAACACGCCGAGGCGGGCGGTGGCCACCGAGACCGCCGACGTGCTCACCACGCTGCTCACCGGGAAGGACAAACGCTACGACGGCGTGATCCGGTACGGCGTCAGCAGGTTCGAGGTCGGCGACCGTCAGGTCACCGAATTCACCGTGCCGATCAACCTCGTGCCCGGCCCCGGCGTCACCGAGGAGCAGCTCACGCGGTTGCGCGAACGCGCGCGGACGGGCATCGAAACCCTGATCAACAAACGTCATGGCCTGCCGAACGGCGACCAGTTGCACGTCCGCGTCGAGTTCACCGACGACAGGCTGCCGAGTGCGAACGGCGAACCCCGGTACCGCGCGTACGACGTGGTCGCCCGCGACGACGAGCGCACCACCCAGACCACCTGGCGGCCGGACGCCACCCCGGAGGAGCTGGCCCACGAACTGCTCCACTACCTCGGCGCGCCCGACGAGGAACACGATCCGGACCGCGTGTTCCTGAGCAAGGAGGACGACGGCACGTCCGGCGTCGTCACCGGCGACGGCGGCGTCATGGGCGCCGATGTGGTCAACCCGGGGCAGGCGCCGAAACTGTTGCCGCGGCACGCCTGGCAGATCCAGCACGTCCTGGAAAGCCAGCTCGGGGTGGAAAGCCGGATCGACGACCCCGGCCAGGACGACCTTCCGGGAGTGCCGCCGTCCCCGCTCACCGACCTCCAGCGGACGATCCTGACCCGGGACCGGCGCGAGACCTTCACGGTCGGCGGCGACACGGTCCAGTCGAACCTGATCGAGGCGATCGCGAAGACGCTGGCGCCCGATTCGCCTTCGCGCCAGGCGGAACTGCGGGAACTGGGCGCCTCGCTGCGGCACGCGACCCCGAAGGAGGTCGCGCGGGCGCTCAACGTCCGGTTGCGGCTGCTGACCGAACGCGGAACGACCGTCTTCCTCGGCCCCGCCCACGGCGAGCCGGTGCGCGTGGTTCTTTCGTCCTCGGCCGACTTCCTGGGCACCCGCCTCATCCCGGGGGAGGCCGAGACGAGGACGCCGACGAGGCAGGCCCCGGTGAACCACACGTTCGGCGAGTCCGACGGCGGCGGCCAGGCCGAGAGCACCGACGTCGGCGACGAGGACGCCGAGCCGGCGTTGCCCGGCACGGACGAGTACGCGGCCCGCTACGAGGCCGTCTTCGCCGGATTGCCGAACCTGGTGACCGCCGACACCGGACTCGGTGGGCTGTCGCGGATCGCCGAAGGCGGACGGCTCGAGAACCACCTCGAGGCCGTCCTCGGCTCGGACGAGATTTCCGCCCTGCTGGGCCGTATCGACGCGGCCCTGACCGATCCGGACGTCCGCGCGCGGGTGCGGTCACTGGTCAACGACGCCGTGCTGGTGACGTCGCTGATGCCGTCGCGGGAGCGGGACGTCCGGGACAATTCCCGGCTCGGCCTGGGGACCGTGCGCGATCGCCGGGTCGTGCAGCCGTTGTCGATCGACAGGCTGCGTCAGGTGCTCGGCGACCTCGCGGTGAACCTGGAGGCAGGCCGCGACCCGTTCACCGTCGAAGGATCGACGCTGCGGGGGATCGAGTACCGGCCCGAAGAGGAACTGCCGTCCCGCCTGGCCCGGCTGGGACTCACCAACGTCGCACCGGAGTCACGGGGCACGCTGCAGCACAGCCCGCTCTTCGAGGCGCTCCTGGCCAATCCCGCCGCGATGACCGAGGCGCTGTTCGCCACCACCGGTCACGACGAGCAGCACTTCATGAACACCTGCGAAGCGGCGGCCACGAACACCGACGTCCGGAGCACGGTCCCGACCATCGCGGGCCTGGTCCTGGTGGGCCGCGGCGTCGCCGACGCGGTCCGGGATCAGCTGCGCACGGTGCGGGTGGATCAGCTGGACAAGAAGGACCGGCCGTTCGGCCGGACCATCGGCGACCTGGCGGCGAAACGGATCGCCGACGCCGAGAACCGGTTCGACGCCCTCGAACGGCGAGCACTCCGGCTCGCGACGGAAGACGCCGCCGATCCCGCCGTCCGCAAGGAATGGGCCCGGCTCACCACCCAGTGGGGCCGGACCCTGCAGAAGCTCGCCGGAGTGGTCCGGCTCGACCGGCGCGACGGGTCTTCGGTCCCCATCCTGACGAAGAAGATCATTCCCGGCGCTTGGGCGCTGAGTGCCCCGCTTCTGCTGCCGCTCGCCGTGGACCAGCCGATGCGGCGCGCGACCGGACTCGACGACAACCCGTTCCGTGCCGCCGTCTCCCGGCATCTCGCGCTCGCTCCCCGCGAGCGTTACGAAGGCCAGCTGCGAAACGAGCCGGAGGTGTCGTTTTCGTCGCGGCTCGACGATCCCGATTCGTTCTGGCAGTGGCTCCGGTCCGGCACCGGCGTCCGGGTCGGCACCGAGTCCCATCAGATGTTCCTCAAGGCGGCCGAGGTCGGCGGCGAGCGGATGTTCGTCCTCGGTGATCCGAAGAAGTTCCAGTACGACTACCTTTCGGTCGACGGGTTCGTCCGCTGGGCCAGGCGCAACGACCTCGTGGTCGGCCGGGACGTCTTGTCGGATCGCGCCGTCGTGGTGCCTTCACAGCCGGATTCGGTGCAGGCCCAGCCGCTCGCTCCCGAGACACCCGAGCCCGAGCCCGAATCCGCCGACAGGCTCGCCGCAGATGTGCTGGCCGAAGCGGAACGCCAAGGCTCCGGCATCTGGCTCACCGACCCGTCGGCCACTTTGGCGGCGACCGAGGCTCAGCGGAACGCGTTCCGCGCCCTCCGCGAGGATCCCCGGTTCTTCACCCTGGTCGCGCACGTCGGCCCCGAGGGTGTCCCGGTGTTCGGCGGGCGGCCGATCACCCCCGAGGTGATGACCGCCCTGCTGACCCGGCTCGCCGAGGACGGTACCTGGACCGACGGCAGGACCCTGCGGTTCGTCGCTTGCGGACTCGGCTCGCCGGACATCCAGGGCTACGTGTCCACCGTGCTGCACGGACTCGCCGAAGAGGGCATCGAGACCGACGCCCTCGCGGGCGACACGGCCGTCTGGTCCACGCCCGATCAGGAAACCGGGGCCGGGCCGGGCGAAGTGGTGGTGGCGAGCCGGATCGGCTTCCGCGCGGACGGCACTCCGGTGGTCACCGGCGACGGTCACTGGCTGGGCTTCCGGTTCACCGGGAACTCCGAAATCGAGGTGACGGAGCACGGCGCGTACCTGGTCGCGGGCGACGACGACCCGCCCGTCTTCCGGCAGGCGCCGGGAGGTTTCGACGTCGTGGCTACCGCCGACGGCGACCTGATCGAGAGGTCCATCCCGGGCTCCATGCCGTTCGGGGACGAAGACGACGGGGCCGGGGTCGGGAAACCGGAGACCGTGCTGGCGAACCTGGCCGAGTTCGCGGAGGTGGTCGCCGCCCAGCCCGTCCCGCCGCCGGTGGAAGTGCGCGGGCGGGCGGACGATCCGCGGGTCCCGGCCATCGCCCGGGAACTGCGGTCCACCCTCCCCGGAGACACCCCGCTGACGACGATCGCCTCCGACACGGACCAGGACGTCCTCGTCTCCACGGTCGTCCCGCACGAGGGAACCGGCCCGGTGAAGTTCGAGATCCATTTCGACCAGGGCGGCAAGGACTTTCCCCCGTCGGGACGCTCCACTTTGGACGAAGCGGCGGATCTCGTGGTGTCGGCGGTCCGCCACGGCCGCCCCGCCGTGAGTGTCGTCGGATACGGCAACGGTGGTTTCCTGGACAGGGCCCGGGCGACGAGGACGGGGCAGGAACGCGCCGAAACGGTCGAGAAGGAACTGCGCGCCGCTGTCGGCGGCAAGCTGCCGGAAGACTCGCCGATTCCCGCGTCGGACATCGACATCGTCCCGACGTCACGGGGGCGTGATCTCGGCGACGGGCCGCTACCGGAGAACCTCACCCGGAAGCAGGCTCGCCGTCGTGCGGTGATCTCCGTCGACCTCCACCCCGCCGCGGCCGTGCCGCCGAGGCCGTCGCCCGGAAGCCGGAACGCGTCCGGGATGTCTTCGAGGTCGGCGGTCACCGTCAACTCCGTCGTGATCAACGACCCGTATCCGGGCATGATGCTGCCTCGCGACGTCGTGTCCGGGGAGCAGCTCCGGGTACTGGGCATCCACGGTATGGAAACGATCCTGATCGAGGAAGACGCTCCGCACGACGCCTTCCGCGGAGCGATCGCGGCCAGCCTGTCGGAAAGGGCGCCACTCGAGTACGAGCGCATCACCCGCAAGCTGAAGGACTTCGCCGAAGAGCACCCCGAAGACACCGATTTCGACAGGATCGCCGGCCACGCAGGGGTCCACGTGCACGTTCTCGCCCCGGACGGCACGTGGACGAGCCACGGTGCGAACGACGGACGGATCGTGCACGTCCTGCGAGCGGACATCGACGGCGAGGAGGCTTACCTCGGCACCAGGGAGAACGTCCACATCGGACGGCCGTACGTGAGGTACCCCGGCTCCTCGGTGCTCGTGACCGGCGACGAGCGCAAGGTCGTGCATCGCGGCGAATTCGAGGTCGAGACCGTCAAGGGAGAGCATCACGTCCGCCTCTACACGGCGGTTCTGGCGCCCGCCAGGAAGGGAACGGAGTTCAAGGACGTCCACCAGGACGGGGAAGGCAAGGTCGAGCCTTTCAGCGGTCAGGGTCGCGAGGGCGACAAAGAGGTCTTCTGGGTCGGTGGCGGACGGCCCCTCCGAGCGGTGCAATGGATCTCCAAGTACGAGACGGACGCCCATCGCGTGCCCGGCGTGCCGTCGGCTCTGCGGTCGTTCCTGGTACCGCTCGGCACCTTCCTGGAAATCAGCCGCCAGGCCACCGTCGAGTCGAAGTCCGAGGGCAACAAACTCTCGATGAACGTCGACCAGAACGGTGACACCAACCAGTTCGGGTTGCGCGGTGTCGACTTCGCCCGGTTGAAGGAGCGCGCCCTCGACGGCTCGCTCATCACCTATACGCACGGCGCGTCCGAGAAAGCGATGCCGGAGGTCGCCGGCCGCCAGGAGGACATCGCCGACCTGTACTCCCGGCTCGGTCTCCGCCCGGACTTCCGGTCCGACCGGCTGGGCCGGAAGAACGACCCGTGGTTCACCTGGTCGGCGGACGGCCGCAAGTACTTCCGCAACGATCCGGTCGCCTTGAGGAGCCTGGCGAGGACGCTCGGCAATCACTACCACACGAGGAACAAGTCACCCGAGGCCTTCTTCGGCCCGGCGGCCGACGCCATCCCGGGGACCGAGGCCGACAAGACCGCGGACAACGCGACCCGCCGCGAGGAAGAGATGAACGTCTTCCTCAACACCCAAGGTCCCGGCAAAGCGGCCGTCGATCAGCTGAAGTCGAAGATCGGCGAAGCGATCGACGCCGCCGTCACACGGCACGCCCCCGACGGTGTGGCCGTGGGCCCGGCGGAGTTCAAGGAAACCGTCCTGAACCAGGTCAAGGCCACCTTGCAGGTGCCGCAGTACGTGCTGGTCGAGGCGATGCAAGCCGTGGTGGGGGACACCATGCGACCCGGAAACCTGGAGAAGATCCGTGACGCGCTGCTCGAGCATCCGGAAATTCCGGTGCGGGCGGCCGGAATCGTGACCAAGGCCGTGGAAGAAACCCTCGAGGTCCATCTCGGACAGGCGGCGATCGGGGAAGAGTTCACTCAAGTGGTCCTCGGCGCCGTTCAGGAGTCCGCGCACACCCAGTTCGTGCGGTTGGCGTCCGGCTGGGGCGAGCAACTGGACGCGGTGGCACCCGCGAAGCGCGGGTATCTCAGCGGTGCCCGCGGTGAGGCGTTCACCAAGAGCGTCGTCGACAGACTCGGCGTCACCCTCAGAACGCAGTTCGCCGCCCCGGCGCTGCGGATTTCCCGGGAGGCCTTCGCGGCACAGCTCAACGAGAACGTCGTGCCCAAGGCCATCCGCCCGGTCACCAAGAACAAGCTGGTCGGTCTCGAGCCCAAAGAACTGAAGAAGCTCTTCGAGGCCAGACTGGGGGAGGTCGCGACCGAACTGACCAAGGAGATGAAGGGCAAGAACGCCGGCAAACTCGCCGGTTCGGCGTCCAGGGCCGCCGTCTCGGCCTCGGTCACCCCGGTGGTGCGAACGCTGGAACTGGACGAGAAGACGTTCGACAAGGTGAGCGAAGAACAAGCCGACGAGTTCATGGACCTGCTTCCGGAATACGCGACGCAGGCGGAGATCGGTGCGCTCATCGCCACCGACGAACGCCGGATCAAGGTCGACTTCAACACCCGTCAAACCCGGCTCGAAGACGGCCGGATCGAAGGTGATCCGTTCTCGAACGACTACGGCCACTGGCTGGAGCGGCAGGACGACGGCTTCACCCAAAAGCACGATCGAGACTTGTTCGCCGCGCACCAGCGGATCGGCGGTGAGCTCGCCGTGGCGATCGACGCCGAACTGAGGAGGCCGGACGACCGTTCCGCCAAGAGGATCCTCGACCTGCTCATCACGAAGGTGGACGCGGAAGTCACCGACCCGTTCGCCAAGCTGTCGCGCAAATTCGCCGAGACGGTCAAGGCGGGCGCCGGTCCCGCCCGCGCCGACGGCGAAGACACCCCGAACAGCTTCGGCGAACACGCCCAGATGGTGATCAACCAGTACCTCAAGATCACCGGTGGCCATCACGACGGCGCCCGCTTCGTGCCGAGGAGCGCGATCGTCAAGGCGATCCTGTTCCACGACATGGAAAAGGTGAACTCCAAGAACCTGTACGGCGACGCGCAGGTCCGGCACGACAAGGAGCCGGAGCACCGAGGCGCCATCGAACAGATGCGCCGCCACGAGGGCCTCTGGACCGACGAACGCGAATTCGCCCTGGCCTGCCGGTTCGTCGACTCCGACCCGTTCGGCTACTACTTCCGCGAAATCGGCGCCGAGAAGAAGGGCAAAGAGAAGAAGAGCAAGGAGAAGAAGGACGGGGGCAAGGCCGTCGAGGACAAGACGGCCATGGACAAGCACGCCGTGTACCGCTTCGTGCGGGATCTCGCGCACTGGGCGAAAAGGCCCGACGGCACGGCCCCGGACGCCCGCGACGTCCGGGAGCTGTTCCGCGAGTTCCACCAGTACTACCAAGCGGACTTCTCGTCCTACAGCGCTCAAGCGAAGTTCGTCCACGACCGTGAAAACAAGGTGTGGAACGGCTACGACAAGCTGATCGGCATGGAGGTCGTGGGCGAGGCGCATGTGCTGGTGCCCGAGGAGCACCGGCTGGCGTACTCCAGCGCCGACCGTGGGAACGGCAAGCTCCCGTACGAAACGAAGTACCGGGAACTGGCGGCCCTGTTCGACGAGGCCGTCGCAGTCGAGGACGAATCGCGCTCCCGGCCCCGGCCGGACACCACGCCGGACGAGGAGGAAGCTCCCCGCGAGTCCGGTATGGAGGAGGTCAGCTCCGACGACGTGTTCGGCGCGCTGGTCCCGTCGGGCCGCTGACCCGCGGCCCGGAACTGCCGGAAGGTTCTGCCGCTCCTCCTGCATGGTGCCCGGCGCCCCGATCCGGTGTGCTGATGAGGTCGAATCCGCACCCACGGCAGGAGGAGCCGGTGACCACAACGGAGGAGTTCACCCTGGCCAGGGTGTTCGACCTGGTCGATCCCGAGACCGGCCCCGCCTTCGCGCCCGGCCACCCGCGTGTCGACGACGAGGACGAACGCCGCGCCCTGGTCGAGTACCTGACGGCCGGTACGCCCGTCCTGGCCACGCCGATGGTGATGGACGACGTCGTCGACCCGGCCCGGACGGCGGTCGTCCCGGCGAACTTCCTGACCGACGGCGAGTGGATCTGGACCGACACCGTCACCTACTACCTCGAGCACCACGGCCTGGCACCCGATCCGGGGTTGCTGAGCCGGATCCGGGCGCGGGGACGGGTGGCGGACCGGGTGGCGCCGGAGGTCGTCCAGCGTGCCGCCGGGTTCGTGCTCGAACCGCCGTCACCCGGGCGCCGTCCGGTGTGGAGCCAGGGCTGAGCCCCGATCTTCCTTCCGGTCCTTCTGCCGGTCGTTGTCCTGAACCGCTCAACCAGAGGAGTTGACGTGTCGCTACGAATCCACGGTCTCACCGGTCGCCCCGCCAGCGCGGACGAGGACATGGTGGCCGTTTACGTGTCCCGTGAAGAGATCCGCGGCATGGACGCGAGTGAGCTCGGCGTCCGGATCGCCGCGGCCGCCGGCCGACCGGAGCGGACCACCATCGCCGAATTCGAACCCGCGCCCCGTTACACCATCCAGGACGTGCTGCTCGGGAACATCACCTGGGAGGAACTGACCCGTTCGTCGGCCTGACCGGGCTCGGTCACGACGCGTTGGGATGCCCGGCGAGCCTTTCGCGCAGTTTGGCGGCTTCGGAGCGGCCAAGACTGTCGCAAAGGGACAGTGCGTGTGCCCGCGAGTCGCGGGCGGACGCCGGGTCGCCCACTTCCTCGGACAGGGCCGTCAGATCGCAGAGAGTGTCCACTTGGGACTGTGGCTGGCCGACGCGCTCGAACAGCGAAAGGGCTTCGGTTAGCCTGTCACGCGCGGTCGCGTGATCTCCCTGTCGGTGCAGAAGCCTGCCGCTGGCCTGGAGCGCGCGTGCCTGACCCATGATCGCGCCGTGGCTGCGGAACAGCTCGAGTGCTTCTTCGCATTGGCCGAGCGCCGTGCCGAAAGCGTTGAGCGCGGCCAGGTTCTTCGCCGAGCGCAACAAAAGGTACGAGTAGTTGGTGTCGTCGACGGGCGTGCGGGGGCTTTCTCGAGGCTGCCTGAAGTAGCGGACACAGAGGTCGAACTCGGTGGCCGCTTCGTCGAAGTCCCCGCTCGCGTGCCGGTACGTGGCCCGCATCGACCGCGCCACGTGCAGCCCGAGCGGGTAGTCGGCCTCGGCGAACAACGTGATGGCTTCGTCGAACGGTCCCCGCGATTCCGGCGGGCTGCCGCCTTGAAGTCGCGCGTTCGCCAGATAGACCCGCGCCCAGCCCTGTTCACGCAGGTCGCCCGCGTCCACCGCGGCCTCCCAGGCGAGCTGGGCCATCCGGACGGCGTCGTTCGTGTGCCCCATGAGGGTGGACAGCACCCAGGCCAGATAGTTGCGCTGCACCGCTTCGTCGCGTTTGCTGCCGATCGCGAGCGCCGATTTCAGGGCGAGGCCGAACACCTCGTGCCAGGTGGCGGCGTTGCCGCCGATCTCCGAGTACCAGTGCATGGCCTCGGCCAGTTCGAGGACCTGCCGGTGTTCACCGCGGGCGGCGACGCTCTTCAGCGCGGCGGACCAGTTCTTCGTTTCGACCTCGAGCCAGCGGCCCGCGCCGGCGTGGCCGTCGAACGACGAGGTCGACACCGCGGGCGCGTTCATCTCGTCGGACGGCTGGAAGTAGCGGCCCGCGGCCGTCGCCGTCCGCACCAGCCAGCGGTTGAGCCGGTCCTCGGCCTCCTGCACCGCTTCGGGCGGCTCCTCCCGGGTGAGCCGTTCCGTCGCGAAGACCCTGAGGAGGTCGTGGAACTGGTACCGGCCGTCGTGGAACGACGTCTGCAGCAGACTGGCGTCGGCCAGTTCCTCCAGGAAGATCGCCGCCTCGTCCTCGTCCGGCGCGTCGACGAGTTCCTTCGCGGCGCCGACCGAGAAGTCGGCGGCCGGGACGAGGGAGACCCGCCGGAAGACCTTGGCCGCGGTCGGGGTGAGCTGGCGATAGGACAGTTCGAACACGCTGCGGACGTCGAGGTCGCCCGCGGTGAGCGTGGTCAGCCGCCTGCCCCGGTCCCGCAGTTGGTCGACGAGCCGGGAAAGCGGCCACACCGGACGGCTCGCGAGCCGGTTGCCCGCGATGCGGAGCGCGAGCGGCAGGCGTCCGCACAGTTCGACCAGTTCGATCGCCGCGGCGCCCTCCCGCGCCACCCGTGCCTGCCCGATGATGCTGGTCAGCAGCGCGACGGCGTCTTCCCGGTCCAGCACGGCGAGCGGGATCCGGCTGGTCCCTTCGAGGCCGACGAGCATCTGGCGGCTGGTGATCAGCGTGAGACAGCGCCGCCCGCCGACCAGCAGCGGACGGACCTGCGCTTCGTCGGCCGCGTCGTCGAGGACGATCAGCGTGGCGCGTTCCTTCAGCAACGCTCGGCACAGGCTCACCCGATGGTCGAGCTCGGCCGGGATCTGGACCGCGTCGACACCCAGTGACCGCAGCGCCAGATGCAGGACGTCCGCCGGTTCGCCCGGTTCGGACGACATCCCGCGCAGCTTCAGGAAGAGCAGGCCGTCGGGGAAGTGCCTGGCGAGATCGTTGGCCGTCCGCACCGCGAGGCTCGTCTTCCCGGTGCCGGGAGGCCCGCTCAGCACCGCCACGTGCCCGGATCGCCGTTTGCCGCCGTCCAGTTCACCGGCGAGCGCGCGCAGGGCGCCGAGATCGTGCTCGCGTCCGGTCAGATCGTCGAGGTCGGGCGGCAGCACACCGGCCGAGGGCGGGCCGTAGAGCGGAGCGGGTGCGACGTCGGGCGCGGGCACCGCCGCCCGGGCCCGGCCCTGCTTCGCGACCTTCTGCAGATGGGTCAGCTCGTCGTCGGTCAGGGCCAGCGGGGCCGCGAGAGCTTCTATCGTGCGACGTTGGGGGCTTTTGGCGACGCCGCGCTCCATGTCGCTGATCGCCCGGACGCTGACGCCGGAGCCTTCCGCGAGCTCCTCCTGGGTGAGTCCGGCACGAACGCGGTAGTGGTGCAGAAGTGCCTTGAAGGTGGTGGAACCGTTGCCCAAGGCCGCGTTCGTCATGCCGGAATTATCCATGCGGACGGTGTCCGCTCAAGGACGGCCCGCAGTGATCCCGGACGCTCGAAAAGGTGCGTTAACCCCTTTGGACGATCAAGTTTCGCAAGGGTGAAGAGCGGTTGGCCGAAGCACTGAGCAGCCCTTCACGAGCGGGTGGTCCCGTCCACCGCGCTGACCGGCGCGCCGCCGTTCGTCACCGCCAGGACCGTGTCACCGCAGCGCACGAGGTCGCCGGGGGAGAGCGGGACCGGTCCGGCGATCCGCTCGCCGTTGTGGAAGGTTCCGTTGCGGGAACCGAGATCCTTCAGGACGGGCCCGCCCGCGCCGGCGGTGATCTCGGCGTGCTCGCGCGACACGGCCCCGTCGTGGCGCAGTGCCACGTCGGCACCCGCGTCCCGGCCGATGACCAGGCGTCCCGGCGCGGGCAGTTCACGCAGTCGTGCCCGCCCGGCGCCGTCGACCCAGGTCAAGGCCGGTTGCCCGGATCCGGCGGCGCCGGGGGCCGCGACCCGCAGCAGGGTCGCCGTTCCGGCGTGGGCGAGGACCGCCCGTTCCAGTTCCCGCAACGCCGGCCCGGGGTCGACGCCCGCTTCCTCGGCCAGCACCCGCCGCGCCTGCCGGAAGCGGTCCAGCGCCTCCGTTTGGCGTCCTTCCCGGTAGAGCGCGACCATGAGCTGGCCCCAGAACCGTTCCCGCAGCGGATGATTCTCGACGAGTTCCTCCAGCTCGCGCACCAGCCCCGGGACGTCGCCCGCGCGCAGGTCCGCGGCGATCCGCGCCTCCAGTGCCTCCCAGCGCATTTCCGCGTAGAGGGAGCGTGCGGGGTCGAGAGCGGTGTGGTCGGGCAGGTCGGCGCAGAACGGGCCCCGCCACAGTTCGAGTGCCCGCCGGTATCCGGCCGCGGCGCCCCCGGTGTCGCGTGCCCGTTCGGCGGCCCTCGCCCGGCCTATCCGGTCCTCCGCCTCCCGGATGTCGGCGCGGACGCCGAGAAGCCGGTAGCCCGCCGTCCCGTGCTGCAGCGATTCCCCGTGCGGACCGAGGATCTGCCGCAGGTTGTGCACATGGACCTGGACGGTGCCGCGGGACGCGGGCCTGCCGGTGTCGGAGTAGATCGCCTCCGCCAGTTTGGCCGCGTTCACCGGGGCCCCGCCGGAGGCGGCCAGTACGGCGAGCACCGCGCGAGGCCGCAGACCTCCCGGGGTGACGGGCACGCCGTCGACGGCCAGCTCCACCGGCCCCAGCAAGCGCACCTCCACCGTCACGGGGCGATCATCCCAGGTTCCTCCGGTTGCTTGAAGCGAGCTTGAAGCGGGATGGGCTTAACTGACCGCCATGACCACATTGACCGCACTCGAGGACGTGGTGGACCGGCACGGGCGCGAAGCGCTGTCCGATCCGATCGTGCTCACCGGCGCTCTGCGCAGTCTTCCCGACCCGCCGCCCGACGCCGAAATCGGCGCGCTCGCCGCGGCGGCCGGTGCGGGCGCGGCCGAACGGATGCGCGCAGTCCTCGAAGGCGGCGGCAGCCCGGCCGAGGCCCTCCAGGCGGCGACGGCGGCCTGTGGCGCCGGTGCGGAATGGGCGTGCGGTCAACTCGGCGCGGCACTCGGCTATCTCCCCAGGGACACCGGGGCCGACGAGCCGACCACCGCGTCGACCACCGTGCTGTCCGGGGAAAAGCCGAAGCGCGGCAAGCGGATCGCCGTGATCGCGGGTGCCGTCGTCGTGGTGGCCGCCGTCGCCGCGACAGGAGTGACTTTCGCGCTCAGCGGCGGTGACGAGCCGCTCGCCGCGGACGGGCCACCGGCCACCCAGCCGTCCTCGTCCGCGCCCTCCGCGGGACCGCTGGGATCGGCGCCGCAGGCGGAACCGTCCCCGGCGCCGGTTCCCGAGGAAGCGATCGCAGCCTTCCAGGATCCCGAGTTGCTCGCCGCGGCGAAGCCGTATCTCGATCGCCCCGATGTCCGGTGCAAACGAGCCGAATCCATCGTGAGTGTCCGGGAAACCGTCAACTGCGACCTGGGCTCCGGCATCATCGCCAGTTTCCGCGTGCTGTTCTTCCCGAAGCAGCTCACCTCGTTGCGCAAGGTGCTGCAGACCGACAACGACGGCGCCCGGCCCGGTTCGATCCGGACGCTGCGCTGGGAGCACGTGCCGGGGCGGCCGGGAATCCGCGCCGGTATCCCGGTGGGCACCCCGCGTACCGGCGACGGCACGCGGATCCGTTTCCTGGAGCCGGAAAACGGCTACGCCCGGCTCTACTTCGACGAGGACTCCACCGGGGTCGCCGTCTACATGCAGGCGGGCACCGACGATCAGCAGGTGCTCCGCAAGTTCTGGGCGGATCCGGACGCGTGATGGACGACCGTGATCCCCGGCTCGCCGAAGTCGCGCGCCGCTTCGGACGCCACGCGCTGACCGATCCGGTGGCGCTCCGCTCCGCGCTGGCGCAGTCCGGAAACTCCTTCAGCCCAGCCGAAATCGACGCTCTCGTAGCCGCGCTGGAAACTTCGGGGACACTGGAAGCGGCTCTGCCTCACGATCCCGAACCGACAGGGCCGCCGCTGAACCCGACGCTCGCGGAGAACCGCCTCACCTGGGAAGGCCGTCAGAACGGCCCGACCCGGCAGATGTCTTCGCGCGCGCGGAAGTGGTGGCTCGTCGGCGGAGCGGTCCTGCTGGTGGCCGCGGTCGCGGCCGGAGCGGTGCTCTTCCTGCAGGGCAAGGAAGAGACCGCGGCACCGCCGCCGGACCGGTACGCGCTCGACCAGGTCGCCGGCCGCTACCGGGCACTCGGCGCCCGGTTGCTCGACGGCGCGGTCCGCTGCGCGCAGCAGCCCGCGAAGCCCGGCGAGACGGAGAGAGTCGACTGCGACGCCGGGCTGTACGCGCTCACCCTGGTCACCTACGACGTGCCGGGCAGACTCACCGAGTCACGGAAACTCGCGGACGCCGCCGGCGCGCTGCGCTCGGCGAGCAGCGCCGGCTCGGGCGCGGCGTTCGCGATGCGGGAACTGGCCTCCGGAGAATCGACGATCTACTGGGACGTCGACAGCCCTCGTGCGGTCAGCGCGACGTTGACCGCACGCAAGACGGGGCTCCCGGCCTTGGCGGAGTTCTACGACGCGCGCCAGTTCGGGGTGCTGAAACGTCCCGAGGTCCCCGGGGCCGCGTTCTCCTCCGGCAAGCTGTGGGAGCTCGCGCAGGCGCACGTCCTCAACGAGCGGTCGGCGGACTGCAAGTCGGTGCCCGCCACCACCGGCACGGCCGAGACGGTCAAATGCCCGCTGGCCGACGGCGCGATGCTGGTGTTCAGCACCGCGTCCGACCACCAGGCGCTGATCGACCTGCGCGCGGAGAACTCCGCCAACGGCGGGGTGGTGCCCGGCACCCTCGAAGTGAGTACCTGGAACCGGCTCGGCGGCCCGGTGATCGGTCAGTTCATCCGGTTCGTCACGGCGGACGACCGCAGCCCGTCCCTCTATTTCGACGACGACGCGAAACTGGTCTACGGCTACTACTTCGGCGCACCGGGTTCTTCTCCGGAAGCGCTGCTGGAGCGCTGGCAGCGCGGCTCGCGGTGACTCAGCCGAAGCGGAGCGCCGCGAAGAAATCCTCGACGGCGCGCAGATCGGCGGGGTAGGGCGTGCCGACCCGGCCGTCGAGCACCGAAACGGTCGCGTGCTCGTCGTCGGTCCAGGCGTACCGGGTGGTCGTGCCGAGCACCGTGCACACGAGCGTGCCCCGGTGCCCGTCACGCGACCAGGACTGCTTCGCGGGCAGGTCGCCGGGACATTTCCCGGCGGTGAGCCCGGCGGGATCCGTTCCCGCGCCGGTGCGCAGGTAGGCGGTGGCCGCGTCGGCGTCGTCGAGCGCGGAGATCCTGAGCTCGCCGGTCTCGCCGCCGGTCGGGCAGACGACCTGCGCGCGGACGGCCTCGTCGGAGGCCGCCACCGGTGCGCACGTGAGCCCGGTGGGGGTACTGCGGCCGACCCGGTCGGCGGCGGGCACTCCCGGCGACACCAGGAAGATCGCGGCGAGGACGATCGCGACCACCAGCGCGGCACCGGCGACCAGGCCCGCGACCAAACCGGTCCGGCGTCGGCGGGACGGCTCGACGGCGACGGCCGCCGCCGCCGGTGCGTCGGCGCGGATCGCGCGGATGCGGTCGCGCACGTCGCGCACCGTCGGGCGGTCACGAGGATCCTTGGCCAGCAACGACTTCAGCAGATCGTTGACCGCCGCGGTGCGCGGATCGCCGGCCATGAGCTGCGGGATGGGCGCCCTGTCGTGCGCGACGATCACCTCGGGCTGACTGCCGCGATAGGGGAGTTCGCCGGTCAAGGCCACCCACAGCAGGCAACCCACCGCGTAGACGTCCGAAGCGGCGGTGGCGGGCTCGCCGCGAAGGCGTTCGGGCGCCAGGTAACCGACGGTGCCGATCACCCCGCTGGTCTCCGCGCCTTGGTCGATCTCGGCCGACCGCGCGATGCCGAAGTCGCACAGATAGGCGAAGTCCTCATCGTGGTGCGCGGCCCGGGGCCGCAGCAGGACGTTGCCGGATTTGACGTCACGGTGCACGACGCCGATGGCGTGCGCGTCGCCGAGCGCGGAGACCACCTGGTCCACCACCGCCAGCGCCCGGTCCGGGTTCATCGGCCCGGTTTCGAGCACCTTGGCCAGATCGGGCCCGTCGACCAGCTGCATCGCCAGGTACAGGCAGCCGTCCACCTCGCCGTGGTCGTGGATCGCGACGACGTGCGGCGAGTCGAGCCGGGCCAGTGCCGCCGCCTCGCGGCCGAAGCGCTCGCGATAGACCGGGTCCTCGGCGTAGTGGGGAGGCAGGACCTTCAACGCCACCGGCCGCCGCATGCGGTGCTGCCACGCGCGATAGACCACGCCCATGCCGCCGCGGCCGATGATCCCGTCGATCCGGAAGCCGCCGAAGTCTTCGCCGACCTGCGGCGTCATAAGGTTCCCCCAGTCACGCGAGCCACTCTAACCCGGGGTGAGCTGCCGATCGTGCACCCGGCGCCAGACCAGCAGGGACAGCACCGCGCCGCACAGGCAGAGGAACATGTCCCACTGCGTGTCCCAGACATCTCCTTGGGTGGCGAGGAAATCGTCCGCGCCGGACCCGGCGATGAGCGCGCTGAACCATTCCACGAACTCGAAACCGGCGGCGATCGCCAGGCAGACGCACACCGTCAGGAAGGCGACCCAGCCGCCGGGCCGCAGTGGCGTCCGCCGCAGGAGCACTTCGCGGACGGCGATCGCGGGAACGAAACCCTGGACGACATGGGCGAACCGGTCGTAGTTGTTCCGCTGCGTGCCCATCAATTGCTGGACCCATTCCCCGGCGGGCGTTTCCGCGTAGGTGTACTGCCCGCCGTAACACAGCACGATCGCGTGCAGCACGAGCAGCCAGCAGAGCAACCGGGTCAGGGGGAAGCGTTTGCGCAGCGCCAGAACCAGCGGCAGCCCGATCAGCACCCAGACGACTTCCAGCAGCCACGTGCCGGGTGACCTGGCCTGGACCCCGGTCGCCACCAGAACGGCGAGCACCACGCCGGCCAGCAGGATTCCTTCGGTCCGGCCGACTCCGCGCACCATGGGAAAACCCTACAGCGGGGTCCGCCCTGCCGCCGGTTCGTCAGCCTCGTGAGTGGTAAGGACGGTTCTAACCGTCCTTACCACTCACGAGACCCGCCGCCATGCCGTTTTTGGCGTCGGTCGTGGGGTGGGTGTTGTGAAAGCCTCGTTCGCAACGGTGAAGGTTGGGAACGTGGCTTTCACGACCCTGTTGTCCTCGGTGACGCTGTTCCTGGCCGGGGCTGGAAGTGCCGGCCGTGTGATCAGAGACGGATCACGTGTGCTTGGAGCCGGATCTCGCGTGATCGGGAGACGTTTACGGAGTTCGCCTTCTGATCACGCGAGATCCGGCTCCGATCACGCGAGTCACGCCTTCGCTCACCTTGGGTTCAGCCCACAACGCCACGGTGAGGGCCGCACCAGCCTCCCGGGACGTCGCGAAAGCCACTTCCGGGACATCAGACGTCCCGAAAGTGCCTTTCGAGACACGGCCGCTCGGCATCGGACGCAGCGAAGGGAGCCTTCAGTCCGGCACGACCCACCCGCGAACACGACACGTTTGCCTTACCCCTCAATAACCGTCCTTACCACTCACGAGACCCACCGCTTATCAGGCCGGTGGGACCAGTCGTCGTACAGCGCCGTCGAATCCGGTGCTGTACAGGCTTTCCGGGTCCCAGCCCGGTCCCGCGCCGAACCGCACGGACGAGCCGAGGTGGACGCCCGTGGCGATCGCGCAGGTCGCGCCGGAGTCCGGGTCGACGCGGTACACGATGCCGTGCTCGCCCGCGGTGTAGAGCCGACCGTCGGTGCCGAGGGCCAGGTCGTCGATGATGTTCAGCGGCCACGGCGCCTGGAGCCGGATCTTCTTCGCGGGCGCGGACGGGTTCGCGAGGTCGATCGCGGCGATCTGGAAGTCCGGGCCGCCGGTGTTGGCCACGTACAGGGTGCGCCCGTCGTCGCTGACGACCATCCCGTTGGGACCGAGCAGATCGGGTCCGTACCGTTCCGGCGCCGACGGATTCTCCTTGCGTACCAGCCAGAGTCCGCGTTTCGGGCCGATGAGGGTGCTGATCACGGCGTCACCGTTCGGCAGCACCGTGCCGCCGTCGGGCATCGTGAGGCCGGTGGCCCAGGTCCGCCGTTTGCCGGTGTCGAGGTCGAAGATGTCGATGGTGCCGGTCTTCAGACCGAGTGTCCCGTCGAGCGTCTTGTGCCCGGTGTTGACGTACAACTCGTTGCCGCGCACCGTGAGCGCGCCCGGACCGGACACCGGCAGCAGGGTGTTCACCGCGCCGTCCGGGGTCACGCGTTCGACGGATCCGTTGCCCGCGAACAGGGTCTTCGAGACGAGCAGTCCGCCCCGTCCGTCGAAGGCGAGGTTTTCCAGTGGCAGGCCGAGTCCCGTCGCGACGGTGCGCACCTGCCACGGCGTGCAGCCCGGCGCGGCCGCCGCTGTCGCGACCGGGGCGGTGAAGGCCGCCGCCATCACGATCGTCGCGGCGATGACGCCGCGAACGCGTCCGGTCATAGAGGCCTCCCCATCGACTGAACTAGTACATGTGTATCAATTATGGGGAGCGTGTCAATCGGCGAGCGGGACGCTGGTCTGCCGTCGCAGGTCGGCGGCGTCCATGGAGAAGGCGAGGAAGAGGCCTTGCAGTGAGCGCTTCGTGAGCTCGACGTCCTCTTCGGCCGGCTGCGGGTTGGCCAGCCGGTGCAGTGCCAGGCCGTCCAGCAGGGCCATGAAAGCCTTGGCCGCGCGCCGGGAATCGGCGATGCCGAGGGAGGCGAGCAGGGGAGCGGCGGAGGCTTCGAAAGCACCCATCGCCTCGTCGACCACGGCCCGCATGGCCGGGTTCCTGGCGGCTTCCATGTACAGCTCGTACTGGGCGACGGTCACGCCGAACTTGCCCGCCACCAGCGCCTGGGTGAGCCGTTCGCCGACTTCCAGCACGGACTCCGCGTCACGCAGGACGTCGGTGAGCAGGACGCGCACGACCTCGATCCGCTCGTGGATGTGGAACCGCAGGGCCTCGGCGATGAGTTCCTCGCTGGTCGCGAAGTAGTAGCCCGCCGCGGCCTGCGGCAGCCCGGCGCTGGCCGAGACCGCGCGATGGGTCACCGCCTTGACGCCGCTGTCGCAGATCAGCCGCATCGCGGCCCGGAGCAGCAGTTCCCGGCGCTCCCGGCTCCGTGCCTGCTGCTTGCCGCGACTACCGGTCATTGACTTCCCCTTCGGTCGAACCGATACTAACGTCTCACTCTTAATTGATACGTTTGTATTAATCTTGGGGAGAGCGGATGAGCGTCGGCGCGGCCGAACTGCGGGAGATCTCCAGCCTGTGCCAGGTCTTCCAGCGCACGGTCGCGGAGTCCGGCGACGTCGTCGCGCTGCGGACGCCGGACGACGCGGTGTCGCTGACCTGGCGGCAGTACGGCGCGAGAGTGCGGCGGCTGGCCGAGGGGCTGCACGCGCTCGGCGTCCGGCGCGGGGACACTGTGGCGCTGATGCTGACCAACCGGCCCGAGTTCCACCTCGTCGACGTGGCGGCGATCCACCTGGGCGCGATCCCGTTCTCCGTCTACAACACCAGTTCCGCCGAGCAGATCGAGTACCTGTTCGCGAACGCGGGCAACCGCGTCGTGGTCTGCGAGGAGCAGTTTCTGCCGCGGGTGCGGAACGTGGATCGCGTCGTTTGTGTGGACGGCGCTCCCGGCGGCACGATTTCCCTGGTGGAGCTGGAAAACAGCGAGTCACCGGAGTTCGACTTCGAGGCCGCGTGGCAAGCCGTCGAGCCGGACGACGTGCTGACGCTGATCTACACCTCGGGCACCACCGGGCCCCCGAAGGGCGTCGAACTCACGCATCGCAACCTCACCTACAGCATGGGCGCGGCACTGGAGTCACCCGACATCGCCGACGCCGTCCACAGCGGACGCGTCCTTTCGTTCCTGCCGGACGCACATCTGGCCAACCGGTACTTCGCGCACTACTTCCCGATCGTCTCGGCGGCGACGGTCACCTGTGTCGCGGACCCCAAGGCCGTGGTGGCCACGCTGCCCGCCGTCCGGCCGACGGTGTTCCTCGGCGTGCCCATGCTCTGGTACAAGATCAAGGCGGGGATCGAGCAGGCCCTCGCGGCGCAAACCGGCCTCCGGCGGACGATCGCGGACTGGGCGCTCGCCGTCGGACTGTCCACAGTGCACAGTCCGGGCAAGCGCTCGCGATGGCGGCACCGGCTGGCGCGGTGGCTCGTCCTCGACCGGGTGCTCGCCAGGATGGGACTGGACGCCTGCGTGATCCCGATCAGCGGCGCCGCCCCGATCGCGGTGGACACGCTGGACTTCCTGATGGCCGTCGGCCTGCCGATCTGCGAGGGCTGGGCGATGTCGGAGACCTCGGTGCACGGCACGATCAACCCGCGGCACGCCATTCGCCCGGGCACGGTCGGTCAAGCCCAGTACGGCGCGGAACTGCGGCTGGCCGACGACGGTGAGCTGCTGATGCGCAGTCCGGCGGTGATGCGCGGCTACCGGAACGACCCCGAGCGGACCGCCGAGGCGATCGACGCCGACGGCTGGCTGCACACCGGCGACATCGCCACCATCGACGCGGACGGCTACGTGTCCATCGTGGATCGCAAGAAGGAGCTGATCATCAACGCGGCGGGCAAGAACATGTCGCCGTCCAACATCGAGAACATGCTCAAGTCGGCGGGCGCGCTGATCGGCTCGGCCGTCGCGATCGGCGACCGGCGGCCCTGCGTGGTCGCCCTGATCACCCTCGACCCGGACGCGGCCGCGTCGTTCGCCGAGCGTCACGGGCTTCCGACCGATCCCGCAGCCCTCGCCGGGAACGCGGTTCTCCGTCAGGAAGTCGCCGCCGTGGTCGAGCAGGCCAACGGCAGGCTTTCGCGCGTCGAACAGATCAAGGACTTCACCATCCTGCCGGTCTGCTGGGAGCCGGGCGGTGTCGAACTGACTCCGACGATGAAGCTCAAGCGGGCCGCGATCGCGAAGACCTACGCCGCCGAGATCGACGCGCTGTACGGGGGAGCCGCGCGGTAGGCGGTGTCGACTGCCACAGTATTTCACTAACCTGGTTAGTGACTTATCTAGTAAGCTTCCTGGCATGACGTCAGCAGACTCGTGGCAGGTCGATTCCCCCGGCGTGGGCAACTCCGTGATGGAGCGCCTGCAGGAGGTCGGGACGCTCACGCGGGTGATCGAGAAGCGCCTGAGCGGGGCACTGGGGATCAACTCCACCGACCTGTCGGCGATGGAACACCTCACCAGCGAGGGACCGCTGACCGCGAAGGAACTCGCGGATCGGCTGCGGGTCTCGACGGCGGCGAGCACTCATATCGTCGACAGGCTCGAGAAAGCCGGGCACGTCCTCCGCAAGCCGCACGCCACCGACCGCCGCAAGGTGCTGGTCGAACCGGTGCAGGAGTCGATGACCAGGATCTTCGAGCAGCTTCATCCGCTGCTCAGCGGTGTGGAAGGGCTCGTCGAGGCACTGAGCCCCGGAGACCGTGACGTCGTCGAAAACTTCCTGACCGGTGTCGTGCGGATCTACACCGGCACCGCGGATTCCCTGCCCGAAAGCTGATCTTCCCCGCCCAAGACCGGAGCGCCCGTGCGCCCCGGCGTACGAACGCGCCAGGATTCGGAGTGAACGAACCATGTCGGTACCCGAAGAAAAGACGTCTCCACGAGCGGTCTGGTGGCTGCTGGCCACGGTGCTCGTCGTCGAATTGATGGACCTGCTCGACTCGACGATCGTCAACGTGGCCGGCCCGTCGCTGGAACGATCGCTGGGCACGAGCCCGGTCGGCCTGCAGTGGGTGATCGGCGGGTACGCCCTCACCCTCGGCGCGGGCCTCGTGCTGGGCGGGCGGCTCGGCGACCGCTACGGCCGCCGCCCGATGTTCCTGTTCGGGCTCGTGGCCTTCACCCTCGCGTCCCTGCTGTGCGCGATCGCGCCGAGCGCCGGTCTGCTGATCGCCTTCCGACTGGTCCAGGGCGTGGCGGGGGCGATGATGCTGCCGCAGGGACTCGGCATCCTCCGGGACAACCTCGCCCCTCGCGACCTCACCAAGGCGCTCGCCGTCTTCGGGCCGGTGCTGGGGCTCGGCGGTGTGCTGGGGCCGGTGCTGGGCGGCGCGCTGGTCGACTGGGATCTGTTCGGTCTCGGCTGGCGGCTGGTGTTCCTGGTCAACGTTCCGGTCGGGCTCGTCGCGCTGGTACTGGCCCGGCGGCTGGTTCCCCGCGGCACCGGGACGCCGGGGCTGCGCGTGGACATCGCCGGAGCCGTGCTCGTCGCGGCCGCCTCGGCGCTGCTGGTCCTCCCGCTCAACGAGGGACAGGCGGCGGGATGGCCACTGTGGACCTGGCTCTCCCTGACGGTCGCGGCGCTCGGCTACGTGGCTTTCGCGTTGTGGCAGCGCCGGATCGCGCGCTTCGGCCGGGCTCCGCTGGTCACCCCTGCCCTGTTCGGCAAGCCGGCTTTCACCGTCGGACTGGCCGCGGTCGCGCTGTTCTTCGGCGGGATGATCGGCACCCAGCTGGTGCTGACGTTCTTCCTGCAGATCGGCCAGGGCTTCACCGCGGGAGAGGCCGGGCTGGGCAACCTCCCGGTCGCGCTCGGCACCGCCGTCGGCGGCGGCATCAGCGGGGGACTGCTCGCCGCCAAACTCGGCAGGACTGTCCTGCAGACGGGGGCCGTCGTCCAGCTCGCCGGTGTCGCGTGGCTGTGGATCTCCTTGTCCGGCACCGGTGAGTTCACGATCTGGCGGATCGTGCCCGGTGGCGTCGTCGCGGGGATCGGCGCGGGCATCGTGATCGCGGCCGTGTTCAACACCGTGCTCGGCGCCGTCGCCGACGACGAGGTCGGCTCCGCGTCCGGAGTGCTCACCGCCGTCCAGGCGATCGGGGGCTCGGTCGGGGTCGCGGTGTTCAGCACGGTGTTCTTCGCCGACATCACCCATCCCACCGAAGGGTTCCGCGACGCGCTCGTGGTCCAGACGGTGGTCATCGGGCTGTTCCTGCTGATCTCCCCGCTGTTCCCGCGCCGGGCCCGGCCCGAGGAAACCGAGGCCGTCGTCGTGGCGCAGGCCGGTGCGCGATGAGGAACGTCCTGATCTCCGGCGCGGGCATCGCCGGACCCGCGCTCGCGTTCTGGCTACGGCGGCACGGCATGAACCCGACCGTGGTCGAACGCGCGCCGGAGCCACGTCTCGGCGGGCAGACCGTCGATCTGCGGGGTGCGGGCCGCACCGTCGTCGAACGCATGGGTCTCGAACAAGCCGCCCGCGATCGCGTCACCCACGAGGAGGGACTGCGGTTCATCGACCGTCGCGGCCGCGTCCGGGCGTCGTTCGGTACGGATTCCCTCGACGGCGACGGGTTCGTCACGGAACTGGAACTCCTGCGCGGTGAACTCGCCGACCTGCTCCACCAGAGCACCCGCGACGACGCCGAGTACGTCTTCGGCGACGAGATCAGCGGTCTGACCGACACCGGCGACGGCGTAGAGGCCACCTTCCGCAGCGGTCTCGAACGGCGTTTCGACCTCGTCGTCCTCGCCGACGGCCTGCGGTCACGGACCCGCGATCTCGTTTTCGCCGACCTCGCCCGCATCCGGTCGTTCGGCCTCTACACGGCCTACTTCACCGTCCCGCGCGAGGAATCCGACGGCCGGTGGGCCCGCTGGTACAACGCTCCCGGCCGCCGGGTCGTCCTTCTGCGCCCCGACAACCAGGGCACCACGCGTGCCTCGCTGTCGTTCCTGCTCCCGCGTCCCGGGCTCGAACGGCTGGATATCCCAGCACAGCACGAATTCCTGCGCCGTCACTACGCCGGTGTCGGCTGGGAGACCCCGCGCGTCCTCGACGAGCTGGGCGAATCACCCGACTACTTCTTCGAATCGGTCGGCCAAATGCGCCTGGAACAATGGTCGCGCGGCCGGATCGCCGTCGTCGGGGACGCCGCCTACTGTGCCTCGCCGCTCAGCGGCATGGGCACCAGCCTCGCCCTCGTCGGCGCGTACGTGCTCGCCGGGGAACTCGGCCGTCACGCCGGACACGGTGACGCCTTCCGTTCCTACGAGACGATCATGCGTCCGTACGTGGCGCAGGCGCAGAAGGTCCCGTGGATCGCGCCGCGGCTGGCGGCTCCGAAGAGTCGCGCCGGTATCGGCCTGCTTCACGCTCTCGCAGGTCTCGCGGCGGGTCCGAGGGCCGGTCGTGTCGCGGCTCGCTTCACCAACCCGCCCTCGGACGCCATCGATCTTCCCGGTTACGTCAGTTGAGCTTGCGCATGTCGGCGGGCAGGCCGCCGCCGGCGTAGACGTCCTCGGCGAGCTTTGCCAGCGCGGTGAGCGCGACGTTCTGGGCGAACGGCCCGTAGGACACCCGGGAGACGCCGAGTTCCTGCGCGGTCGCCAGCGAGATCGAGCCCGGGACACCGATCAGGTTCACCTTGCGCTCGCCCAGCGCCTCGACCAGCCTGCCGACCTGGGTCTCGTCGAGCTTGCCGGGTACGAAGACGTTCGACGCGCCCGCGTCCAGGTACGCGCGGCCCCGGGTGATCGCGTCGGCCAGCACCTCCTCGGGGTCACGGTCGCCCGCCCTGAGGAAGGCGTCGGTGCGGGCGTTGAGCACGAAGTCGATACCGGCGGACTGAGCGGCGGCGACCGCGGCCTCGACGGCCTTGACGGACTCGTCCAGTGGCTTCATCTGGTCTTCGAGGTTGCAGCCGACCGCGCCGACCTCGATCGCCCGGGCGACCGTGCCGCCCGGGTCGCCGTAGCCCGCTTCCAGGTCCGCGGTGACCGGCAGATCGCCCGCGGTCCGGACGATCAGGGCGACCTCGGCGATCATTTCGTCGCGGGGGATCACCTCGCCGTCGGGGTAACCGCGGGCGGCGGCGATGCCGTGACTCGGGGTGGCGAGCGCTTGCGTGCCGGGTGTTTCGGCGACGACCTTCGCGGTGATCGCGTCCCAGACGTTGACGACGAGCAGCAGTTCGGGGGCGGCGTGCAGCTCCTGCAGCCGGGTGGCCTTCTCGGCGATGGAAACCATGCCATCAATCTAGAGGTTGTGAGCGGGTGGGCGGGGGATGCGGCGGTGGGCGGTCGGTACAGGTGGTCGTGAGTGGCGATTCGGGTTAGTGCCGAAGGGGTCTTAGGTACCTGCTTGTGGCTGGAGTTGGTCGCAGGTCCGTGAAGGCCTCCTTGCCTACCCTGAAGGTAGGGAAGGACCCCTTCCCCAAGTACATGAAGGCCCCCTTCCTGTACCTAGGCGCAAGGAAGGGGGCCTTCATGTACCGCAGGGCGAGCCTGGGCGGCAGTGGCGTGGTGGGTCGAGTCGTTGCGAGGGCCGCGCCAGCCAGCCCGGGTGCCGCGAAAGCCACTTTCGCGACGTCTGATGTCCCGAAAGTGGCTTTCGCGACACGACCCCTGGGCAGCACGAACTCGCGAAAGCGCGCACGCAGAATCCAGTAGGCACCCTTGGCTAGAACCCGAAGCGCGACTCACGACCAACCCGCCCCAAGCCTCACCGCGCGCGGCACTCAAGAAGCCGCGGTGAGCGCCCCCAGCCCGCTCGCCTGGGTCCGCCAGTCGGCCTGGTTCGGCGTCCCGCCCGCCCAGCGCTGCCCGATCCGGTTCAGCGGGTCGCGATCGGACATCCACAGCGAGTCGGCCTGCCGCCGCGCGAAGTCCCGGTAGACCGTGGAGTTCGTCGCGTTCGCCAAGTCGGCGAGGAAGCGCATGAAGATACCCTTGAACTGCTTTTGGTTGTCGTCACAGGAGTTCTGCCCGACGTCGCAGGATTCGGTGAGCACGCCGTTTTTGGTCAGCACCGGGCCGGTCACCGCGGCGTCGGCCAGTCGCCGGGCGGCGTCGAGCCAGCGGGTTTCACCGGTGGCGCGCCAGACCTCGACGAGACCGCCGACGCCGAGGCCCTGGTTGTACGTCCAGACCGTCTGGCCGTTGTTGCGGCAGTCGCGGGTCAGGCCGTCGTTGACCAGTCCGGCCGCGTTGATCATCCCGCTGGCCAGGTACCAGTCCGCGGCGGTCCGGGATCGTTGCAGCCAAAGCGAATCGCCCGGCGTCCGGCGGTGCACGGAAGCCGCGAGCCGCAGGTACAGACCACTGGTGACGGCGTTCTTGTAGGTCCGTTCCCGGTCCCACCAGACACCGCCGCCGCAGGATCCCGTGTCCCAGTACTGGTGCACGTAGGCGGCGATCCTGGTCGCCATGGCGAGGTAACGGGGATCGCCGGTGTGGTCGTAGGCGGCCACCCACGCCAAGCCCCACCAGGCGCTGTCGTCGATGGCGCGGCTCTCGAAATTCCCTTCGATGGCGTCGGAACTGCGCTCACCGGCGGGGAAAACGCCGCGGTTCTGCTCGAAGGTGCGCGCGATGATCCAGTCGTGGCGGCGATCCCCGTGGTCGATGACCGCCGTCAGCGTCGCCGCCGAGTTCCACCAGCTGCTCGGCCACCAGCCCGGATACGGATCGTAGGAGTACAAGAGCGCGTCAGCCGCCGCCTGTGCCCGCGTCGGCGCCGGGCGCGCCCATGCCGTACAGGATCCTTCCTGGTGCCCGGCTTCCCTGCCGCAAGCGCGGACGGCGCCACCGTAGTGACGGCCACGGGGATCGCGGGTCGCGAACAACGCCGTCACACCGGTACTCGCGCCCGCGGCGACCGACGTCCGGCCGAGAGACGAACCACCCGCCCAGCCCGCCCCCGCGTCCCAGGAGCGATCCAGCCAGATCTCGTCGCCCCGCGCGCCGGATTCGATGGTGCCCCAAGCCATCGCGTTCCGGTCGACGTGCAGGCGGATCGTGCGCCCGAACAACGTCGTCGGCGGAACCGGCTGGGTGTCGCCGTTCGCCTGGGTCGTGCCGTCGCAGACGACATCGCAGACCTTCGGGTAAATCCATTCCGTACAGGTGACCCCGGCGGCGTCCCCGCACGCGCGGATCAGGCCGCGCCGGTGCTCGCCGGGGTCGGTCACGTTGTACATCAAGGTTCTCGTGCCGGTCCACGAGCCGGGGATGCTCGCCTTGCCCAGCAATCCTTCCCAGGACGCGCCCCCGTCCCAAGACCGGTCGAGCCAGACCGAGTCGCCCGTCGCGCCGCGATCGATGCTGCCCCAGGCCATCCCGTCGGCATCGGAGACGTGCAGCCGAATCTGGCGTCCGTTGAGCAGTTTGTCCGGAACCGGGAACGTGTCTTGCCGTGCGTGAGAAGGGTCGAGTGTGTCGCAGGAGAGCACGCAGACCGTCGCCGCGGAAGTGACCGGTTCCGCCGCCGGTACGGGAATCGCTGTCAGGACCAGGGAAAGCGCGAGATGGAGCAGCGGTGACATCGTTGTCCGCCCTCGGGATCGGCCAAGCACCGGATCTGGGATGGCTTTCATGATCCGGGTTTGATCACCGGCCGGTCAACGGGAACCACCGGTCAGGTCTCAGGACAGAATTCCTGTTACGCCTGGAGCCCACGCCGCGATCTGTAGGGATGCACGTTCGAGTGGAGGTCTCGTGGAGCTAACGATCAACGCCGGCGGCGACGAACAAGGGCTGAAAGAATTCCATGACTGGCTTCGTGAGGACGACGACGTGGGCCGGTCCGCGACGATCAGCTCGACGGATTCGGGTCAGCTGGGAGCCTTCGAGGTCATTCGCATGTCCATCGGCTCGCTCACGGGATTGGCCAACCTCGGCATCGCGTGGGGAAATTTTCTCCACTCCCGCAAGGAAACACCGCCGTTCACCATCACGATCGAAGGTGACCTGACCGGCGAACAACGTGCCATGCTCCGGAACCTGGATCTCCCGCTGGCCCGTCCGGAGGACGTCGAGTGAGCAGCAGGAAATCCCCGGCGCCGTAACACATTCCCCCGTTTCCGCGACTTCGGTGCGGCTAGGGAGAGTAGGTGCCGGTGAAGCGTTTCGCGGTGGTGGCGGTGGCACTGGTCCTGGCGGTGAGCGGCTGCACGAGCGCGCCGGTCGCGAGCGCGTTCGGCGAGGACCGGAAGCCGGTCTCGCCGTCGACGGGGGCGACCGTGGACACCGCGCCCCATCTCAAGGTCAGCGTGCCCGAGGGAGCGGTGGACCGCCCGGCGACACTGTCGGTGGTGCCCACCGACGTCGCGCCGCCCGAGCGGCCGGGCTTCGTCCTGGCGTCCCCGCCGGTGGAAGTGTCGGTCGACGCACCCTTGTCCAGGCCGGTGCGGCTCGAGTTCGACGGCGCCGGTGGTCCGCCCGGCGCGCTACCCGTCGTGCTGCACCACGACCCGGGAACCGGGTGGTACCCGGTCGAAGCCGGTGATCCGGGGAAGCCGGTGACGGCGGACCGGACCAGTCTGTCGCCGTTCGCGCTGGGCTGGATCACCGACGCAGTCGGCTGGATCACCGATCATCTGGTGGGGCGCGGCGGTCCGCCGTCCTGCCCGGCGGGAGCGCCGCCGTGGGCGCGGATGGCCGCTTCGAAGGTCGACCTGGTGACATCCTGCCTGACCGCGGAGGGCGACAAAGCCCGGCTGCGGGTGCGCAACAACCGTGGCCTGCCACTGGAACTGACCGTTCCACCCGGGACGTCGGCGATTTCCGTCGACGGCCAGCCCGAAGTGGTCCGCCAGGTGCTGGGTTCCTTGCTGGGCCCGGACAAGGTACTCCTGCTGTCCGGACAGGAACTGGTCCTGGACTGGGCGAGACCCGCCCGCGAAACGAGAATCGCGGTACGGGCGGCGTTCAGTGCCACGTCGGTGCTGCCCGGGGTGGCGGCCGAAGCACTGGGCGCGGACGACTCCTCGACCTTGCTCGCCCTGGCGACCTTCGTGGCCAAATGCTCGGCGGCGCAGAACCAGACGTTGCGGTCGCTGGGAAGCCCGGAACTGCTGGGCGCGGCACTGCAGGTGCTGATCGACTGTCTCGGCCCGCTGACGACCCCGGCCGGGGCGGCGGCCGCGGCGACGTCGGCGGTCGCCGCGCTCAACGGGATTTCGGAGTCGATCGCGGTGTCCGAGAAGGGGTTCGCGGTCCAGGTCGACAAGGTCGCCAACGGCCTGCGGGTGGTGGGCAAGATCCTGAAGTTCTACACGATCGCCAAGCTCGTGGGAGCGCTCGGCCAGGTGGCCGCCGACAGCGGCACGAGCGACGCCGATCGCACGATCCAGCTGACCTTGTCCGGCTCGGGTGCCGGAGCGAAGGTGAATCCTCGCGACTACCTCTTCGCGAACGGAGTGGGCAGCGAGCGTTACTACTTCCAGTCACCGTCCGGGAAGTTCCACTGTGGAATCCTCGGGAAGGTCGGCTCGGAACCGACTTCTTCGGGCTGTCACGGCCCGACGACCCCCGTTCCGCCGCGGCCGTCGAGCTGCGACGAGAACATTTCCTGGGGTGGCGGGATGTTCGTCGACGACACCGGCCATTCGGCCTTCATCTGCACCGGCGGTGTCCTCTACGGCAGCGGGTTCGCGGTCGAGCCGAAGGTCCTTCCCTACGGGAGTTCACTTTCCGTTCTCGGCTACACCTGCCAGTCCGCCGAGAACGGGGTGCGCTGTGCCCATGACCGGACGGGGCGCGGCTTCCGGATTTCGTCCTCCTCCAACGAGCAGTTCTGACCCGGGCTCAAGCCCCGCTTCCCAGCCACCGCAACGTCTCCAGCGCGACGGCCACCGCCACCGCGTTCTCCGCCAACGGTCGCGGAAGCAGCTCGTCGGCCCGCGCCAACCGCCGGACGACGGTGTTCCGGTGGGTGTAGAGCCGCTCCGCGGTCCGCGTCGTGTTGCCCAGTTCGTGGACGTAGGTCCGGACGGTCTCCCGGGTTTCGGCGTCTGCGTGCCGGAGTTCGCCGAGGGTGTCGGCGACGAATTCGCTCGCCTGCGCGGGATCGCCGGTGAGCAGGGCGAGCAGCTGGATGTCCTGGTAGTGCGCGATCTGCTGCGGTGAGGTGAGCCGGGCGAGCATCCGCTGGGTGGCGGCGGCGTCCAGATGGCTGCGGCGGAAGCCGTCGATGCCGCTGCCGGGACGTCCCAAGGCGACCCGGACGTCGGGGTGCGGCGCGAGCTCTTCGGCGAGCCGGTCCGCTCGCGGCGGGGTCCGGCCGGGCAGCCAGACCCACAGGGCGGCGGCGCTGGCGACGACGGTCAGCCGGTGCGAAGCGTCGCTGGCCCGCATGAGCGTTTCGGCGGCGGTTTCGAGCTGCTGGGACGACGGCGTGACCGAGCCGCTCCAGACGATCGCGGCCGTATGCGGGCCGGCGAGCGGGTAGCCCAGCTGCGCCTCGGCCCGCGAACGGCTGATGGGGGCGCCTTCCAGCAGCAGGGTGACCGTGGCCCGCCGTTCGGCGTGGGCGCCGCGGGTCAGTTCCGTGCGTTCGGCGGCCATCCGCTCGGACACCGCGGAGACGGTGTCCTCGATGAACGTGGTGATGGACAGCGACGAGACGTCCAGCAGTTCGCGGAGCAGGACCGGGTCCGACGTGAGGTCGAAGCAGATCTCGATCCACCGGCGCCAGGCCACCCCCTGCGCCCGCCGGTAGGCGTCGAGACCGCCGGAGTCGAAGCCCCGCCGCACCATGTCGCGGGCGCCGTCGAGCACTTCCTGGTTCAGGTTGGCCGAGACCCGCCTGCCGGGATGCTGCACGTTGGCGGCCGCCCAGTGCAGCAGATTCGCCAGATTCGCGCGCTTCGTCCCTTCGGTCAGGACGGGGTCCTCGGAGACCGCGCGCATGCTGTCGCCGCCGAGCGAGGCTTCGTGCAGCTCCTCGATCCATTCGGCGCGCGGATGCAGGACGATCTCCGCGCCACGGCGGAAGAGATCGCGCGCTTCGGGGGACAGCGTCGGCCATCGCGCTGCGGCACTTTGCACCATGGGTCCATGATGATGGTGCAGATAGTGCTAGCGCAATTCCCCGGCCGACCCGCATGGTGAGGGGAACCGAGACGAGGCTGGAGTACCGCATGACGACGAGCACACCCGTCGAGCACCTCGACGTGGTCATCATCGGTGCCGGGATTTCCGGGATCGGGGCCGCGCGCTACCTCAAGACCGAGCATCCGGGCAAGAAGTTCGCCATCCTGGAGGCCCGCGGCGCGTCCGGCGGCACCTGGGACCTGTTCCGCTACCCGGGCATCCGGTCGGACTCCGACCTCCACACCTTCGGCTACGAGTTCAAGCCGTGGCGGGACAAGCAGTCCATCGCCGACGCGCCCCGCATCCTGTCGTACCTGCGGGAGACGGTCAGCGAGAACGGGCTCGAGCCCAGCATCCGCTACCACCACAAGCTGCTCTCGGCCGCCTGGTCGAGTGACGAGGCGCGGTGGCTGCTCGAGATCGAGCGGACCGACACCGGTGAGCGCACCCGGCTGAGCGCGGGCTGGATGTTCAACGCGGGCGGCTACTACCGCTACGACGAGGGCTTCACCCCGCACTTCGAAGGACGGGACCGCTTCACCGGCACGATCGTGCACCCGCAGCACTGGCCGGAGGATCTCGACTACGCGGGCAAGCGCGTCCTAGTGATCGGCAGCGGCGCCACCGCGGTCACCCTGATCCCGGCGATGGCGCCGACGGCGGCGCACGTGACGATGTTGCAGCGCACCCCCACCTACGTGATGCCGGTGCCGCGCGAGGACAAGCTCGCCAACGGCCTGCGCAAGATCCTCGGTGACGAGCGGGCGTACGCGCTCACCCGCCGCAAGAACATCCGCAAGGGCCTCGCGGTCTGGCAGTTCTGCCAGAAGTTCCCCAAATTCGCCCGCTCGCTCATCCGCTACGTCAACAAGAAGCAGCTTCCCAAGGGCTATCCGGTCGACGAGCACTTCAACCCGCCGTACGACCCGTGGGACCAGCGGCTGTGCGCGGTGCCCGGTGGCGACCTGTTCGCCGCCATCCGCACGGGCAAGGCCGACGTCGTCACCGACAAGATCGCGACCTTCACCGAAAAGGGAGTCCTGCTCGAATCCGGGCGTGAGCTGGAGGCGGACGTCGTCATCACCGCCACCGGCCTGAACCTCCAGGTGTTCGGCGGGGCCACCCTCAGCGTCGACGGCAAGCCGGTGATCCTGCCGGAAACCGTCGCGTACAAGGGAATGATGCTTTCGGACGTGCCGAACGCCGCGTTCGCGATCGGCTACACGAACTCGTCGTGGACGCTCAAGATCGGCCTGCTGTGCGAGCATTTCTGCCGCCTGCTGGCGCATATGGACACCCACGACTACGACGTCTGCCGTCCCGTCCTCGCCGACCCGGACATGCCCACGAAGCCGTTCCTGGACTTCGCCGCCGGGTACGTGCAGCGTGCGCTCGGCCAGCTGCCGCGCCAGGGCGACCGCATGCCGTGGCTGACCTCGATGAGCTACCACTCGGACATCAAGCTGCTGCGCGCGGACGACATCACCGATCCCGAGCTGCACTTCTCCCACGCGAAGGTCCGGGAAGCGGTGGGCTCGTGACCGACAGCTTCGCCGACCTGCCCGGCGGCCCGCGGATCTGCTATCGCGAGGACGGGCCCGCCGACGGTGTCCCGCTGGTGCTGATCGCCGGGCTCGGCCTGGACCTCACGTCGTGGCCGCGGCCGATGATCGAGGGGTTCACCGGCCGCGGCTTCCGCGTCATCCGGTTCGACAACCGCGACGCGGGCTGCTCCGATCGCATCAAGGCGCCGAATCCCGGCAAGCTGCGGCAACTACTGGCGCGGCCCCTGCCGGACGCGTACGACCTGGGGGACATGGCGGCGGACACCGTCGGCCTGCTGGACCACCTCGGCGTCGGACAAGCGCATCTGGTCGGTATGTCGATGGGCGGCATGATCGCCCAGACCGTCGCCGCCAGGAATCCCGGCCGGGTCCTGTCGCTGACGTCGATCTTCTCCACCACCGGACATCGCCGGGTCGGGCAGCCGGCGCGGTCGACGTTGCTGCGCATGGCGAGGCGTCCGGCGCGGACGGTCGAGGAATCGGTGGTCGGCCACCTGGCGATGATGGGTCACCTCGGCTCGGCCGAGTTCCCGCTGGACAAGGACATCGAGACGGCCTGGGCCACCGGCCTGTGGGAACGGGCGGGAGGCAGGCGGGCCCGCAGCGGCATCGCCCGCCAGATCGGCGCGATCCAGGCCAGCGGCGACCGGACGGCCGAACTCGGCCGCGTCACCTGTCCGACGGTCGTGGTCCACGGGAACGCCGACCGCATGGTCCACCACAGCGGCGGACGGGCGACCTCGAAAGCCGTGAAGGGCGCCCGCTACGTCGAAATCCCCGGCATGGGCCACCACATCGCCCCCGACCTCGTGGACAGGCTCGTCGAACTCACCGCCGAACTGGCCCTCGACCCGGCAGGAGAATCCCGATGAGCAGCGTTCGCGGCAAGGTCGCCGTCGTCACCGGTGCCGGTTCCGGCATCGGCCGTCAGCTCGCGCTGGAACTCGCGCGACGCGGCGCCCGGCTCGCCGTGTCCGATGTGGACGAAACGGGGCTGGCCGAGACGGTCGCCGAGGTCAAGGCCCTCGGCGCGGAAGTGCAGGGCGCCACGCTGGACGTCAGCGACCGGGCGGCCGTCCAGGAGTACGCGACCACGGTCGCCGGGCAGTTCGGTGTGGTGCACCAGATCTACAACAACGCCGGCGTCGCCGGTGGCGGGCAGACCGTCCTCGACGCCGAGTGGGAGCTCTACGACCGCACGCTGGCGGTCAACCTCTTCGGCGTCATCAACGGCACCAAGGCCTTCCTGCCGCACCTGATCGACTCCGGCGACGGCCAGGTCGTCAACGTCTCCAGCCTCAACGGGTTCATGGCCCAGCCGACCCTCAGTGCCTACTGCGCCAGCAAGTTCGGTGTCCGCGGCTTCACCGAAGCCCTGCGCACCGAGATGATCGCGGGCAGGCATCCGGTGCGCGTGACGGTCGTTCACCCGGGCGGGGTCAAGACCGGCATCGCCTCGTCGGCGTTGAAGGAAGCTCAGGCGCGCGGTATCGAGCCCACCGCCGAGCAGCTCGAACGCGTCCGGCTGTACAACGAAAAGCTGCTGAAGATGCCGGCCGATCAGGCCGCCCGCATCATCGTCGACGGGGTCGAGGCCGGGAAAGCGCGCGTGCTGGTCGGAAACGACGCGAAACTGGTCGACAGGCTCGTCCGGCTGCTCCCGCGGCTCTACCCGAAGCTGATCGTCGACTTCGAACGGCGGCGTTTCGCCCGCAAGTGATCAGGCGTCGACGCTCCGGTGCCCGAACAAGCCCAGTAGCCAGGTGTAGCGGACGGCTTCGCGTGCCTGGCCGTAGGCGTCTTCGGTGCCGTTCCAGATGGCCTGCGTGATCAGTTCGATCGTGGCGGCGACGACCGTCCGCGCGGTGAACGGCGGCGGTGGCGGCAGCGCGGGATCGGTGGCACGCAGCCATTTCGCCGTCCGGTCGAAGACGGCTTCCCCGGCGCGCAAGGTGTTCTCTCGCGCTTCGAGCCCCGCGTCGCCGAGCGCGTAGATCTCCAGCAGGGCGGCCCGGACGGCGGTGGGCCGCCGGTGCACGTAGTCGACGAGGAAGTCGCAGCAGGCGGCGACGGCGTCCAGCGGGGTCGCGGCCTCGGCGCCCGCGGCGACCCCCTGCGCGATGAACTCGGTGGTGATCTCGCGATAGGCGGCGAGGAACGCGTCCTGTTTGTCGGCGAACTGCTGGTAGAACGAGGTACGGGACACGCCCGCGGTGGCGGTGATGTGGCCGACGGTGGTGCCGACGTAGCCGCGCGTTCCGGTGTTCTCGAGTACCGCGTCGATCAGCCGGGCCCGCTGGGTTCCGGCGACCTCGTCACGGCTGAGGTTGTGCGGCCCCTTCGGCAGCTTGCGGTGCTCGGTCACGTGCAGCACGGTACCGGTCCAGACAACCGTGAAGGCCTCCTTCCCTACTGTCAGAGCAGCGAAGAAGGCCTTCACGGACGGAGCGTCGTTCTAGCTGACCGGCACCTCCGGTGCGAGCGAGTTGCCGGGTGCGATCTTTCCGCAGGTGGACGGCGCGGGCTTGCCCGCGAACCGGTCGTTGAGCCAGCCGATGGCCTGCGGCGCCCAGGCGACCGCCGCCCCGACGTGGCTCAGCGTGTTGTACTGGTCGTACTTGATCGACTTGTTGCCGGTGTCGCAGTACTGCCGGGCGAGCGAGCGCACGTCACCGGCGACCATCACCCCGTCACCGGTCCCGATCCCCGGCGGGTTGCCGAAAGTGCCTTCCACGACGCCGTTGTTGCCCTGCGCGATGTAACCGGGCACGGTGGGTGTCGGCGCGGAGCCGAGGTTGATCTTGTTCACGGCCTCGACGTACGGCAGCACCTTGTTCGGGTTGGTGTACTCGGGCTTGACGAACTTCTCCCACGTCAGCCCGGGATAGCGGCCGAGCGCGTCGGCGATCGACGCCTTCTCCAGGTCCTTGAGCACCTTCAGGCCGTAAGAATTCGCGTACGGCTTGAGATCGATCTCGAAGGATCGCGAGACCCCGATGAGAGCCATCGGAATGACGCCGGTCCAGGCGATGCTTCCGTTGACGTACTTGAGATTGTGCGACGGTTTGACGAGCACTCCGCCTTCGGTGAATCCGACCAGATTCTTGTTGACCTCGGGCGCGTAAGTCGGCGCGAGCGCGGCGGCCCAGCCGGTCGCGATGGCACCACCCGAATAGCCGATGAGACCGAACTTGGTCTTGTCGTTCATTCCCGTTTCCGGTGCCCGCGTCGCGGCGCGGACCGAATCCAGGGTGTTCGTCCCGTATTCCGGACCGGCCGCGAAGTTCGCCTTCTGGCCCTCGGTGTCGGGAATGACGACGTTGTAGCCCAGCAGCAGCGCGGGTGCGACGAACAGCGCCTCCGCGTTGGCGATCAGTCCGCCGAACGAGACGTCGCCGGCGATCGCCCTCGACGGGCCGTGCTCGGGGTTGAGCGAGTCGTAGAACGATTGGTACGAAACGGCTTTGGTGTTGTCACCGGTGAGGCTGCGCACCACCGAAGTGACGTTGGCGGACGGTTTCCCCAGCGCGTCGGTGGTCCGGTAGAGCAACTGGGTGACCTTGAGCGGCGTGGAAATGCCGATCACGTGGTAATTCAGCGTCCGGGTCTTCAAGACGGTTCCGGGGCTGAACGACGACAGCGGTTCGCTGCCGCTGTAGCTGTAGAACGGATCGGTCGCGGGGGCGGCGGAGGCGGCGGGCGCGGCGGCGAAAGTGACGACGAGAGCGATCGCGACGGCCAGCAGGCGAGCGGGCTTTCGGGTCATGACTCCCCTTTGAATCATGAAGTGGATCACGTTTTGGATGTTCGGAACCTACCAGCCGGTAACTGATGATGTACAGAGGCGTACACCATTTATTGTCACGACTTTGATATCGCCTCCCGGCGAGACGTTCCGATTTGGACGGAGCACGGCTCCGACAGGGTCCTGGTTGTGATCCAGCACAAAAACGGCAGCGCGATCAACGGGATCAACGCCGTCCGCAACGAGGTGTGGTCGGCGATCGTGCCGAGGACCGGGCTCGCGAGACCGCCGATGCTGACGGTCAGGCCGAGGGTGACACCGCTGGCGGTGCCGACCCGGTGGGGGAGATAGTCCTGGGCGAGCGTGATCTGCAGGGAGAACGGGATGTACAGGCCCACGGCGGCCAGCAGGACGAACGGGAAGAACGCCGGACCCGGCACCAGCACGACCCCGGCGACGGCGGCGATGGTGCCCAGGTACGAGCGGCGCACCACGGTGACGCGGTCCCATCGTCCGGCCAGTCTGCTGCCCAGCAGGGTGCCTCCGGCCCCGCCGAGATAGAGCAGGAACAGCGCGGCACTGCCCGTCGTCGTGCCGCCGCCGGTGCGCTGCTGGGCGTAGAGCGAGACGAACGTGCTCAGCCCGACGAACACGATCGAACGGAGGACGACGGCCAGCGACAGTTTGGTGAACGACCTCCAGTCGTCGACCCCCACGACGTCCGCCGCCGGGCCGCCGGTGCGGGCGGTCCTGGCGAGTGCGCGCAGTACGGGGAGGCAGAGCACGGAACCGACCAGGGCGGGCAGGACGAGCAGTGGCGACATACGGAGCCCGCCGAGGGCCATGACCGCGGTGACGAGCACCGGGGCGGCGGCGAATCCGATGTTCCCGCCGAGGGAGAACCAGCCCATCGCCGTATGCCTGCCGCCTCCGGCGATCCTCGCGACCCGAGCCGCCTCGGGGTGGTAGGCGGCCACCCCGATCCCCGACACGGCGACGAAAACGAGCGTCAGCGCGTAGGAGTCGACGAGCCCGCCGAGTCCGATGCCCAGCCCGCCGAGGATCGTGCTCGACGGGAGCAGCCAGGGCATCGCCCATCGATCGGTCAACGCGCCGAACAACGGCTGCGCGACCGACGAGAGCAGCGACGCGGCGAGCACGATGCCCGACACCGCCGCGTATCCATAGGCGCGTTCGGCGGCGAAGAAGGGCACGAGCGCGGCCACCGAACCCTGGTACACGTCCACGCACGCGTGCCCTGCCGACAACAGGATGATCGCTTTGTTCTTTGACACCCCGTCATGCTCGCCTTGAGCGGCGGTGTCGCGCTTCCGATAAATTGACAACCGATGACGGAAATCCGCCACCTTCCCGCGGCGCCGACCCAGGTCCGGTCCCTGGCCTCCGGCGCGGTCATCGACGCGCACCGCCACGACGAGCACCAGGTCGTCTACGCGGCCCGTGGTGTCCTGGCCATCACCACCGACAAGGGCTCGTGGGTCGCTCCGGCCACCAGGGCCATCTGGGTGCCAGCAGGGACCGTGCACGCCCATCAGGCGCACGGCGACCTCGAACTCCGTCTGGTCGGCCTGCCGGCCACCGAGAACCCGTTGAGGCTGCACGAACCGAGCGTGCTGGCCGTCGGCCCGCTCGTGCGCGAGCTGATTCGCGCCTACACCGATCCGCCGCACGACGACAGCCCGGAACGCCGTCGGCTGCGTGCGGTCCTGCTCGATCGGCTCCGCGCCTCACCGCAGCAGCCTCTGCACCTGCCGACGCCGCAAGACCCGCGGCTGCGCGCCCTGTGCGAGATCCTGAGCGCCGATCCGGCCGACAACCGGACCCTGGCCGCCCTCGGTGCCCGGGTCGGCGCGAGCGATCGCACCCTGGCCCGGCTCTTCAAGGCCGACCTCGGCATGACCTTCCCGCAGTGGCGCACGCAGCTGCGGCTCTGTCACGCGCTGGTCTTTCTGGCCGAGAACACTCCGGTGACCGCGGTGGCGCATGCCTGCGGCTGGTCGTCCACCAGCGCGTTCATCGACGTCTTCCGGCGCGCCTTCGGGCACACGCCGGGTACGCACTACGACCGGTGACCGAAACGCCTCGTGAGTGGTAAGGACGGTTCTAACCGTCCTTACCACTCACGAGACCCGAACGCCGTCGGTCACGAAAAAGCGGGGCCGGTCCACAATGGACCGGCCCCGCTTCGGGTTCGTTTCTTACGCCTGGCTGCGGCGACGACGGACCAGCAGCACCATCAGCACACCCGCGCCGAGGAGCGAGCCGCCGATGACCAGCGGCAGGGTCGCGGAAGCACCGGTGTTCGCCAGTTCGTCACCGCCACCCGACTCGGCGCCACCGGGGGTGGTGGTGGGGGCCGGGGTCTCGGGCGCGCCGCCCTGCTTCCAGCTCGCGGTGGCGTTCGCGGTGACCGAGGTCTTCTCGGAGTCCGCGACGATCAGCGACTGGGCGGGGACCTTGTCGTAGTTCTCGCCCACGAACAGGCGGCCGGTGTCGAGGTGGCCGCTGACCTTCAGCGAGAACGAGCCGTTGCCGTCCTTGGCGTCCTTGGGAACGTCGATGAAGACCTTGGTGCCGTCCTTGATGGCGGCGGCCTTGATCTCCTTGCCGTCGGCGTCGACGACCTTGACACCCTCAGGCAGCTTGCTGGTCAGCTCGGTGATGTCACCGGTCGTGGCGACGCTGAACGGGCCGATCTTGCTGCCGGTCGCACCGGAGGCCTTGGCCGGGCCGATGTCGAGGGTCGGCTTCGGCTGCGCGCTGATGCCGACGTTGTCCTTGCCGGTGAGGTAGTCGTAGAGGGCGAGCACGTCGGCCGACGCCTTGGCGTCCCCGTCCATCAGCGGCTTGTCGCGGTCGAAGTCCTTGCCGTCGCTGAAGTGCCAGACGGCCGCCTGAGTCGCGGTGACGGCCTCGCCGGTGGACAGACCGTCGTTGAACTTGACCGACTTCTTGCCGAGCGTGCTCTCGATGGCCTTCACGCCGACCGACGGGTAGCCGTGGTGCAGCACCCAGTTGATCTTCGAGTTGTTCTTGTTGAACGGCGACGAAGCATCCGGGTACTTGTTCCACGGGCGCTCGATCATGTCCTGATCGGTGCGCATGTTGACTTCGATCTGGACGCAGTACATCTTGAGCTTGCTGCCGTCGGAGAGCTTCAGCTCGAACAGCTCCGGGACGTAGTGCTTGGGGTCCCCGAAGTTGACGCTGTAGCCCCTCTCGCCGGCCTTGTCGATGACCCGGCCCCGCGCCGCGCCGTCCTCGGCGAGTGCGGCCGGAGCGGCCATCGTCAGCGCGACGGCCGCGGTAGCGACCGCGATCCCGCCGCGAACCAGAACTGACCTGCCGTGCATGTGTCTCCCATCCGATACGGACCACGAATGCCAGTGCCGCGTGCGACCACAGGCCCCGACCGCAACGGCTCGCCCACATGGGGGATCAGTAATCCCATCGAGCGAGAGCGGAGCATACAGAGGCCACACATGTGGCTACTCCGGGGTATGGCTGATGTCCGAATTGCCCCGAAAGAAGAGTGAACGCCACGAGAATGATCTTGGGCGAGTAGATGACCTTCCGGGGCGGGCACCTCGCAGCGCCAGGTCGGCGGGCAGGGTGCCGTTCGGGCATTCGGCCCGAAGATCACTCGAAATTGATTCTCCGCCCCGGCATGTCCCGCGATGGATTCGAAATCGGTCACGGTAGCGTTCTTTATCGATTGACATCCGGCTCGCCGCATCCGTGGATTCCGCGTATTCGTGAGTGCGGCAGGCGAAGATGGGGGACGGTGTCGGATGTCACAGTACGTGGTGACGCTGCCCATCCTCCCGCGTTCAGGTGTATCCGACGCTTCCGCATGCCGGAATTTTTGGTTCTTTCGGGTAGATCTTCCTGTCGTGCAGGGGAAAGCTCCCGGTAGCGAGGTAGACAGGGAGGTTCGAGGATTTGTCGGAAGTTCTCGGATGAGGCGTGAGAGTTCGGCACGAGGTGGGTCCGCGTCCGGGTACTGTGTGCACAACAAAATAGGCCCGTGCGGGGGAATCACGAGCATGCGATCTTCGGCGATCAATTCACGATTGCGCTTGAAACGGAATTGCTTTATCGGTCGTGAAGAATTGCGGCGATACAATTCGGGTCCGAATCGCCACCGGTCGGGGTACGGCCATGGGAGATGATCTCGGTGCGGCGGCTGTCGAGAGACCGTCCCCCGGTGCCCCGATCCCCCGGCAGCTGCCCCCGATCCCCGCGCATTTCACCAGCAGGACCGCCGAACTCGCGGCGCTAGACTCGGCCGCCGCCGGCGAGGAGGACGACTCGGTCGATCAGCTGCCCGCGGTGACCGTGGTGGTCGGCCCCGGGGGAGTGGGCAAGACCGCGCTCGCCGTGACCTGGGCGGTCCGGAACTCCGGACGTTTCCCGGAGGGGCAGCTGTACGCGGATCTGCGTGGGTTTTCCCCGGAGACGGCCGTCCCGCCCGAGGACGCGCTCGGAGCGTTCCTGCGTGCCCTCGGCGTCCCTCCCGAGCGGGTGCCGGTCGAGCTGGCCGAGCAGGCGGCACTGTTCCGGACCACCACGGCGGGGATGCGCCTGCTGCTGGTGGTGGACAACGCGATCTCGGCCGCCCAGGTCAGGCCGTTGATCCCGGCCTCGTCGGGTTGCGTCGTGGTGGTCACCAGCAGATTGAGGCTGGACGGCCTGCACGCGGAGGGCGCGAGGTTCGTCGACATGGCGCCCCTGCCGCAGGAACACGCGGTCGAGCTGCTGATGCGATCGGTGGGGGAGTCAAGGGTGGCCGACGAGCTGCTAGACGTCACGACCTTGGCCGTGTTGTGCGGGCGGCTGCCGATCGCGCTCCGGGTGGCCGGTGCGAGATTGGCGTCACGGCCGAAGTGGCCGGTGGCCAGGATGGTGGCGGAGCTCCGGGACGAACGAGTGCGGTTGACGAGGCTGTCGCCGGTGGGCGAGGCGTCGTTGACGGCCACCTTCGATTCGTCGTACTCGGCGCTGCCACCCCACGCCGCCCGGCTCTACCGGCTCGTAAGCGAGCATCCGGGACTGACGGTCGAAGTGGGAGCGGCCGCCGCCGCGGTCCGGGTTTCCGACTACGAGGCCGCGGACGGGCTCCAGGTGCTGGCGGACGCCAGTCTCCTCGAGGAGATCGGCGAGGACGGCTACCGCTTCCACGATCTGGTGCGGCTGCACGCACGGGCGCTGCCCGACGACGAACGGTTCGAAGTCGTCCCCCGGATCGCGGACTGGTATCTGCACCGGATGACCCGGGCGAACCTGGTGGTGATCCCGCTGCGCTGGCGGGTGAGCACGGTCCGCGCCCGGTATGAGGATTCACCGCCGCTGTTCGCCACGGGGGCTGAAGCCCTGCGCTGGCTGGACGACCGGTTGCCGGACATCGTCGCGGTGCTGGAAGAGGCATTCGCGCTGCGGCACGACGAACTGACCTGGCAACTGTGCGAAGCACTCTGGGAACTGTTCCTCCATCGCAAGCACTATCAGCTGTGGATCCGGACGCACGAGACAGGCGTCGCCGCGGCACGCCGGTGCGGTGAAGCGGTGGCCGAAGCGCGGCTGCGTTGTCAACTGGCTCGCGCCTACCTGGATTTGGGCCGGTTCGAGGCCGCGGAAAGCGAATGCCTGAAGGCGGCTGAGCTGGCGAGAGGGGCCGGAAGCCGTCACAACGAGTCCGTGGCACTGGACCAATTGGGCATGGCGGCCCAGGGACGCGGTGACTTCGGCCGGGCGGTCGAGTTCTTCAACGAAAGCCTGGTGATCGAAGGAGAACTCGGGATCGATCGCGGCGTCGCCCAGCGTCATCGCCGGATCGGCGAAGCGCTGCTGCAGGCGGGCCGGGGCGCTGACGCCGCTCGGCACCTGCGCCTCGCACGGGAGATGTTCCTGGAGATCGGCGACGTGAAGGACGAGGCCAAGGTCACTGTCCTGCTGGCGCGGCTCGACGCCCAGGTAGGGGAGTTCACCGCGGCGAAGCAACAGCTCGAACGCGCCGCCGCGGTGCTCGACAAGTCAGGCTCGGCCGTCTACCGAGCCGACGTGCTGCTGGCCTTCGCGGAAGTCGCCGAACTCGAAGGTGATCCCGACACCGCTCGCCGTCATCTGATCAAGGCGTTGGAGTTGTGCCGTCCGGTCGGCGGACTGAGGGTCGAGTGGACGCAGGCCCGGCTGGACGTGTTGAACGAACGTGATCGACCGCAGCAGCCGGAGTCTGCGGCGGGCGAGCACCCATAGACAGGCGCCCGCGCCCGCCAGTTCGGCGGATTCGCATCGGATGACGACGATGTCTCCCGTGCGGTCACCGAGAACGCAGCGCCCGTGCGAACACGCGACAGCGACGACCGTGAGACCGGGCAGCCTGCCGAAAGCGTTCGCGATCGCGGTGCGGGCGGTCGGGACCCGGAGCTGTCGGGAATGGACCAGCACGTCGGCGAGAGAAGCTGGGACGCCGTCGCCGGCAGTGGACAAGAGGAACGAGGTCTCCCGGGCGTCGACGCCGCCGTGAAGCGAACCAGAGATCAGCACGGCAGTACCTCCGCCAGCCGGACCGGGGACACCGGCACCTTCCGGGCGGGTTCGGCCAAGCCGAGGAGCCGGTACATCTCGGTGCGCAGAATCGATCCGGCGCGGCCCGGCCTGGACGAAAGCGACGCACGGACACGGTCGGCCAGGCCGGGGGACTCCGCCTCGCCCAGCTGAGGAACGAGGGGGAGGTGGGGATCCCACCTCGGGGCTTTCTCGGCGATGACCGCGCTGGGGGTGCCGGGCAGGAGCGGCTGAGTGCCGTCCACGGCCAGGAGCACCGGTTTGCCGATGCCGGACGCGTAGCCGGTCACAGAGCCGTAGTCGCCGATGACGTGGTCGGCGGCGATCAAGGCGGCCCGCCAGCTTCCTTCGGGGCGCAGGAGGGTGAGCCCGGCCCGCAGGCTGTCTGCCAGCCACGAGCGAATCTGCCAAGCACCGTGGTGCGACCAGATCTGGGGGTGAAGGACCCCGAGGACCCGGAACCGGTCGGGCGGGAGTTCGTCGAGTACCCGCTCGAACAGGTCGGGGTGGCGCCCGAAGGCCGAGCGGTCGGACCAGGTCGAGGTGACCACCACCAGACGCCGGTCGTCGGGCACTCCGAGGCATCGCCGGTAGTGATCGCGAAACGGAAGACTCGCGGTGAGCCGGTCCAGGGCGATGTCACCCGCGACGACGGCGGCGGGGACGGCGCGGGGGCAGGTCTCGGCGAGGACGTCCATCTCGCGGTCGTGGACGAGCACGATCGAGTCGGCGCGCACCCGTCCTTCCCGCATCAGTTGGCCCGCTTCGAGCCCGATCTGGGGACTCCAGCCGTTTCCGGCCCCTGGAGGCCGCCACGGCCGGTACTGGCCGAACCCGCCGCCGTGCGGGATCAGCAGTACCGGCCCGGCGACCTCGTCGATGCCACGCTGGCTGGCGGCGAGGACGAGGTCGTACTCGCCTCGCCGGGCCTGCGCCCAGGGCAGGACGATCCCGCCGAGCGCGTTCACGAAGTCGTCGGTGGCGCGCCAAGACTCCCACGGTTCCGCCAGGGTGAAGACGACCTGCAGCCGGTGGTCGGCTTCCAGGAGCGGGAGCAGATCGAGAAGCCGGTTTCCGGCGACGATGTGCGGGATCAGCACCAGCACGGATTTGACGCCCTTGCGTGTCGCCCAGTGCCGGTCGGGACTTCCCACCGGACTACGGACCCACGATAACTCGGTCATGACATTTCCCCTCGCCGCAACGTCGGTATCCGTAGCCAGCGTGGGAGTGCACGTGAAGAAAACGGCTTCGCGCCGTTCTCGGTTCATTGACAATCGATCAACGGTGATCGCTCATGTTTGACAATTATGTCGATGACCTGGCCTTATGCGCCGCCGGATGGAAAAATGACCGGCGGGACAGGGGTGGCGAACCCGGGTTCGCCATGGGGAAGGGGAGAACTCGTGGAAATCGCATTCGGAATTCTCGGGCAAACGGCCATGCTTATGCACGGGAATGTGGACGTGAACTGGGCGGCTCCGCGGCCGAAGCAGGTGCTGACCGCGCTGCTGACCGCGCCGAACCGGCGGCTGCCGCTGGACGTCGTCGTGGACTGGGTCTGGGAAGAACACGAGGGACCACCACGGAACGCCCTCTCCACACTTCACCAGAACGCGACGAAGCTGCGCCAGGCGTTCCACGAAAAATCCGTGCCCGCAAAGGTGATTGTGGGAAAAGGGCACTGTCTATTGGAAATCGACCCCGGACTGATCGACCACGTCGGATTCCTGGCCATGATGGACAAGGCCCGCCGTTTCCGTGGACTCGGTCAGCGCGACCGCGCGCTGATCGAAGCGCTGGCGGCCGTCCGATTGTGCCGCGACGAAGCCCTGGCCGATCTGCGGACGGAGCGTGCCGACGGATGGCGCACGCGATGGGTCCGCAGCGACTGGATCCCGGCCAACGCGTTCGTCGTCGCCGAACAATTGGCGACCGGGCAGGCGGAGGCCGCGGTGCGGAAACTGGCGGAACTCGAGCAGTCGCATCCGATGGAGCTGAGCTTCGCGAGATTGAGAATTCGCGCGCTGGCCGAGGCCGACCAGCCTGCCGAAGCCGCCGACTTCTTCCGGGCGGCTTATGCCCGCTACCGGGAAGCGGGGGAGACAAGGGCGGCGCAAGAACTGCGAACCGTCAACGAGGAAGTACTCATCCGGCCGGACCGGATGATTCCGCGGCAGAGGCCGGCGATTCCCGATTCCGCCGAGCCCGCGGACCAGGTGATCCGGCATCTGCCCCCGGACGTCGACGATATCGCGGGAAGAGCCGACCTGATCGCCCTGCTCGACGCTTGCACGACCGATTCGGCGGGTGCGCCGCGGCGCGGCGTCGTGGTGGTGAACGGAGGGCCCGGAGTCGGGAAGACGACCTTGGCGGCCAAATGGGCTCACCGCGCCGAACGACGCTATCGGCACGGTGCGGTCATGCTGGATCTTCGCGGTGACGGTCAGGCCGCGCGGGCCGGCGCGGGAGAGATCGTCGACACTCTCTTGTCGTTGCTCGACTTTCCGGTCGATCAGGTGGTCAACCCCATCGCACGCGCGGCCAAACTGGCCGCCCTGCTGGCCCGGCGTTCGATGCTGGTGATCCTCGACAACGTGCGCAGTACCGATCAGGTGGCCCCGCTGCTGGGTGTCCTGTCGTCTTGCACGGTGCTGATCATTTCGCGGTGGCGGCTGAAGTCCTTGTCGGCGAAGCTGACCCCGCCGGTGATCAAGGTCGCTCCCCTCGAGGACAGGCATTCCTCGGCCCTGCTGGCCCGGCGAATCGGCCCCCGCGCGCGCGACGACGCGGAGGGCGTCGAAGAGCTGGTGCGGTTGTGCGGAGGCAACCCCTTGGCGCTGACGCTGGTGGCCGAACGTGCGGTCTCGCGCGCGGGTACCAGGATGCGGACCTTGGCGAGCCAGTTGCGCGCGGCCGAGATGCTGCTGGACCTCGGCGACGAGGGAGACTGGCCGGGGACGAGCCTGCGGTCCGTCTTCACTCTTTCCCATCAGGATCTCGATCCTGCCGAGCAGCGCGTCTTCGCGCTGATCGGCCTGCATCCGAGTACCGAGATGACGAGTGAGGTGATCGCCGCCGCGGACGGGCGCCCGGCGCCGGAGGTGCGGCGCTCGCTCGACGTCCTGGTCGCGGCGCATCTGATCGAACACCCTGGCGATCTCGACAGATATCGCGTCCATGATCTCTTGCATCTGTACGCCGCGTCTCTGACCACTCGACTGTCCGATGTGGACCTTGCGCGGAGAAGGATGTTCGAGTTCTACCTGCGAATGGTCATCGAGGCGTACCGGCTGCAGTTCCCGCACAAAGAACTGCTGGAAATGCCGCCGATGGTGCCTGCGGCGCCGGTGCCTGGATTCGCCACCGTCGCCGAAGCGCGGCAATGGGTGTTGAGGGAAAGAACTTCACTGATGGCGATCATCGCCGCGTCAGAGGGTGTCCTGAACGGTATCTCGTGCGTTCTCCCCGCGATGACAACGGAATTCTTCATGCTGCAGGGGTGTTTTCCCGACGCGGTCGAGGGGTTGACCATCGCCGTCCGCGCGGCGGCGGCGCAGAGCGACGTGGGTTCGTTGGCTTCTTGCCTGAACGATTTGGCGGTCGTGCACATGCTGATCGGCGCCGACGACGCGGCCGAGGAGTGTCTGCTGCGCGCACTCGAACTGGTCGACGCCCACGGGATCGCGGTCGGCAGCGCGACGGTCCGGTTGAATCTCGCCCGCGTGCATCTCCATGCCGGTCGCGCGGCCGAAGCGGTCGAGAAGTACCGGAAGGTGCTCCCATCCGTTCGTGAACTGGGCGAGCCGACGTTGTGCGCCAACGCGGAACACCGGTTCGCCGACGCGCTGGTCGACGTGGGCGGCCACGACGACGAGGCGCTCGGTCTGTATCGGGAAGCCAAGCGACGCCGTCGGGAGGTCGGCGATGCCACCGAACTGCTGCGGACGCACGTCGCACTCGGGGAACTGCTGGTCCGGCTGGGCAGGTTGTCCGAAGCATCGGCGGAATGTGCTGCCGGGTCGGTCTTGGTCGAGGCCAGTCAGGACCTTCCGACGGTCATGAAACTCAATACGGCGCTCGCCAGGTTGCGGCATGCCGAAGGAGACGATCGGGCGGCGTTGCGGCACGCGAACCAGGCGGTCGAGTTGGCGAACAGGTCTCAGACCGCGACGGGACAGGCGCGGGCGCTGTCCGTCCTGGCGGACATCGTCTGTGACCACGGCAATCCCGACGACGCGCGAAAGCTGTGGCGGGAGGCCGCGGAGCTCTACCGCGGACGGGCGCGGATGGCGAGGGTCGCCGCGATCGAAGCCCGGCTGGCCGAATTGGACGCGCGCGGGCCGCTCGTCCCGGTGGCGCGCGAAAGCGCGGGGGACACGGTGGCGATGCCGTCTCCGCATCTCCGCATTCTCCGCGCGGATCGCACCTGATGGTACCGGTGGGTAACCGCTGAAAAGTGTGAATCCATTCCCGTGGAAAACTACTCAGGGATGACTTCGGACTGAGTAAGACACGTTCTGGTGATGAATATTTTTCGCGAATTAGGCCGTTTCCGTGACTACTGAAGAGTAGATTCAGGGGGAGCGCGCGTCATGTGGGATCAAGTGGTCGATCGTGAGGGCTCGTGTCACCGGGCGTCCGGTGTCGAAACTTCCGTGGACGCAAGAGAACCTGCATGTCAAACCTTCGAGTGGCGTGTCGCTGACCCTGGGTGCACGGTCGTGTGATGGGGCGCTGAAAGTCCCGCTCTGAGTTGCTTGTAGGCTGCCGCCGTCACTCTGAGGAACATCGGTCAAACCCTGCTCAATAAATGAAAGAGCGCCTCGAAACCTTAAAGATTCGACCTGATCTTGCGGAGTCGACACACGATACCCGACATGAGAGGACGCAGTCGACCGTGATTGAACCCAGCATTTGGATCGTGTACGGAGCGTGACCGACAAGGTCATGCGCCGTACGTAGGGATCTGGGCTCTCCGGGCGTGGCGCGGCCCGGAGAGCCGGCCCTGGGCATGGTGCGAGGTGTGACTACTGTCGCCCTCGGGGGCGGAGGGCGACGCCTTCCGCGAGCAGGATCCGGCGGGTCTGGTTGTAGCTCATGCCATGGATGTCCGCCAGCTGCCGGATGCTCCTGCCTGACAGGTAGGCGTTGACGAGACCTGGCGGCGTGGGCGGTAGCTGGATCTTCGGAGGTCGCAGGGCGACGGCGGCGGCCAGCAGAGTGGTTCGTACCTTTTGGTAACTCAGCCCGTAGCGCTGAGCCAGGCTGTGAATCGTCGCGCCGTCGTTGTAGAGACGAACGAGCTCGGCTTCCCGTGGACCGGGGGAATCCCCGTCCTCCTCGGAATCGGCTGGTTCGCCAGCGCTGTCGTCGTTCTCGGTCACCGGATCATCGCCGCCCGCACAGCTGATCGATCGTCGCCCGACATGAGGATCCTGGTCGTCCAGGCTCCATCCCGATCCTCCAGACAAAGGCATGGGCGCCCAGTCTCACACCGCTGACCGTGTACTTCACTCGAATGTGTTGCCCTTCACCGGCATGTCGCCGAGAACTCGCGCGGCGCATGGTGTCCATTCCGGTGGTGCCCGGCCGCAAATCCATCGCTCGGAGGTGGCGGAAACAAACCGACGAAAAGCTCGCGGATGGAGGTACCGCCACTGCTCCGGCCGCTGTTGAATTGGACCAGACCATTCATCGGTGATTGGAGTCCACATGACGCGACGGCACCTACGCCGGGGGTTGTCCCTGGTGGCCGGGCTCGCCTTGGCCGGAGCGCTGCTCCCGGCCGCGAGCAGCGCGGAAACCCGGGAAGCGCGGGGTGTTCCGCTCGGCGAGCTGACCGCCACGGCGACCCAGGTCGCGTCCGGCCTGGTGAACCCCACCGCGATCACGGCGCTCAACGACGGGAGCGGCCGGATCCTCGTCGTGGAGAAGAGGGGCGTCGTCCGCGCCTACCATCCCAGGACCGGGCTCGCCGCCAAACCGTTCCTGGACATCAGCGCCAAGGTGAACGGCGCGGACGTCGAACGCGGACTGCTCGGGCTGGCGATCGCCAAGGACAAGCGGGTTTACGTCGCGTACACCCGCAAGTCCGACAGCGCGGTGACCCTGTCGCGGGTCCGGCCGGACACCGGTGAGCTCACCGAGCTGATCACCCAGCCTCATTCCGAGTTCCCCAACCACAACGGCGGACAGCTGGCGTTCGGCCCCGACGGCTATCTGTACTGGGGGATCGGCGACGGCGGCGGCGGGGGCGATCCGCTGGCCAGCGGGCAGCGGCTGGACACGCTGCTGGGCAAGATCCTGCGCGTCGACGTCAACCGCGCGTGCCGTCCGCTGCGGTACTGCGTCCCGGCGGGCAACCCGTTCGCCGGGGTCGCGGGCGCGCGGGCGGAGATCTGGTCGTACGGGCTGCGCAACCCGTGGCGCTTCTCCTTCGACCCGGCCGACGGCTCGCTGTGGATCGGCGACGTCGGGCAGGGCCGGTTCGAGGAGGTCGACCATCTCGCCGCGGGCAAGGGCGGCGCGAACTTCGGCTGGTCCTGCAAGGAGGGGCCGGTCGTGTTCGACCAGACGCGGTGCCAGGAGGGCGCGACGTTCACCGAACCGGTCTTCCACTACATCTCCGGCGCGGAGGGCTGCGCGGTGATCGGCGGGCACGCCTACCGCGGCAAGAAGTACGCCTCACTGGCGGGCGGCACCTACATCGCCACCGACTTCTGCCAGGGCACGGCGTGGGCCGTCCGCAAGAAGACCGACGGCACCTACGAAAGCGCCCGGATCGGCGAGTTCCCGCTCGACGCCACCACGTTCGGCACCGACCAGTACGGCGAGCTGTACCTGGCCGACGAAACGCCCGGTGGACTGCACCGGATCTCGTTCGCGCGCAAGGGCTGACCCCGGTCCTCGGCCGCGTCCGCCCGGCGCGGCCGAGGGCTCACTCCGCGCGGGGCAGCCGGACCTCGACCGTCCAACCGCCGTCCGGCGCCGGGCCCGCCTGCGCCGACCCGCCCAGCGCGGTCGCCCGTTCCCGCATCCCGACCAGTCCCATCCCGCCGCCGGTGTCCGGCGCCGCGCGTCGTCCGGCGGGGCCGTTCGTGACGACGAGCGTGACCGTTTCCGGTGAGAACACGAGTTTCACCGCGCGTCCGGTGCCGGGCGCGTGTTTGGCCGCGTTCGTCAGCGCCTCCTGCGCCGCGCGGACCAGGGTGTGCGCGACGCCGCCGCCGAGCGGTCCGGCGGAGCCTTCGACCTCGAACGGCACCTGCTCGCCCGCGCACAACGCGGCCAGGGTCTCCTCCAGCGGCAGGGCGCCCTCGCGCAGTTCGTGCACCGCCTGCCGCATCCGCCCGATACCGTCCACCGCCAGTGACCGCGCGCGGCGCACGGCCTCGCCGGCTTCCGCGTCCCTGCCCTTCGTGCCGAGGGCGTCGGCCATGTCGAGTTGCAGGGCGATCCCGGTCAGCGAGTGGCCGAGGACGTCGTGCAGTTCCCGCGCGATCCGCGTCCGTTCCAGCAGCGCGGCCTCCCGCGACTCGGAGGCGGCGGCCCGCCGGGCTTCGGAGGCGGCGCGTTCGGCGTTGAAGAGCGCGTTACGCCGGTCTCGGCGGGCGATGCCCAGCAGCACCGGCAGGCCCACCGAAAGCGCGAGCCACCACGGCCAGTCGTCTGCCGCCGGAGTCACCGCGCCGACCACGGCGACCGCCACGGCACAGCAGACGGCGTCGAGTACCGCGATCCAGATCGCCGCGGTGCGGGAGGCGAGTTTGATCCCGGCGACCGCGGCGGCGAGGTAGGCGAACATCGGCGCGAAGGTCTGCGGGGCCAAGGCGAGGAGCACGGCCGCGGAGACGGCGTATCCGCTCGCGAGGGTGGTCTGCGTCCGCGCCGGAATCCGGTTCCAGGGCATGAGCGAGACCACGGCGAAGAGCGCGACGACGAAGAAGAGCGCCGTCGTCCAAGGACGGAAATGGACTTCATGGGTGAAGATCCTGACCCCGGTCACCCCGATCGCCGCCGTGATCAGGACGGGCCGGATCAGCCTGTCGGCGATCCATTCGCGGCGTAGCACCGTCGCGCTTCCGGTCATCGATGCTCCCTGGGTGGAGACGGTTCTCCACCCGAAGATACGGCCGCCGCCGCACGACTTCCCGCGATCACCGCCCTAGCGTCGGAGTGTCTTCGAAAACCGGCCCGAGGGGGTAAACGTGAGCACACCTGTCGAAATAGTCCTGATCGTCGCCGCCGTCGGATACATCCTGATCCGGCGGCTGGCCGGGGACGTCGCCGAGGCCAAGCGGATGCTGCTCCTGCCGGCGATCCTCGCCGTGATCGGGCTGTCCGATGTGGACGACAGCGTGAAATCCGCGACCGCGGTGGTGTTCCTGGTCGTCACCCTCGCGGTGAGTGTCCTGTTCGGAGTGCTGCGGGGCGTGAGCATCCGGCTCTACCGGCAAGACGGTGTCGCGCACATGCGCTACACCTGGCTCACGATCGTGCTGTGGGCGCTGAACGTGGCCGCCAAGGTCGGCGCGAACCTGCTGCTGGGCCTGATCACCGGAGTCCCCTCCGGCGGCAACAGTGTCATGCTGACCATCGGCGTGGGCATGCTCGTGGAGGGTGTCGTGGTACTCGCCAGGGCGATGCGCACCGACAGCCGTATCGTCTGGAAGAAGGGCGAGGACGGTAAGGCGCACACCACGTCTCCGTTCCTCGACGATCTGCAGGCCAGGATGACCCGACGTTGATCGGAGGTGCCGAGGTGACCGTCTCGCTCGTCGTCGTCGACGACCAGGCGTCCGTGCGGGAAGCCCTCGCGGTGATGCTCGACCTCGCCGACGGCCTCACCGTCGTCGCGACGGCCACCAACGGCGAGGAGGCCCTCGCCGCGGTCTCCCGGCACACGCCGGACGTCGTGCTGATGGACCTCCACATGCCGGTGCTGAACGGCGTCGAGGCGACCGGACGGATCAAGGCCGAGGCGCCGGAGGTCCAGGTCGTGGTGCTGACCAGTCTCGACGACGACGAATCGATCCTCGCCGCGCTCGAAGCCGGTGCGAGCGGGTACCTGACCAAGGAAGCCGACCGGGCGAAGATCGAACAGGCCGTGCGCACCGCCGCCGACGGGCAGGTCGTGCTCGCCCCGGAGGTCCAGCGACGGCTCCTCACCCTCGCGTCACGCCGGGTCCGCGCGGCGGACGAGGGCGACCGGTTCGGGTTCACCTCGCGGGAGACGGAGATCCTCGGGCTGATCGGCGAGGGCCTGCGCAATCCGGAGATCGCCGCGCGGCTGGTGATCAGCGAGGCCACCGTCAAGACCCACATCAACAACCTGTTCGCGAAAGCGGGCTTCCACTCGCGCGCCGAAGCCGTCCGGTACGCGCTGAGCGCCCCGGCTCCCGCGCCCTACCGCTTCACCTGATCGCGTTTCATCAAGTTTTCATCATCCCTCCTTAGCGTGAGGTCGTCTGGTGAATTCAGCGATGGAGGCGACGTGGAGCACTCATTCCCACCCCAAGGCGCGCAGTGGCCGCCGCCGCAGGGCTGGGTACCCCAACCGGCCCCGGCGCCGCCCGTCCGGAAACCCCGGCGGTGGCTGCTGTTCGGCGGGATCGCGGGGCTCGTGCTGGTGCTCCTCGCCGGACTGACCACCTGGCTGCTGTGGCCCTCGAAAGCCGGTCGCGAGCCCTTCGAGCAGGCACTGACTGCGCTGTCCTCGGCACCGGCGGTCCGGAACAGCACCTCCGCGGTCGGCGGGATGATCAAGACGGACGTCAAGACCACCGCGTTCGGCGAGACGTCCGGCACGATGTCCTTCCAGGGCAGGAAGATCGAGATCCTGGTCGTCGGCGGCAAGGTCTACTTCAAGGCGCCCGACGGCATGCTGCCCGGGTCGCGAGCGGACTCGTCCGAAGCCGAGGACCTCAAGGACCGGTGGATCACCGGCGAGGACGCGTTGTTCGGCCCGGTCGTGCAGCAGTTCGAGTCCCCGGAGAAACTCGCCGGCCGCTTGCGCGAGGCGCTGGAACGGGCGAAGGAGATCGAGGACGACCAGAACGAGACCGTCCGAGACGTCCCGGCGATCAAGGCGAGCACGCCCGCCGGTGACCTGTACGTCTCGAAGGAAGCGCCGCATCGGCTTCTCCGCTACTCCGTGAGCGTGCCCGGCGGGACGCCGTCGGTTCCGAAGCTCCCGACGATGCCCGACGCGGAATCGCGGCCCCAGATGCCTTCCGGCGCCGCCCTCGGTGAGTCCGATGTGGACGCTTTGTCGCCCGAAGAGACCGACGCCGTCTACGAAGACCTGACGTCGAACACCAAGAAACTGTCCAACGCCGTCGACACCGGCGTCCGGTTCGACATGGACGGCGCGGCCACGGTCGAGTGCGGCGCCTCGGGCTGCACGGTGACCGCGAACGTGTCCAACTCCGCGTCGGCGAACAGCGGCGGGAAGGTCACCGGCCAGGTCAACGCCACGATGACCGCGAACGTGACCATCGGCGGCCGCTCGGCGGGCAGTTGCCGGAACACGGCGACCCTGCCGCTGAACGGCTCGGGCTCGATCAGCTGCGTCAACGGCGGGGCCGGTGGGGTCTTCGCGTCCGTCGAAGCGGAGAAGAAGGCGGACGCGGAAGCGCAGTCGCGGGCCTCGGGCGGGGTGCCGGTCCAGTACCGGATCGAGAGCATCGCGTCGGTTTCCGTGGTGGCCGAAGCGATCGGGCAGGTCGAGATCACCCGGCTCGTCGACGAGCTGACGGAGCGGCGGTCGAAGCTCGGCGGCAAGTGACCTGGGAAACTGCCGGGATGGAGTACATCAAGATCGTTCCGGAGCCGACGGGGTTCTTCCTCGACCCCACCGCCTACCTGGAGCGCTTGCCGGACCTGGCGGCGAAACTGCCGCCGGGTGCGGCCCGGTTCGCCACCGACCCGGACCACTACAGCTTCTTCGGCGACCGCTGCGTCAAGGATCTGCACCTCGTCTCGGTCGACTTCGCGCGGGAGAACCGGGAACTGACGGTCACCGCCCGGTTCTCCTGGCACGAAGGCACTCCCGTGGTCCTCACCATCACCTACGACCGGGTCGGAGAACTGCGTCTCGAGTCCGGCGAGGGGCCGGTCCAGCTCGACGAGACCTTGCCGCACGAGCGGGGCTGCCGTCACGAGATCCAGCTGATCGGCGGGTCGATCGTGGTGGTCTGCGCCGATTTCGAGGCGGTTTGGAGTCACCAGGGGAGCGACCCCGAGACGTCGAAGTAGCCGCCGGTCGGGCCGCCCGGTCCGATCGAGGCCATCCGGACGATGATCTCGGCGCCCTCCTCGACGGTCTGATGCCCGGACCGTCCATTGAGGTCCGTCGCGGTGTAGCCCGGCTCGACGGCGTTGATCCGCATCCCGGGGAACGCCTTGGCGTACTGGATGGTGAGCACGTTGACCGCGGCCTTCGACGCCGGGTACGCCACTCCCGGATAGGCGTACGACGGCGAGTCGGGCATGGTCAGCCCGGTGAGGGAGGCCAGGCCGCTGCTGACGTTGACCACCACGGGTGCTGCGGAGCGCCGCAGCAGCGGAAGGAACGCGTGCGTCACCCGGGCGGTGCCGTACACGTTGGTCTCGAAGGTCGTGCGCAGTTCGTCCGCCGTCAGGTCGGCGGCGCCGAGCATGGGCCGGTTTTCCACACCCGCGTTGTTGACCAGGACGTCCAGCCCGCCCTCGGCTTCGATGGTCTTCGCGGCCGCCTCGACGGAGGCGTCGTCGGTGACGTCGAGCAGGATCAGGCGTGCGCCCAGTTCTTCCGCGGCGCGGCGGCCGCGTTCGGCGTCGCGGCTGCCCAGGTAGACGGTGTGGCCGTCGGCGATGAGGCGACGGGCGGTCTCGCGGCCGAGGCCCTTGTTGGCCCCGGTGATCAGTGTCGTGGTCATGGGATCAGCGTCGTCCCGGCGAGACCAGGACAGCCAGTCGACCGATCTTCCTGGGACTCGCGGTACCAGGCACCTTCCGGGGGATCGGGGCAGACTGGCGGTCATGGCGGCGACGGAATTCGGGCGGGCGGTACGACGCTGGCGCGACCGCGTCTCCCCGTCGGACGTCGGCCTGCCCGAGGGCGGTCAGCGGCGCGCGGCCGGCCTGCGCCGCGAGGAACTGGCCATGCTGGCGGGGATTTCCGTCGACTACGTGACCCGGCTGGAACAAGGCCGCGCGTCGCATCCGTCCGATCAGGTCGTCGAGGCGCTGGCGAGGGCGCTCCGGCTCTCCGGACCCGAACGCGCCCACCTTTTCGGTCTCGCCGGGCTGGCGGTGCCGGGACCGGACGTCGCCTCCGCGTACCTCACACCCGGTGTCCAACGGCTGATCGACCGGATGACCGGGATCCCCGTCGCGGTGTTCGACGCCACCTGGACGTTCCTGTCGGCGAACCCGCCGTACGCCGCCCTGATGGGTGATCCGTCCCAGGCGCGCGGATTCGAGCGCAACGCCGTCTGGCGGCATTTCCTCGGCGAGGGCACGCGTGCCCGGCACACCCCGGAATCCTTGCGGACCTTCGAAGCGGTCCTCGTCGCGGACCTGCGCTCGGCGGCCGCCCGCTACTCGGCCGATCAGCGGCTCACCCGGCTGATCGCGGAACTGCGCGACGGGAGCCCGCGGTTCGCGCGGCTGTGGGATTCCGGTGCCGTCGGACGGCACGAGTCCGCACGCAAGATCATCGACCATCCTTCGGTCGGGCCGGTCGAGCTCGACTGCGACGTGCTGACCGTCGAAGGCTGCGACCTGCACATCATGGTCTACACGGCCGAACCCGGCTCCGAAGCCGCCGAGCGGCTCGCGCTGCTCACCGTGCTCGGGACGCAATCCCTGACCGGCTGAAAGAACAGCGCCGGGCGAACGGCTTCGATGCCGCGCGCCCGGCGCTTTCGCGTCCCGTTTCTGTTCGGGTCAGTCCGTGTCGATTCAGTCCGTTCCGGATTCGATGGCGGCGTGGTCGAGCAGTTCGTCGTCGCCCGAAGCCTTGCCGCGCGACGCGATCACCTGCGCGCCGCCCGCGTCCATCGCCCCGATCAGCCCGGTCGACGCGGCCTGCGCGGCGCCGATCAGCGTCGGGTGCCCGCCGCCGACCATGCCGAGCCCGGCGTACTGCTCGAGCTTGGCGCGCGAGTCGGCGATGTCGAGGTTCCGCATGGTGAGCTGGCCGATCCGGTCCACCGGGCCGAACGCCGAGTCCTCGGTGCGCTCCATCGACAGCTTGTCCGGGTGGTAGCTGAAGAACGGGCCGGTGGTGTCGAGGATCGAGTAGTCCTCGCCGCGCCGCAGCCGCAGGGTGACCTCACCGGTGACGGCCGCGCCGACCCAGCGCTGCAGCGACTCGCGCAGCATCATGGCCTGCGGGTCCAGCCAGCGGCCTTCGTACATCAGCCTGCCGAGACGACGGCCTTCGTTGTGGTAGCTGGCGAGGGTGTCCTCGTTGTGGATCGCGTTGACGAGCCGCTCGTACGCCGCGTGCAGCAGCGCCATGCCCGGCGCCTCGTAGATCCCGCGGCTCTTGGCCTCGATGATCCGGTTCTCGATCTGGTCGGACATGCCGAGCCCGTGCCGTCCGCCGATGGCGTTGGCCTCCAGGACCAGGTCGACCGCGGTGGCGAACTCCTTGCCGTTGATCGTCACCGGGCGGCCCTGCTCGAAGCCGATCGTGACGTCCTCGGGCGCGATCTCGACTTCGGAGTCCCAGAACCGGACGCCCATGATCGGGTTGACGATCTCGATGCCGGTGTCGAGGTGTTCGAGCGACTTGGCCTCGTGGGTCGCGCCCCAGATGTTCGCGTCCGTCGAGTAGGCCTTCTCGGTGCTGTCCCGGTAGGGGAGCCCGTGGCCCTGCAGCCACTCGGACATCTCCTTGCGGCCGCCGAGCTCGCTGACGAACGCGGCGTCCAGCCACGGCTTGTAGATCCGCAGGGACGGGTTCGCGAGCAGGCCGTAGCGGTAGAACCGCTCGATGTCGTTGCCCTTGAAGGTGGAGCCGTCGCCCCAGATCTGGACGTCGTCCTCGAGCATCGCGCGCACCAGCAGCGTGCCGGTGACCGCGCGGCCGAGCGGGGTGGTGTTGAAGTAGGTGCGGCCGCCGTTGCGGATGTGGAAGGCGCCGCAGGCCAGCGCCGCGAGCCCTTCCTCGACCAGCGCGGCCTTGCAGTCGACGGCCCGCGCGATCTCGGCGCCGTAGGCCTTCGCCCGGCCCGGGACCGACGCGATGTCGGGTTCGTCGTATTGGCCGATGTCAGCGGTGTAGGTGCACGGCACCGCACCCTTCTCGCGCATCCACGCGACCGCTACGGAGGTGTCGAGGCCGCCGGAGAAGGCGATCCCGACGCGTTCGCCGACAGGCAGAGAGGTGAGTACCTTGGACATGATGGAAGTATATGCATAGGAGTGTATGACCATGCAAGCCGGGGTGAGCAGGGCAACTCTGGTGGGTGGTCCCGGTGGTCGTGAGTGGCGATTCGGGTTCTAGCCAAGGGCGCCCTGGGTACCTGCTGGATTTTGCGTGCGAGTGTTCGCAAGTTCGCGACACCCGGACTGGCTGGCGCGGCCCTCGCGACGACTCGGCCCGCCACGCCACTGCCGCTCTGGCTCGCCCCCGCAGTACATGAAGGCCCCCTTCCTTGCGCCTAGGTACAGGAAGGGGGCCTTCATGTACTTGGGGAAGGGGTCCTTCACGCGCCGCCGCCCGTGACTGCCGGGCTGGCGCCGCCGCCCGAGGCTGCGGAGGGCGAGCAGGTAGTCCGTGAAGGCCTCCTTCCCTACCTTCAGGGTAGGCAAGGAGGCCTTCACGGACCTGCGACCAACTCCAGCCGCAACCGGCAGGTACCTAAGACCCCTTTGGCTCTAACCCGAATCGCCACTCACGACCAGTCGGACCGACGCCCTCCTGGTCGTGTCCCTCCGGCAGGTGCTGCGAAAGCCACGTTCGCAACCTTCAACGTTGCGAACGTGGCTTTCGCAACGTGGCTGGGCCACCTCCGGGCGGCACTGGGCGGGGTGGCGGTGTCGCGAAAGCCACTTTCGGGACATCAGACGTCCCGAAAGTGGCTTTCGCGACACCCGAAGCAGGCACATGGGCAGGCGGGCAACCCCTCCTGATGCCTCCAGGGCGTACGTCCACTGTGGACTTCAGGGACCGTGTCCCTTTTGTGACCTGTCCGCGGGCGCCTCCGCCACGAATACTGGGCGAGGCCCTTTGTGAATTGATCGATTTTCCTTATGGGAAAAGAAAACCAGTCCGAAGCGCCAGTGGCCACGAATACCCGGCATGAAGACTTCGCGAGCCGATCGGGAACCACGCCTCCCCTTCTTCGGGGCGGCGCTGATCGGTGTCGTGGCCCTCGCCGCGGCACTGGCGGCCGGACATCTGGTGGCCGGGTTCATCAGCCTCAACGCCTCGCCGTACCTGGCGGTCGGCAACGGGGCGATCGACCTGACCCCGGTGGAATTGAAGGATTTCGCGGTCCGGACGTTCGGGGTCTACGACAAGCTCGTGCTGCTCGGCGGGATGGCCGTGGTGATGGTGCTCGCCGCCGCGGCGGCGGGGATCGCCTCGCGCCGGTCACCCGTTCCGGGGATCGTGCTGATCGCGGCCTTCGGGTTGCTGGGCGGTTTCGCCGTGTCGCAGCGGCCCGACCTGACCGCGGTGGCCCTGCTCGCGCCGCTGGCCAGTCTGATCGCCGGAGTCGGCGTTTTCTTCTGGCTGCACCGGCTGGCCACGGCCAGGTCGCGCGTCACCGACGAGACCCCCGGTGGGGCTCCGTCCCGCCGGTCGGTGTTGCTGGCCGGAGCCGGGGCTGTCGTGGCCGCGGGTGCGGCGGGCGCCGGTGGGCAGCTGATCTCCGGGACGCGGGACGCGGAGTCTTCCCGTGCCGCCATCGGGCGGCTCGTGCCCGCCGAGGCGGCGCCGCCGATCCCGGCCGACGCGGATTTCGCCAAACTGGGCACGCCGACCTTCCTCACCTCGAACCGTGACTTCTACCGCGTCGACACCGCGTTGTCGCTCCCGCAGGTCCGGGCCGAGGACTGGAGTCTCCGGCTGCACGGGATGGTGCGCAACGAAAAGCGGTTCAGCTACGACGACATCCGCAACCGCCCGCTGATCGAGCGCACGATCACCATGACGTGCGTGTCCAACGAGGTCGGCGGCACCTACGTCTCCACGGCGAACTTCATCGGCGTGGACCTCGGGGATCTGTTGCGGGAGGCCGAGGTCCTGCCCGGTGCCGAGCAGATCTTCTCCACCAGCGTCGACGGCTGGACGGCGGGCAGCCCGGTCGTGGCCGCGCTCGATCCGGAGCGGGGAGCGATGCTGGCGATCGGGATGAACGGGGAACCGCTGCCGGTCGAACACGGTTTTCCCGCCCGAATGGTCATCCCGGGTCTCTATGGCTATGTTTCGGCGACGAAATGGGTCAAAGACCTGGAGATCACCACCTGGAAAGCACGCCGCGCGTACTGGCTCGATCGCGGCTGGGGCGAACAGGCCCCGATCAAAACGCAGTCCAGGATCGACAGTCCGAAAGGATTCGAAACGGTACCCGCAGGCAAGGTCCGGATCTCGGGTGTCGCCTGGGCGCAGCGCACCGGTGTCGAGCGGGTCGAAGTCCGGCTCAGCGCGAACGGGAATTGGCAGCCCGCAACGCTTTCCCGCGAGGTGGGTCTCAACACCTGGCGGATGTGGTGGACCGAATTCGACGTTCCGGCGGGCAGTCACCAGGTCACCGTCCGCGCGGTCGACAAATCCGGCTACACCCAGACCGACGCGCGCGCCGGAACCGTTCCGGACGGTGCGACGGGCTGGCACGTCATCAGTTTCACCGCACGGTGATCGGCGTCACCCGAAAGAGTGGCAATCCGATTCCGCAGCAGTTCCGAATACCCGGTAAGAGTCCGAAAAACAAATGGAGTGATTTTCCGTGAGCAAGCTTCGCGTCGCAGGAATCGGTTTCACCGCGGTCGCCGCACTGGCCCTGACCGCCTGCAGCAGCAACGACACCCCCTCGGCGGGCGGCTCCAGCAGTGCCCCGGCGCCTTCGAGCTCGATGTCCGCCCCGATGTCCAGCGCCGCCTCCGGTGACGGCGTCACCACCAACGCCGACGTGTTCGGCCCGGCCTGTTCGCAGCTGCCGCAGGGCAGCTCGCCCGGTTCGCTGGACTCGATGGGCCCGCAGCCCGTCGCCAGCGCCGCCTCGACCAACCCGCTGCTGACCAAGCTGGTCGCCGCGGTCAAGGCCACCGACCTGGTCGACACGCTCAACAGCCAGCAGGCCATCACCGTGTTCGCCCCGGCGGACCCGGCCTTCGCCGCCCTCGGCGACGCGAAGTTCAACGAGCTGGCGGGCAAGCCGGCCGAGCTGGCCCCGATCCTGCAGTACCACGTCGTCGGCAAGCGTTACGACGCCAAGGGCCTGGAGTCGGCCAAGACGCTGGAGAGCCTGAACACCGCGGGCGGCCCGCTCAAGATCGAGGGTACCGGTGACAACATGACCGTCAACGGCGCCAAGATCCTGTGCGGCAACATCCCCACCAAGAACGCCACCGTGTTCGTCATCGACAAGGTGATGACCCCGGGCACCAACAAGAACTAAGGTCCCCACACCACGATCGCGGTGGCCACGCCCTCGGGCGCGGCCACCGCGATCGTCGTATGCCAGGAAGATCAGGGAACGAGCGCGGCGGCGTCCACATCGGTCACCACGAGCCGAAGACTCGCGTTCTCCCAAGGGGTTCCGGTCAGCACGGCGCGCAACGCGGCGCCGGCGACCTCCGTCAGCGGCGGGATCGGCACCTCCAGCGCGACGACGCGGATCTCGACGACGTGCTCGGAGATGTCGACGGCCATCACGTCGAGATCCCACGGCACCGCCGAAGCGGCGGCCGTGGTGGACGGCGTCGCCGCACGCAACCCGGGGATGTCGCGGAGCGTGCTCAGCAGCGACGCGGTCAGTTCGGAACGTGCGGTCACAACAGTCCTCCACGGATTTCGATGTCCAAAATGGACACCGAGACGGCCGACGGAGTGAGCCCGGTCGCCTCGGTGACCGCCCGGCTGACGGCACGCTGCACCGCCTGCGCGGTCGCCGCCGCCTGGTCCAGCCCGGAAAGTGAAACGTCGATCTCCACCCGCACCCCGGGCGGATCGTGGTCGAGGAAGGCGCGGACCCCTTCGGTCGGTGCCGGTTCGAGGCCCTTGATCCGTTGCCGCGCGATCCGGGTCAGCGAGCCCGCCAGTCCGCGCAACCCGGGTTCCAGGCGCACCACGCCGGGGACCTTCGCCGCGGCATGCGCGGCGACCGCCGCGATCACCGGCGGGGAGATCACCGTTTCGACCAGTTGGCCGGCCGGTGCCTGCTCACGCGTCATAGATGTCCTCCACCACGAGATCGAGCCGCGCCAGGCGGAGACCGATCCTGGCACCCGCCGCCGCCGTGACCCGCTCCCGGACCACGTCCAGCGAGTCACCGTCGAAATCATGCGCGATCGCGAGGTTCAGTTCCACGTCCACGGCCAGCGCGTCGGTGTCTTCCGGCGAACGACGGACCCGGCAGTGCCGCGCGCGGACGCCGTCGACGGAGTCCGCGGCGAACCGCAGCACCGCCGCGACCGCCTGATCGCTCACCTGCACCTCGCCCGGCTCGGGGCTGGCCAGCGGCACCAGGTCCCGGCGCCGCACCTCGGCGCGGACCGCGGACATGATCCGGCCCGCGAGATCCGCCGACGGCTCGGCGTCGTCGTCGGCCAGTTCCCTGGTCAGCCCGCGCAGCACCCGGAGGCTCTCGCGGGTCGCCCGGCAGTGCGGGCAGTCGAGTTCGTGCGCGTCCGCCCGGCCTGCGTCGACCTCGTCGAGTCGTTCCCAGACCTGTTCGACGTCCCTGCCGCACGGGAGCAAGTAGTCCTGAGTCGCGTGGTTCATCGCCATGGCGCCATCACCTCCGCCAACTGTGCTCGTGCTCGCGCGATGCGTCCCCGCACCGCGGTGGTGGTCGCCCCGATCGCCTTCGCGATCTCTTCGTAGGAGCGGCCGTGGACCTCGCGCAACAGCCAGCAGGCCCGTTGCTCGGCGGTCAGCTGGTCCAGTGCCCCGGTCAGCGCCGTCATCTGCGCGCTGGTCTCCGCGGCGCGGTCCGGCCGTCCGGCCGACCCTTCGGACTCCCGCAGGTCGAGTTCGACGTCGGCCACCGGTTTCCTGGCGCGGATCACGTTGAGGCACCGGTTGGTCGTCATCCGGTAGAGCCAGCCGACGAACGCCGCGTCCTCCTGCAGCTGGTCGAGCCGCCGCCAGGCGAGGAGGAACACCTCTTGGACGACGTCCTCGGCATCCCCCTTGTTCCCCAGCATCCGCAGCGCCAGCCGGTACATCGGCCCTTGGAACCGCAGGACGAGCTGCTCGTACGCGCGGATTTCACCGTCTCGGGCCCGCGCCACCAGCGTGGCGTCGTCCAGCACCGTCTCGCCGGCGGCCGGTGCGTCGTCTCTCGCTGACGTCGTCATCCACCGCACCTGTGCAGTGACGCCATCCGAAGCTCCCTTCACGCCACCATCTCGGGTGACTCCCGTAAGACACGTCTTCCCCGGAAACGTCACGCGGGAAACCCGGTCCAGCCGACCACGTCACAGCGGACAGCGCACGCCGAAGTCAGATGGTCACGCACGGTACGCGAGTGCGGGGTAGTCCTCCAAGGCGATGTCGGTCGCGAACCTGTCGGTCACCCACAGCATCCAGCGCAGCATGAACGACCGCCGGAACATCTGGTTGCGGAGGTTCATCCGCAGTTTCGTCGGCGGCGCGAGGAACGGGCCCGCGTTGGCGCCGCGGGCGATCTTGGCGTAACCGCGGAACTTCTCCTCGTACCGCCGGAACGCCACCTCGTGGTCGCCGTTCGCCGAGGCGAGCTCGCCCGCGATGACGTACGCGGCCACGATGGCGAGCCCGGTGCCGAAGCCGCCCAACGTGTTCCCGTAAGCCGAATCGCCGAGGAGCGCGACGCGGCCGGTGGAGTAGCCGTCCATCGTGACGCGGCTGATCGAGTCCAGGTAGACGTCGTCCGACCGCTTCACCGCCTCCATCAGTTCGGGCAGCCGCCAGCCGCCGTCGGCGAACGCCGCGGTGAGGATCTCCTTCTGCCGCGCGGTGTCGTACCGGTCGTAGGCGATTTCGGGGGAGGCGAACACGAAGAACGCGGAGGCCTTGGGCCCGCCGGTGGCGGCGAGACGGCCGGGCTCGTTGTACATGACCGAGGTGCCGCCCGGGCCGCGGAAATCGTCGCCTTCGCCGGTCTCGACCAGGGCGTAGTAGTGGCCGAGGTGCTTCACGTAGCCGGCCTCCGGGCCGAACGCCAGCCGTCGCACGGTCGAATGGATGCCGTCCGCGCCGAAGACCAGGTCGAACCGCCTCGGCGCGCCGCGTACAAAGGTGACGTCGACGCCGTCGGCCGTCTCGGTCAGCGAGGTGATGGAGTCGCCGAAGACGTACTCGCAGTCCTGAGCGGTCCGTTCGTAGAGGATCTCGGACAGGTCGCCGCGCCGGATCTCGACGTCGCCGCCGGTGAACTCGCCGGGCATGACCGCCAGTGGCCGTTCCGTGGCGTCGATGATGGTCTGGTCGTGCCCGCCGGTCTGGCGCCGGTACACCTCGTCGAGGATGCCCATCCGCTCCAGCACGGCGCGGTGGGTGGCGCCCTTGAAGTCGACCGCCTGGCCGCCGGTGCGGAGTTCCGCCGACCGTTCGACGACGGTGACCGCGTACCCCTGGCGGGAGAGCCAGAAGGCGAGCGCGGGTCCGGCGATGCTGGCGCCGGAGATGAGGACTGTCCTGTTCGTCATGGTCAGGAGCTTCGCGGCCGGTGTTGACGAAGTGCTGACAGTCCGCTGACGGCCGTCCGTCAGCTCCAGCCCGGCAGGGGGAGAGTGAGTTGCCCGGGGTCGTCCGGCGGCGCGCTCTCGTACCGAGGTGGCGTCGTGGACAGGCCGATCGGGTTGCGGGTCAGCCGGACGGAGGTGCCGTCGGGCCGGGGGAGGTCGACCGTCGGGTTCAGGCCGAGCCGTTCCGCGAGGGCGAACGCGCCCGCGACGTCGTTGACCTCCCCGGCCGGCACCCCAGCGGCGCTCAGGTCCGCCGCCCAGTCGGCGGCCGGACGGCGGCCGAGGCGCTCCTCCAGCAGCGCGCGGAGTTCGGCGCGGTGCTCGACCCGCGCCGGATTGGTCGCGAACCTGGGCTGGCCCGCGAGCTCCGGCAGGCCGATGACCTCGCACAACGCCGCGAACTGCCGGTCGTTGCCGACGGCGAGCGCGAGTTCGTGATCGGCGCAGGGGACGAGTTCGTACGGCGCGATGCTGGGGTGCCGGTTGCCCATCCGCGCCGGGACCGTCCCGCCCGAGGTGTACGCGCTGCCCTGGTTGACCAGCGCGGCGAGCAGGCTGGACAGCAGGTCGATCTCGACGAGCTGCCCCTGCCCGGTCCGGTCGCGGTGGCGCAGGGCGGCGAGGATGCCGACGCTCGCGAACAGCCCGGCCAGCACGTCGACGAGCGCGACGCCGACCTTCTGCGGCTCGCCCGCGGGGTCGCCGGTGATGCTCATCAGCCCGCCGACGGCCTGGATGAGCAGGTCGTAGCCGGGCAGCGCGGCGCCACCGCCGGAGCCGAAACCCGTGACGGAGCAATAGACCAGCCCGGGGTTCGCCGCTCGCAGCGTCTCCGGGCCCAGGCCGAGGCGGTCCATCACGCCGGGCCGGAAGTTCTCGACCACGACGTCGGCCTCCAGCGCGAGCGCGCGGGCCTTCGCGAGATCGTCCGGATCGCCGAGGTCCAGCGCCACGCTCGTCTTGTTCCGGTTCACCGACTGGAAGTACGTCGCCTGGCCCGCCGCGTCGTAGGGCGGTCCCCAGCTGCGGGTGTCGTCGCCGGTGCCCGGCCGCTCGACCTTGACCACCGTCGCGCCGAGGTCGGCCAGCAGCATGGTGGCGAACGGGCCGGCGAGCACCCGCGAGAAGTCGAGGACGCGCAGCGGGCCGAGTGCGGTGTCGGGCATGGACCCGACCCTAAGCGGCCGCTCGCGTCTTCGAAGTTGTGATCGCGCTCACGAAAGGCCGGTTTTCCCAATACTTTCCTCTAGGTACCTACTATCCCCAGGAAGGTAGCTTCGGTCGCGTCAACGAAGAGCGAACCGAGGAGCGACCATGATCGTGGTGACCGGAGCGACCGGGAACGTGGGACGGCGGCTGGTGGAAACCCTTGCCGCGGCGGGGGAAGAGGTGACGGCGGTGTCACGCCGGATCTCGGCGGCGGACGTGCCGGACGGGGTGCGGACGGTGCGTGCCGACCTCGCGGTGCCCGGAGACCTGAAGCCGGTTTTCGAAGGCGCGGACCGGGCTTTCCTTCTGACGTCGGGGGAATTCCTGGCGGCGGGCGGTGACGTCGCGGACGTCGTCGCGGCGGCGGGGGAGGCCGGGGTGCGGCGGATCGTGCTGCTGTCCTCCCAAGGCGTCGGGAGCGGACGGCACGCGCCGGCGTTCGAAGAGGCGGTCAAGGCGTCCGGTCTGGAGTGGACGGTGCTGCGGCCGGGAGGCTTCGCGTCGAACGCTTTCCAGTGGGCACCGGCTATCCGCGCAGACCGGGTCCTCGCCGCGCCGTTCGGCGACGTCGCGCTGCCGGTGATCGACCCGGCCGACATCGCCGACGTCGCGGCGGCCGCCTTGCGGGAATCAGGCCACAGTGGACAGACCTACGTGCTGACCGGACCCGGGCCGATCTCGCCCCGGGAACAGGCGACGGCCCTCGGTGACGCGCTGGGCGAGCCGGTGCGGTTCGCCGAACTGACCGAAGATCAGGCCCGAGCCGCGATGTCGGCGTTCATGCCGCCCGTGGTCGTGGAAGCCACGCTCGCCATCCTCGGCAGACCGACGGAGGACGAGCAGCGGGTCGGCCCCGACGTCGAGCGAGTGCTCGGACGGCCGGGGCGGACCTTCACCGACTGGGCGGCCCGGAACGCGGGGGCGTTCAAATGAGCCGAGAGGCGAGCAGGGTCTCGAAGTCGTCGACGCTGTCCCGGTGCGCCGCGGTCATCAGCAGGTGATGCGCGAGCTCCGGCTCGGTCTCCGGCGGGACGACCAGCAGGGTCAGCCGTCGCCTGCCCGACGTGCCGACCACCGTCAAGGAATCGAAGTGCTGTGAGCGGAACCCTTCGAGCCGGACGTCGCCGCTTTCGACGACGAGCCGCCGGGGAGCGGGTGGCCAGGCCTCGAGGTTGTAGGTCACCCGCTCGATGTGGTCGAGCTGGACGGCCAGCACCACCAGCAGGGACGGCAGTTCGGCGGCGAGATCACGGGACGCGGGCCACCAGGCGCCGTCGACATAGCCGGTGGAGGGCGCTTTGGGCTTCAAGCGCAAGCGGGCGACGTGCTTCGGATGGTCAAGGGTGCTCGTCTGCGGGACCGTCATGGCGGTGCTCCGTCCCAGGCCGAACGGCCCGGATGCGCCGAGGACGACGTGAGCTCGACCGCCCACGCGCGAAATGCTCTCGGACAGTGCGAGTTTACGCTGGTCGCGGTCTTTGTGCTTAGACTGTGGTCTAGCTAAGGGGCCCACGTGGACCAGCTCACTCTCGGCGTCATCTCCCGCTCTCGCAAAGAAAACGAGTGGCGGCTTCCGATCCATCCGCGCCATCTCGAACGGATCGCCCCGGAACTCCGGAAACGCATCTACCTCGAACACGGCTACGGCGAGCGCTTCGGCATCCCGGACGAGGATCTGGTGCTGCTCGTGGCCGGCCTGCGGTCACGGGAATGGCTCATCGCGGAATGCGACATCATCCTCCTGGCCAAACCGCTCGCGGACGACCTGGCCGAACTCCGGCCGGGGCAGATCCTGTGGGGCTGGCCGCACTGCGTCCAGGACGACAAGCTCACCCAGCTGGCCATCGACCGGAAGCTGACGCTCGTCGCCTTCGAAGCGATGAACCACTGGCGGGGCGACGGTTCGTTCGGCTTGCACGTCTTTCACAAGAACAACGAACTGGCGGGCTACTGCTCGGTGCTGCACGCGTTGCAGCTGATCGGTTCGACCGGCGACTACGGCCGCCGTCTCCGCGCCGTCGTGATCGGCTTCGGGGCGACCGCGCGGGGTTCGGTGACGGCGCTGAACGCCCACGGGATCCACGACGTGCACGTGCTCACCCCACCGCGGCGTGACCGCGGTCGGTTCGCCGATCCATTCCGCGAACATCGTGCACCTCGACCACGACCTGAACGGGCCTGCCGATCTCCGCCGCAGCCACGCCATCACCGAGACCGGCCGCGTACCGCTGTCGGACTTCCTCGTGGGGCACGACATCGTCGTCAACTGCGTGCTGCAGGACCCCAAGGCCCCGTTGATGTTCCTGAAGGAAGAGGATCTCACCGGGTTCAGGCCCGGAAGTCTCGTCGTCGACGTTTCCTGTGACGAGGCAATGGGTTTCAGCTGGGCGAAGCCGACGACGTTCACCGAGCCGACCTTCGCGGTCGGCGGTGTCACCTATTACGCCGTCGACCACAGCCCGTCCTATCTCTGGGACTCGGCCACCTGGGAGATCAGCGGCGCGCTGCTGCCGCATCTGAAGCGGATGCTGGGCGGACCCTCCGCCTGGGCCGCCGACGAAACGCTCGACCGCGCCGTCGAGATCAGCGAGGGCACGATCCGGAACACCGACATCCTGTCCTTCCAGCACCGCTCTCCGGAGTATCCGCACGCGCGTTCGTGAGCCCGGCTCGATGAGAGAGTTCTCATCGAGCCCTCATCGGCGGCTCACCTCCGCCGGGCAGCCTGAGTGGTATGCGCATCTTCGTCCTGGCCGGGGTCGCCGCCGTCGTGGTGGCGGCCACCGGCACGTTCGCCGTCATCGCGGCCACCGCCGCCGCGCCGCCCGACCTCGGCCCTGCGGTCGTCGCCCCCGCCGGGCAGGCCGTCACCGGACCGGGGGAGGGCGGCGCCCCGCCCGCCGTCGTCCCGCCCCGGCTGGCCGGGCACGACGACGACCTCGATGATGACTACGACCATGACGACGACGGTGACGACTCTTTCGACTTCGACCTCGACGACTGAGCGGGGCCGATGAGCGCCCGCGCCCGGATCCTCGCGTGGGTCCTGCTGGTCGTCCTGCTCGCGCTCGCCGGATCGCTGCTGGCGACCCGCACCGTCCTGCACAACCAGCTGGACCAGCGGCTCGACAACGAGATCGCGCACGAGACGGGCAAACTCAGGGCCTTCCTGGCGTCGCCGGACGCCCGGCCCGCCGGGCAGCCCGCCACCGTCGAGGCGATCCTCGGCCGTCACCTGGAACGGAATCTGCCCGAGAAGTACGAGACGTTCTTCTCGATCGTCGACGGCGCCGCGTCGAGGAGGAGCGCGATCGAGCCGCCGGTCCGGCTCGACACCGACCCGAAGTTCGCCGCCGAACTGTCCCGGGCGACGAGCCCGGCCTACGGCACGGTCACCACCGCGGTCGGATCCGCGCGCTACGGCGTCGTCCCGGTGACCATCGAGGGCTCGCCGGGCCGCGGCGCGCTGGTGATCGTCGAGTTCGTCGACCACGCCGCGGGCGAGATCAACGACGTCGTCGGCGTCATGGCCGCGATGTCCGGCGCCGCGCTGGTACTCGCCGGGCTGATCGGCTGGCTGGTCGCGGGGCGCATCCTCGCGCCGGTGCGGGAGGTCCGCCTCGCCGCGGAACAGATCGGCGAGACCGATCTTTCGCGCCGGATCGAGGTCCGCGGCTCGGACGACGTCGCCGCGCTCGGGCGCACCTTCAACACCATGCTGGACCGGCTCGAAAGTGCCTTCGCCGGGCAGCGCGACTTCATCGACGACGCCGGGCACGAACTGCGCACGCCGATCACGATCGTCCGCGGTCATCTCGAATTGATGGGCGACGACCCCGAGGAGAACGCGGCCACACGGCATCTGGTCCTCGACGAACTCGGGCGGATGCAACGGATCGTGGACGACCTGCTGGTCCTCGCGAAATCCGGCAGACCCGACTTTCTTTCGCCCGGCGATACCGACCTCGCCGATCTCACCGTCGAGACGCTCGCCAAATCCCGTCCGCTGGCCGACCGCGCCTGGCGGCTCGACGCCGTCGCCGAGGCGACCGTCCGCGCGGACGGGCAGCGGCTCACGCAAGCCCTGCTGCAATTGGTCTCCAACGCCGTCCGGCACACTTCGCCGGGCCAGGAGATCGCCCTCGGCTCGGAGGTCACCGCGACGACGGCGCGGCTCTGGGTCCGCGACACAGGTGAAGGAGTACCACCCGATTCGAGGAGCCGGATCTTCGAACGGTTCAAGCGCGGCAGCAACTCGAGCGGCGACGACGGCGCCGGACTCGGCCTGGCGATCGTCGCCGCGATCGCCGAGGCGCACGGCGGCCGCGTCCTGCTCGACACCGTGCCCGGCGAAGGCGCGCGGTTCACCATGGAGATCCCTGTCGTGGAAGGGGCGGATCGGTGACCAGTGTGCTGGTGGTGGAGGACTCCGCGCGGATCGGCGCGTTCGTCGAGAAGGGCCTGCGGGCGCAGGGTTTCGCGACCCGCTGGGTCAAGACCGGCTCCGAGGGGCTGACCGAGGCGTTGACCGGCGCGCACGATCTGGTCGTGCTCGATCTCGGGCTCCCGGATCTCGACGGTTCGGATCTGTTGCGCGCCTTGCGCGCGGCGGGCCGGACGGTGCCGGTGATCATCCTGACCGCGCGGGACAGCGTCGTCGACCGTGTCGCCGGCCTGTCCGGCGGCGCCGACGACTATCTGGCCAAACCGTTCGCGTTCGAGGAGCTGCTGGCCCGGATCCGTTTGCGGCTAAGGGGAAACCCCGAAGCCGAACCGGCGGTGCTGCGCGCCGGGGACCTCTCGCTCGACCTCCGGACGCGGAAGGCTTCGGTGGCAGGGGAGGAGAAGGACCTCACCGCCCGCGAGTTCGCGCTGCTGGAGACGCTGTTGCGCAACCGCGGCCAGGTCCTGTCCCGCGAGCAGTTGCTCGGCGGGGTCTGGGGCTTCGACTTCGACCCCGGCTCGAACGTGGTGGACGTCTACATCCGTTACCTGCGCGGCAAGATCGGCGCCGAGCGGATCGAAACCGTGCGGGGGATGGGTTACCGGCTCGGTGAGTCCCGATGAGACGGTTCTCATCCGGCTCTCACGACGGTCTCTTTTCCCGGCGGCACAGTGGTTCCCATGACCACGACCTTGCTTCATCTCGCCGTCGACCTCGTCGCCGCCGTCATCCTCGCCTACGGCATCTACGCCCGTCGCCATCACCGCGGTGACCTCGCCTGCGCCTACCTCGCGCTGAACGTCGGCGTCTGCGTTTCGGTCGCCGTGCTGCTTTCCGTGTCGACCGCGAGCGCGCTCGGGCTCGGCCTGTTCGGGGTACTGTCGATCATCCGCCTGCGGTCCGATTCGATCAGCCAGCAGGAGGTCGCGTACTACTTCGTCGCGCTGGTCCTGGGGCTGGTGAACGGGTTGCCGTCCGCGGACTGGCGGATCGTCGCGGTTTTCAACGTCCTGCTGCTCGCCGTCATGTACGTCGCCGACCACCCTTCGCGCACGCGTGGACCGCAGCGGCGGACGGTCGTGCTCGACACCGTGTACCCCGACGAGCAGACCATGCTGATGGAACTGCGGGCACGCCTCGGCGGAACGGTCGTGCGGCACACCGTGTCCGAAGTGGACTACGTCCGCGAGGTCACCGTCGTCGACGTCCGGTTCCGGCCGGACGCCGCCCCGGTCGTCCACGGTGCTCCGGCGGGTCACCGGTGAGCGGGCGCGGAACCGCCACCGTCGCGGCGGTGGCCAAAGGGCTTCCCGCGCTGTCGCTGGCCGAAGTCGTCGCCACGAGCGGGTTGATGAGCCGCACGGACCGGAAGTACGTCCTTTCGCTCAACGATTTCCTGGCCGTCATGGAGGCGCTGTCGTCGCGGTGCCTGGAGATCGACGGGCAACGGGTGTTCGGCTATTCGTCGACCTATTTCGACACGCCGGATCTCGCGATCTTCCGCGCGCACCGGCAGGACCGGCGGCGCCGGTTCAAGATCCGCACGCGCACCTACACCGACTCGGCCGACACCTACTGCGAACTCAAGGTCAGCGGACGGCGGGACGAGACGGTCAAGGTCCGCCGCCCGCATCCGGCCGGGGCGGCGCACGGCCTGACCGCGCCCGCGCTGGCGTTCCTCGACGACGCCCTCACCGCCGCTTACGGCCGCCCCGCGCCCCGGCCGCTGACCCCCGCGCTGGTCACCGACTACCGGCGGACCACCCTCGTCACCGCCGACACCCGGATCACCTGCGACACGTCGCTGGTCTGGCGTGCGGGTTCGCGGAGCCTCGCCGCCGGGGGTGATCTGGTGCTGCTGGAGGTGAAGTCGGCCTCCGAGCGCAACAGCGTCACCGAGGCGCTGGCGAAACTGCGGATCCGGGAGCAGTCGGTGAGCAAGTACTGCGCCGGCCTGGTGGCGCTGGGGCTGGCGACCGGCGGGAACCGGTGGCGACCGGCGCTGAGGCGGCTCGGGGTGGCGTAACGCTCGCGGCGCGGCGGCCGACCCCTGCTGTTGGGCCATCCGGCCCGAACGAGGGAGGGTGAGCATGAAGACGAGGGACAAGGTCGCGCTCGCGGCCGCGGGGCTGGCCGTCGCGTCGGCCGCGGGCACGGTGTTCGCCGGGACGTCCGGGGCGGTCGGCCCGTCGCCCGCTCCGAGCGTGCAGGCCGCCGAGACGTCGTGCGTGACAGACGGCGCCGGGATGTGCACCGTGCCGCACGCGCTGGGCGCGGTCCCGGCCGCGGTGGTGGTGTCGGCGAACACGCCGGGGCAGTTCAACGCGTACATGCTGAACACGGTGCAGGGTTCGTACACGGCGACGACGTTCCAGGTGCGGGCGATGTTCAACCAGACCACGCCGAAGGCGGGCGGGGCGATCTGGTTCAGCTTCGCGGCCTACGGTGGGCCGGTTTCGCCGCCGACCACGGCGACGCCGACGAAGACACCGCCGAAGACGACTCCGCCGGCCACCACATCGCCGACCACGGCGTTGCCGCCCACGACTACTCCGGTGCCGACCACGACACCCACGCCAGGTGGTGGATCGGGCTCGGGCAGCTGACTGTCCAAAGAGGACCGGCGCTCACTGCCGGGGTCGCGGCGACGGCCGGTCGTCCAGTTCTTCGGCGAAGATCGTGTCGAGGTGGAGACGGGCCCGCCGCAGTACCCGGATGATCGCCCTCAGTGACAACGCGGCGCCGATGACCGCCACGACACCGAGCCCGATGGCGATCGAATTCGCCACGAGCGCCTCCCTGCCCTGATGGGCGAGAAACCCGTGCCCATCCCGATGGTCAGCGTGCCCCGGGCGTGAGCCGCCCGGCGTTGGTCCCTGCAACCTAGACGAGCCGAACCCGTCCTGTACGGGAAACCAGCTGTTTGGCCTAGGCGATCGCGGCAGGTGAGCGCTGTGATAACTTGGAGCGAACTGGGACTTCTGTGCGTTAGCAAACCCGCTGATCGGGCTGGGACGGCTCCCGCGGAGGTGTCAGGACACCCTTGGGGCCGGTAGCTCAGTTGGTTAGAGCAGGGGACTCATAATCCCTTGGCCGTCGGTTCGAGCCCGACCCGGCCCACTGCATCACCATCGTTGCCGACCTGCGGGGATGTTGGTCCTTCGGCGGCATTTTCGCCTCGGCGTTGATCGTGGCTGGTCTCCGTTTGCTCCGGTGTGCTCATAGGTGGAGGAGTGCTCTGCGGAGCCGGGTGGTGGCGTAGCAGCCTTCTGCTTGTTCGTCACGACCGCTGTGGTGGGGATTTCAGCAGGTCCGGAGCTCTTTGCTTCCACAGCTGGACAAGCTGGGTGTGGTTGCAGGTCGGCTGGGCGTGATCCGTCTTCTCGAGCAGAAGGCCAGTGACGTCCACGGTTTACCCTTGCACTGCGCACCTTGGAACCGACGCGGTCACCTGAGGCGGTGAACTTGAGGTAGAGCGTGGCGTGCCCGATGGGAGTCATGAGCTCGGCGCCGCGTTGGTGTTCGGCGAGTTCGAGCGACCACCCGTTGCTGTCACGCCGGTCGCGGGGTCGGCTCCGCGCGGAATGTCGGCGAGACAGACGGCCTGGATAGTGTGCGCTCGTCGTGATCGGCACCGTCGCCGCCCCCTGGCCACTGGCGCGGTCCTCGCGACCATAGGTCAGCCGCGTCGACGTCGGGCCGGTCCACATCACATCCGCGATACCCCGCCGTCCCCGTATCACCGGGCACGGTAACCAGACCGCGGTCGGCATCGACTGCGGGGGGAGGGGGACACTCTGGCCGACATTCCTGCGGTACGCCCCCGCCTGACCGGGTCGCCGTCCGCGAGAGGACCAGGTCGACGAGCACGGGCTCCACCTCGTACTGCTCTGCCTGCCAAGGCCGGCCGGGATCGCCGCCATCCAGCCGCGACTGGGACACACGACCTTCGGTGAAGTCCAGCTCTCCCTCTGCTCGGTCGACCGGCGCGATCCTCGTGCACATCGACATCGAGGAGAAACACCGCCGCCGGGGCGCGAATCTGCCCTCGTTGCCACGGCTGCCGCCCGCGGTCCGCGCTACCCTTGAACGACCCTGCCTATTGATCGCGGCCGTACGTCGATGGCATTCTGGACTCGGACCGGTGCACCTGGGCCAGCGGCACCACATCCGCGCACTCATCGGCTGGAACAAGGAGTCGTCCCCACCGAATCGCGATGGTCGATAAGGTGTGATCCATCGCCACCGCAGCGTGCCACGGCTACTGAACAGTAACTGAATTCGTCACGTCAATTCTCAAAGTAAGCCAGAACGAAAAACCGCCCTACCGCGGCGAATTGCCAGGTGGGCGGTGTTTCGTCACTGTGGAGCTAAGGGGACTCGAACCCTGACCCCTCACCCACGTGGCGCAAGCCTGCCAAGGTGCACGCCGACAAGGCCTATGAGCAACCCGACCTGCGGCGCTGGGGCTGGGGCTGCTACCGGGGCAAGGTCCGCATCGCCCGCAACGGCATCGAGACCAGTTGGGTCATCGAACGCGCGTGGCCTGGTGCACCGGCTATGGCTGTTCACCCTGTGCTGCGAACGCAGAGCCGAGCGGTTTATCGCCGTCCTTGTCGTCGGCTAACCCCTCACCCTTGTCGCAAGAAGCTCCGCAAACTCATTACATCAGACGTGCTCTTTCGCGACCGTCGAGCACTGTTACAGAAGCTGTCGCAGTAGATTCTGGGTAAACGGGATCCTGGGCTGTATCTGAACAAACCGTTCGACTTGCCATCGCTTTGTCTGAATCGCCTGCTTGGACTCCACGTGAACCCAAGGCGCGTAGACTCTGATCGCACGTTTACCCCCCTTTCCGTCGACCGACATGATGCCGCGACGCACCAGTTCCTGGCTGTTGAATATGAAGAGCCCGCGATGATCCTCGTTGAAGACCGCGATCACGATCGAGCTGATCGAGTCAGTGGTATCGAACGGTGCAATCTCACTGTCCGGGTCTGCTCTCGTCCAAATCGTCACGAACTGTCCGACCTTGGTAGGCGTCGTTTTGGCGACACGGAACGCGATACTTCGATCGTCGACAGCAAGTCGACATGCGCCGTATTCCGCACTTTCGATTTCCCGGACGGCCGGACGAGTCACTAGGAGACCTGAATCTTCGAACACTTCACGAACCGACTCGACTAGTTGAACAGGTAAGCCGCCAAGCGTTGGATCGGAGGCCCATCGATGAGTGGCACTGTGGCCAGTCTCGTCGATCGTCACACCTGGAAGATCCTTCAAGAGCACACCCCTTGGCTTGAGAACAAATTCGAGACAGTTTCACGTACGGTGACATCGAGGCTGTGGGCACGTCTGTTGCCGTTGCCAGATCTTGGCACGGTGACAGGGTTGGCTCCAACCCGGACACCGGGTACAGTCGGACCTTGGTCGTCTGGGAGGTCGGCCAAGGAGACGAGGGAGCGTCACCAAGCTAGGGGGAGTTAATAATGTCTTTTGAACCCGCTGCTACTGCAATCGGGTTACGGCCACCGCGTAGACGCGAATGGTCTGGGGGCGAATCATCCGTTCAGGGGGCAGGAATGTGGCGATGTCGATGTCGCAATCGCCATTTTCTGCTACATCACGCCCTTCTCGGCCTCGTCGAGGAGGGCGAAGCCATGAGAAGCCATGATCAAGACGTGCGCTCAGCGGCATGGAGGTCTTCGGCGTTTCCCCTGGTCGCAAGCCATGACGAGGCCGCCTGTTGACTCGACGGATCCCATCTGCACTAAGGCTGTCCTGGAGTATCTGTCATCTAATCGCGCCCTGGCGGCCGACCTCGGGATGACGACTGGCGTCGCTCCCACTGGGGCAAGCAGCTGGTCCGCGCCGTCGGAACCCGGTAGTTCGGGCAGAGTCCGCGACCGAGTCTTGACTGCTTCTGGTCCGACCATGCGGTAGTTCAGGCACTGCCTAAAAGCGAAAACCGCTTACGTCGAAGTCCAATTGGACTCCGGCTGGCAGTAGTGCCGTCCGAAAGCGAATCGGTGACGGCAAGCCCCTTGTCATCAAGGTCGAACATGGGATCGCTTGTCGGAGTACTAGGCAGTGGGCTTCGTCTCAAGAACGGTAAAGAAATACTAGCACGGCAGGTGCGCCGGTTCTGACAAGACTCTTGCCTGGGTTGTCGATTCAGCTGGGGACGAAATTGTCGAGGAAAAAGCAATTTCACGCGACGCGCGACTGCTCAACCTGGCGAGTCGGAAACTGGCTGACAGTAGCTAGTCAGGGCTTTTGATGCCGCGTTGAACAGAACAGCGGGGCTTGAGGCCGGCCAGTTCGGCGAAGGCAAGCCGCAGGTCGCAGTGCAGGCAAAAGCGAGGATGGCGGATCGGCATTTTCTCGCTTCTTGAGTGTGTTCTGCCAGCGTAGTCATTCGCCGTTAGAGCATGTATTTCAACGTCTTGCGCCTTCTTTGGAGGTCAGCCGCCGGCTCGATCAGGAGAGCGCTCCACGGCGTCGGGCTCCGGTCCGGATGCCGGAATCAAGGCAAATCGAAGTACGAAAGGAAAACGAGGTCTTGAACATGATGAGCACGCATTCCCTGGAGTTGCTGTCCTCGCTCACCGCGATTCCACACGACGAACTTCGACGCGCGCCGGAAATGCTCATCAGCACACTCGGGCTGGATTCCCTGGCGGCGTCACGTATCCGAGGGGCGCTCGACCCGCAGCCTACCTACCAAACTCTCTTCGGCCTGACGATCGAGCAAGTGGTCAATCGACTCGACGAGTCAAAGGGCCACGAAGTCGCGGTGTCGGACTCAAGGTCTCCCGAGGAAGGTTCACAGTCCTATCCACTGTCGCCCATGCAGGAGTCGTATGCACTTGGGGCACAGCAAGGACAGCCCTGTGTCGTGTATCACGAGTTCGATGTGCGGAACCTGAATGTCAGCGCCTTTCAAGAGGCAGTGCGAGTCGTAGTTGAGAACGAGCCGATGCTCAGCGCGGTACTCTCGAACGGTTCGAAGCAGAAGATCGAGCGGTGTGAATCTTACGGCGGGCCCCAGTTGCTGGAGGCAGAACGAGCAGCGGATCCGGAAGAACGTCGAAAGGCATACGTCGATGATCTTCTGCAGGAGGAAGATCGGCATTGGATTGTCGAGCTCACCCAGCCCGACAAGGAAACGATTCGCATACATCTCGCGCTGGACATGCTTTTCATTGACGCGACCAGTGTCGTCATGCTGTGTGAGCGCGTATCCGAACAATATGGAAGCCTGGTCACGGACGGCCGCCCGGCGGAACTGTCTGGCAGTGCGCAACAGTTCTTCGAATACTGCAGCCAGCTCAAGAACAGTGATCCATCCCCGGAATCCGTGAGCTACTGGGAGGCAAAGTGCGTGAGCTTCCCCGAACCGCCGCAGATCCCACGCTCAAGGCGTCAATCCGATGATGGTGAGCCGTCGTTCCTTCGGGAAACGACCACGCTACCCAAGGAATACTGGAATCCGCTCAAAGAGAAGGCCAAGTCCCTTCAAATAACCTCGAACTCGCTCCTGGTTTCGGCGTTCGCCGAAACCGTCCGGCTATACTCGGCCAATTCGACGTTCGCTCTGGCTGTGACCACCTCGAACAGGCCGGTGCAAATAGGGAACGACTTTTCGGGGTCCATCGGCGAGTTCACGGACGTAGCCCTGTGCTCAGTAGAGAAGGAAACGGGAGAATCTGTATTCGACCAAGCGGTCCGCCTCCACGAGCAAATGATCACCGCCATGGATCACGGAGATGTCAGCGGGTTGGACTTCATTCGCATGTTGCGATCCCGCAATGACGACCCGCATCTCTCCTATCCGGTCGTCTTCACGTCGTTCCTCGGGATTGTCACGGGCGCGATAGAGCTGCAAGACGCTACGGTCTCGCTGAACTATCAAAGCACTCAGACGCCTCAGATCCACTTGGACTGTCAAGTATATGAAATGAACGAGGATCTGGTCGTAAACTGGGACTACGACGGAAACGTATATTCATCGGCGCAAATGTCGGAAATGTTGAAATGTCTTCACAGGTTGCTTCAAGGGCTGACCTTCGACGACAAGCAGACGGCCTATCTCGACACGGCGATCGTCGAGCTGCGAAACCGTCAGAACCAAACCTTCAGGGAGTGGGGCGACCGCGGCCGTCTGCTGCTGCACGAGCTCGTTCTCGAAGCGGCGGGCAGGCACCCTCAGGCGACCGCGATCATCGATCAAGACGTGCAGATCGACTACCGCACGATGATCAAGCTGTCGAACTCGATCGCCGTCCGACTGCAGGAAAACGGTGTTCGAACAGGGGCCGCCGTCGCCATCCTTCAAGAGAAGGGATGGGAGCAGGTAGTCAGTGCGATCGGTGTCCTGCTCGCGGGTGCCCACTACATACCGATCAACGCCACCGACCCGATCGACCGCATCCGCAGTGTCATCAAGCAATCGAACTGTGCGGCCATCCTGACCCATGGCGCTTCAATTTCGATTGGTCGCGATGTATCGGAATCGTCGGGACTGAGCGTCGTACCTGCCGTGGTCAATGTGGACAAGCAGATGGTGGACCACGTCGGAAGCCTGCAAGCACCGGTCAAGCCGGTTGGCCAGGATGAACTTGCCTACATCATCTTCACCTCAGGGTCGACAGGGATGCCCAAGGGAGTGGAGATAACACATGCTGGCGCTGTGAACACCTGCCTCGATATCAACGAGAAAGTCGAAGCTCAAGGCAAGGTCGTGACCTTCGGAATCTCGGCGCTCAGCTTCGACCTGTCGGTATGGGACATCTTCGGCACGCTGAGCACCGGAGGCACACTGGTGGTCTGCAGGCCGGACGGGGTTCGCGACCCCGACTATTGGCAGCAGCAGATCGCCGAGCATGACATATCGGTATGGAACAGTGTTCCCACCACATTCGAGATGTTGCTCGCAACTGATGCTGGCCCGAGTCTCTTGAATGACCCGATCAAGACAGTCCTCCTCAGCGGCGATGCGATATCGATGGCGATGGCGAATCGCACGATTGAAATCCAGCCGGACATCAAGCTCTTCGCCCTCGGCGGTGCCACCGAGGCGTCGATCTGGTCGAACTATCACCTGTTCGGCAAGCATTCCAATGACCTGGGCACCGATCTCGTTCCCTACGGCCGCCCACTCTCCAACCAGACCATGTATGTGCTGAACGAGGAACTCGGATACACCCCCGATGGTGTGGTCGGAGAAATCCATATCGGCGGCAGGGGGCTTGCCGAGGGGTACTTCAAACAGCCTTCTCTGACCGCGGCAAGCTTCATTCAAACGGGCGCCTACGGAAGGCTATACAGGACTGGTGACCTGGGCAGGTATCTCAAAAATGGCGAAATCGAGATACTCGGACGCAGGGACTCGCAGGTCAAGGTCGGCGGACATCGCATCGAGCTGTCGGAGATCGAGGTCTGCGCCGAGCAGTTGCCTGAAGTCACAAAGGCGGCGGCAATCCGCGTGACGGAGCCTGCCGCCGGGATCGTCGGATTCGTCGCGACCACGTACGATGGCCCGGATTTCGAAGGCACGATCCGGAATCATGTCGAGGAGCGACTTCCCTCCTATATGTCGCCACAATCCTGGTTCCTGCTTCCTCAGATTCCACTTACGGCCAACAACAAGGTCGACGCCAAGGCTCTTCGCGAAATCGCGCGCAGTGCGCGTCCCGTGGTTCAAGCCGATCTCAACGTCGATGAGGCAGACCTGGTCCTCGAGATCCTTCACCATGCCGCATCGGTGCTCGACGTCAGTAGTGATTCCTTGTCGGATGACCTGAGCCTGGCAGATCAGGGGCTCACCTCGCTCTATGCCGTCGAGCTGGTGAATCGGCTGAGGGAGACCTGGGGCACGCGCCTTCCGTATACCGCGATATTCAACTATACCAGCGCCCGCGCTCTCGCGGCTCATCACGCCAACGCCTCGCCGCGTCAGGCCGATGAGCTCACTGCTTCGGGAAAGGCGGCGCGCGACCTCGGTTCGCACGACGAGCCGATCGCTGTCATCGCCAGCGCATGCAGGCTTCCAGGAGATGCCAACTCGGCCGACGAGTTCTGGCATATGCTCTTGAGAAAATCCGATTGCATGTCGGACGTACCGGACTCTCGATTCGACATCGACGAAATCTACAGTCCTGACCCGAATGTACGGGGTGGGAGCTACAGTCGGCGTGGTGCGTTCATCAGTGGAGCCGAACGTTTCGACCACGAGTTCTTCGGTATTCCCCTTGCCGAAGTGCAGTCGATGGATCCCCAGCAGCGACTTCTGGTTGAAGTAGCGTACGAGGCACTTTATGCCGCCGGATACGGTCTTGATGAACTGCGCGGGTCGTCGACCGGGGTCTTCGCGGGGCAGATGAACTACGACTGGATGATGGACTTCGGCCACTCCAAGGAGTATGCGAGTACCGGGGTAGCGCCGTCCATCACGTCGAACCGAATCTCCTACATCTTGGACCTCAACGGGCCCAGCATGACTGTTGACACAGCCTGCTCGTCGTCGCTGGTCGCCCTTGATCTCGCAGTCCAGAAGCTGCGGAACAACTCGTGCCGGCTGGCACTTGTCGGCGGCGCGAACCTGATCTTGTCGCCGGAACCATATGTATTCACATCCCAGGCGCGAATGCTGAGCGTTGACAGCCGTTGTGCGACGTTTGACGAGTCAGCGAACGGAATGGCACGTGGTGAGGGTGTTGGTGCTGTTGTGTTGAAGCGGTTGTGTGATGCTGAGGCTGATGGTGATCAGGTTCTTGCGGTGATTCGTGGTACTGCGGTGAATCAGGATGGTCGTAGTGCGTCTCTTACTGCGCCTAGTGGTTTGGCGCAGGAGGCGGTGATTGGTCGGGCTTTGGCTGAGGCTGGGGTTCGTGGTGGTGATGTTGATTTTGTGGAGTGTCATGGGACGGGTACTCCGTTGGGGGATCCGATCGAGGTTGAGGCGTTGCGGAACGTTCTTGGTGTCGGTCGGGTGAAGCCGGTGGTTTTGGGTGCGGTCAAGTCGAACATCGGTCATCTGGAGGGTGCTGCTGGGATCGTTGGTTTGATCAAGGCGATCGAGGTGTTGCGGCATCGGGAGGCGCCGGGGAACTTGCACTTCACGGCACTGAACCCGAAGATCGATCTGTCGGCGTTCGATGCGGTGATCCCGACGGAGTCGACCCCGCTGGCTTCGGAGGGGAAGTTGATCGCGGGTGTCTCCTCGTTCGGTTTCGGCGGCACCAACGCACACGTCGTCCTCGAGTCCTACGACCAACCACGCCATGTCACGGGCCGCCCACTTCGTCAGGACGTGTGGTTCTTCACAGGACAGGGATCGCTGAAGTCCGGTGCGGCGCTTCCGCTCTACGAATCCAACGGGACGTTCAGGAACGCTCTGAGCGAGTACTGCCGTGAGCTTTCCCGTTGGTTCGAAGCTCCGGTGCTCGACTGGCTGATCACACCAAGCTCTGAAGCAACGGCAATGCTGCGTGAGACACAGTTCCAGCAGCCGGCGCTCATCGCGCTGCAACTTGCCCAGGTGGACATGTGGAAGGAACGGAACTTCCATCCTGCAGTCGTGGTCGGACACTCCATCGGCGAGCTTGCGGCCGCTGTGGCGGCCGGTGTCATGACCGCGAGTGAGGCTTTGGAGTCGGCCGTGAACAGAGGGCGCCTCATGTCGGAGGCCCGCCCCGGTGCGATGGCCGCGGTGAGGGCGTCCATCGACGAACTGACCCCGTGGCTACCGCGGGAAGTCTCCATCGCGGCAGAGAACGGGCCACGGTCTACGGTACTCGCAGGGCCGTCGGATGCGCTCCAGGAGTTCCTGCGGGAACGCCACCCTGGTGCTCATGCGATGCTCGACGTGTCTCATGCGTTCCATTCGTCGATGATGCAGAACGCCGCTGCGGACTTCTACGGCATGATGCAGAACGTAGAGCTGAAGAGTCCGGACTCAAGGGTCACATTCATCTCCACGCTGTCAGGCGTCATCGAAGAGAAGAACCTTCAGACGGCCGAATACTGGCGAGACCAGATTATCTCGCCCGTACTGTACAACTCGGCGATAGAGACACTCTTTGAACTGTTCCCGAACGTCGACACCATTGTTGAAATCGGGCCGGGTACAACGCTCATTGACATGGCCAAAAGCATTGCCCCAAACGTTGACGTCCGCTGGTATGGGTCGAAAGAAGCCACAACAGGAATCCCCGAACTGAGCCCGCTCAGGCCGACATCGATCCCATGGGAGCGGCCGGCCGCGAAGCGGCCGGTGGTCAAGTCGTCTTCTGTTGTTGGTGGTGTGGATTGTGTGTATTCGGTTGGTTGGGTTGGTGGTGGGGGTGTTTCTGGGGGTTTGTTTTCTGGTGTTGGTGTGGTGTTGTGTAGTTCGGGTGTTGATGTTGTGGTGCCGGAGGGTTGGGTTTGTCGGGTTGTTGTTGATGGGGATTCTGTGGAGGAGGTTCTTGGTGAGCGGGAGTGGGGTTGTGTTGCGTTTTTGAGTGGTGGTCGGGAGTCTGATGTTGTTGTCGGGCTTCGTGTTCTTCAGGTGTGTTTGGCGGGTGAGGTGGTGTCGCCGGGGCGGGTGGTGTTGTTGCCGGTGGCGGGTGGTGTTGATGATGCCGGGTTGTGGGGTTTGGCTCGGACGGCTCGGTTGGAGCGTCCGGATGTGGTGGTCGATTGTGTTGAGGTGGGGGTGGGTGATCTTCCGCGGGTGTTGAGTGGGTGTTTGGAGCCGGATTGTCGGGTGTCTGCTTCTGGTGTTGAGGTTTTGCGGTTGGGTCGGGTTGATGTTGGTGGTGGTGGTTTTGTTGCGCGGGGGGATGTTTCGTATGTGGTGAGTGGTGGTTTGGGTGCGCTGGGTTTGGTGACGGCCGAGTTTCTGGTTGAGAGTGGTGCTCGGCACGTGGTGTTGTTGTCGAGGACTGGTTATACGGAGTCCGAGTTGCCGGCAAAAGTTGTGGAGTTGCGGCGATCGGCTCGGGTGGAGTGTTTTGTTTGTGATGTGAGTGATGCGGGGTCGGTTCGCCGGGTTCACGGCGCGATGGTGGATGCTGGCTTGCCTGTGGTCGCTGGTGTGGTTCATGCGGCTGGTGTTTTGACCGACGGTGTGTTGGGGAATCAGAGCGGACGGAAGCTGAACCAGGCTTATGGCGCGAAGGTGCGGGGGGCTCGGAATTTGCGGGCTGTTTTCGCTCCTTCCGATTTCCTGGTGTTGTATTCGTCTGCTGCGGCGGTTTTCGGTTCGCCTGGTCAGGCTAGTTATGCGGCTGCGAACGCGACGCTGGATGCGTTGGCGCGGAGTTGGTCGGAGCTGGGTGAGCCGGTGTTGTCGGTTCAGTGGGGCGCGTGGTCCGAGGCGGGGATGGCGACCCGGCATCAAGGGGCGAACCGCGCCCAGGCCGCAGGCTACGGGACGATCAACAACAAACTCGGAACCCAGACCCTCGGACACCTCCTCGCGGCGAAACAGACCGGCGTCGTTTGTGTCTCCCCGATTGACTGGGACACCTACGTCTCCACCACACCACTCACCACCAACCTCTCGTCCACGGCGGTCGAACCGGTCAAGGACCAGTCTTCGCGATCGTGGACCAGGGAAGACTTGAGCCGAGTGGTGTGGACTTGCCTCAAGAAGTTCACGCCGTCAGCCGACATGGACCCGAAGCTCCCCTTCATGGAAGCTGGACTCTCTTCTCTGGACCTGGTGCAGTTCAGGCAAGCCATCCTGACCGAGCTGCCGAAGTCAGTGGAACTGCCCGCTCACTTCGCCTTCAACTACCCGACGGTCCAGGAAGTCGTAGACCATCTGCACGCGCAACTCGCAGAAGCCAGCCTGGTCGAAGAGATGGCGCCAACCGCCTGGAAGCATCTCAACGACGTACATGACGGTCCGCCGCTCTTCCTGATCGGCGGAGTGATGGGATCGGCGGAGAAGACCTTCGGAACCTTGGCGCAGGCGCTCTCTATCCCTGTGTATGCGACCATGCCTGCCATCCCGGCCGAACCCCTGCCCGCCGACCTGGCGCTCGAATCGATCGCATCCGACCTCCGTGAAGCCATGATCCGAGAGGTTCCGACCAGGCAATACGCTGTCGGCGGCCTGTCGTTCGGTGCGACGCTGGCATTGGAAGTGGGCCTGCAGCTGGAGCAGACCGAGATGCTCTCTCGTCTGGTGCTCCTGGACCCGAGGCATATGGCGCCCTTCAAGGCTCCAGTCGACGCTGCACCCTTTGAACTACTTCTGGAACGCTACAGTCCGCAAGGATCGGTCGTTTCGCCCACCATGGTCTTTCAATGTGAAGTCCCTCCGGTCGATCGACAGTCTGAAATGATGCTCGAAGCCAGTAGGTCGTTTCAGAGCAGTTCTGAAATTGTGGATCGATGTGTGGCGCATTCTTCGAACTTGGAGATCGTGCCGACTGAAGGCCATCATTTCAACTTCCTCTACAAGCACTGTGTGGCGGTAGCGCGGCGCATCGAAGAGGCTGCCCTGGGATCGGATTCGTCAGCGCCTGCCGTGGCCGAGCCGATCGCGGTGGTCGGTAGTGCGTGCCGGTTGCCTGGTGCTGTGGGTTCTCCGGGGGAATTTTGGGAGATGCTGCGTTCGGGGGTGGACGGTGTCGGCGAAATTCCTGTCTCGCGCTTCGATATCGGTGAGGTCTTTGATCCCAATCCTGATGCGGTGGGGCGGAGCTACACTCGCCGCGGCGCGTTCATGGACGACGTCGAGCACTTCGACAACGAGTTCTTCGAGTTGGCGCTGGCTGAAGCCAAGATGATGGACCCACAGCAGCGTGTCATGCTTGAGGTCGCATTCGAATCGCTCCACAGCGCTGGGTTCGATCGCGACAGCTTGAGGGGAGCGCCGGTAGGCGTCTACATCGGCCTCGCCAACGATGACTGGTCCAGCATGGGGCGCGACAGCCAAGCTCATAATCCGTTCTTCGGGGCTGGTGTGTCCGGGTCGATCATGTCGAATCGGGTTTCGTATTGTCTGGGTTTGACGGGGCCGAGTATGACGGTGGATACGGCGTGTTCGTCGTCTCTGGTGGCGATCGATCTCGCTGTGGAAAAGCTCCGGACCGGGGCATGCTCCGCGGCACTCGTCGGCGGCGTCAACGTAATGCTTCACCACAGAATGTACGTCAGCGCGTGCGCCACCAAGGCACTCTCGCGCGATGGCCGGTGTGCGACTTTTGATGAGTCGGCTGATGGTTATTGTCGTGGTGAGGGTGTTGGTGCTGTTGTGTTGAAGCGGTTGTGTGATGCTGAGGCTGATGGTGATCAGGTTCTTGCGGTGATTCGTGGTACTGCGGTGAATCAGGATGGTCGTAGTGCGTCTCTTACTGCGCCTAGTGGTTTGGCGCAGGAGGCGGTGATTGGTCGGGCTTTGGCTGAGGCTGGGGTTCGTGGTGGTGATGTTGATTTTGTGGAGTGTCATGGGACGGGTACTCCGTTGGGGGATCCGATCGAGGTTGAGGCGTTGCGGAACGTTCTTGGTGTCGGTCGGGTGAAGCCGGTGGTCCTTGGTGCGGTCAAGTCGAACATCGGTCATCTGGAGGGTGCTGCTGGGATCGTTGGTTTGATCAAGGCGATCGAGGTGTTGCGGCATCGGGAGGCGCCGGGGAACTTGCACTTCACGGCACTGAACCCGAAGATCGATCTGTCGGCGTTCGATGCGGTGATCCCGACGGAGTCGACCCCGCTGGCTTCGGAGGGGAAGTTGATCGCGGGTGTCTCCTCGTTCGGTTTCGGTGGCACCAACGCACACGTCGTCCTCGAGTCCTACGACCAACCACACCACACCCCGCCGCCAGCACGCGTCGAGTACGCGCGCACGCACCTACCCTGGCGACGCCTCCCGAACCCGCTGTTGGGTCGTGTCGACGGGCAGGGATTCGCGGCCTCGCTGGAGGGTGGCCTCGCCAAAATGTGGGAGGACCATCGAATCGGCGGAAAGGCTTTGATTCCCGCGGCCAGCCACATCACCATGATGGGGGGTGCCGCTCTGCTGAAGAGCGAAGAGGTGCGGGAACCGGCCGGCGTGGAGGTCGGTGACATCATCATGGTCCGGCCCTTCGTCGTCGGGGCGGGGGAGGTGTCCATTCACTGCAACCCCGATGGCGCGCAATGGGTCATCGAGGATTCGTCGCGGGAACGCTATGCCAGCTGCGGAACCAGCCGAACACTCAATTCTGTCGAACGGAACGACGACCTGGTCGCCAAGATCGCATCCATTGCGGAACGGTGCACGGCTATCTCCACGGTCAGTCTCTACTCCACCTTGAACGATGATGGAGTCGAGTTCGGCGAGCGGTACCGGAACGTGGACGAACTCTATCTCGGCGAGCGGGAAGTACTCGGCCGTATTCGAGTCAGCGTCAGCGAGAGCTCCGACCGGTCGGCGACACTGCTGAACCCCGAAACCTTGGACGCCGGAATTCAGCTGCTGGGATTCTATGGCATGAAGACGCTGGGAGCATGCCTGCCGTTCAGCATCCGCTCGGCGAGGGTCTACAAGATCGACGCTCAGCCGGTCGACCTGTGGGCCCACGCGAACATCACCGACATCCACTCGAACGGAATCGAAGGAACCGTCACACTCCTCGACGACAACGGCGAAATCTACGCGGTGCTGGAAGGCATATCCTGCCGAAAGCTCCAGTCGTCTTCTGTTGTTGGTGGTGTGGATTGTGTGTATTCGGTTGGTTGGGTTGGTGGTGGGGGTGTTTCTGGGGGTTTGTTTTCTGGTGTTGGTGTGGTGTTGTGTGGTTCGGGTGTTGATGTTGTGGTGCCGGAGGGTTGGGTTTGTCGGGTTGTTGTTG